>NZ_SPKL01000008.1:0-227607 GCF_023127755.1 Pseudomonas sp. W2Aug9 | reverse complement strand
CTATGGCCCATAATGTGTCAACCATGTCCCCGCACATGTGTCCACCATGTGTCCGGTCTATACAACCACTTTAAAAACACCCACCTGAGCTAAATAGAGCAAAGAACAAAGTGAAGGGATTTATTTAGTATAAAGAACAGATATATTTAACGCGAGAATACCGTAATCCCTTCTTACGAAACGTCGACCATTGCCTACTAAGGCTACGGTTTTTTTCACGGACCTCAGCGCAACAGTCTTACCACCGGCCTGCGCCTCATAGCCGGTGTTACCGAGTCGTGAAGCGCCATGGCACGGCCCGCGTCCCACTCCTTCTGCATCGTTGAAAAAAGCTCGGTATCAATACGCGCCTGATGCGCACTCAGCGCCAGGGACATGGCCTCGGCAATGCGTTCAATAATTACGCCAGGAGCTGCGATACCACAGTGCTTGCGCCCGAATTCAATCAGTTGTTGACGATCGGGGTACGCCTTCACCTTGTTCATTTTTATAGCCAGGGTACGGTCAACCAATGCCTGGCCGGATTTTGGATTGTAATGCTCATAGGCGGTGGTCGTTGTGACATCGAACACAGGCGCCAATTGCACAGTTTCGAGGGCTCCCGGATGGGTATAGAGCACGCCGAAATTTTTCAGGTGAGCATCGCCATTGCGCACCATGACCGACAAGCAAACAGAGGAGAAAAAGCGCTCAAGTTCACGCAACACATCACCCTGCTGGCACACCTGGCGAATCACTGCCGCGAGCGTTTCGTAACTTTGGGAATACTTGTAGTTATCGTGGGGGTCCTTGTTCAGCCCCAACAGCACCGCCATGTCCTCGAATCCCAACCTGCCCGAGGGGGTCAGATCGAAGCGCTCCATAACAAATAAATCACCGCTGTCGGACAGCCAGAAACGCGGCGTTTCCAACCCGGCAAGGCGAGCTGCTTCCAAACAGAGGAATTCGTTTTGCGCCAAGTGGGCATATTCATCTGCACCGGATTTTACAATCAGGTCAGAGCTGAGCATGGTTTTGCGGTTGCCTCTGAGTTTGTCCAGATCAGGCACCAGCACCTTGGGCTGCACTCCCGAAATACCTGATTCAAAATAGGTGTCTACCAGGAAATCGAACACGCCTTGCGAACCCGGCGCTGACAATATCTCCTGCAATCCCACCTGGGCTTTAACAGGCGCCGATGCTTCTATAGGATTCTCATAACTCAGCCGACCAATCTGGTTGCCTCCAATGACCGACAGCAAGCGCATTTCGTCCACCTGCATATGCTTGGCCATCCGTCGCTTGATTTGATCAGCCAGAAAGCCTTCTGGCACATTCATATCAAAAATCGGATGCAGAACATTACTGACCGTCGGTGTTGGGTCATAAGGCATTACCAATGACACTTCACGAGGCGCCTCAGCCGACGCGTAGGCGAAGGAAAACTGCGATCCTTTGGACAGTTCGCCGCTAATGCCTTGGGGAGTAGCGACGTTGAGCCTTTTGATCTTACTCATCGTGCTCTACCAGTTCGGCAAGCGATTTGAGATCAATACGTCGATCAACCACTTCCAGTGCCATGCCTAGCGCAGTAATCACCCTGAAGGCGGTGTACATCGCAACATTTTCCCCTGCCTCAAGGTCGATGATGGTCTTGCGACTGCACCGCGCTTTTTCCGCGAGTTGCTGCTGGCTGTACTGCTTCGCCCGGCGTAGTTGCCTGAGCCGCTCGCCAAAAGCGGGAGGGGTCGTGATGAGCAAAATGTCACCTATATCGAACTTTTAACTAAATTAATCTGATTATGTCCCTTATGGCGGACATTTCAATTACCTTACGTCTGATGCAATTCAGGCCAAAAGCAGCGATGTGCAGTTCTGGCTCCCCGTGACCGGCACCCGCACCGAAAACGCCATTTACCCACGCAGCGAACTGCGCGAAACCTACGCCGACGGGCGCCTGCGCAACTGGACCTACCCCGAGGCCGACAACTTCCTGCGCGCCACCCTCACGGTCAACCAGGTACCCACCTCCGGCAAAGTCGTCATCGGCCAGATCCACGCCTATGACAGCCAGAAACCACTGATCAAGCTGGAGTACCAGTTCAAGGAAAAAACCCAGACCGGCAACATCGTCGCCAAGGTGCGCATGCGCCCGGACGAGGCCGAGAGCCAGGTCATCATCGTCGCCTCCGACGTGCCGCTGGAGAAGAGCTTCACCTACGTTATCAATCTCAACAAAGCCGGGCTGCTCAGCGTGTACGCCGCCGACAGCGAGTGGAATGAACGCATTGGCGCTGCCTGGGGCGACAAGCCGTTGTACTTCAAGGCGGGGGTGTATGTGCAGGACAACAGTGGGGACAGCAAGGAGGGGGCAAGGGTGACGTTTGCGAAGTTGGATATTGATCACGAGTAAATGGATTAGCCTATTTCGAGTAGGCAACGTCCGATAAGCCCACGGATCATTCCCCGATAAATCCAGACGATTAAATCCCCTGTGGGAGGGGGCTTGCTCCCGATAGCGGTGTGCCAGCTCCAATAGCTGTGACTGACCCACCGCAATCGGGGGCAAGCCCCCTCCCACATTTGGCCTGTGTGGCCTGAGGGCTTAGTGTCCGTCCTACAGGACCGTTGCGGCCAGTCAATTCGCCGCTTATAGTTCGCCCCGTCGCTGGCTGAACAGCGATAGGGTTTCGCAGCCCTAACGATACGTGTCTAACCAAGCATCATGAATACAACGATGAGCGCTTCGGCGCCCGTCGTCTGTTTTATGGTGGCTGTGTGTGGGAGACCTCCGGGTCTGCCGGGTTCCTCGTATCCTCGGTCTGCGAACCCGCGCACAGCTACCACCCACTTCGTTTCGCAGCGAATGGCGGTAGTCCTTTTCAGATACGAGGATATTTGCCATGACCCAACAGCTTCCACCCCGCCGTTTCACCCCCTGCACCGAAACCGCCACCGACTACCCCGTGCTTCTCATCGACAGCGACGCCCCACTGCTCGACCTCCACGCCTGCCTGCGCGAACGCCTCAACGCGGCCATTGAACACCTCAACCTGATGGCCTGTTCCAGCCTGCCGGATTTCACAGAACGCGACCTGAACAACATCGCCAATACCGCACGCATTTTGGTTCAGGACGTGAGCGACGTGTTCCGGGTGATTGAACAGCAAGGGTTCGATACACCCAGCGCCGTCTAATCAAACTCCAGCAAAAAACCCGCACTCCTGCGGGTTTTTCATAAAGTGGACTTAATTAGATTTGTGCCGTCAGGTCAGCCCCAGCACCTGATGGCTTCGCCTTTCTACTGAGGAGGCAATGTCAATTTCGCAGGGCCCTTTGAGTTCATTAGCTCAAAAGTACAGTCTGTGACAGTATTATTTTTACATTCCTTGTGCTCGTTCCAAGCACTGCCTTTAGCCACTGGAGGCAAGGTAAAACGCTTGGACAGCCTTAAATAGTCGCTCTTGCCTTTTCCCACGTAATCGCAGGTCACATAGTTATAAGGCAACTTCGTCTCGCTGTCTGTTCCCTGCTTGATCGCCGCGCCTGAAAAGCTGAACCCCTCAACCATCGAGCTATCCTCGACAAGCTGCTCACCACTCCACTCCTGCACCCCGCCTGAGAAGTGAATACTCACTGCCTTAATACTTGAGACGTCTGGACAAGACAGCGGGGCTGCATAGGCATTACCCATCAGCGCTAATCCCCCAATAGCAGTAAAGCATTGAAGCGTTTTTAATAAATGCACCTGTGACATAGCCTGTATTCCCTTATTGGAGTAATCCTCTGCAGCATGCGCAAATTCATTAACGAGAAATACTGTCAACATTGACAGTTTTAAATAAACATTAGGAATAAGCACAGCAATTTCAATAGCTAAATGATTATTCTCTCAGAGCACCAAATAAACAATCGAGATTGGCCGAAGACACATGTCCAGCCTACTTTAAATATTTCCACAGAATGGTGAAAATCATGGCCTTAACCAAACCCAAGGTTGTGGGGGGGGGGGAGTTGTTACAAATCCAGTCCCGCTCAGACATACACACATAAGTGCGCACTTAGTGAGTATCCAGCTAAATGCGCCGTCTTTACCTACAGCCATTCGTCGGAACTGTGATTTCTAAGAGGTAGCCACATACCTGATGCATCACTAGAGTTTCATCACGTCGTCGATTCCCGACGACCACTTAAGAAGGATATTTATCATGGCTGCCTATATTGATAGCGCCAAAGGCGGAGCCGCTCAAATTGCAGTTTCAGGGAGGGGCACGCCTGGTTATCGGGTTTACTTGCATCAAGCCGGCACGGGAGCGCTTCTAGGAAGCGGGCTTGTTGGCTCAAACGGCACGTACTCCTTTACCACCCAAGAAGCGATTCTGAAAAACTACAGCAAACAAACCATTAACGTACAAGTAAGAGAGACTAAGGACAATAGCACCTATTCGGACTGGAGCCTCACCAGTCCCGTGACGATCTCTTAACTCGCCAAACTCAAATTAGAAGTTATCGGCATAGATGCTGGATACAGTTAACCTTTTAAGGTCATGTTGAATTATTAAGACAATAAATATAAATAAAAAACCCGCATTGCTGCGGGTTTTTTATAAACGCCCGGACTTAATTGACCTTAGCGTTCAACTCACCCTTCAAATACCGCTGGTACATCGCTTCCAACGAGATCGGCTTGATCTTCGAAGCATTACCCGCAGTACCAAACGCTTCGTAGCGAGCAATACACACGTCGCGCATTGCGGTCACGGTGGCACCGAAGAATTTACGTGGGTCGAACTCGCTCGGGTTGGTGGCCATCAGGCGACGCATTGCGCCAGTAGAGGCCAGGCGCAGGTCGGTGTCGATGTTGACCTTGCGCACGCCGTACTTGATGCCTTCGACGATTTCTTCAACCGGTACGCCGTAGGTTTCTTTGATGTCGCCGCCGTACTGGTTGATGATCGCCAGCCACTCTTGCGGGACCGAGGAAGAGCCGTGCATCACCAGGTGGGTGTTGGGGATGCGCTTGTGGATTTCCTTGATGCGGTCGATAGCCAGCACGTCGCCGGTAGGTGGCTTGGTGAACTTGTAGGCGCCGTGGCTGGTGCCGATGGCGATGGCCAAGGCGTCGACCTGGGTCTTCTTGACGAAGTCGGCCGCTTCTTCCGGGTCGGTCAGCATCTGGCTGTGATCCAGCACGCCTTCGGCGCCGATGCCGTCTTCTTCGCCGGCCATGCCGGTTTCAAGCGAACCCAGGCAGCCCAGCTCGCCTTCGACCGACACGCCGCAGGCATGAGCCATGGCCACAGTTTGTTGGGTGACGCGTACGTTGTACTCGTAGTCGGTTGGGGTCTTGCCGTCTTCGCCGAGGGAGCCATCCATCATCACCGAGCTGAAGCCCAGCTGGATGGAGCGCTGGCACACGTCAGGGCTGGTGCCGTGGTCCTGGTGCATGCACACCGGGATATGTGGGAATTCTTCGATGGCCGCAAGGATCAGGTGACGCAGGAACGGGGCACCGGCGTATTTGCGCGCACCGGCCGAAGCCTGGACGATCACAGGGGAGTCGGTCTTGTCAGCGGCTTCCATGATGGCGCGCATCTGCTCAAGGTTGTTGACGTTAAAGGCTGGGACGCCGTAGCCGAACTCGGCTGCGTGGTCCAGCATTTGACGCATGCTGATAAGTGCCATTGTGTTGTCTCTCCCGGTCGAGGGTCGTTAATCGTGCAAGCCTGCCGTAGCGGCGGCTGCTATTCAAGTTATTGCAGATCAAGGGGTTAAGCTTGAGCTGCTGAATCGTTATTGCTGTTGGGTTCAGTTGGCTTTGCAGCCGCGCCCAATCAAATCATCGGTGGCAACCCAGTACACCAGGCCTTCCTCACCTTTGGTGTGAAACGCCAGCTGGCCGTCGCTGTACAGCACGCCCGAGGCGGCTACCTCTTGCTTGAGACGGTAAACCTGGTCCGAGCCGCCGAGGCGTACATCCACTTCGGAACGGGCCTGGTTGGCGAAGCGCCAGTTGAGCTCGGCCTTGCTATCGCAGGTCCAGGTGGTCCACTTGTCGGCAGACTCTGCGGCCTTGCTGAACATGTTCATGCTGCTGCAACCGGCCAACAGGGCCAGGGCTGCCAGGGCGAAAACGCCTTTCATTGCCAATCCTCGCAGGGCGACCTGGGGCCGCCGTTGCTGTTGGTTAGTGGATCAGACCCGTCAAGGGCAACCCTGTTCCTGACCGTTGGGCGCGGAGTCGTATTTCTCCAGCCGTTCGTTGCCGATGCGCTTGTTGATCACCGGCATGGTCTCGGCTTGCCAGTCAGCCTGGTAACAGCTTTTGTTCAACGGAGCCTTGGCGTTGTCCGCCTCCGGCGCCGCGCTGGGTGTGCCGCTGCAGCCGGCCAACAAGCCCGCTGCGATCACCAGTGCCAACGACTTGATCATGGGAACACTCCTTTTCCTGATCACGCGAGCCTTAGCCCTTGGCTCGGGTTTCCAGCACTTCCACGGCTGGCAAAACCTTGCCCTCGACGAATTCGAGGAAGGCGCCGCCACCGGTAGAAATGTAGGAGATCTGATCAGCAACGCCATATTTATCGATGGCCGCCAAGGTGTCACCGCCGCCGGCGATGGAGAAGGCCGAGCTTTCAGCAATAGCTTTGGCCAGCACTTTGGTGCCGTTGCCGAACTGGTCGAACTCGAACACGCCTACCGGGCCATTCCACAGGATAGTCTGGGATGCCTTGAGCAGTTCGGCGAAGTTGGCCGCAGTTTGCGGGCCGATGTCCAGGATCATGTCGTCAGCGGCCACGTCAGCGATGAGCTTGACGGTGGCTTCGGCGCTTTCAGCGAACTCTTTGGCAACGACCACGTCCACCGGCAATGGCACGCTGACTTTGGCGGCGATGGCGCGCGCGGTATCCAGCAGGTCCGGTTCGTACAGGGACTTGCCCACCGGGTGGCCGGCTGCGGCCAGGAAGGTGTTGGCGATGCCGCCGCCGACGATCAACTGGTTGCAGATCTGGCTGAGGCTATTGAGTACATCCAGCTTGGTGGAGACCTTGGAGCCGGCAACGATGGCCGCCATTGGCTGGGCCGGAGCGCCCAGGGCCTTGCCCAACGCATCCAGCTCAGCAGCCAGCAGTGGGCCGGCAGCGGCAACCTTGGCGAACTTGGCCACACCGTGGGTCGAACCTTCAGCGCGGTGAGCAGTGCCGAAAGCGTCCATCACGAACACATCGCACAAGGCGGCATATTGCTGGGCCAGTTCGTCGCTGTTCTTTTTCTCGCCCTTGTTGAAGCGCACGTTTTCGAACAGCACGATGTCACCGGCTTTCACGTCCACGCCGCCCAGGTAGTCTGCGACCAGTGGCACGTCACGGCCCAGGGCCTTGCTCAGGTACTCGGCGACAGGCTTGAGGCTGTTTTCGGCAGAGAACTCACCTTCGGTCGGGCGACCCAGGTGGGAGCAGACCATCACGGCCGCGCCTTTTTCCAGGGCCAGCTTGATGGTCGGCAGCGAGGCCAGGATTCGCGCATCGCTGGTGACAACACCGTCCTTGACTGGGACGTTGAGGTCTTCGCGGATCAGTACGCGTTTACCTTGCAGATCGAGGTCGGTCATCTTCAACACGGTCATGGGTCGCAGTTCCTGAATTACTGTTGAGGTTGTTTAGAGGCGATGTGCAGATAATGTTCCGCAACATCCAGCATTCGGTTGGCAAAACCCCATTCGTTGTCGAACCAGGCCAGGATGTTCACCAGCCTGGGGCCGGAAACGCGGGTCTGGCTGGCATCGACAATCGCCGAATGCGGGTCATGGTTGAAATCGCAACTGGCGTGGGGCAACTCGGTGTAGGCCAGCAGGCCTTTGAGCGGGCCGCTGGTGGCGGCGTCACGCAGTATCCGGTTGACCTCCGTCGCATCGGTGTCGCTGACGGTTTGCATGGTGATATCCAGGCAAGACACATTCACCGTCGGCACCCGTACGGCTTTGGCCTGGATTCGCCCGGCAAGTTCCGGCAACAGCCGCTCGATGCCGCGAGCTAAGCCTGTGGACACCGGAATCACTGACTGGAACGCCGAACGCGTGCGGCGCAGGTCTTCGTGGTGATAGGCGTCGATCACCGGCTGGTCGTTCATCGCCGAGTGAATCGTGGTGATCGACACATAATCCAGGCCGATCGCCTGATCCAGCAGGCGCAACAATGGCACGCTGCAGTTGGTGGTACACGAAGCGTTGGACACCAGCAGCTCATCACCGGTCAGGCAATCCTGGTTGATGCCATAGACAATGGTGGCGTCGACATCCGCCTCGCTGGCCATCGGTTGGGAAAACAGCACACGCGGCGCACCGGCGTCGAGAAAACGCTGGCCATCGGCACGGGTGTGATAGACACCGGAGCATTCCAGCACCAGGTCGACGCCCAGTGCTTTCCAGTCGATGCCTTCGGGGGTGGCACTGCGCAACACTTGTACGCAGTTGCCATTGATATGCAGACAATCGCCGTCGACTCGCACTTCGCCGGGAAAGCGGCCGTGGGTGGAGTCAAAGCGTGTCAGGTATTCGATGCTGGCCATGTCGGCCAGATCGTTGATTGCAACAATTTCAAACCCGGCTGCCGCCCCTCGCTCGAACAGAGCACGCAAGACGCAACGACCAATGCGGCCGTAGCCGTTGAGTGCAACTTTGTAGGGACGCGGTTGGGGCATGGGGTTCTCGATCAAGGTTAGTTCGGTGTTGAATGTTCTGACGCCATCGCGGGCAAGCCCACTCCCACATTAGACCGCGATCCAAATGTGGGAGCGGGCTTGCCCGCGATAGCGCCAGTGCAGACAACGCAGACTGACTTAGTCTTCCAGCAACTCTTCAGCCTGACCCAGGATGTTTTCCAGGGTGAAACCGAACTCTTCGAACAACGCTGGCGCCGGCGCCGACTCACCATAGGTGGTCATGCCGATCACGCGGCCTTCCAGGCCCACGTACTTGTACCAGTAGTCAGCGTGAGCCGCTTCGATCGCGATACGCGCGCTGACCTGCAAAGGCAACACCGACTGCTTGTAGCCGGCGTCCTGGGCTTCGAACACGCTGGTGCATGGCATGGATACAACGCGAACGTTGCGGCCCTGGGCGGTCAGCTTGTCGTAGGCCTGAACGGTCAGGCCCACTTCGGAACCGGTGGAGATCAGGATCAGCTCCGGCTCGCCGATGCAGTCCTTGAGCACATAACCACCACGGCTGATGTCGGCGATCTGCGCGTCGGTACGCACCTGGTGTTGCAGGTTCTGACGCGAGAAGATCAGCGCCGAAGGGCCGTCCTTGCGCTCGATGGCGTGCTTCCAGGCCACGGCGGATTCGACCGCGTCGGCTGGGCGCCAGCAGTCCAGGTTCGGCGTGGTACGCAGGCTGGTCAGTTGCTCGACCGGCTGGTGCGTCGGGCCGTCTTCACCCAGGCCGATGGAGTCGTGGGTGTACACATGGATCACACGCTTCTTCATCAGCGCAGCCATACGTACGGCGTTACGTGCGTACTCCATGAACATCAGGAAGGTCGCGCCGTAAGGCACCAGGCCGCCGTGCAAGGACACGCCGTTCATGATGGCGCTCATGCCGAACTCGCGCACGCCGTAGTACATGTAGTTGCCGCTGGCGTCTTCGGCCGAGACACCTTTGCAGCCTTTCCACAGGGTCAGGTTGGAACCGGCCAGGTCGGCCGAACCGCCGAGGATCTCAGGCAGCAGCGGGCCAAAGGCGTTCAGGGTGTTCTGGCTGGCTTTACGGCTGGCGATGGTCTCGCCCTTGGCCGCGACTTCGGCGATGTAGGCCGAGGCTTTTGCCGAGAAGTCGGCAGGCAGGTCACCGGCCAGGCGACGAACCAGCTCGTTGGCAAGCTCCGGGAATTCGGCGGAGTAGGCAGCGAAACGCTGGTCCCATTCGGCTTCGGTGGCCAGGCCTTTTTCCTTGGCGTCCCATTCGGCATAGATGTCGGCCGGGATTTCAAACGGGCCGTGGTTCCACTTCAGCGCTTCACGGGTCAGGGCGATTTCCGCGTCACCCAGTGGGGCGCCGTGGCAGTCTTCTTTACCTTGCTTGTTCGGCGAGCCGAAACCGATGGTGGTCTTGCAGCAGATCAGGGTTGGCTGCGCGCTCTTGCGAGCGGTGTCGATGGCGATCTTGATTTCTTCCGGATCGTGGCCGTCGACGTTGCGGATCACCTGCCAGTTGTAGGCTTCGAAACGCTTGGGGGTGTCGTCGGTGAACCAGCCTTCGACTTCGCCGTCGATGGAAATGCCGTTGTCATCGTAGAAGGCAATCAGCTTGCCCAGGCCAAGGGTGCCGGCCAGGGAGGCGACTTCGTGGGAGATGCCTTCCATCATGCAGCCATCACCCAGGAACACATAGGTGTGGTGGTCGACGATGTCGTGGCCAGGGCGGTTGAATTGCGCGCCCAGAACTTTTTCAGCCAGCGCGAAGCCGACAGCGTTGGCCAGGCCCTGACCCAGGGGACCGGTAGTGGTCTCCACGCCTGGGGTGTAGCCGAATTCCGGGTGGCCCGGGGTGCGGCTGTGCAGCTGACGGAAGCTCTTGAGGTCGTCGATGGTGACGTCGTAGCCGGTCAGGTGCAGCAGCGAGTAGATCAGCATCGAGCCGTGGCCGTTGGACAGCACGAAGCGGTCACGGTCGGCGAACGACGGATTGCTCGGGTTGTGTTTCAGGTAGTCACGCCAAAGTACCTCGGCGATATCCGCCATGCCCATCGGGGCACCGGGATGGCCGCTGTTGGCTTTTTGCACGGCATCCATGCTGAGGGCACGAATGGCGTTGGCACGCTCACGACGGCTGGGCATCGCTGATCTCCTGGAGTTTACTTATAAAGAAACGGAAAAAAGGACCGGCATTTTCCCTCAGCCACCGCCTGCGGGCAATGACAGATAGTCACTTGAGGGTGTTTTTCCTGTGGTTTGGACGGCAATAGGTTGCAGAAACCTTTAACTGGTTCGTCTAAAGGTTATAGCGGCGGCTTATAACCGCCACTTATCGATCAATATCAAAACTTTTTGATATTGACCTTGCAGGGATTTACACCCGTCACTAGACTGCTGGCCTTATGAACCTACCCGTGCCCTCCCTGCGTCCTGACGACGGCGATGAACTGGCAGCCCTTTGCAAGGCTGCAGGTGATCCGTTGCGCCTGAACGTATTGCGCGCACTGGCCAACGATTCGTTCGGGGTGCTGGAACTGGCGCAGATCTTCGCCATCGGCCAATCCGGCATGAGCCACCACTTGAAGGTGCTGGCCCAGGCCGACCTGGTCGCCACGCGCCGCGAAGGTAATGCGATTTTTTACCGCCGCGCCCTGCCCCATACCGAACAGCTGGGCGGCAAACTGCACGCCGCCTTGCTTGAGGAAGTGGATAACCTGGGCCTGCCGAGCGACGTACAGTCGCGCATCGGCCAGGTCCACGGGCAACGCGCCGCCGCCAGCCAGGACTTTTTCTCCCGGGTTGCCGACAAGTTTCGCGCCCAGCAGGACCTGATCGCCGGCTTGCCCCAATACCGCGAAAGCGTACTGGCGCTGTTGGACAAGCTGAGCTTCAGTACTGAGGCAACGGCCGTGGAAGTCGGCCCTGGCGATGGCGGCTTTCTGCCGGACCTGGCACGGCGTTTCGGGCAGGTGACGGCGCTGGACAACAGCCCGGCAATGCTTGAACTGGCGCGCCAACTCTGTGAACGCGAAGCCCTGGGCAATGTGCGCCTGCAGTTGGCTGACGCCTTGAATGACACCAGCCTGCGGGCCGATTGCGTGGTGCTGAACATGGTCTTGCACCATTTCGCCGCCCCCGCCGACGCCCTCAAGCAAATGGCCGGGTTACTGCACCCCGGCGGTAGCCTGCTGGTTACGGATTTATGCAGCCACAACCAGAATTGGGCCAAGGAGGCCTGCGGTGATCTCTGGCTGGGTTTTGAACAGGACGATCTGGCCCGTTGGGCCACCGCTGCGGGACTCGTTCCCGGGGAAAGCCTCTATGTAGGTTTACGTAATGGTTTCCAGATTCAGGTCCGCCATTTTCAGCGGCCGGCTGGCGACACTCACCATCGGTAAATATCAGGAAAACATCGAGATGAGCGAATACTCCCTTTTCACCTCCGAGTCCGTGTCTGAAGGGCATCCGGACAAAATCGCCGACCAGATTTCTGACGCGGTGCTGGACGCTATCATCGCTGAAGACAAGTTCGCCCGTGTGGCGTGCGAGACGCTGGTGAAAACGGGCGTGGCGATCATCGCCGGCGAAGTCACCACCACCGCCTGGGTCGACCTGGAGCAGATCGTTCGTGACGTGATCACCGACATTGGCTACAACAGCTCCGACGTCGGCTTCGACGGCGCGACCTGCGGCGTGATGAACATCATCGGCAAGCAATCGCCTGACATCAACCAGGGTGTAGACCGTGCCAAGCCTGAAGATCAGGGCGCCGGCGACCAGGGCCTGATGTTCGGCTACGCCAGCAATGAAACCGACGTGCTGATGCCGGCGCCGATCACCTTCTCGCACCAGTTGGTGCAACGCCAGGCCGAAGCACGTAAATCCGGGGTATTGCCTTGGCTGCGCCCGGACGCCAAGTCCCAGGTGACCTGCCGTTACGAAGGCGGCAAAGTCGTGGGTATCGACGCCGTTGTGCTGTCGACACAGCACAACCCGGACGTGTCCTACGCCGACCTGCGCGAAGGCGTGATGGAGCTGATCGTCAAGCACGTGCTGCCTGCCGAGTTGCTGACCAAGGACACCCAGTTCCACATCAACCCGACCGGACAGTTCATCATCGGCGGCCCCGTGGGCGACTGCGGCCTGACTGGTCGCAAGATCATCGTCGACAGTTACGGCGGCATGGCCCGTCACGGCGGTGGCGCGTTCTCGGGTAAAGACCCGTCCAAGGTTGACCGTTCGGCCGCTTATGCCGGTCGTTATGTGGCCAAGAACATCGTGGCTGCCGGCCTGGCCGAGCGCTGCGAAATTCAGGTTTCCTACGCTATTGGCGTGGCGCAGCCTACGTCGATCTCGCTGAACACCTTCGGCACCGGCAAGATCAGCGACGAGAAAATCGTCAAGCTGGTGCGTGAAATCTTCGACCTGCGCCCCTACGCAATCACCACCATGCTCGACCTGCTGCACCCGATGTATCAGGAAACCGCAGCCTACGGCCACTTCGGCCGTACCCCTGCGCAGAAGACTGTTGGCGATGACACCTTCAGCACCTTCACCTGGGAAAAAACCGACCGAGCCAACGACCTGCGTATCGCTGCCGGCCTGTAAGCGTTCGCGCTGTATACAGAAACACCCGGTAAAAAGCCCCGAGCAATCGGGGCTTTTTTGTGGGCGCCTGGATGACTTAGGCTGGGCTCCCTTTTCGAGCAAGGATGCTCATGATGCATATGTTCATGGCTTTTTTTCTCAGTGTTTTATCCAGCTGGACGTGGGCAGAAACGTGCCCCGATCACGCTCACCTGCAACTCGACAGCTTGGCCAGGCAGATCAGCCAGTGGGACGACAGTTACCACCGCCAGGGCCAATCCCCCATCAGTGACGAACTCTACGACCAGGCCCGCCAGCGCCTGGCGCAATGGCGTGAATGCACACGCCAAGCCACGCCGAAAGCGGACAACCCGCTGGCCAGTTCACGCGGCACGTTACGGCACCCAGTCGCGCACACCGGCCTGGAAAAGCTGCCGGACGAACCGGCAGTCAAGGAGTGGCTCAGCACCCGCCAGGACGTATGGATCCAACCCAAAGTCGACGGGGTGGCGGTGACGCTCGTCTATCGCGAGGGCCGCTTGCAGCAACTCATCAGCCGAGGCGATGGCGTGCTGGGCCACGATTGGTCGGCCTCGGCCGCCAGGATCCCCGGTATCGTCCAACAGCTGCCAGACGCGATTGATGTGGTGCTGCAAGGCGAACTTTACTGGCGCCTTGATCACCATGTGCAAGCGATAAACGGTGGGCTCAATGCGCGCAGCAAAGTGGCCGGCCTGATGAACCGGCGACAATTGAGCGACGCTGAGGCGGCAGGCATCGGCTTGTTCGTCTGGGCCTGGCCTGACGGTCCGGCGGACTTCACCGAGCGCCTGGCCACCCTGACGCGCTGGGGCTTCAGCGATACACAGCGTTATAGCCACCCCATTGCGCACATCAGCGAAGCCACTCATTGGCGCACGCATTGGTACAACGCACCGCTGCCCTTCGCCAGCGATGGCGTGGTGCTGCACCAGGCTGCACGGGCACCCGCCGAGCGCTGGCAAGCCAGTGCGCCTTATTGGATGGTCGCCTGGAAGTACCCAGCCATCAAAGCCCTGGCACTGGTGCGCAAGGTGCAATTCAGGATCGGTCGCACCGGGCGCATCACCCCCATCCTCGAACTGGAACCCGTGTGGCTGGATGATCGGCAGATCAGCCGGGTCAGCGCCGGCTCCCTGAAACGCTGGCAAGCCCTGGATATCCGCCCCGGCGACCATGTGTCGATCAGCCTGGCGGGCCAGGTCATTCCCCGACTGGACGAGGTGATCCTGCGCAACGAAACCCGTGTGGACATGCAGCTACCCAACCCTCGCGATTTTCACGCCCTGAGTTGCTGGCAAATGGAGCCCGGCTGCGAAGATCAATTACTCGCCCGCCTCACCTGGCTGAGCGGCAAACAGGGCCTGGCCTTGCCACATATGGGCCGTGAAACCTGGAACATATTGATCCAGGCCGGTCTAATCGCAGGCTTTCTCGATTGGTTAACCCTGGATGCGGCGCAGCTTGCTACCATTGAGGGCTTCGGTGATCGCACTCGTGAGCGAGTGCTCGACAGTTTTAACAACGCCCGGCAACGCCCTTTTTCACAATGGCTCAAGGCCTTGGGCGTACCGCCAGCGGCGCGCAACAACCTGGAGGGCGACTGGCAGACGCTGGCCGCCAAAGACACCCAAGCCTGGCTGGCCTCAGACGGCATCGGCCCGGGTCGTGCAGCGCAACTGAGCGCGTTTTTTCGCGACCCGCAGGTGCAAGCCTTGGCTGAAACATTACGCGAGGCCGGGATAGATGGGTTTTGAACGCCACCCGGCCACCTGATTGCGACCTTGGAGCTTTATAGATGAAATTTCTCGCCCCCTTTGCCTTGCTGACCCTCGCAAGTTTCACAACCATGCCACTGCTGGCCGCCGAAGAAGCGCAACCGCTCACCGGCTGCGCCGCCAAGCGCCAGGCCATCAGCAGCCAGATCGAACAAGCCAAGGCCCACGGTAACAGCGCCCAACAGGCCGGCCTGGAAAAAGCCCTGAGCGAAGTCACCGCCAACTGCACCGACGCCACCTTGAAAAAAGAACGTGAAAACAAAGTGCTCGACGCCAAGCACGAAGTCTCCCGCCGTCAGGCCGACCTCGACAAGGCCATGAAAAAAGGCGATCCGGACAAGATCAACAAGCGTAAGGACAAACTGGCCGAGTCGCGCAAAGAACTACAGGACGCGGTGGAAGAACTCGACCAGTAAAAACGATCAGTGATCGCGGAACTGTTTATGGCAGGCGCTACAGGCGTCTTCGACTTTTTGCACCGCCGGCTGAAGGTTACTGGCCTTGTAGGGTTGCACTTGGCTGGCGATCACCAATTCACCGGTGGCCGCCTCAAGGTCGCGGGCCAGTTGCTGGAACTGCGCCTGTTTCTGCCACACGTCGTCCCTGGCGCTCGTGTGATCTTCTTCGCGCACGCTTGGGAAGTGCTTCCACGGCTCATGGGACAACGCATCCAGCTTGACCGCGCCTTCTGCAAACCTGGCACCGTCGAACGGGATACGCCCGCGCAACATCCCGCCCAGGTCTTCGCCGGTCTTGAGCATCTGCTTGAAGATCGCCTTGCGTTGGCCCAGTGGGGAATTGGGGTCAACACCGCCACAGGCGGACAAGGCCAGGCAGGCCAGCAGTACAACGGTCAGTTTTTTTAGAATCATGATGGCTTCAGGTCACGGGAAACGGCGGCCAGTATCCTCGCCCCGCCCGCAAAGACCAATAGCCCTATTAATAATAAGGGTTGCCCGAATGCAATGAAGCATGGGTAATCGCTTCAGGAAATGCTTACATGAATATCACCGCGAAACCCTGGAGCCGCCGACTCGCGTGGGCTCTGCCAATGATCGCACTGCTGGCCGGCTGCGATGCAGGTAAAGATGCCGGCAAAGAGGTCGCCAAAGAAGAAGCCAAACCCCATGCGGTCGCCACCTATGTGAGCGCACCCTGGGAAGCCTTGCCGGTGGTCTCCGACAGCGATTTGCTGGCCGGTTTTGAATCCTGGCGCAGCGCCTGCCAGCGCCTCAAAGCCGACCCGGTATGGGGCACCACCTGCGCGGCAGCGGCCAGCGTACCGGGCAATGCCGTGGCGGTTCGCGGCTTTCTCAAGGAACACCTCGATGTCTTCGGCTTGCGTTCGGCCAACAACACACCCAATGGTTTGATCACCGGTTATTACGAGCCGGTCTACCCCGGCAGCCTGACCAAAACCGCTACCGCCCATGTGCCGGTCTACGGCGTGCCGGATGACTTGATTATCGTCAACCTCGAAAGCATCTACCCGGAGCTTAAAGGCAAACGCCTGCGTGGACGCCTGGAAGGTCGGGTGCTCAAGCCTTATGACGACGCCAGCACCGTCAACAGCCAGGGCTCCACTGCCAAGCCGATCGCCTGGCTGACCGACCCAATGGACCTGCAATTCCTGCAAATCCAGGGCTCAGGGCGTATTCAACTGGCAGGCGGGCGCCAACTGCGCGTAGGTTACGGCGACCAGAACGGCTACCCGTACCGCCCAATCGGCCGTTGGCTGGTAGAGCAAGGCGAGCTGAAAAAAGAAGAGGTGACCATGGGCGCCATCAGCGCCTGGGCCAAGGCACATCCGCAGCGCATTCCTGAACTGCTGGCGAGCAACCCCAGCTACGTATTCTTCAGCGCACGCCCCGACAGCAACGAAGGCCCACGCGGTTCGCTGAACGTGCCATTGACCGCCGGCTACAGCGTGGCAGTGGACCGCAAGGTCATCCCGCTGGGTAGCCTGTTGTGGTTGTCGACCACCAAACCCGATGGTTCACCGATCACCAGACCTGTCGCGGCCCAGGACACCGGCGGCGCAATCACCGGCGAAGTACGGGCAGACTTGTTCTGGGGCACAGGTGATGCGGCAGGAGAGCTGGCAGGAAATATGAAACAACAAGGGCAAATCTGGATGCTGTGGCCCAAAGGCGCGGCGCTGCCGCAAGTACCGGATGCACCCGCCGGCACCTGACAGACGCTTATAATGAAATGTGGGAGGGGCGGTGCGACGATTCGCCTTGCCCCCTGCCACAAAGGATTTGCATCAGGCGTTAGATCGAGACAAAGAAAAAACTCGCAATCAACGCCATTCCCACGGCCCACACCAGCGAACGCAAAATCGCCCAATCGGCCAGGTAGCAAATGATGTACAGCAGGCGGCTGGTGATAAACAGCACCGCCAGCACATTGATCGTCACCAGTTCGGCGTTGCCGGCCATGTGCGCAATGACCACCGCCGCGGCAAACGCCGGGGTCACTTCAAAGCTGTTGAGTTGCGCATTGTTGGCGCGCTTGGCGACGCCCTCAACGGTATCGAGGAAAGCACGCGGGTCGTGGTTGTGCCGAGCTCCGAACTTGCCCGTGCTGAACTTGGCGACACCCGTGCATAGATAGGGCAGAAAAATTGCGATCAACACACACCAGAAAGCGACTGTCATCACTCATTCCTTTTTTGGATTTATCCGACGGTTAGAGTTTCATCACGAACATGCCGATCAGCACCAACCCACAAGCTATGAGCCGTGGACGGCCAAAAGGTTCTTTCAAGTAACACATGCCGAACAGCACCACCAGGATCACGCTGACTTCCCGCAACGCCACCGCCTCGGCAATCGAGTCCAACTGCATGGCCCAAAGCACCAAAGCGTAGCTCAACAACACGCACAATCCCACGCTCAGGCCCAACCGCCATTGAGTGCGCCAGAACAGGCTGAAGGCCGCACGCTTGCGCACCAGCGCCAGCAACGGAAATGGCCAGGCACTGATCAATGTCAGCCACACCAGGTAATCCAGCGGGTGCGACCAGCACCAGGGCTGTCGCTACCACCAGAACCTCCTCAATTGATTCGTGATGTAACTTCACCTGTTTATACTAAACGCCACCTCGGCGCCCCCCATGCGCCTACATTTCCCTGCTCCAAGGACCCCGGATGCTCGAACTTGTCGCCGCCTTCATTTGCCTCACCACCCTGCTCACCTATGTGAACTACCGCTTTATCGGCCTGCCACCGACCATCGGTGTAATGGTCACTGCGCTGCTTTTTTCCCTGATCCTGCAGGGCCTGAGCTTTATCGGCTATCCCGGCCTGGAAGAGCGCATCCAGCAACTGATCGGCCAGATCGACTTCGGCGACTTGCTGATGAACTGGATGCTCTCGTTCCTGCTGTTCGCTGGCGCCTTGCATGTCAACTTGAACGACTTGCGCAGTTACCGCTGGCCCATCGGCCTGCTGGCCACCTTTGGCGTGTTGATCGCCACCGTGGTGATCGGCAGCCTGGCCTATTACATCTTCGCCCTGTTCGGCTGGCACGTGAGCTTCCTCTACTGCCTGCTGTTCGGCGCGCTGATTTCGCCTACAGACCCGATTGCGGTGCTCGGCGTGCTGCGTACCGCCAATGCGTCGAAACCACTGAAGACCACCATTGTCGGCGAGTCGCTGTTCAATGATGGCACCGCCGTGGTGGTGTTTACCGTGCTGTTGGGTATCGCGCAGTTGGGCGAGACGCCTACCGCGGGCGCCACTGCCCTGCTGTTTGCCCACGAGGCCATAGGCGGCGTGCTATTCGGCGGGCTGACCGGCTACCTCGTGTACCTGATGATCAAGAGTATCGAACAGCACCAGATCGAAGTGATGTTGACCCTTGCCCTGGTGATCGGCGGTTCGGCCATGGCTTCGCAACTGCACGTGTCCGCGCCGATTGCAATGGTGGTCGCGGGGCTGATCATCGGCAACCTGGGGCGCAAGCTGGCGATGAACGACATGACGCGTCGCTACCTGGATGGTTTCTGGGAACTGCTTGATGACATGCTCAACGCCTTGCTGTTTGCGCTGATCGGCATGGAATTGCTGCTGTTGCCATTCAACTGGCTGCACGTATTCGCGGCCAGTTTGCTCGCCGTGGCGATCCTGCTCTCGCGCCTGTTGACGGTGGCCCCGGCGATCTTGCTGCTGCGGCGCTGGCGCACGGTACCGCGCGGTACTATCCGCATCCTGACCTGGGGTGGTTTGCGTGGCGGTGTCTCGGTGGCCTTGGCCTTGGCGCTGCCCTTGGGTCCGGAGCGCGACTTGTTGCTGAGCATCACCTACATCGTGGTGCTGTCATCGATCCTGTTGCAGGGGTTGAGCATCGGCAAGCTGGTCAAACACGTGACCCGGGGCGAACCCCAGGCCACGCCTGAACATCACTGATCTTTTCTAGTCGGCTGCGGATGCCGAGGGTCCGCAGCAGCTTTGCCTGGCAGGCTGCCCTCACTGCGAATCTGCGCATGGCTGATCAGGGCGAAGATAAAACTGCCGCCGATGATATTGCCCGCCAGGGTCGGTCCGGCAAACACCAGCCAGAAATCCTTCCACGGCAGCTCGCCGGCAAACACCAGGTAAGACACTTCCGCCGAACCGACGACGATATGCGTGAAGTCACCCAGGGCCATCAGGTATGTGATCAGGATAATGATCCACATCTTGGCGCTTTCCATTGATGGGATCATCCACACCATGGTGGCGATCATCCAGCCGGAAACGATGCCCTTGGCAAACATCTGGCCAGAGTCGTTCTCCATGATCTTGCGTCCGATTTCAAGAAAGGCCAGGTCGGTCTTGGTATCGAAAATCGGTAAATGCAACATCACATAAGCCACCAGCAAAGTGCCGCACAGATTGCCTACCAGCACGACTGTCCATAGTCGTAGCAGACGTGCAGCATTGCCCAGAGTGGGCTTGCTCATGACCGGCAGCACCGCGGTCAGGGTGTTTTCGGTGAACAGTTGCTGGCGTGCGAGGATCACCGCCAGAAACCCCGCGCAATAGCCAAAACTGGCTATCACCTTGAAGCCCTCGGCGTCCGGCAGGCGTGAATTGAGCAAACCCATCGCCATCAACGACAGGCCCATGGTGAGTCCGGCGGCCAGTGCCGACCACCATAAGGCGGCGACACTGCGCTCCAGCTCCTGGTCGCCCTGGGTACGGATGATTTCGTGAAGAACCGCCGCACGGGGCGGCTGGTTCTTGTCGACGTCCTGCTGCTCTTCCTGCGACAGGTTGGGGGTCTTGCCGTCTGCTTGAGTGGCCATGATGTACCAAAGTCCGAGGGGTGCCTGAAGCTACGACATGCCGCGACGATGGCTGTTCAATGGCCCGGCAATTAAACCGGAATGCGCCACGCCTTGGCCTGTTCCACGGTGGTGGAACTCACGGGTTTGCTCCAGGGTTTATTGCGCGCTTGATAGTATTTGATGATGCCATCGAGCACGCTATTGAAGTCTTGTGGCGTCTTCGCCTCTTTTAAGTCACGCACCGCACGTTGCAGCAACTCAACGTTGGATGCCGGCTGGCCAGGACGGTACAGCGATGGGTAGATGACCTCCCGCGTAAAATTTTCAGCTTTCACCCCGATATCCCGACTTTGCATCTCGGCGACCGCACTGCTCAATACCTTGGACATACTTGGCACACTGCCCGATTTTTGCTTGGCGCCCACCTGTAAAAGCTGCTGGAAATTACGCTGGCCCGGCTTATTCAGACGTTTGCCCAACCACTCGATGTGCTCGGGCCTGCTGGCGAGAGAGTCCAGGTTGCGTAAGGCCGCAGCAATCTTCGGAGTAATCTTCAGGGACGTGTCGGATTGGTTGGCTTCGGTAATTGCACTGTCCAACGCCTCCAACGCCTGTTTCGCCTCATCGCGAAACCGCAGTGCGTCTGCGCTGGCGGGGTCCTTGCGCAATTCACCCTGCACGCTGGCAAGCATTTGATCATCCATCGCCAACACAGCATCGTCCAGGGAGGCGAACTCATGGCGCTCACGTGTCAGTTCACGCTTTTGCAGGTGGCTCGACACCGATTGGCGAGCCTGGGCCTGCAAATGCTGTTTCTGTTCAAGCGTCATGGTGAAGTTGACGGTGCCGTTGAGCAGGCCGCGAAAATCGCCTTTGTTCGAGCTCAACGGCAATGTCACCGTTTGATCCGAAAACGCCTTGAGCCGGTCATCTTGGTAGGTTTCAGCCGCGGTATGCGGCGTGCCTGTGAACTTGTCAGCCAAATGGCTGAAAAAGCCACCGCTCTGGCGCGGTGGTGAACTCTGCTCGGATTCGAACTTGACGATCAGCGATTCGTCCTTGCCCAAAGGGCTCTCCGGAAACGAACGTTCAATGACACCGGGGGCGGGGGTATTGAGGAGCAGCCCTCCGTCTTGAAACGCCGTAACCTCTGCATCCGCCTGAAACCCATGGCCCTGTTCGGACGGGCTCTTGAACAGGCCCGGCAACGCCCCCGAAATAAGCGCAGCACGGGCGATGTCCATATCTGGCGTCAGGCTGGCATTGAACACCACCAACTGTGGACGACCGTCGAACATGCCTGTGCCCGTGATGTTCAGTTGCTTGATCGCCGGAATATGGCGGCTCAACACCTCCAGGTCGCGAAAGGTGGGCCCGGCTCCGGCTTTGAGCCGGTCGGCGATTTGCGTGACTTCAGGCGGGCGGTCCGCCTTGGGCATACGCTCGATATGGGCAAGAATCGATTGACGTGACTGGTTGCGAATCAATTCTTCCAGGGGCTGCCCCTCGGTTTGCAGGCGCGGCAGCAGGGTCAGCAGCAGTTGCGAAATATTGCCGCCCGGGCCAGGTAGATTGCCCGCAAGCTTGCCAAGTTTGGAACTTGCATCCTGCAGCCAGGCCAGGATCGGATCTTTGCTATTGAGCAGGCTGGGCAAGTCGAGGCTGTTCGACAACTGCGTGAACGCCTTCGCGTCCATGCCACTGGCGAGTAACGCTGCAGAAATCGCACCGGCAGACGAGCCCGACACCACCTTGACGCCTTTGAGTTTGTCGGCGTCTTCAAGCGCCTGCACCATCCCGGGAAAGGCAATGCCCTTGGCGCCACCGCCACTGAGCACCAAGTGAGCGGGCGGCGGCGGTGACAGCACCACCTCGACGCGGCCATCGCTATGCCGATAAATACTCAGGTTGCGCTCGCCCACGCCCTTGACCAAAGGCGTCTTCACGTCCTGGCTGAAGGTTTGAGACGAAAGAGGCTTATTTTCTACAACAGAACTGGAGACTTTCATACATGAGGCTCTCTCTACAGGGTGTAGGCCTGAGTGATGAGAGAGCCTCGGAAGGATCCACACGGAATGATTTGGTAACGCAAATCACGTCGCGCAGGTGTTACTCAGAAAGACCGTCGTCCTGGAACTGGTCCTTCACATACTTGATTTCGGTACGGCCATGGGGCGCCGGCAAACCGTCTTCGCCCAGGTTGACGAAGACCATTTTTTCCACCGTCAGGATACTTTTGCGGGTGATCTTGTTGCGCACTTCACAGGTCAGAGTGATGGAGGTGCGGCCGAACTCAGTGGCGGTGATACCCAGTTCAATGATGTCGCCCTGGCGCGAGGCGCTGACAAAGTTGATTTCGGAGATGTATTTGGTCACCACGCGCTGGTTGCCCAATTGGACAATCGCGTAAATGGCTGCTTCTTCATCGATCCAGCGCAGCAGGCTGCCACCGAACAGGGTGCCGTTGGGGTTGAGGTCTTCGGGTTTTACCCATTTGCGGGTGTGGAAGTTCATGATCACTCCAAAGCGTCTTGCCAAATGATGGGCAACATCATGGCAGAGCCAGGGCCCAAGCTCTATGAGCCATTGCCTATCGCCCCCATGCGCGATCTTCATGCCGCCGACAGAAAGGCTTGGGAAGTGCCACATACACGGCTATAATCGCCTCCGTTTCAAAACGGTCATCTTCGATTGATACCGTTCTCCCGCCACCTGTCCGAGGGGCGCTGCAGCAGGTTCAACCTGTCAGGCTCGGATGGGGCGTTGTCCGGCCTGGTTGCCCTGGCCTGATACTAAACGCACAACGGCGCCCATTCGCACACTACGAATGGAGGCTCTCTATGAGCGCTGTAATGACGCCTGCAGATTTCAACGACTACAAAGTCGCCGACATGTCCCTCGCTGCCTGGGGCCGTCGCGAAACCTTTATCGCCGAATCCGAAATGCCGGCCCTGATGGGCCTGCGTCGCAAGTACGCCGCTGAACAGCCGCTCAAGGGCGCGAAGATTCTGGGCTGCATCCACATGACCATCCAGACCGCCGTACTGATCGAAACCCTGGTTGCCCTGGGTGCCGAAGTGCGTTGGTCCTCGTGCAACATCTTCTCGACTCAGGACCAGGCTGCCGCCGCTATCGCTGCCGCCGGTATCCCGGTATTTGCCTGGAAGGGCGAAACCGAAGAAGAGTACGAGTGGTGCCTGGAGCAAACCATCCTCAAGGATGGCGCGCCATGGGATGCCAACATGATCCTCGACGACGGCGGCGACCTGACCGAACTGCTGCACAAGAAGTACCCGCAGATCCTCGACCGCGTCCACGGCGTGACCGAAGAAACCACCACGGGCGTGCACCGCCTGCTGGATATGCTGGCCAAGGGCGAGCTGAAGATCCCGGCCATCAACGTCAACGACTCGGTGACCAAGAGCAAGAACGACAACAAGTACGGCTGCCGTCACAGCCTGAACGATGCAATCAAGCGTGGCACAGACCACCTGCTGTCGGGCAAGCAAGCCCTGGTGATCGGCTACGGTGACGTGGGCAAGGGTTCGTCCCAGTCCCTGCGTCAGGAAGGCATGATCGTCAAGGTCTCCGAAGTTGACCCGATCTGCGCCATGCAAGCCTGCATGGACGGTTTCGAAGTGGTTTCGCCATTCATCGACGGTATCAACGACGGTACCGAAGCAAGCATCGACAAGGCCCTGCTGGGCAAGATCGACCTGATCGTCACCACCACCGGTAACGTGAATGTGTGCGATGCGAACATGCTCAAGGCCCTGAAGAAGCGCGCCGTTGTCTGCAACATCGGCCACTTCGACAACGAGATCGACACCGCATTCATGCGCAAGAACTGGGCATGGGAAGAAGTGAAACCGCAGGTGCACAAGGTTCACCGTACCGGCGCCGGCAATTTCGACCCGCAGAACGATGACTACCTGATCCTGCTGGCCGAAGGCCGCCTGGTTAACCTGGGCAACGCCACCGGTCACCCAAGCCGCATCATGGACGGCTCGTTCGCCAACCAGGTACTGGCGCAGATCTTCCTGTTCGAACAGAAGTACGCCGACCTGTCGCCAGCCCAGAAAGCCGAGCGCCTGACCGTTGAAGTACTGCCCAAGAAACTCGACGAAGAAGTGGCCCTGGAAATGGTCCGCGGCTTCGGCGGCGTCGTGACTCAACTGACCAAGACCCAGGCCGACTACATCGGTGTGACGGTTGAAGGTCCGTTCAAGCCGCACGCTTACCGCTACTGATACATCTGCTGCCCACTCTCCCTGTGGGGGAACGGGCTTTAATGTGGGAGGGGGCTTGCTCCCGATGGCGGTGGGTCAGTCAATATATTTATTAACTGACACTCCGCCATCGGGAGCAAGCCCCCTCCCACATCGACGGTGTACACACTCCGCAATTCTGGGTTTCAAAGGGTATGACCATGTCCCAAGACCGTCGCTACAGCTTCGAGTTTTTCCCGACCAAGACCGATGCTGGGCATGAAAAGCTGATGGCCACTGCCAAGGTGCTGGCCAGCTACAACCCCGACTTCTTCTCCTGCACCTACGGCGCCGGCGGTTCGACCCGCGACCGCACGATCAACACCGTGTTGCAGCTGGAAAGCGAAGTCAAAATTCCCGCCGCTCCGCACTTGTCGTGCGTGGGCGACAGCAAGGCCGACCTGCGTGGTCTGCTGACCCAATACAAAGCTGCCGGCATCAAGCGTATCGTCGCCTTGCGTGGCGACCTGCCGTCCGGCATGGGCATGGCCAGCGGTGAGCTGCGCTACGCCAATGACCTGGTGAGTTTCATCCGCGAAGAAAGCGGCGATCACTTCCATATCGAAGTGGCCGCTTACCCGGAGATGCACCCCCAGGCGCGCAATTTCGAAGACGATTTGCAGAACTTCGTACGCAAGGCCAATGCCGGCGCCAACAGTGCGATCACCCAGTACTTCTTCAACGCCGACAGCTACTTCTACTTCGTCGAGCGTGTACAAGCGATGGGTGTGAATATCCCGATCGTGCCGGGCATCATGCCGATCACCAACTACAGCAAGCTGGCACGTTTCTCCGACGCCTGCGGTGCCGAAATCCCCCGCTGGGTGCGCAAGCAACTGGAAGCCTATGGCGACGACGTCAAAAGCATCCAGGCCTTCGGCGAGCAGGTCATCACCGAGATGTGTGAGCAATTGTTGCAGGGTGGTGCGCCAGGGTTGCATTTCTATACCCTGAACCAATCTGAACCCAGTCTTGCTGTCTGGAACAACCTCAAGCTGCCACGCTGAGGTCTGTTCGGTTGTACCAAGGCCCTCAGACGAGGGCCTTTGTCGTTTTACGTGACCCACGGAACCCCGCAGTCCATGAATACAGTGTCCCCGACTTCCCGCCCGCAACTGGTCTATCTGGTCTTCGGTGCCCAGACCTACCACCAGGAAGCGGTATTCAGCATCGCCAGCGCACTGGCGTTCCTGCAGGACACCCCGGACGCGAACGTGGACATTCAGGTGTTCACCGACAATCCCGAGCCTTATCACCTGCTGCCGGTACGCGTGCGCCCACTGGACGAGGCCACTCGCAAACGCTGGAGCGAGCCCCACGGTTATCATTTCCGCACCAAACACGTGGTACTGCGCCAGGTACTGGAAGAGTCGGAGGTGGCGCTGCTGATCGACACCGACACGTTCTTCCACCATTCGCCCATGGCCCTGTTCGAGCGCGTGCAGCCCGGCACCCTGCTGTGCAACGCCTTCTACACCAAGTACGGCGACAACCACGAAAGCATCCTCTACACCGCCCTGCACCAGCGCCTGCTGGAGATGGGCGTGGCCGACGATGACATGATGACCCTCAATTCCGGGGTCATGGGCCTGACCCAACAGGATGCACACATCCTCGACCGCTCCATCGAATTGATGGATGAACTGTTCCCCCACGCCCAGGGCGCCTACACCCTGGAAGAGTTCTGCCTGTCCATCGCCGCCTACCGCACCGTCAACGTGCGCGAATGCCCGGACCTGATCCACCATTACTGGAGCCGCAAACAGCTGTTCCGGGCCAAGGTCAAGGCGTGGATCGCCAAACACGCCAGTGCCCCAACCAGTGCGCAGGCCCTGGCCGATACCCGCCAGGTCTCCTCGCACCTGCCGCGCCCGCCGCGCTTGCAGCGCTTGATGTACAAGCTGATCACCCTGCTGCTGCCCAAGCACCAGCAACAGTTCATTCGTGAAATCCTCTATGGTTGCTACGAGCACGAAAACGAATTCGATCAGGCCTGCGGCCCGGTTTGGTGGGACAAGGCACGACAAAACCAGGAAGAACGCCAGAAGCGCCCACTGGATGCCCACCAACTGGAACACTGGTTCGCCAACCCCGTGGTGCGGCTGATACTGGGCGAGCGTCGCGCCGCGATCCACGAACACTTGCTGGACGCTCCGGCGAAATAACACCGCCCGCCAATGCGCGTGGTAGAGCTTCTCTTTCTGTCGGGAGCGTCGTAACCTCAAGGTATGCCCGCCATTTTCAAGCTACTGACCGCCGTGCTTTTTTCTTGCCTGAGCCTGGTCGCTCATGGCGAGAAACTGCGCATTGTCACCGAGCCCTGGGCGCCCTATGTCTACGACGATAACGGCACCAGGGCCGGCCTGGATTACGAAACCACAGTGACTGTGTTCCAACGTCTGGGCGTGGAAGTGCAATGGCAATTCCTGCCCTGGAAGCGCTGTCTGGCGATGCTCGAGCAGGGTCACGCCGATGGCGCGCTGGATATTTTCCACAGCCATGAACGCGACGCCCAGTTGCTCTACCCCAGTGAACCCTTGTCGGAAGTCGAATTCGTCCTGTTCTACGCCAATGATCGCCCTCACCCCGCCACAACCCTCGATGAGCTGCGCGGCCTGACTGTCGGCATCTCGCCCGGCTACCTCTATGGCGAGACATTCAGTGGGTCCAGCGCATTCGAGCGCGAGCCTGCCCCCAGCCATGAAGCCAATTTCGGCAAGCTGATGCTCGGGCGCATCGACATGGTCGTGACTGACCGGCGAGTGGGGCAGCACATCATCAAGACGCTGGGCCTTGAGGGCAAAGTCAGCCAGGCGGCAGTGGTGGTCAGCCGCCAACAACAATTTCTCGCGGTGCGCCGTGGAGCCGGCATGGACCTGTTGGTACAGCGCTTTGCCGCCGAGCTCAAGCGCTTCAAGCAAGAGCCGGCCTATGCCGCCTTGAGCGCCAAATATGGTGGGATGCAGGCTCAAACCTCCCCGATATCAGCCTCCGGACACGCCGTTGAGCAGCAGGAAAGCAGCGCGCCGTGATTGCTCTGTTATACTCCGGCCTTTCCGCCAGGCTTACGCCCGGCCGCTCGGGTCTTGAAAAAGGCACCCAACCCAGCTACTGCGCAGCTTTGCAGCCCGCGCGAGCCGGTGGAGTGCCCGCCAGACACAGCAGGACCGGACGGGATTGCGCTCCCCTAAGCGCCATTCACGCCCGGCAAGATTATCCCTTTGGGCCAAGCCCTAACTAAAACAGGATTACTCATGTCCTTTGCTTCCCTCGGTCTCTCCGAGGCTTTAGTCCGCGCCATCGAGGCAGCGGGCTATACCGAGCCTACTCCGGTGCAACAGCGGGCCATTCCCGCCGTGTTGCAAGGTCGCGACCTGATGGTCGCGGCTCAGACAGGTACCGGTAAAACCGGTGGTTTCGCCCTCCCGATTCTGGAGCGGTTGTTTCCCAACGGTCACCCGGACAAATCCCAGCGTCACGGCCCGCGCCAACCGCGTGTACTGGTCCTGACCCCTACCCGCGAACTCGCAGCCCAGGTCCACGACAGCTTCAAGCTGTACGCCCGCGACCTGAAGTTCGTCAGCGCCTGCATCTTCGGCGGTGTCGGCATGAACCCACAGGTTCAGGCCATGTCCCGTGGCGTTGACGTACTGGTCGCTTGCCCGGGTCGTTTGCTCGACCTGTGCGGCCAGGGCAGTGTCGATTTGTCCCACGTGGAAATCCTCGTGCTGGACGAAGCCGACCGTATGCTCGACATGGGCTTTGTCCATGACGTGAAAAAGGTCCTCGCACGCCTGCCGGCCAAACGTCAGAACCTGCTGTTTTCGGCAACGTTCTCCCAGGACATCACGGCCCTGGCCGGCAAGCTGCTGCACAACCCGGAGCGCATCGAAGTCACGCCACCGAACACCACGGTCGAGCGTATCGAGCAACGCGTATTCCGCCTCGCCGCCAGCCACAAGCGCTCGCTGCTGGCGCACCTGATCACCCACGGCGCGTGGGAACAGGTGCTGGTCTTCACCCGCACCAAGCACGGCGCCAACCGCCTGGCCGAGTACCTGGACAAACACGGCCTCACCGCTGTTGCCATCCACGGTAACAAGAGCCAGAACGCTCGCACCAAAGCCCTGGCCGACTTCAAGGCCGGCACTGTGCGCATCCTGGTCGCCACCGATATCGCCGCCCGCGGCCTGGATATCGACCAGTTGCCACACGTAGTCAACTTCGAGCTGCCGAACGTCGATGAAGACTATGTGCACCGTATCGGCCGTACTGGCCGTGCCGGTCGTTCGGGTGAGGCCATTTCCCTGGTCGCACCGGACGAAGAAAAACTGCTGAAAAGCATCGAACGCATGACCAAGCAAAAAATCGCCGACGGCGACCTGATGGGCTTCGATGCCAGCGCCGTGGAGGCCGAGAAACCTGAAGCCCGCGAGCGTCCGGATGTGCGTAACCCGCGCAACCCACGCGGTCCGAAGGGCGATGGCCCGAACGGCGGCGGTGGTGGCGGTGGTCGTCGCGACAAAGGCAAGGACAAGGGCAAGGAAAAGTCCGCCACCAGCAGCCGAGGTGAACGCCCGGCCCGTGAGCAAAAGCCACGTGAAGGCACCCCGGCCCGCGAACAGCGCCAGCCGAGCCAGCCGCCACGCGCCGCCGCTGACCGTGCCCCGGACGAGTTCCTCGACGACGATGTGGATAACTTCGGTAACCGCGTCGACTACGTGCCCCAGGCCAAGCCGGCCCAGGGCCGTGGCCGTCGTCCAGGTGCCCCGGCACAAGGCGCCGGTGCGGGTGCTCCCCGTGGCGGCCAGCCACAGGGTGGCCGTCAGAACGGCCCGCGCAACAGCAGCGGCGGCAGCACCGGTACTCCGCCTGCCAAGCGCAGCGGCCCGCGTAATGGTGCACCGCGTGACGGCCAGGCGCGTCGCGAAGATTCGCGCAGCAACAACCGCCGCCCGGCCCGTGACGACCAGCCGCGTCTGTCCGAGCCAGCGGTGCAAAACCCGCGTGGTGGCCCGGCGCCGAAGATCATCCACAAGGAGTCGAAAGCTGATCGCTTCCCGACACCCGAGCAGTTGGACCAACTGCCAGGCCGTCCTCGTGGTGAGAAACCGGCGCTGCTGACCCGCAACCGCTGAGTTCCAAAGCCATAGGCGTTGACTGTTACAACGCCATCGCGGGCAAGCCCACTCCCACAAGGGAATGCATTTCAAGTGTGGGAGCTGGCTTGCCTGCGATGAGGCCCGGCTAGGCAACACGAATCGTCAGCCAAAAAAATGCCCCGCATCTTTCGATGCAGGGCATTTTTTATGTGCGGCGAAAATTACTTCGCTTTCACACCTTCAAACGTGATGTACAGCTGAACGTTGTCAGACTGTGGACCTACATCCATACCGTCTTTGTTGAATTCCTTGCGGCTGATGTTGGTGGTGCCTTCAAAGCCGGCACGGTAGCCGCCCCATGGATCCTTGCCTTCGCCCAGGAACGTGGCTTTGACCAGGATCGGCTTGGTCACACCGTGGAAGGTCAGGTCGCCGGTCACATCAGCAGTCAGCTTGCCATCAGCATTTTTGCCAGTTGGCTTGACGCTGGTGGAGACGAACTTGGCATCAGGGAATTTGCCCGACTCCAGGAAGTCCTTGCTGTTGACGTGCTTGTCGCGCTCGGCGTGGTTGGAGAACACGCTGGCAGTACGCACGTTAACTTCAATCTTGGCGTCTTCCGGCTTGGCGGCGTCAAAGCTGAACTTGCCGTCCAGGTCCTTGAAGGTACCAGTAATGTAGCTGTAGCCCAGGTGGCTGATCTTGAAATCGACGAAGGCGTGCTGGCCTTCCTTGTCGATCACGTAGTCAGCGGCCATCGCCGAACCTGCGGACAGCAGAGCAGAACCGATTGCCAGCGCAGCGAGTGTTTTTTTCAACATGCTTTCTATTCCTTGTGAGTCGAGGTTGAACATCAGGCTTTGCGCCCCAGCATTCGTGTCAGGGTCGCATCACGATCGATAAAGTGGTGTTTCAATGCAGCCACGCCATGCAAACCGGCGAAGACCACCAACACCCAGGCCAGGTACAGATGCACCCAACCGGCTGTGTCTGCCTGGTCCGGTAGACCGGAAACCACGGCAGGAATTTCAAACAGGCCAAACACCGGAATACCGACACCGTCGGCGGTGGAAATCAGGTAACCGGCAATCATCACGGCAAACAGCCCCAGATACAGGAACGCATGGCCAAATGCAGCACCGATCCGCGTCATACGGCTATAGCTGGCCAGCGGCGGTGGCGGCGGGCTGACCAGACGCCAGACGATACGCACCAGCATGATGGCAAACAGCGTGATGCCAATGCTCTTGTGCAAGTCGGGCGCATCTTTGCGCCAGGCACTGTAGTAGTCGAGGCCGACCATCCACAGGCCCAATGCGAATAAACCAAACACCACCAAGGCGACGCCCCAGTGTAGAACCATGCTGACCCAGCCGTACCGGGCGGGAGAATTGCGTAGCTGCATGTACTTAATCCCGTAAGAACTGTGCCCAAGATTAGCGTTTTACCTATCGAATTAAAGCGGAAAATTTCGCTTTGAAATATCGAGAAATACGATGAAGAGGCTAGGTATCATAAATTAACAAGGGATTAAGACTATTCCCAAGAAACGCGACAGACCGTCCTGCATTTACCGCCAATTGCCCCACAATGGCTTGTGACACGCGCCACCATTGCATAGGCTTGCGCGATTGTTTCGCCTGCGCGCGCCGCAGGATCGCTTCGAGGAGATCACCGATGGGCTTGAACAACCAGTGGATGCAACGCGACCTCGCGGTGCTGTGGCATCCCTGCACCCAGATGAAAGACCACCAGCAACTTCCGCTGGTCCCGATCAAGCGCGGTGAAGGTGTATGGCTGGAAGACTTCGAAGGCAAACGCTACCTCGACGCCGTCAGCTCCTGGTGGGTCAACGTGTTCGGCCACGCCAACCCGCGCATCAACCAGCGCATCAAGGACCAGGTCGATCAGTTGGAGCATGTGATCCTCGCCGGTTTCAGCCACCAGCCAGTGATCGAGTTGTCCGAGCGCCTCGTGCAGATGACGCCTGAAGGCCTGACGCGCTGCTTCTACGCCGATAACGGTTCATCCTGTATCGAAGTCGCATTGAAGATGAGCTTTCACTACTGGCTCAACCGCGGCCTGCCGAACAAGAAGCGCTTCGTCACCCTGACCAACAGCTACCACGGCGAAACCATCGCCGCGATGTCGGTAGGCGACGTGCCGTTGTTTACCGAGACCTACAAGGCGCTGCTGCTCGACACCATCAAAGTGCCAAGCCCCGATTGCTACCTGCGCCCCGACGGCATGAGCTGGGAAGAACACTCGCGCACCATGTTCCTGGCCATGGAACAGACCCTGGCTGACCACCACGATACCGTTGCCGCGGTGATCGTCGAGCCACTGATCCAGGGCGCCGGCGGCATGAGGATGTACCACCCGGTGTACCTCAAGCTGCTGCGCGAAGCCTGCGACCGCTACGGCGTGCACTTGATCCACGACGAAATCGCCGTGGGCTTCGGCCGCACCGGCAGCATGTTCGCCTGTGAACAAGCCGGCATCCGCCCGGACTTCCTGTGCCTGTCCAAGGCCCTCACCGGCGGCTACTTGCCGCTGGCCGCCGTGGTCACCACCGAAGATGTCTACAGTGCCTTCTACGACGACTACCCTACCCTGCGCGCCTTCCTGCACTCCCACAGCTACACCGGCAACCCGCTGGCGTGCGCGGCAGCCTTGGCGACGCTGGATATCTTTGAAGAAGACAACGTCATCGAAAACAACAAGGCCCTGGCCCAGCGCATGGCGACCGCCACCGCGCACCTGGTGGACCATCCTCACGTTTCGGAAGTGCGCCAGACGGGCATGGTGCTGGCGATCGAGATGGTGCAGGACAAGGCCACCAAGGCCGCCTACCCGTGGCAGGAACGCCGTGGCTTGAAGGTATTCGAACACGCACTGGAGCGTGGCGCGCTGTTGCGGCCACTGGGCAGCGTGGTGTATTTCCTGCCGCCCTATGTGATTACACCGGAGCAGATCGACTTCCTGGCCGAAGTGGCCAGCGAGGGGATTGATATCGCCACTAACAGCAACGTCAGTGTGGCGGTACCCAAAGATTTCCATCCTGGCTTTCGTGACCCGGGTTGATACCAACCCCTGTAAGAACCGACTTGCCACAGCAAGCTCGCTCCTACATACACCTCTTCAGAGAACAGAAATGAGACTGTCCCGCTTTTTCACCGACACCCCGCTGAGCCTCGGCGATCATGAACTTCCTGAAGCCCAGGCGCATTACATCAGCCGTGTGTTGCGCATGGGTGAAGGCGATGCCGTGCAGCTGTTCGACGGCTCTGGCCAGGAGTTTAGTGGCACGCTGCTGGAAGTCGGTAAAAAACGCGTCACCGTGCAACTGACGCAAAGCTTTGCCGGCCAAGATGAATCGCCGCTGCATATCCACCTCGGCCAGGGCCTGTCCCGGGGTGAGCGCATGGATTGGGCGATCCAGAAAGCCACTGAACTGGGCGTCAATGCGATCACACCGATCTTCAGCGAGCGCTGCGAGGTGCGCCTCAAGGACGAACGCGCCGACAAACGCCTGCTGCACTGGCGTCAGGTTGCCGTCAGCGCGTGCGAGCAGTGTGGGCGTTCAACGGTGCCGGTGATTCACGCACCGGTGTTGCTGGCCGACTGGCTGAAGCAAACTGAAGCCGACCTGAAACTGGTACTGCACCCAGTCGCCGAGCCGATGATCAGTCACGCGAAGCCTTCGAGCCTGGCGTTTCTGATCGGGCCGGAAGGTGGCTTGACCGACGGCGAAGTCGACACCGCCCAAGGCGCTGGCTTCCATGCTGCGCGGTTGGGGCCACGGGTATTACGTACCGAAACCGCGCCCGTGGTGGCGCTGTCGGTCGCCCAGCAACTCTGGGGTGATTTCTAAACGGAGCGATCACTCCACCGGATCACTCACCGGCTTGGCAATGATCGCCTTCAACTCGCTGGTCATTGGGAATTCCAGGTTCAGGCCCTTCGGCGGGATCGGCTGCTCAAACCAGCGCTGGTAAATCCCGTTGATCTCTCCCGAACGGTACAGATCACCCAAAGTCTCGTTGACCACGGCGAGAAACTGCGGGTCGTCTTTGCGCACCATGCAGCTGTAGATCTCTCTCGATTGCTCCTCGCCCACTACCACCCAATGATGCGGGTCCCTGGCTTTGGCACGCTCACCATAGAGCAACGCGTCGTCCATATAGAACGCTACCGCACGGCCGGTCTCGAGCATCTTGAAAGCCTCGCCATGGTCTTTGGCGCTGATCACGAACATATTGGCTTTGTGTTCAGCATTGTAACTTTTGAGGAAGCGTTCATTGGTAGTACCGGCAGTGGTCACCACGTTTTTGCCCTTGAGGTCGGCAAAGCCTTTGATCCCGCTGTCCTTGGCCGTTAGCAACTGCCCCTTCACGTAAATGAACCCGTAGGAAAATGCCACCTGCTTCTGCCGCTCGGCGGTCACGCCGGTGGAGCCGCACTCCAGGTCGACGGTGCCGTTCTGCACCAGCGGAATACGGGTTTGAGAAGTCACCAGGTTGTATTTCACCTTGAGCTCACTCACCCCGATTTTCTGCTGGATGCGCTCGACAATCTTGCTCGCCAGGTCCACCGAGTAGCCCATCGGCTTGCCACTGTTATCCCCAATGTAGGAAAACGGCACCGACGCATCGCGATACCCCAGGGTGATGGCCTTGGCGCTGGCGATCTTGCTCAAGGTGCCCTCCAGAGGCGCTTCGGTCGCATGGGCGTTTGCGCTCAAAAATAGTCCAAGAGCGCAGCCGGTCAACAGGATTTTTTTCATTGTTATTCTCCGTTGGTAGATCGGTTATTTACGTACTGCAATCACGCTGATTTCCACCAGTACACTCGGTCGCGCCAGCTCTGCTTGCAGGGTGGTACGGGTGGGCGCCATGCCTGGCGAAAGCCATGCAGACCAGGCTTCATTCATCGGCTTAAAACCGGTACTGATGTCCTTCAGGTAAATCGTCGCGTTGAGCAGGTGATCCTTGTCACTGCCCGCCTCGGCCAACAGCGCGTCGATCCTGGCCAACACTTCTCGGGTTTGGCTGGCTACGTCCTGGCCATCGCCCGGTACCTGGCCCGAGAGAAACACCAAATCCTTGAAGGTCACGGCAGCGCTAAGACGCTCGTTGCTGTTGATTCGGGTGATAGTCATGGCTGCATCCTCAAGCGGCGCGGGGCGCCAGGCCCTGCATATCAATGGAAGGAACATGCTGGCTGATCAACTCAGCCAATAGCTGGCCACTGCCACAGGCCAGGGTAAAACCAAGCGCGCCATGCCCCAGGTTCAACCACAAATTGCGGTAGGCGCTGGCACCGATCAACGGCACGCCCGTCGGTGTTGCCGGGCGCATACCGGCCCACTCGACCGCGTGGGCGTAGTCACCGGCCAAGGGAAACGTCTCCAGCGCCTGACGCTTTATCAAGGCCAGGCGCTTGGGCTCAAGACGCGCATCAAAGCCGACAATATCCACCATGGCCGCGATCCGCAGTTGCTCACCAATGCGCGCGTAGACGATCTTGCGGTCATAGTCGGTGATGCTCACGTTCGGCGCCTTGTGCTGCGCGTCGATCGGCACGCTCAGGCTGTAGCCCTTGAGCGGGTACAGCGGCAGCGACAAGCGCGGCAACGCCAACTCGGCGCTGCGATGCCCGGCAGCCAGCACCAACTGTTCGACCGGCATCACGTCATGGCCCATTTCGATGGCCTGCACTGCACCGTCGGCGTGACGAATCCCGGTAACCTTGCGACCCAGCAAAAATGTACAGCGCCCTGAAGCCTTTAACCGAGCTGCCAGCCGTTGGCAAAAAGCATGACAGTCCGCCACTTCCTCATTCGGGGTATAGATGCCGCCGACAAACCCACCTGCCGCCAACGCCGGTTCCAGGTGCGTACAATCCACCGCAGACAGCACCTGCTGCTGCAGGACGTCGGTGACCTTGCTGCGTACACGCTCAAACGTCTCGGCATTGCGAAAGGTCACCAGCTTGCCGTTGCGCCGCCAGTCGAAGCCGTCCAGGCGATCATCGACACGCCATTGCTGCAAGGTGCCTTGACTCAGGCTCGCCAGCCGCAGCAAGTGGGCAGCGTTGCGCTTGTTCACGGAGCCCCGGCAGGCACCGATGAACGCGGCCATCCAGCGCCATTGCTGGAGGTCAAGCCGTGGGCGCAGCTTCAGCGGCGAGTCGCCGCGCAACAGCCACCCAATCGCTTGCAGCGGCACGCCCGCGTCGGCCAATGGCGCAACATAGCGATAGGACAACTGCCCACCGTTGGCGAAACTGGTTTCGCTGCCCAAGGTATCGCGGGCGTCGATCACCGTTACCTCATGGCCAGCCCGTACCAAAGCATAAGCACTGGCCAAGCCGATAACCCCACCACCGATGATGCAAACCTGCCTGGCCATCCCAGCCCCCGACCGTTGATTAACTGAAGACCAAGCGTAGGCGCAGGTGACAGGCCACCGACAATGAATAAAGATGGGTCACCTATAAACAAAGGTTATGGACTTGCCATGCGCTTGCGTCATATCGAAATCTTCCAGGCCATTCGCCAGACTGGCTCGATCAGTGCTGCCGCGCAGTTGCTGCACGTCTCGCAACCAGCGGTGACCAAAGTGTTGCAGCACGCCGAATTGCAGCTGGGCTTTGCGCTGTTTCTGCGGGTGCGCGGCAAATTGCAGCCCACGCCGGAAGCCCTGGCACTGGAAAGCGAAGTCGAGAAAGTCACCGAGAGCTTGCAAGGTGTAAGGCGTCTAGCCAAGAGCCTGCGCCGCGCCCCAGGGCAAAGCGTGCGCATTGGTGCGATTCCGGCGTTGGCCTTGTCGCTGCTGCCTCCGGCGATTCTGGAATGGAAGCGCGAATACCCCGACATGGCTTGCGAGCTGTCCAGCGACCATAGCCGTGAGCTGGTCCAGAAGCTGCTGATGCGCGAAATCGACCTGGCGCTGACCCTCAACTTTTCCGGCCATCCTGGGTTGACCACCCAGGTGCTGGCCAATGGCGTGCTGGTTGCATTGGCGTCCAAGGGCTATTGGTCGGCGGCTGAAATCAACCAGCCATTGCCGCTGAGCGAACTGGCGGGCGCGCCATTGATCGGGCTTTCCAGTGCTGATCCGCTGGCGACCAAGCTGGACAGCTACCTGGAGAACGTCGATCCACCGCCACGCGTGACCATCTCGGTACAAACCTATTCCCTGGCCCGGGCGATGGTGGAGTCCGGCGCCGGTTTGACGGTCATTGACCCCTTTACCGCCCTCGGCGCATCGACGGCAACCACCTGCATCCGCACCCTCACGCCCCCCCTGCCGATCACCCTCTACGCCCTGACCCGTGGCGATGAACCACCGCCGCATATGCTCGCCAAGCTGCTGCAGATCTTCGGCATTCGTGCCTGTGAGCTACTGGCACGTCTCTAATACCACCGAAGCCCCCTCCCACATTCAGAGCACGTAATGCATGATCGCCACAAAATGCAGGAGGCTGCCGCCAATCACAAACAAATGCCAGATCCCATGGGAATGGCGCAGGCGATCTTCCAGGGCAAAAAAGATGATGCCCACGGTGTACAACACGCCGCCCGACGCCAACCAGATAAACCCTGCCGTGCCCAGCGCCGCTATCAGCGGCTTGACCGCCACCAGCACGATCCAGCCCATCACCGCGTAGATCACGATGGACAGAATCCGCGCCTCCGAGCGCGGCTTGATCTCTTGCAGGATGCCGATCACCGCCAGCCCCCACACAATCCCGAACAGCGTCCAGCCCCACGGCCCGCGCAGAGTCACCAGGCAAAACGGTGTGTAGCTGCCGGCGATCAACAGGTAGATCGAAAAGTGATCGACCTTTTGCATGATCTCTTTTCGCCGCCCCCGCACGCTGTGGTAAACGGTCGACGCGCTGTACAGCACCATCAGGGTAAAGCCATAAATCGCCACGCTGACGATCTTCCAGGGGCTGCCATCCAGGCTCGCCACCACCAACATCCACACGGCGCCAATACACGCCGCGACTGCACCGAGCAAATGGCTCCAGGCGTTGAACCGTTCCCCGTGATACATCTATCGTTAACCTCCCCTCATCGTTGACGACTGGCGGCAAGCCTCCAGCCTTGCGCATAAGAGTGCAAGCAGCGTGTGACGTTCCAGCGACGAGGGCTGCGTTTGCAGGCACAATCGAGCGCAATCGAACAAGAGCCCACGGCCATGCTGATCGACGAAGAGTTCACCCTCAAGAAGCTGGAAATCTTCCTGGCGTTCATGCGCACCGGCAACCTGGCCCGCGCCGCCGCCGAACTGCAAACCAGCAACGTCAGCGTGCACCGCGCCATCCACTCCCTGGAAAGTGCCTTGCGCTGCCCGCTGTTCAAGCATGAAGGGCGCAACCTCACCCCGCTGGAAAGCGCCTACGTGCTCGAAGAGCGTGCGCAAAAGCTGATAGCCGATGTGGTCGAGGGAGTGCGCCTGACCCGCGAAGCCGCCGGCTTCTGCGCCGAACGCTTCAAGCTCGGCTCGCTGTACTCGCTGACGGTCAAGACCGTACCGCAACTGATCATGGGCCTGAAGATCCGCCGCAGCGAACTCAATATCGACCTGATCCTGGGCTCCAATTTCGACCTGTTCTACAAGCTCAAGAACATGGAGGTGGATGCGATCCTCATCTCTCTGGACGATCACGCCACCGATCCGGACTGTGAGCAGATCGCGCTGTTCAGCGATGACATCTTCCTTGCCACACCGGCCGATTCCCCCCTGGACCGCCATCAGGAAATCGACCTGGCCGACGTGCGTGACGCCACCTTTATCACCCTCACTCAGGGCTTCGCCACGCACCAGGACGGCAACCGGGTGTTCAAGCAGGCGGGGTTCGAACCGAAGGTGGCGATGCAGGTGAACGATATATTTACCTTGCTGAGCATGGTCAGCTCGGGGGTGGGTTATGCACTGCTGCCTGGGCGGATTGCGGCGGTGTATGAGAACCGCGTGAAGCTGATACCGCTGCAACCCAGGTATCGGTTGCAGCAGCAGATCGGCGTAGTGTTCTTGAAGGCCAAGGAGCGTGACCCGAACCTGCTGGCGTTGTTGGCGGAGTGTCGGATGTATGCCAATCGCCAGGCTTGAGAATGCCATCGGGGGCAAGTCGAATCGTCGCACCGCCCCTCCCACACTTGACCGCATTCCAACCTGAGAATGCGGTCAAAATGTGGGAGGGGCGGTGCGACGATTCGACTTGCCCCCGATTGCGCCAGACCAGACAGCGAAAATCCCCAGTCAGCCCACCAACCCCCTCATCACCAAAAACAACAACGACGGCCCCAACAAACACCCCAGCGCTGTATAGAACGCCGCGGTCAAACACCCATAAGGCACCAACTTCGGATCAGTCGCCGCCAACCCGCCCGCCACGCCGCTGGAAGTGCCCATCAAGCCACCGAAGATCACCGCACTACGTGGATTGTTCAGCCCGATCAGCGGGGCCACGAACGGTGTCATTACCATCACCAAAATAGCCTTGATCAACCCTGCGGCAATCGACAGCGCCATCACCTCGGAACTGGCCCCAATCGCCGCCCCGGTAACCGGGCCAACGATATAGGTCACGGCACCGGCGCCGATGGTGGTGAGGCTCACCGCATCGGTATAACCAAACGCCATTGCCACCCCTACCCCGGCAACAAACGACGAGCCCACACCGACAAACAGAGCCAGCACGCCGACGTATCCGGCGCGCTTCAACTCATCGACACTCACGCCAAACGCCGTGGCTACAATAGCGAAGTCCCGCAGCATCGCGCCGCCCAACAGGCCAATGCCTGACAACAGTGGAATATCCACCACGCCCTTGGAGCCGCCAGTAAAAGCGCCTCCCACATACGACAACACCAGGCCCAACAGAATGGCAATGGCCGAGCCATGCAGGCGGCCTTTGGTAAAAGTGTCAGAGATCCAGTAGGAAACCCACATGGTCAGGCCGATCACGGCAAAACCACTGATCAATCCGTACCCGGTGATCACTTTCATCATCGATTCGTACATGGCGATCACCCGGCGTCTTTGGTCGGAACAGCTGCAACCGGCTCGCGGTTACCGATACGCACCAGCACCGGTACCAGGGCAAAGCCGAGCACCACGGCGAGGGTCCCGGCCAGAATCGCCATGGGCCCACCACTGATGGCGCCATACACGTTTTGCTGGGCGGCCATCGCCACCACAATCGGGATATAAATCGCAGCCCAGAAGTTCACGCCCTGCTCCGACTTGCCGGTAAACAAGCCACGCTTGCCGAGGTAACTGCCCAGGCCAATCAGCAGCAACATGGCGATACCCACCCCGCCGACGTTAGCCGGGATACCCATCCATTTGCCCAGCAGTTCACCGACAAACAGGCCGGCCAACGTGCACAGCGCCAGAAACGCCACACCGTAGATAATCATGATTGTTGTCCTCAAAGTGCTCGTTCGAAATTGTTGTTGTTGTGCTTCGAAAGCCTTGGGTGTTGCTTTATCGGTGGCGGCGCTCCTCCTCTTGCAGCAGGGCCTGCAAGGTGTCCAGGCGTGCGCCTTCGCAGGCGATCACCGTGCCTTGTTCGAACACGCGGCGTGACAGACCAGTGAGCACCGCGCCCGGGGGCAGTTCGATTTGCAGGCGTACGCCACGCTCGTAGGCGCCTTGCACGGTGCCGCGCCAGTCGACGACGCGGCACATGTTGAAGGCCAGGTCATCGCGCAGTTGCTCAGGGTTGTGGATAGGTCGCGCGCGTGTGCTGCTCAGGTAGGTGATGCGCGGCGCCTTGAGTGGGACGAACGCTTGGGCAAGCACCTTGGCCGGCGCTTCCAGCAGCGCACAGTGGGACGGCACGCTCACTGCCAGACGCTTGGCGACGCCGTTGCCTTTGATGCGCTCGGCGACACGCTGCATCGCTTCATTGCTGCCGGCGATCACGGTCTGGTTGTCGGCGTTGATATTGGCCAGATACACCGGAGTTGCAGCGCTGTGGATATCTGCCAGCAAGGCTTCAACCGTGGATAAATCGGGGCCGATCAGGGCGGTCATGCCGTAGCCTTGTGGATAAGCCTGTTGCATCAGCTCGCCACGCAGGCTGACCAGTTTCAGCGCATCGGCGAAGTCCAGGGCGCCGGCGATGACGGCGGCCGGGTAGGCGCCGATGGACAGGCCCGCCACGTAGTCAGGCGTATGGTGCAACTGCTGGGCATGGGCAACGCCGACGATCAGCAGGCACAGTTGCACCGCACGCGTGCTCGCCAAGGCTTGCGCCGAATCGAGCCGACGAACATCTTCACCCAAGGCATCACTGGCTTCTTCCAGAACCTGGGCCGATAGCGCCTGGAGCATGCCCACGCGCTGGGCACCCTGCCCCGGAAACACCAACAAGCTGCTCATGCCACGGCCTGCCAGGGGTCAAGTACAAGGTGCGCGCCGCCAGTGGTTTTGAGCAGTACGCGGCGTGAGCCTGTGGCCCATTCGCGCAAGGCAACAGCGCCAAACGGGGTTTGCAGTTGCAGGTCCACGGCGCACGGTGCGGTGTCGAATTTCGCCAGCAATGCACGCGCCGCGTTGCGATCAAGCGGTTCGGGGGTGCGCAGGATCAAATCCAGATCACTCATGGCATGCAACGCTTCGACGCCGCTCGCCAATTCAAATCCGGCGCTGCCGCTGACGCCCCAGTGATACTGCGCCAACACTGGCCGCAGTTGATCGAGCGCCCGCAGCGCCGGTAAATCCCGTGGCGAGATCACCTGGCGCAAGTCTTCGGGCGCCACGCGCCGTTGCACCGCAGCAACAGGCATCACCGCCCCATAACGCTGCTCACGCAGACGCCCACGTACGCCAACCGCCACTTGACCTGCTTTGGTAATGGCGCGCCGCACCACTACTGGATGGCCGGCGCTCAGCGCGTCCCGCACCCAGGCCGGAGCATCCGCAGGCAGGTGCGCCGGGGTCATGCCCCAGAGCAAGTCATGGGCGTTCACCATTGTTCCCGCAGCAGTTGGCGTACATGGCTTGAGGCGGTGCGATTAGTCGCACCGAGACGTTCTTTTAAATCGGGTTGCACGACATCTTTGATCGCCTGCACCAGGCAATCGCTGACCCGCGCCACATCGTCCGTTGTCGGCTGTTCAACCTGGCTCACCGACAAGGTCTCCCAGAGCAAACCCAGGCTGGCATAACTGTCGATGTCATAGGCCATCGGCGGCACACTGGCGGCCAAGGCTTCGAGTTCTTCGACGCTGCGCAGGGTCACCCGTGCGGCCGAAGCCTTGCCCATGGCGTGCACCATTACCCCAGGGTCGCGCAGGGCGATCAAGCGGTTGGCCTGGTAACCGTGGGCCAGAAACGCACCGGACATGGCCTTGCCCACCAGCAACGCAATCACCGGGTGCCCGGCCAGGCGTGCGCGGGCGTAGCTGTCGGCAGCGGCGGCCAGGGCCTGGTGGATGCCGAGGGCTTCTTCACGGCGACCATAGGCTTGGCTGGGCACATCGACGATGGCGATGATGGGGCGTTTGTCACCCGTCACGATGGCTTCATCGACGGCCTTGGCCAGCCCCCAACCTTCCAGCAACCCGACTTCGCCATTGCGCGCACGCGGGAAGCGGTTATTCGGGTCGGTGACCACGGCGATAAAGCGCACCGCCTGTTCACCCAATACGCCGTCTGCGACTTTCAATGAGTCCGGCAAGCCCTCTACGGGTGCTGCGCCAGCGCTCAATGCATTGAACCACTGTAACCCTCTCATGGGCGTTCTCCCTGATACAGAGCGCGAACCGTCGCGGGCTCGATTTGCGCCGCTGTGTCGAGTTCGGCCAGCCGCGCCAGGTAGAAATCAGCGCGCCGGCTGCGGGGTTGTTCGGGCGCCCCGTGTTGCAACAGCGCGCTCACGGTCTGCTGGATCTGCACCACATCGTCCGCCACGTAACGGTCGGCCAAGCCACTGTTGAAACGTTGTTCGCCGCCGGTAAGGCTCCAGATAAACGGGCGGTCGCGGGAGTCGTATTCTTCCAGCCCGGCCTCCTGTTCGATCACCTGCGGCCCGTTCAACCCCAAGCGCGCTTCACGGGTGACCACCAAATAGCTGCACAACCCGGCCGCGATGGACATGCCCCCAAAGCAGCCGACACTGCCCGCCACCACGCCGATCACCGGCTGATACTGGCGCAGGTCGACAATCGCCGCGTGAATATCGGCAATCGCGGCAAGGCCCAGGTTGGCTTCCTGCAAGCGCACCCCACCGGTCTCCAGCAGCAGCACGGCGCGGGTCGGGATGCCGTTGCGGTTGTCTTCGGCGGCCAGTTCCAGTGCCCCCGCGATTTTTGCGCCACCGACTTCACCGAGGCTGCCGCCTTGGAAATTGCCCTCGATAGCGGCGACCACTACCGGCAAACCGCCGATGCTGCCCTTGGCAATCACCACACCGTCATCCGCCTGGGGCACTACGCCCTGGCGGCTGAGCCACGGCGACATGACCCGTTGGAACGGGTCGATCAGTTCACGATAAGTGCCAGCATCCAACAACGCCTTGGCGCGCTGCCGCGCACCGAGTTCGACGAAGCTGTGTTTGTTGAGCAAATCAGTCATGGCCGACCTCCTCGAAACCTTGCTCCAGGCGCAAACGCACCACGCCGGGGGTGGCGCCGAAATCGTGGATATCGATGTTCAAGGCAGGTGGCGTCTGCTCCTGGAAGATGCGTTCGAACAGGTGCTGCCAACGTTGCTCGGCGCCGTTGACCGAGGTCTGCACTTGGATGGTCAGCGTGCCGGGAGTGCCCGGCTCCAGCAGCACTTCGAGGTCGCCCGAACCGACGCAACCCACCAGCGCGCGGCCTTTTGGCGGCTGGCCCGCGGGGAATTCAAAGGATAAGGTTTCCATCACAACGCTCCGTCGAGGCGGTCGATAAACAGGCAGGCGGCGAGCAAGTCGGCAGCGCCGCCAGGGGAGGCATTCAGGGCCAGGAGTTGCTGGTCCAGTGCGTGCAGTTGGCGACGGCCCGCGAGGGTTGCGCTACCGCCAGCGTCGAGCACGGCCTGGGCGCCTTGCTGCATGGCTTGGAGGCCTTCAGTGCCGGCGCGGTAGAGCACGCAGGTGTCGGCCAGCTCGGTCATGATCGCGAGCAAGGCATCCAGGCGGGCATTTTGCTCACCGGCGTTTTGCCCGCGGCTTTTATGCAGTTGCGGCAGGCCGCGTTGCATCACAGCGGGGAAGCCCAGTTGCGCTTCTTCACGGGCACCGCGTGCGCCGTAGCGCTGGGCGACCTGTGCGCCGTGGCTCAGCGGTTGCGGCGCGAAGCGGTCTTCGAGCAGAGCTAGTTTGGCCGCGGTCAGGGTTACGGCGCGTGGTTGCAGGGCCGCTGCTGCGGTGAGCAAACCAAGAGCCCAGATTGCGCCGCGATGGGTATTTACGCCGTTGGTAGTGATGAGCATCGCTTGCTCGCCTTCGCGGCCAAGACGGCCGAGTGCTTCACGCAAGGGCACACCGACTTCACCGAATTCAAGGGCGGCCTCGGCCATTTCCTTGAACATCGGCCACAGCGACAGCGCCGAGGCGTGCATCAGGCCCAGGTGCAAATCGCTGTGGGCGCCGTTGCCGCGCCGGTCAACCAAGGCGGGTTTAGGCGACAAATCCGCTTCATCGATCAGCGCGTCGACGGCCATATCCGCCAGGCGATCGGCCAGGCTCAATTCATGCTGTTTTAGAGCGCGCATTTACCAGCTCCTGAATTTGGCGGGCGGGTTGTACAAGCCACCGGACCACTCCACCAGATCGGCCACACTCTTGGCGGCCAACAATTCGCGGGTGGCATCGGTGCGGCGGATACCCAAGTCTTCGGGCAAGGCGATCAAGCCTTCGCGACGCATACGGGCGGTGTCCTTGGGGTTATGGCGCATACCGATGGCCGTCACCCCGGCGACGGCAGCGATCATTGCCTGGCGCTCTTCCAGGGAGCGCGCCTTGTAGAGGTAGGCGATGCCTTCTTCGGTGAGCAAGTGGGTAACGTCGTCGCCGTAGATCATGATCGGCGCCAGCGGCATGCCGCTTTTGCGGGCCACTTCTACTGCGTCGAGGGTGTCGACAAAGGTCGGTTTGCCGCCCTCCTGGAAGGTCTCGACCATTTGCACCACAAGTTTTTTGCCGCGCTCAAGCAAGGCCTCGGGCGCATCGTCATGGCGCATATCCAGCCAGGCCGGTGTGCCGTGCCGACGACCACGTGGGTCGTGGCCCATGTTCGGCGCACCACCGAAACCGGCAAGGCGGCCACGGGTCACGGTGCTGGAATGCCCATCGCCATCCACTTGCAGGGTGGCGCCGATAAACAGGTCCACCGCGTACTGGCCGGCCAGTTGGCAGAACATGCGATTGGAGCGCATCGAGCCATCGCGGCCGGTGAAGAACACATCCGGGCGGGCGGCGATGTAGTTTTCCATGCCCAGCTCGGTGCCGAAGCAATGCACGCTCTCGACCCAACCGCTTTCAATCGCCGGGATCAACGTGGGGTGTGGGTTGAGGGTCCAGTTGCGGCAGATCTTGCCCTTGAGCCCCAGGGATTCGCCGTAGGTGGGCAGGATCAATTCGATGGCGGCGGTGTTGAAGCCGATGCCATGGTTGAGCGACTGCACATTGTGTTTTTCGTAGATGCCACGGATCGCCATCATCGCCATCAACACATGCACCGGCTTAATATGGCGCGGGTCGCGGGTGAACAGCGGTTCGATGTAGAAAGGCTTGTCGGCCACCACCACGAAATCCACCCAGCTTGCGGGGATGTCCACACGGGGCAAGTCGGTGACGTCGTCCACCAACTGGTTGACCTGCACAATGACGATGCCATCGCTGAACGCGGCGGGTTCGATCAGCGCCGGGGTGTCTTCGGTGCTGGCGCCGGTGTAGATATTGCCGGCGCGGTCGGCCATGAAGCCGGCCGAGAGCACCACGTTGGGGATCAGGTCCACCACCAGGCGCGCATAGAGTTCGATGTAGGTATGGATCGCGCCGATTTCCAGCAGCCCGTCTTCCAGCAACTGGCTGATGCGCAGGGATTGAGTGCCGGCGAAGGAAAAGTCGAGCTTGCGGGCGATGCCTTTCTCGAACAAGTCCAAGTGCTCGGCGCGCCCGACACTGGGCATGATCATGTGCAAATCGTGGAGCTTGGCCGGGTCAGCCTTGGCCAGGGAGCGCGAGAGAAAGTCGGCCTGCTTCTGGTTGTTGCCCTCCAGCACCACGCGGTCGCCGGGGAGGATCAGCGCTTCCAGGGCCGCGACGATCTTGTCACTGGGCAACACCGCCCCGTCTGCATACTGTTTGACCAGCCCGAGCCGCCGCTGCTTCTCGTCGCGCCGCCGCGTCCAGCGCGAGTCGGGGGTGATGGTTGTTGTCATGGTCGCTCCACGGGGTTTGCTGTCGTGGGGCTGTACCTTAGGAGTGAATTTAGGTGCTATCAATCAAGCTCAGCGGCAGACCGTTACGCCTGGAGTAACGAAGCTGAAAATGTGGGAGGGGCGGTGCGACGATTCGACTTGCTCCCGATTGCGGTGGGTCAGCAATAAGTTTGTCAACTGACACACCGCTATCGGGAGCAAGCCCCCTCCCACATTTGCTCAGTGTTGCTTGTTAGATATCGGTCCCAAACAAGGACCGATCAGTCCCTATTTGGGACCGTTTGAAAATTCCGGCGAATGGCTGATTTGCTCAAGTGCCCTATCGACCAACAACTGACCAAACTCTGCCATTTGCTGAATCCCGAGCATGATGGCGCGCTGGGAAGTGTCCAGGTCAAAGGCCAGGTTGCAGGTGAGTGCGTTGAGGGAGGACAGGGTTTCACTGGCGTTGACCAGCAGGGTTTCGGTGGTTTGGTGGGGGTTGACGGTGAAAAGGGGTGGATTGGGGGTAGGTTTGATCATGATTTACAGCTCCGATATGTGATGGAAGCTGCCCTCTTCCGCTTGCACGCGAATCAAGGTGGCAGCTGTGCGCAGGTGTGCAAGACCGGGCATATCGGACCCCGGCAGACTCCGAAGAGTCTCCCACGCACAGCCGCCATAACGAGTACAGCAGGCATAAAAAACGCCCGTTGAATGGCTATGGGCGTTGGTGCGCCGACATGTAACCGGACTTGCACGTCCGTGTCACCGTTTTTTGCGATGACGGGACGAAGACTAGGCGTGCGGACCTCTCACCACAAGTTCATGCGCGGCCCAAAATCTTGCAGGAAAAATCCGAAGCCTTTTATGTCGAAGGGCGCGCAGGAAATTTCATACAGCGTTTTGGGGTTGTTGCTTGGAACTGGTCCTTCTAGCCTTCGCGGTTGAATGCCCATAGTCGAAGGACGTACCAACATGCCGATGCACAACCCAACTCACCCAGGTGAAATTTTACTTGAGGACGTTATCCCAGCCTTGGGCATCACCATTACCGAGATGGCGCGACGTCTTGGCTTCGCCCGCGAGACTTTTTCAAGGATCTTGCATGGCCACGCCCCGATCAGCCCGGACCTTGCCGTTCGGTTGGAACGGGCTGGCGTGAGTAAAGCCCAGTTATGGTTGTCGATGCAAAGTGCCTACGACTTATGGCAGGCCGAGCATCGGGAGCAACCGGTAATTGAGCGGTTTGCGCGGATTGATTGAGATCTTGGGCCAAGCACAATTCAGTGTGGGAGCTGGCTTGCCTGCGATAGCGGTCTGTCAAATACAGATGTATTGCTGACCCACCGCTATCGCAGGCAAGCCAGCTCCCACATTGGAATTTCACAAGGCTTATGTTCAGGCCAGGCCGGACTCAACCAACAGCGCCTCCAACCCCATCAAATCCGGCACCTTCGCCACCTGCTCCCCTACCTGCACTGCCGCCAGTTCCAGCGGGCACAGCGGCACATCCACATAGCTCAACTCGCTATCGAGTTTGTACGAGCGGGGAATGCCCTGAATAACCAGCGCAATGAATTTCAACGTGGGCCTGCCCCCCAACGCATTCAACACCACGATCCGCGAGCGTTCGCCGGTCACGCTGGCTTCACCGCACACGGCTTCAAAGCTGATCAAGGGGATTTGCCGATCACGCCAGGTCACTTGCCGCAGGTACCACGGCGGTGCATCGCTGGCCGGTTCGCCGCGCTGGAAGTCGATCAGCTCTGCGATGGCCACGTTGGGCAGCACCAGGTGGCGGTCGGCCAGGGGCAGCAGCAGGCCGGTGAGTTGGCTGGCGCGGTGGTCAAGCATGGGACTTGCTCCAGTAGGCGATGCTTTCCAGCAGCACCGACTCTTGGTACGGCTTGCCGAGGTAGTCGTTGACGCCAATGGCCATGGCGCGGTCGCGGTGTTTCTGGCCGGTGCGCGAGGTGATCATGATGATCGGCAGGCGCATCAGGCGCGGGTCGTTGCGGATCTGGATGGCCACTTCGAAGCCGTCCATGCGCGGCATTTCGATGTCGAGCAGCATCAGGTCCGGGGTGTGTTCTTCAAGCACCGCGAGGGCATCAATGCCGTCCTTGGCGGTAAGCACGTTCATTCCATTGCGCTCCAGCAGGCGGCTGGTGACTTTGCGCACGGTGACCGAGTCGTCCACCACCAGTACCAGCAGCGGGCGTTTTTTCAGCGGGTCGTTGAGGACCAGTGACACATCCACTGCCTGGGCCGGCAAGGCCGGTTGGCGGGCGCGGATATGCGCGAGCAGGTCAATGATCAACACCACGCGGCCATCACCGAGGATGGTCGCACCGGGCACGCCCTGTACCCCGGCAAACTGCGGCCCCAGGCCCTTGACCACGATCTCGCGGGTGCCGGCCATGGCGTCCACATGCACCGCTACGCGCCGTTCATTGCAATGCACCAGCAACACCGGCAGCGGTTGGTATTGGCCGAGCAGTTTCGGGCGGCTGACGGTGTGCAGCAGATCACCCAGGTAAAACAACTCGTAGCGCTGGCCGGCGTATTCATAATGCGGCGGATCTTGCTGGTAGTGCCCGGCCAGTTCGTGGGGCAGTACGCGCACCAGGCCTTCAAGGGTGTTGAGGGGAATTGCGTACTGGTCGTCTGCGCATTGCACCATCAACGCACGGTTGACCGACACGGTAAACGGCAGGCGAATACGAAAGTGCACGCCCACGCCTGGGGTCGAGTCGATCACCATCGAGCCGCCGAGCTGACGCACTTCTTCGTGCACCACGTCCATGCCCACGCCGCGCCCGGAGATCTGGGTGATTTTTTCTGCCGTGGAAAAGCCCGGCTGCAGGATGAACTGCAGCACGTCGCGGTCGCTGATGGTTTGATCCGGGCCGAGCAGGCCGCGCTTGATCGCCTTGCGCCGCACCGCTTCAAGGGGCACGCCGGCGCCGTCGTCACGCATGTCGAAGACGATGTCGCCGCCTTCGTGGGTCAGGTCCAGGGTAATGCGCCCCTTTTCCGGCTTGCCCGCCTGCAACCGCACCTCACGCGATTCCAGACCGTGGTCGACGGCATTGCGCAGCATATGTTCCAGTGGCGCCGCCATGCGTTCGAGCACGTTGCGGTCCATCTCGCCTTCGGCATTGCCGACGATGAACTCCACGTCCTTGCCCAGCTCTTGCGCCACTTGGCGCACGATGCGCTTGAGGCGTGGCAGCATCCGCTCGAAAGGCACCATGCGCGTGCGCATCAGACCCTCCTGCAATTCGGTGTTGATGCGCGCCTGTTGCTGGAGCAAATCGTGGGCATCCTGATGACGCTGCTCCAGGGTGTCCTTGAGGTCGAGCAGGTCGGAGGCCGATTCGGACAGCGCGCGGGACAGCTGCTGCAACTGCGAATGGCGATCCATTTCCAGTGGGTCAAACTCTTCGTAGCCCAGGCGTTCGGCCTCGGCCTGCTGACGGCTGAGCAGGCGCCCCTGGGTTTCGCTGTCGAGCCGGCGCAATTGATCGCGCATCCGCTCGATGGTGGTTTGCACTTCATTCAATGCAATGCGCGCATCGTTGACTTGCTGCTCGATACGGCCACGGAAAATCGAGGTTTCACCGGCGAGGTTAACCAGGTCGTCGAGCAGTTCGGCGGAGATTTTCACCATGTCGGCTGCGGGGTCGACCACCGCTTCAGCCTTGCCCGCAGGCAACGCCACGGGCACCACCGGCTCTACACTGGGGTGCACCAGGCTTTTGATGCGCTCGATAAGTTTGTCCACCGCCCCCACCGGCAGCCCATCCGCTACAGCGTCGACCATCTGTGCCAAACGATCATGGCAACCTTGCAGCAGCGCAAACAGCTCTGGGGTCGGCGCCAGCAACCCGGCGGATAGCCCCTCGTAGAGAAACTCCAGCTCATGGGCCAAATCGCCAATCGGCCCGATCTCTACCATGCGCGCCCCGCCCTTGAGGGTGTGCAGGTCACGCAGCAGGGTTTCGACTTCCTGGCGGTTGCCCGGCTCGGCCTGCCAGCGCAGCAACGCGCTGCCTGAACTGTCGAGGATATCGGCGGCCTCTTCGAGGAAGATATCCAGCAATTCAGGGTCTGCACCTGAGGCCGGCGCCGCCGCAGCCGGAGTCGCCGGCGCGCTGTTCTGGCGCAGCTCACGCAGTTTGGCGATCAGCTCGGCAGCGTCGCTCAAAGGCTGCTGCTGTTGCAGTTCTTCCAGTTGCAAAGCCAACCGTTCGTGGCTGGCCATCAGCACCTGGGACAGCTCGGGGGTGTAACTGTAGCGGCGGTCCACCAGGCCCTCGTACAGGCACTCCAGCTCATGGGCCAAGTCACCCACCGGGTCGATTTCGGCCATGCGCGCACCGCCCTTGAGGGTGTGCAGGTCCCGTTGCAGTGAGGACAACGGCGCGGCGCTTTCGGGCTCCAGCAACCAGCGCTTGAGGGACTGCCCGGCACTGTCGAGGATATCCACGGCCTCCTCAAGAAAGATGTCGACAATCTCATCATCCATGGCTGTTTGCTGATCCAACTGCGCAGTGGCAGCACCCAGTTCCGAAATGCTCAGGGCGCGGCTGCCGTCGCTTTTGATCAGGCCGGTGGCGGACGGGTCCAGCGCGTCATCCAGCAACGCGTGCAAGGCTTGTACCCGCGCAGGTGCCGGGCTGATTTCCTGGCCGGCAGCCAGTTGGTCGAGCATGTTGATCAGCGCCTCATGGGCCTGTTCCGCCTCATGGAAAAACCGCTCGCTGACCGCCAGGCTGCTTTCTTCCACAGCGCCATACAGGTCGAGCAAGGCCTCGCACAACGCGTCGATGGCGTGCAGGTCGGCGATGTGCGCGCCCTCCCCCAACGTGGTCAGCTCATCCAGCAAGGCGGTCAGTTCCTGGCGTTCGCCGGGATGTTGCTGCCAGCGGCGCAACAGGTTGTCGGCGTCGAGCAGAATGTCCATGCCCTGGGCCAGGAAGTTGGTGATCAGATGCCGATCGCGCTTGATCGGCAGGCCGCTGCCAGGGGCTTCGAGCAGCGCTGCAAGCTGCTGGTCCAACAGGCTTTGGGTGCGTCTGATCAGATCCGCTGCGCCCTGGATGGGTGCCAGGGGATCGCTGTCCAGGTCGCGCAGGCCACGCTGGAACAGCCCTTCGGCTTCCAGCAGCAACTCTACTTCGTCCAGGTCCAGGGGCAAGCGATGGGCCTTGTATTCGCGGGTCAGGTGGTCGAGGGGGCGCGCCAGTTCCGCGATGGGCAACACCCCGGCCATGTAGGCACTGCCCTTGAGCGTATGCAGGGCGCGTTGCAGTTCATCACTGACCTGCAACGGCACCTGTTCGGCGGCGTGGTGCAGGAAGTGGTTGAGGCTGTCCAGATGGCTCTGGGCTTCGTTGCGGAAGATCTCCATCAGCATCGGGTCATGGGGCTCGCCAGCGGTTGTTGCCGCGCCACTGGCCAAGGCATGGGCGCGGGCGGCCAGGGCGTCGACTTCGTCGCGCTGGCGTTGGTCGTCGATGGCAAAATCGGCGATCAATTCCGGCAGCACAGCCACGGCCTCATCCAGCACCTGCTGCACCTCGGCGCCAAGGGCGACGCTGCGTTCCAACACACGGTTGAGCAGGTTTTCCACGGCCCAGGCCAGTTCGGCCAGCACCAGGGCACGGACCATGCGACCGCTGCCCTTCAACGTATGGAAGGCACGGCGCATTTCGCCCTGGGCGGTTTTGTCCGCACTGTTGGGCAGGTTGCGGTGCAGCACGTCGAGAACTTCGTCGGTTTCTTCGAGGAAGACTTCGCGCAGCTCATCGTCAATCGGCTCTTCACCCGCCGGCGGTGGCAGCAGACTGCCGGGGCGTTGCAGGGCAGGAGGATTAAGGCCTGACGTGGGGCTTGCCAGTGCGTCAAATTGGGATTGGCTCGGTGCCTGTTCGGTCGACAGTGCGCCATCGGGCGCGATCAATGCCTGGCGCCAGGGTTTTTCGGCCGGCAGATAACCCAGCGCCGCCAGGCTTTGGGTGGCCCGCTCCAGCACACGCTCGCCAGCGGCGTCAGGGTCTTGGAGCATGCGTTCCAGGTAATACTCCAGGCTGCTGATCACATCGGCGAACTGCTCCAATTGCACCGGCGAAGGCGCGACGTCGCTGATCATCAACTGCTCGTCGACATAATCGGTGCAGCCGCGCATCAGGCTCGCCGCACGCGGCAAAGGGATCATCGCCAGCGCGCCACGCACCTGGCTCAGCAATTGCGGCAAGGATTCCAGACGCTGGCGGTCCCAATGGGCTTCGACGCAGTCGATCACCAGTTCCTTGGCTTGTTTGAGGCACTGGCAGGATTCAGCAATCACCAACTGATGGATCTGGGTCAGGTCGGTGGTGGGCAGCCGGCTTTCTTCGCGGCTTTGCGGCTCCACCGTGCCGATCATGCCCGCCAGCGTGGCTTCGACGTAGAGCAACGCGCCTGCCACGTCCATCAGCACCGCGTCATTGGGTTCGCGTTGCCCCTGGGCCAGGCTCAGCACGACGGCCAACTGGTCGATGATCACTTTGCGCGGCTGGCCAAAACCCAGTACGGCGAGGGTGTCGGCGATCTGCCGCAGGGGCGCCAGCAGTGCGTCGAGTTCGTCGATGTGCTGGCGGTCGCTGCGTACGAACAGATCGAGGCGCTCCTTGACCCGCACCAGCTCCTCACACAAGGCACCGAGCACCGACCCCATGGCATTGCGGTCCGGCCCGGCCATGCGCGCACGCTCGGCGTCGACCACGGCGCTGTCGGGCAAAGCTTCATCCAGGCCATAGCGCTCTTTAAGGCTTTGCATGCGCGGCGTCGGCCGGGTGACTTTGGCCACGTAAAACAACAGGCTTTTGAGCAGCTCATCCGGCGCAGGCTGATTGATGCCGTCAATGCCCTGGGCCAGCAGGCGCTTGAGTTGTTTGCCGCTGGCCTTGAGCAGGCTGCGCAGCGCCGGGCTGTTGGCGACCACGCCGGTCAACATGCCCTCGACCAGTGCCGACGCCACCTGCCACAGCGGTAACAACGGCGCGCCCTGGCACAACGCCTCAAGGCGTGCGAACACCCGCGCCATATCTTCCAGGTTGCTCGGGCCGTGGTCTTCACGCAGCAACCCGGCGAGGGCTTGTTGCAGCAAGGGGTGCCATTGGCGCAACTGCTCATGCAACTGCGGCGTTGCTCGTTGGGCCAGTGTTTCATCAGGCAGCGGCGCGATCGACAGCAGTTGCGGGCTGAACAGGCTGGTTTCAGACAACAGGCTTTCACCCCGCGCAGTGCGCAGGTCGTTGAGCAGCGGCAGTACCACCAGCGGCAGGTCGCGGCGGGCGCTGTGTACGCGATCCAGGTACAGCGGCAACTGGCCGAGGGCCTGTTGCAGCAGGCGGATGCTTTCTTCGCGCTGGCTGACGCGACCGGTCTGGAGCGCCAGGGCCAGTTCCTCGATCTCTTCGGCCAACAGCGCCGCGCCGTAGAACTCGACCATTTGCAGCGCGCCATGCACCTGGTGGATCCCGGCCAGGCAATTGTCGAGGGTGTCGCCGTCGCCGGTTTCAACGTAAGCGTCCAGCGCCGAACGGGCCTGTTTCAGGGTTTCGGCAATGTCGCCCTTGACCCATTCGAGGGCCACGTAGTCGTGCCGATCAACCATAACTGCTCCGCTTAGAATTCGTGGGTTGCTGGTATCTCACAAACAATGGAGATCCAATGTGGGAGCTGGCTTGCCTGCGATAGCGGTGGGTCAGCAATACATCTGTATTTGACAGACCGCTATCGCAGGCAAGCCAGCTCCCACAATTGGACTGTTGCGTTCTTCAGGTCGTATTTCAATCGTCCACCTGCTTGGGTGGCGGCAAGGTGAAACCCGACACCGACCTGCGCAACTGACTGGCCATCTTCGCCAGGTTACCAATGCTCTCGGCGGTCGCGGTCGACCCCGACGACGTCTGTGTGGTGATCTGCTGGATCACATTCATGGTCAGGGAAATCTGCCCGGCCGAAGACGTCTGCTGCTGCGCCGCATTGGAAATGCTCTGGATCAGCGCCGCCAGGGTTTTCGACACGCCTTCGATCTCTTCCAGCGCGACCCCGGCATCCTGGGCCAGGCGTGCGCCGCGCACCACCTCGGAGGTGGTCTGCTCCATGGAGATCACTGCTTCGTTGGTGTCGGCCTGGATCGCCCGCACCAGAGTTTCGATCTGCCGGGTGGCCGCCGACGAGCGCTCGGCCAGGCGTTGCACCTCATCGGCCACCACCGCAAAACCGCGCCCGGCATCGCCTGCCATGCTGGCCTGGATCGCGGCGTTGAGGGCGAGGATATTGGTCTGGTCGGCAATGTCGTCGATCAGGCTGACGATGTCGCCAATTTCCTGGGATGACTCGCCCAGGCGCTTGATGCGCTTGGCGGTGTCCTGGATCTGTTCGCGAATGTTGTCCATGCCATGGATGGTGTTGTGCACCACCTCGTTGCCTTTGTTGGCGATCTCAACCGAGCGCTCTGCCACCGCTGAGGACTCGGCGGCGTTGGCCGATACCTGGTCGATCGACTGCGCCATCTGGTTGATCGCGGTAGACGCTTCGGCAATCTGCTGCGCTTGATGTTCCGACGCCTGGGCCAGGTGCATGGCGGTGGCCTGAGTGTCTTGCACCGCACCGGCGACTTGCCCGGCCGTCAGGTTGATGGTGGCGACCAGGTCACGCAATTGATCCACGGAATAGTTGATCGAATCGGCGATGGTGCCGGTGAAGTCTTCGGTAACCGAGGCGGTGACAGTGAGGTCGCCGTCGGCCAGGTCTTCGATTTCATCCAGCAGGCGCATGATCGCGTTCTGATTGCGCTCGTTCTTCTCGGCGGTTTCACGCAGTTGGCGGTTGGTCTCGCGCACCATCACCAAGCCGATCAGGATGATCGAGGCCAGCGCCAGCAGGCCCAGCAGATAGCCGCCGATGGTGTCGAAACTGCGCCCGCCGGCGAGGTTTTCAAAACCGGTGGCCAGGTGCGAGGCTTCATCGAGCAGGGTTTGCGACAGGTTGAAGATATGGCTCGCCGAAGCCCGCACCTGGAACAACTGCGGCGAGGTTTCGAGGATTTCATCCACGGAGCCTGAGACAAACTCGAACAGCTCGGCAATCTCCACCAGCCGCGTACGGGCGTCAGGGTCTTCGACCTGAGTGATACGCAGCCCGGGGTTGCCGTTGAGCATACCGTTGAGCACCACGCCAAAACGGTTGGCGTCGCGACCGAAGGCATCGGCAGCCTGCACGGCGGTTTCATCGCCCGCAAGCACGGTGTTGACCGCCCCCAGGATCCGTTCGGCCAGCAGCGACTGGCGCTGGGCCAACGCCACCTGGCTGGCCGGGGCGCCGCGTTGCAGCAGGATATCGACGACTTTTTCCGACTCCATTTGCAGTTGCGGCACGGTTTCGGCCAGGGTCGCAGCCACCTGGTGCAGGGACAGAACGGTCTGCTCGCTGGCGAGGATCGCATCGGTGTTTTTCAGCAGCGCTTCCCAGTCGGTCTGCACGGCACGCATTTCGGCGCGCACCGCGCTGGGTGCGGCGGGCAAGCCGGTTTGCGGATCACCCTTTTTCAGGTAGCCCCAGCGCTGGGCAAAATCGTTGCGCGCCTCGCCCAGCAGCTTGAACGCGGCGGCCTTGCCGGCGGCGGCTTCGGTGGCGTTCTTGGCAATGCGCTGGGACAGCACGCGCAGCTCACCGGCGTGGCCGATGTACTGCTTGTCGTAGGTGGACTGGGTGTTGAGGTACGCAAAGTTGGCGAACAGCAACATGATGAACACGATCAAGGCGATAAACAGCACAATGATCTGCGAACGGCTGCGCGAAGCGGCCTGGGGTTTGGGCGTAGTAACGGTGCTCATGCGGCGACATCCATGAAGCCAGGGGCCTGGGCCAAAGCGAAGGGGCTGAAGACTTGCCACTGCGGGTCGCCGTCGAACTGGCCCTGGATAAACGGCGCGCCGGACGCGGTGCTGGCCATCCAGGCATCCAATGGGAAGTGCTGCATACCGACCACTTCGTCTACCAGCAGCCCGACAAACACGTCATTGAACTCCACGACCAGCACCCGCCTTTGCTTGCGCGCCTTGGATAACTCAAGGCCAAGGAAACCGCCCAGGTCCAGCACCGGCAGCAAGCGCCCGCGCAGGTTGGCCACGCCCTTGACCCAGGGTTTGACCCCCGGCATCAAGGTGCAGCGCGGTTCATGCAACACCTCGGCGACCTCGCCCATGGGCGCCACGTACCAGTGTGGCCCCAGGCGAAAGCCGATACCGCTCCAGCGTTGCAGGCGGGTTTCCTGGGACGGCAGGTCGGCGGCCAGCAGGCGGCAACGGCGGTCGATGTCCAGCAGCAGCTCGAAGGCGGTTTGCGACTCGGTCATGATCGCGAGCCTTTAGCCGGCCAGTACCTTGTTCAGGGTGGCGATCAGTGTGTCTTCGTCCACCGGCTTGGTCAGGTAATCCTTGGCGCCCTGGCGTGCACCCCAGATCTTGTCGGTTTCCTGGTCCTTGGTGGTGATGATGATGATCGGAATACCGTTGGTTTCCGGCTCCTTGGACAACTGGCGGGTGGCCTGGAAGCCGTTGAGGCCCGGCATCACGATGTCCATCAACACGGCGTCGGGCTTTTCCTGACGAGCCAGCGCTACGCCGTCCGCGCCGTTTTCGGCTTTCAGGACTTGATGGCCGTGCTTTTCCAGCATGCCGGTCAGTTTGTACATTTCGGTCGGCGAGTCGTCGACGATCAGAACACGTGCCATGGTTTTCCCCACTACATTGGTCGGCGCCGGCCCTTGTGAGGTGGCGTCAGTGTGCTTGTTCTACTGCGGCGAAGGCAGGCACATAGGCCTTGATCGCACCCAGCAGTTCTTCCTTGCTGAAAGGCTTGGTCAAAAATTGATCGACACCCACGATGCGCCCCTTGGCCTTGTCGAACAGGCCATCCCTGGAGGACAACATGATCACCGGGATCGCCTTGAACGCCGGGTTGTTCTTCACCAGGGCGCAGGTCTGGTAGCCATCCAGGCGCGGCATCATGATGTCGACAAAGATAATGTGCGGGTGATGATCCACAATCCGCGCCAGGGCATCGAAACCGTCGATGGCGGTGATGACCTCGCACCCCATGTTCTTCAACAGTGTCTCGGCGGTGCGGCGGATCGTTTTCGAATCGTCGATCACCATCACTCTCAAGGCGTTGGAATGCTGTTCCATATCTGCTCTACCATCGCCACAGCGAATCGGTTTTCGGTGTGTACTGCCTGATGTTGCACAGGACGAGCGCCGCAAGCCTTGGAATTCAAGGGCTGCTACGCCGTGGCAGTCTTTTTAGCACAGTCTCCGGGCGCAATCTATCGAGGCACCCACCCGGTGGTTTTTCCTTGACCCACAACAACCACAGCGCCACTCTGACGCCACTTTTATGCGCCCTAATTTGCTAGAGGAAATCCCCCATGAGCGTTCGCGTCGGCATTGTCATGGACCCAATCGCCAGCATTTCCTATAAAAAGGACAGCTCGCTGGCCATGCTCCTGGCCGCCCAGGCCCGCGGCTGGACGTTGTTCTATATGGAACAGCGCGACCTGTACCAGGGCGACGGCGAGGCGCGGGCGCGGATGCGTCCGTTGCAGGTATTCGCCAACCCCGAGAAATGGTTCGAGCTTTCGGATGAAATCGACAGCCCCCTGAGCGACCTCGATGTGATCCTGATGCGCAAGGATCCGCCGTTCGACATGGAGTTTGTGTACTCCACCTACTTGCTGGAACAGGCCGAATGCGCCGGCGTGTTGATCGTCAACAAGCCGCAGAGCCTGCGCGACTGCAATGAAAAGCTGTTTGCCACCCTGTTCCCGCAGTGCACGCCGCCGACCGTGGTCAGCCGCCGCGCCGATGTACTGCGTGAATTCGCTGCCAAGCATGGCGATGTGATCCTCAAACCGCTGGACGGCATGGGCGGCACTTCGATCTTCCGCCACCGCGCTGGCGACCCGAACCTGTCGGTGATCCTCGAAACCCTGACTGCGCTGGGCACCCAGCAGATCATGGGCCAGGCTTACCTGCCGGCGATCAAGGATGGCGACAAGCGCATCCTGATGATCGACGGCGAGCCGGTGGACTACTGCCTGGCGCGCATCCCGGCAGCGGGCGAGACCCGTGGCAACCTGGCGGCCGGTGGTCGTGGTGAAGCACGGCCGTTGTCGGACAAGGACCGCTGGATCGCCGCTCAAGTTGGCCCGACCCTGCGCGAAAAAGGTCTGCTGTTTGTCGGACTCGACGTAATTGGTGAGAACCTCACGGAAATCAACGTCACCAGCCCTACCTGTATTCGCGAGATCGACAATGCATTTGGCACGAACATCGGCGAAATGCTGATGGCCGCCATTGAGCGCAAGCTACAAGCCAAGTGACATAGAACAGCCGGACACACACCAACATTGCGTTATCATGCGCCACCTGTGAAACGCGCGATGTTGGTTTTCTTGTCATGACACTCCCGTCCGATCTGCCCCCAGAACTCACCCACAGAGGCGTGCGCCCGGCTGATCGGCTCGGATTTACCCTGTTTCTCGCCGCATTGATTCACCTCGCCTTGTTGCTGGGCGTGGGCTTCACCATGGTCGAGCCCAAGCAGATCACCAAGACCCTGGAAATCACCCTCGCTACGTTCAAAAGTGAGAAGAAGCCCGAAAAGGCCGACTTTCTTGCCCAGGACAACCAGCAGGGCAGCGGTACGCTCGACAAGAAAGCCGTGCCCAAGACCACTGAAGTAGCGCCCTTCCAGGACAACAAGGTCAATAAGGTCACCCCGCCGCCGGTGCCCAAGCCCGAGGTCAAGCAGGCAACGCCCAAGGCCGCCGTGACCACCGTTGCGCCCAAGCCGCAAAAGGCCCCGACCCAGCGCGAAAAAACCAGGACTGAACCCAAGCCCGAGCCGGTGAAGCCCGCGCCAACCTTCGACAGTTCGACGCTGTCCGACGAAATTTCCAGCCTGGAAGCCGAACTGGCCCACGAACAACAGCTGTATGCCAAGCGCCCGCGCATCTACCGCCTGAACGCCGCGTCGACCATGCGCGACAAAGGCGCCTGGTATAAAGACGAGTGGCGCAAGAAGGTCGAGCGCATCGGCAACCTCAATTACCCGGACGAAGCCCGGCGTCAGCAGATTTATGGCAACTTGCGTTTGCTGGTATCGATCAACCGTGACGGTTCGCTCTATGAAGTGCAGGTGCTGGAGTCCTCCGGCCAACCGCTGCTGGACCAGGCCGCCCAGCGCATCGTGCGCCTGGCCGCGCCTTTTGCGCCGTTCAGCGGCGACTTGAATGACGTGGACCGCCTGGAAATCATCCGCACCTGGAAGTTTGCCAAGGGCGACCGGCTGTCCAGCAACTGACACCGCTCCTACACTTGTCAGTTCGCCCCTCCAACGCCACACTAGCGGACATGAAAAACGTCAGCCCGACCTACCTCAAGCACCAATTCCTGATCGCCATGCCCCATATGGCCGACCCGAACTTTGCGCAGACCTTGACCTATATCGTCGAGCACACGGCCAATGGTGCCATGGGGCTGGTGGTCAACCGTCCACAGGAGCTGAGCCTGGCCGATATCCTTGAGCAATTGCGCCCGGAACTCGACCCACCGACCCGCTGCCAGGATGTGCCGATCTATATCGGCGGGCCGGTGCAGACCGATCGCGGCTTTGTGTTGCACCCCACCGGGCCGCAATACCAGGCCACGGTGGATCTTGAGGGCGTGTCACTGTCCACGTCTCAGGACGTGCTGTTCGCGATCGCCGATGGCGTCGGCCCTGAGCAAAGCCTGATTACCCTGGGCTACGCCGGTTGGGAAGCCGGGCAACTGGAGGCCGAGCTGGCGAGCAATGCCTGGCTGACCTGCCCGTTCGACGCCGACATCCTGTTCAACACCGCCAGCGAACTGCGCCTTGATGCTGCCGCCGCCAAGCTGCGGGTCAACCTCAGCCTGTTGACCAGCCAGGCGGGGCACGCCTGATGGCCTTGCGTCTGATCCTGGGTTTTGACTACGGCACTAAACAGATCGGCGTAGCGGTCGGCCAGGTTATTACCGGCCAGGCCCGCGAGCTGTGCACCTTGAAGGCCCAGAACGGCATACCGGACTGGAACCAGGTTGAAGCCCTTATCAAAGAGTGGAAGCCCGACGCTGTGGTGGTCGGCCTGCCCCTGAACATGGATGGCACCCCCAGCGACATGTGCCTGCGCGCCGAAAAATTCGCGCGCCGCCTCAATGGCCGCTACAACCTGCCCTTCTATACCCACGATGAGCGCCTGACCACCTTTGAAGCCAAGGGTGAGCGTCGTGACCGCGGCGGGCAGAAGGGCAGTTACCGCGACAACCCCGTGGACGCCATCGCCGCCGCCTTGCTGTTGCAGGGTTGGCTGGATGAAAACACCGCTTTATTTGAATCCTGACCCGCCGCGATCCTGTGGGAGCGGGCTTGCCCGCGAAGAACGTTAACGATACCGCGTGAAGGCTGGATGAACGCGGTACCCATGAGTTTTTCGCGAGCAAGCTTGCGCCTACACACTTAAAAAGGAGCCCCCATGAGCCTGCCCAATCCCGCCGAACTGATCAGCCAGATGGCATTACGCCTCAAGGCGCACCTGGAACACCGCGGCATCAGCGAACCGCGCTTTATCGGCATCCGCACCGGCGGTGTCTGGGTAGCCCAGGCGTTACTGGAAGAACTGGGCAGCGATTCGCCCCTGGGTACGCTGGACGTGTCCTTCTACCGCGACGACTTCAGCCAGAACGGCCTGCACCCACAGGTGCAACCTTCGGCCCTGCCATTCGAGGTTGAGGGCCAGCACCTGATCCTGATCGATGACGTCCTGATGAGCGGCCGTACCATACGCGCCGCCATGAACGAACTGTTCGATTACGGGCGCCCGGCCAGCATTACGTTGGTCTGCCTGCTGGACCTGGATGCTGGCGAATTGCCGATCAGCCCGGATGTCGTAGGTGCAACACTGTCTTTGCAAGCCCGGCAGCGGGTAAAATTGTCCGGTCCCACGCCGCTCGAACTCGAACTGCAAGACCTTGCCCTTTAAACCGCCTTGTACAGAGTCCCCGCGATGACGCCTCTAGATGCCAAGCGCCCGCTGCAGCTCAATGCTCAGGGCCAGTTGCAACATTTCTTGTCCCTCGACGGTTTGCCCCGCGAACTGCTCACCGAAATCCTCGACACCGCCGACTCGTTCCTTGAAGTCGGCGGCCGCGCGGTGAAGAAGGTCCCGCTGCTGCGCGGCAAGACTATCTGCAATGTGTTCTTCGAGAACTCCACCCGCACCCGCACCACCTTTGAACTGGCAGCCCAGCGGCTATCGGCCGACGTGATCACGCTGAACGTGTCCACCTCGTCGGCGAGCAAGGGCGAGACCCTGCTCGACACCCTGCGCAACCTCGAAGCCATGGCCGCCGACATGTTCGTGGTACGCCACGGCGACTCCGGCGCCGCGCACTTCATCGCCGAGCATGTGTGCCCGCAGGTAGCGGTCATCAACGGCGGCGACGGCCGCCACGCCCACCCGACCCAGGGCATGCTCGACATGCTCACCATCCGTCGGCACAAGGGCAGCTTTGAAAACCTCTCGGTGGCCATCGTCGGCGACATCCTGCACTCCCGTGTAGCACGCTCGAACATGCTGGCCCTCAAAGCCCTGGGCTGCCCGGATATCCGCGTGATCGCGCCGAAAACCCTGCTGCCCATCGGCATCGAACAGTATGGCGTGAAGGTCTACACCGACATGGCCGAGGGCCTCAAGGATGTGGACGTGGTGATCATGCTGCGCCTGCAACGCGAGCGCATGGCTGGTGGCTTGCTGCCCAGCGAAGGCGAGTTCTACCGCCTGTTCGGCCTGACCACCGCACGTTTGGCCGGGGCCAAGCCGGATGCCATCGTGATGCACCCGGGGCCGATCAACCGCGGGGTGGAGATTGAGTCGGCGGTGGCCGATGGCCCGCAGTCGGTGATCTTGAACCAAGTGACCTACGGCATCGCGGTACGCATGGCCGTGCTGTCCATGGCCATGAGCGGGCAGACCGCGCAACGTCAATTCGAGCAGGAGCAGGCCCAGTGAAGCTCAGCATTCTCGGCGCCCGAGTCATCGATCCAGCCAGTGGCCTGGACCAAGTTACCGATCTTTATCTGGACGCCGGCAAGATCATCGCCATTGGCGCCGCACCTGCCGGCTTCAACGCCATCGAAAGCATCGACGCCAAGGGCCTGGTGGCCGCGCCCGGGCTGGTGGACCTGAACGTCGCCCTGCGCGAGCCGGGCTACAGCCGCAAAGGCAACATCAACAGCGAAACCCAGGCCGCTGCGGCCGGTGGCGTGACCAGCCTGTGCTGCCCGCCGAACACCAAGCCGGTGCTGGACACTTCGGCGGTGACCGAGCTGATCCTGGACCGCGCCCGTGAAGCCGGCAATTGCAAGGTGTTTCCCGTCGGCGCCTTGAGCAAAGGCCTGGATGGCGAACAACTGGCCGAACTGATCGCACTGCGCGATGCCGGTTGCGTGGCCTTCAGCAACGGCCTGGAAAGTTTTCGCAGCACCCGCACGCTGTGCCGTGCCCTGGAATACGCGGCCACCTTCGACCTGACGGTGATCTTCCACTCCCAGGACCGCGACCTGGCCGAAGGCGGCCTGGCCCATGAAGGGGCAGTCGCCAGCTTCCTCGGCCTGCCGGGCATCCCGGAAACCGCCGAAACCGTGGCCCTGGCCCGTGACCTGTTGCTGGTGGAGCAAAGCGGCGTACGCGCACACTTCAGCCAGCTGACCAGCGCCCGCGGCGTTGCCCTGATCGCCCAGGCCCAGGCCCGTGGCTTGCCGGTGACGGCGGATGTGGCGCTGTACCAATTGATCCTGACGGATGAGGCGCTGATCGACTTCTCCAGCCTGTATCACGTGCAGCCTCCACTGCGTACCAAGGCCGACCGTGACGGTTTGCGTGCGGCGGTGAAGTCGGGGGTGGTGTCAGCGATTTCCAGCCATCACCAGCCTCACGAGCGTGACGCCAAGTTGGCGCCATTTGGCGCGACCGAGCCGGGTATCAGTAGCGTGGAGTTGTTGTTGCCGCTGGCAATGACCTTGGTGGAAGACGGCTTGCTCGACCTGCCGACGCTATTGTCCCGCCTGAGCGCCGGCCCGGCCGACGCTCTGCGCTTGCCGGCGGGCAAGCTTGAAGTCGGTTCGCCAGCGGACCTGGTGCTGTTTGACCTGGGCAGCTCGACGGTGGCAGGGGAGCATTGGTTGTCCAAGGGTGAAAACTGCCCGTTCATTGGCCACAGCCTGCCGGCGACGGTGCGGTACACCTTGATGGATGGGCGGATCACTTACCAGGCCTGAAACCGGTCTAGAGTGAGCGCAGTAAAAAATGTGGGAGGGGGCTTGCTCCCTCCCACATTTTGTTCTCTATAGGGCCGAGAGATCAGCGGCCGTTATTGCGCTCGGCATTGCGGATCGAGATCTGCGTATTCAACGTCCAGAAGTCATACAGCACCCCAATCAGGAACAAACCGCCGGTCAGCAGGTAGATCAGGCCGGTGATCCATTTGCCCTGGTACATACGGTGCACACCGAACAGGCCCAGGAACGCCAACAGGATCCACGCGACGTTGTATTCGATAGGCCCGGCGGTAAAACGCAGGTCGGCTTCACGGTCCATGGCCGGGATGAGGAATACGTCGATCAACCAACCAATGCCCAGCAGGCCGAAGGTAAAAAACCAGATCGTGCCGGTCACGGGTTTGCCGTAATAAAAGCGATGCGCCCCGGTAAAACCGAAAATCCACAGCAGGTAACCGATCACCTTGCTATGGGTATCTTGCTGCTGACCAACCTGTTGATAGGTGTTCATGGAGTACCTCTTTTGCTTCGATAGATAAATTTTTTCATTTTCTTTGTGACTTTTTTACGAGCGCCCGACGTACGGCAAATGGTATCTTCCTGTCCTCAAAGCCTTATGCCACCTGACTTGTGTAGGACAATTGCGGCAATTCGTCGCGTTTTTCCTGGATTTGACCCCAAGGTTCAGTCGACAAACGGCCTGAGAACGACACAAAAAGCTGTTATAAAGTTGCGCGCAAACCCATAAGAGCCACGCCTAATGCGACCATTTTTCAAGACATGGCTGACCATCTGCCTATTAATGCCACTGGCCGCCCACGCCACCAATCGTGAGCAACGACTTCCGAACGTCAATGGTTTCACCCCTAAAGTCCACAGCACAACCACCAAGGCCAAATCGGTAAAGCTGACCGTCAACCGCCCGACTCAACTGAGCAAGGCACACGGTAAAGCAACACCCGGCCTGATGGCTGTCAACACCAAGCAAAGCAGCAACGTCCTCAGCCGTGCCGTCAACGTGCTGGGTACTCCTTATCGTTGGGGCGGTAGCAGCCCAAGTAAAGGGTTCGACTGCAGCGGCCTGGTGAAATATGCATTCAACGATGTAAAAGCCGTGGATTTGCCACGCACTTCCAACGCCATGGCTGCCGGCCACGGCTTGAAGGTTGATCGCAAAGACCTGAAGCCCGGCGACTTGTTGTTCTTCAAGCTCAAGAGCCGCCAGGTCAATCACGTAGCCATCTACCTGGGCAACGACCGTTTTATCCACGCGCCGCGTCGTGGCAAGTCGGTGAGCATCGACACGCTGAAAAAGCCGTTCTGGGACAAGAACTACGTGATTGCCAAGCGTGTGCTGCCTAAAGAGCAGAACAGCAACCTGCGGATCGTGCAGCGCTAAGCCAGGCGCCACTGAAGCTCCCCATTTGAAATGCAATCAAATGTGGGAGCTGGCTTGCCTGCGATGACGGTGTGTCAGTTGGCAGAGAGAGCGCCTGACAGCCCGCTATCGCAGGCAAGCCAGCTCCCACATGAGTATCTGTGCGTTTTAGATATCTGCAGGCACCCTCGCCTTCTCCCGCGCCTCTTCCCGGCTGACCAGCCCCGCGCCGACCAACGTCTTCAAACTCATATCCAGGGTCTTCATCCCCAACGCGCCACCGGTCTGAATTGCCGAAACCATCTGCGCCACCTTGTCTTCACGGATCAGATTGCGAATCGCCGGCGTGCCCAGCATGATTTCATGGGCGGCCACACGGCCGCCGCCGACCTTCTTCACCAGTACCTGAGACACCACCGCCTGCAACGACTCCGACAACATCGAGCGGACCATGGCCTTTTCCCCGGCCGGGAAGACGTCCACCAGCCTGTCTACAGTCTTTGCAGCCGATGAAGTGTGCAGGGTGCCAAACACCAGGTGCCCGGTCTCAGCTGCCGTCAAGGCCAGGCGGATGGTTTCCAGGTCGCGCAATTCGCCTACCAGGATCACATCAGGGTCTTCCCTCAGGGCCGAGCGCAGGGCCACGCAGAAGCTGTGGGTGTCGCGGTGCACCTGCCGTTGGGTGATCAGGGCCAGTTTCGGCCTGTGGATAAATTCGATGGGGTCTTCAAGCGTGAGGATGTGCTGGCGCCGGTGCCGGTTCAGATAATCGATCATCGCCGCCAGCGTCGTGGACTTGCCCGAACCCGTAGGCCCGGTGACCAGCACCAGGCCACGGGGGAACTGAGCCATACGCTGGAATACCTCGCCCAACCCAAGGTCTTCCAGGCTCTGGACCTCGGTCGGGATGGCACGAAACACCGCGCCTATACCGCGATTCTGGCGGAACACGTTCGCCCGAAAGCGTGCGACTCCCGGCAATTCGAAGGCAAAATCCGTTTCAAGAGATGTTTCGAAATCCTTTTGTTGGTGTTTATTCAACAAAGGGCTCACCAGATCGACCAGTTGCGCTGCGCTCAGCACCGGCTCATCCATCGGCCAGACCTCGCCATCGACTCGCACCATCGGCGCCAGGCCGGCCGACAAATGCAGGTCACAGGCGCCACGGCTTACGCTGGCCGTCAGCAATTGCGTGATATCCATAGGGCTTTCCATTTCCAGTAGAATGCCGCGGACTCCATATCCACGGGCGCATCTTGAATGTCGACGATAGCAGACAACATCGGCCTGGTTAGCCAGCGCATCCGCGCCGCAGCCGACGCCGTGCAACGTGACGCAAGCAGCATCCACCTGCTGGCCGTGAGCAAGACCAAACCCGCACAAGCCGTGCGCGACGCCTATGCCGCCGGGATGCGCGATTTTGGCGAGAACTACCTGCAGGAAGCCTTGGGCAAACAGGCGGATTTAACCGACCTGCCCTTGAGTTGGCACTTCATCGGCCCCATTCAATCGAACAAGACTCGCGCCATCGCCGAGAACTTCGCCTGGGTGCATTCTGTGGACCGCCTGAAAATCGCACAACGCCTGTCCGAACAACGCCCGGCCGACCTGCCGCCGCTGAATATCTGCATCCAGGTCAATGTCAGTGGCGAGGCCAGCAAATCCGGCTGTACGCCGGCCGACCTGCCAGCCCTGGCCAACGCGATCAGCGCCCTGCCGCGCTTGAAGCTGCGCGGCCTGATGGCGATCCCCGAGCCGACTAAAGACCGGGCCGCACAGGATGCGGCGTTTGCCAGCGTACGCGACCTGCAAGCCAGCTTGAACCTGGCGCTGGACACACTTTCCATGGGCATGAGCCATGACCTTGAGTCGGCCATCGCCCAAGGCGCCACCTGGGTGCGGATCGGTACCGCCCTGTTTGGCGCCCGCGACTACGGCCAGCCGCAAAATGGCTGACTTCCCTCGAAAATAAGGACCTGTCATGAGCAACACGCGTATTGCCTTTATCGGCGCCGGTAACATGGCGGCCAGCCTGATCGGTGGCCTGCGGGCCAAGGGCCTGGACGCCGAACAGATCCGCGCCAGCGACCCGGGTGACGAAACCCGCGAACGGGTCAGCGCCGAACACGGCATTGAAACCTTTGCCGATAACGCCGAAGCCATCCACGGCGTCGATGTGATCGTGCTGGCGGTCAAGCCCCAGGCCATGAAGGCCGTGTGCGAGAGCCTGCGTCCAAGCCTGCTGCCGCATCAATTGGTGGTGTCCATTGCCGCCGGCATCACCTGTGCCAGCATGAAAGCCTGGCTCGGTGACCAGCCGATCGTACGTTGCATGCCCAATACCCCAGCGTTGCTGCGCCAGGGCGTAAGCGGTTTGTACGCCACCGCTGAAGTCAGCGCGCAGCAGCGTGACCAGGCTCAGGAGTTGCTGTCTGCGGTGGGCCTTGCCGTATGGCTGGAACAGGAGCAGCAACTGGATGCGGTCACCGCCGTTTCTGGCAGCGGCCCGGCCTACTTCTTCCTGTTGATCGAGGCCATGACCGCCGCTGGCGTCAAGCTGGGCCTGCCCCACGACGTTGCCGAACAACTGGCTGAGCAAACGGCCCTGGGCGCCGCGAAAATGGCTGTCGGCAGCGATGTCGATGCCGCCGAACTGCGCCGGCGGGTAACGTCGCCGGGCGGCACTACGCAAGCCGCCATTGAATCATTCCAGGCCGGGGGCTTTGAGGCCCTGGTGGAAAAAGCACTGGGTGCCGCGGCACATCGTTCGGCCGAGATGGCTGAGCAACTGGGCAAATAGTCGTCCCTTACCAAGGTAATCAAACATGCTCGGAATCAATGACGCTGCCATTTTCATCATTCAGACCTTGGGCAGCCTGTACCTGCTGATCGTGCTGATGCGCTTTATCCTGCAACTGGTGCGGGCGAACTTCTACAACCCGTTGTGCCAGTTCGTAGTCAAGGCCACCCAACCGCTGCTCAAGCCACTGCGCCGGGTGATCCCGAGCCTGTTCGGCCTGGACATGTCGTCGCTGGTGCTGGCGTTGCTGCTGCAGATCCTGCTGTTCGTGGTGATCCTGATGCTCAACGGCTACCAGGCGTTCACCGTGCTGCTGTTGCCGTGGGGCCTGATCGGTATTTTCTCGCTGTTCCTGAAGATCATTTTCTGGTCGATGATCATCAGCGTGATTCTCTCGTGGGTCGCACCCGGTAGCCGTAGCCCGGGTGCCGAACTGGTGGCTCAGATCACCGAACCGGTGCTGGCACCCTTCCGTCGCCTGATCCCGAACCTGGGTGGCCTGGATATCTCGCCGATCTTTGCGTTTATCGTGATTCAGTTGCTGCAGAGCTGGGTGATTCCACGCCTGGCGTACTTTGCCTACATGCCCAAAGAGCTGTTCGGCCTGATCTGAATGCCGTAGCCCCTATAGGAGCTGGCTTGTGTGGGAGCTGGCTTGCCTGCGATAGCATCACCTCGGTGTGTCTGAAAACCGCGGTGCCTGCATCGCGGGCAAGCCCGGCTCCCACATCAACCCTTCCCACATTTTGTATCTGCGTACTGGTACAGACCATTGCTTGCCGCTAGGGTCCCCGCTCTTTAGACTTACGCCTCATTTAAACGAGAGCAGGGTCGATGCCAGCTGCCTTCCCCCCCGATTCTGTTGGACTGGTCGTGCCTCAAGTGGCGCACTTCAGCGAACCGCTGGCCCTGGCCTGCGGCCGTTCGTTGCCTGCCTACGACCTGATCTACGAAACCTACGGCCAACTGAACGCCACGGCGAGCAACGCCGTGCTGATCTGCCACGCCCTGTCCGGCCACCACCACGCCGCCGGTTTCCACAGCGTTGACGAGCGCAAACCCGGCTGGTGGGACAGTTGCATCGGCCCCGGCAAGCCCATCGACACCAACAAGTTCTTCGTCGTCAGCCTCAACAACCTCGGCGGCTGCAATGGCTCCACCGGCCCCAGCAGCCTCAATCCGGACACCGGCAAGCCATTCGGCGCGGACTTCCCGGTGTTGACCGTAGAAGACTGGGTACACAGCCAGGCACGCCTGGCCGACCTGCTGGGCATCCACCAGTGGGCCGCAGTCATTGGTGGCAGCCTGGGCGGTATGCAGGCGCTGCAATGGACCATCAGCTACCCGGACCGCGTGCGCCACTGCCTGGCTATCGCCTCGGCGCCCAAGCTGTCGGCGCAGAACATCGCCTTCAACGAAGTGGCACGCCAGGCCATCCTCACCGACCCCGAGTTCCACGGCGGTTCGTTCCAGGAAGCCGGCGTGATCCCCAAGCGCGGCCTGATGCTGGCGCGGATGGTGGGGCATATCACCTACCTGTCCGATGATTCCATGGGCGAAAAATTCGGTCGCGGCCTCAAGAGCGAGAAGCTCAACTACGACTTCCACAGCGTCGAGTTCCAGGTGGAAAGCTACCTGCGCTATCAGGGTGAAGAATTCTCCGGACGTTTTGATGCCAACACCTACCTGTTGATGACCAAGGCCCTGGACTACTTCGACCCGGCGGCCAACCACGACGACGACCTGGCGAAAACCTTCGAGCACGCCACGGCCAAGTTCTGCGTGATGTCATTCACTACCGACTGGCGCTTCTCGCCGGCCCGCTCCCGTGAGCTGGTGGATGCGCTGATGGCCGCCAAAAAAGACGTCTGCTACCTGGAGATCGATGCACCGCAGGGCCACGACGCCTTCCTGATTCCGATCCCGCGTTACCTGCAGGCCTTTAGCAACTACATGAACCGAATCGCACTGTGAGAACGCCATGAGAGCCGACCTGGAAATCATCCAAGACTGGATCCCCGCCGGCAGCCGCGTGCTCGACCTGGGCTGCGGCGATGGCGAACTGCTGAGCTGGCTGCGCGACAACAAGCAAGTCACCGGCTACGGCCTGGAAAACGACCCGGACAACATCGCCCAGTGCGTGGCCAAGGGCATCAACGTAATCGAGCAGGACCTGGACAAGGGCCTGGGCAACTTCGCCAGCAACAGCTTCGATATCGTGGTGATGACCCAGGCCCTGCAAGCGGTGCACTACCCGGACCGCATCCTCGACGAAATGCTGCGCGTTGGCCGCCAATGCATCATCACCTTCCCCAATTTCGGCCACTGGCGCTGCCGCTGGTACCTGGCCACCAAGGGCCGTATGCCGGTCTCGGATTTCCTGCCGTACACGTGGTACAACACGCCCAACATCCACTTCTGCACCTTCGAAGACTTCGAAGCGTTGTGTGGCGAGCGTGAAGCCAAGGTCATCAACCGCCTTGCCGTCGATCAACAGCACCGCCACGGCTGGGCGAGTAAGCTATGGCCCAATCTATTGGGCGAAATCGGTATTTACCGGGTCAGCAGTCCTGGCCTGACCGACCACAAAGTTGCCGTCTAATCATCTTCAAGAGGGACGTTCATGAGTCGTTTGGCTATTTTTCTACTGACCGCATGCCTGGGCGCCAGCGCCATGGCCGCCGACACTATCGACGCTAATCGCAAGAAAGACTTCGGCGATATCACCGTTCACTACAACACCTTCACCTCCAGCTTCCTGCCACCCGAGACCGCACAGAAAGTCGGCGTAGTGCGCAGCAAAGAGAAGGGTTTGATCAACGTGACTGTGATCAAGGGCGTGGCCCCGGTCGCGGCCCAGGTGACCGGCACCATCAAGGATTTGGGCGGCAAAAGCGAGATCCTGACGTTCAAGCAAATCGAAGAGAAAGGCGGCATCAGCTACCTCGCGCCCTACTCGGTGACCCAGCGGGAATACAAGACATTTACCATCAACGTTGAAACCGGCGGCAAAGCCCATGGTTTCCAATTCAACCAAGAACTGTTTCCGGCCGAATGATGAACCTTACCCAACTCGTACTGGCCAGCCATAACGCCGGCAAACTCAAAGAACTGCAGGCCATGCTCGGTGAATCCGTGCAACTGCGTTCGATTGGCGAGTTCAGCCAGGTCGAACCGGAAGAAACCGGCTTGTCGTTCGTTGAGAACGCCATCCTCAAGGCCCGCAACGCAGCACGCATCTCCGGCCTGCCGGCCCTGGCGGATGACTCGGGCCTGGCGGTGGACTTTCTCGGCGGCGCGCCCGGCATTTATTCGGCCCGTTACGCCGACGGCGAGGGCGACGCAGCCAATAACGCCAAGCTGCTCGACGCGCTCAAGGACGTGCCCGACGCCGAACGTGGTGCACAGTTCGTCTGCGTGCTGGCCCTGGTGCGACATGCCGATGACCCGCTGCCGATCCTGTGCGAAGGCTTGTGGCACGGGCGCATCCTGCACGCCGCCAGCGGTGAGCATGGCTTCGGTTACGACCCTTTGTTCTGGGTGCCGGAGCGCAATGTCTCCAGCGCCGAACTGAGCCCGGCCGACAAGAACCAGATCAGCCACCGCGCCCGCGCCATGGCGTTGCTGCGCCAGCGCCTGGGCTTGAAATGACCCAGAACACCTCTGCGCAGCCGCTGATCCACGGTGGCGCGCAAACACCACGGGCGGCCCTGCCCCACCTGCCGCCCCTGGCGCTGTACATCCACATCCCTTGGTGCGTGCGCAAATGCCCGTATTGCGACTTCAACTCCCACACCGCCAGCAAGGTGCTGCCGGAAGAAGAGTATGTAGATGCATTGCTGGCGGATCTGGATCAAGACCTGCACGCCGTTTATGGCCGGGAGCTGAGTTCGATTTTCTTCGGTGGCGGCACGCCCAGCCTGTTCAGCGCCGCCGCCTTGGGCCGCTTGTTAAAAGGCGTGGAAGCCCGTATTCGGTTCGCCGCGGATATCGAGATCACCCTGGAAGCCAACCCCGGAACCTTCGAGCAAGAGAAGTTCGTGGCGTACCGCAAACTGGGGATCAATCGCCTGTCCATCGGCATCCAGAGCTTCCAGCAAGAGAAGCTTGAAGCCCTGGGCCGTATTCACAATGGCGATGAAGCCGTGCGCGCCGCTGGCATGGCGCGCCAGGCAGGGTTCGATAACTTCAACCTGGACTTGATGCACGGTTTGCCCAACCAGTCCCTGGACGACGCCCTAGGCGACCTGCGCCAAGCCATTGCGCTCAAGCCGACACACCTGTCCTGGTACCAACTGACCTTGGAACCCAACACCGTCTTCTGGAACCAGCCGCCCGCGCTGCCGGAAGACGACACACTGTGGGACATCCAGGAAGCCGGCCAGGCGCTGCTCGCCGAACACGGTTACGCGCAATACGAGGTGTCGGCCTATGCCCAGCCCGGCCGCCCGGCGCGACACAACCTGAATTACTGGAGCTTTGGCGACTTTATCGGCATCGGCGCCGGCGCCCACGGCAAGCTCAGCCACCCGGACGGGCGCATCGTACGCACCTGGAAAACCCGCGCCCCCAAGGACTACCTCAACCCGGCCAAAAGCTTCCAGGCCGGAGCGAAAGAGCTGACCAACGACGAACTGCCGTTCGAGTTCCTGATGAACGCTCTGCGCCTGACCGAAGGGGTCGATGCCAAGCTCTACGCCGAACGCACCGGCCTTGATCTGGCCAGCCTCGATGAAGGCCGCCGCGAGGCAGAACAAAGTGGATTAATGCAGGTCGAACCGTCACGCCTGGCGGCAACCGACCGCGGGCAACTCTTTCTCAATGACCTGTTGCAGACGTTTTTGAGCTGATCGCTCTTAAGGAAATCGAATGGATCTGGTACTCGACCTGCTCGCCACCGTATCCCGCTGGAGCCGTAGCAACCTGTCGGAAATCTCCCTGGCCCTCGTGGGCTGCTTGTTGGTGCTGTTCGGCGCCGATATCAAGGGCTGGGTCGAAGCGCGCCTGGGCAGCATCGCCGGCGCCCTGCGCGTGCCCTTGATGGCCCTGCTGTGCATGATCGGCAGCGGTGCGGCGTTGATCTACGCTACGCCGTGGATTGTGCGGGGGCTGAGCCAATTCAATAACTACAGCCTGGCGCCGGTGTTGATCGTGGTGCTGGTGTTGATTGGGGTAGTGGCAGACCGGCGCTGATCCCAGGCCCAACACAGATACAAATGTGGGAGGGGGCTTGCTCCCGATTGCGGTGTATCAGCCAAAGATTTGGTGGCTGACACCCTGCTATCGGGAGCAAGCCCCCTCCCACATTTGATTGCATTTCAATGCTGATGACTGCTTAAGCCAACTTCTCGAACTTCAAATCCCACACTCCATGCCCCAATCGCTCGCCGCGGCGTTCGAACTTGGTGATCGGCCGCTCGGCCGGGCGTGGCACGCATTTGCCGTCTTCGGCCAGGTTGCGGTAGCCAGGGGCAACGTTCATCACTTCCAGCATGTATTCCGCGTACGGTTCCCAGTCGGTGGCCATGTGCAGGATACCGCCCACTTTCAGCTTGCTGCGCACCAACTCCGCAAAGGACGCCTGGACGATACGACGCTTGTGGTGACGGGCTTTGTGCCACGGGTCGGGGAAGAACAGCATCAGGCGGTCGAGGCTGTTGTCGGCGATGCAGCGGTTGAGCACTTCAATCGCGTCGCAGTCGTAAACTCGCAGGTTGGTCAGGCCCTGGGTCAGCACGCCATTGAGCAATGCGCCGACACCTGGACGGTGGACTTCCACACCGATGAAATCCTGCTCCGGCGCGGCCGCGGCCATTTCCAGCAGGGAGTGGCCCATGCCGAAACCGATTTCCAGGGAGCGTGGGGCCGAACGGCCAAACACCTGGTCGTAATCAACCGGCGCATCGGCCAGGGGCAAAACGAACAGCGGCGTGCCTTGCTCCAGGCCCTTTTGCTGGCCTTCGGTCATACGGCCGGCGCGCATCACAAAACTCTTGATGCGGCGGTGCTTGGACTCGTCGCCCGCTTCCACGGTGTTCGGCGTTTCGTTTGATTCAGTCATCAATAGCTCTTACTTGATCAGACCATCCAGCGGCGAAGAGGCGCTGGCATAGAGTTTTTTCGGCATGCGCCCGGCGAGGTAGGCCAGGCGGCCCGCGACGATCGCGTGTTTCATGGCTTCGGCCATCATGATCGGTTGCTGGGCGTGGGCGATGGCCGAGTTCATCAGCACCGCGTCGCAGCCCAGTTCCATGGCGATGGTCGCGTCGGAGGCAGTGCCCACGCCCGCATCCACCAGCACTGGGATCCTGGCTTCTTCAAGGATGATCTGCAGGTTGTACGGGTTGCAGATGCCCAGGCCCGAACCGATCAGGCCAGCCAGCGGCATCACGGCGATACAGCCGATTTCTGCCAGCTGCCGGGCGATGATCGGGTCATCGCTGGTGTAGACCATCACGTCAAAGCCTTCCTTGACCAGGGTCTCGGCGGCCTTGAGGGTTTCGATCACATTGGGGAACAGGGTTTTCTGGTCGGCCAGCACTTCCAGCTTCACCAGGTTGTGGCCGTCCAGCAACTCACGGGCCAGGCGGCAGGTGCGCACGGCTTCGATGGCGTCGTAGCAACCGGCGGTGTTCGGCAGGAAGGTGTAGCGGTCTGGGGACAGCACTTCGAGCAGGTTCGGTTCGCCTTCAATCTGGCCCAGGTTGGTGCGGCGCACGGCGAACGTCACGATTTCGGCACCCGAGGCTTCGATGGCCTGGCGGGTCTCTTCCATGTCGCGGTACTTGCCGGTGCCGACCAGCAAGCGGGACTGGTAGGTACGACCGGCCAGGACGAAAGGCTTGTCGTTACGAACGATGCTCATGGGAAATCCTCTGTTTGGATGAGGTTCTGCAGAATGCGTTACCGCCGTGGCGGGCTAACCGCCACCGATGGCGTGGACCACTTCGACCTGGTCGTTTTCCTTCAGCGAGGTCTCGGCGTGCTGGCTACGCGGGACGATATCCAGGTTGAGCTCCACTGCGACGCGACGCCCGGTCAGGTCCAGGCGGGTCAGCAGGGCCGCGACGGTTTCACCGTCGGGCAGTTCAAAGGGTTCGCCGTTCAACTGAATGCGCATGCCACGGGCCGCCATCGTTTTTAGGGGCCCGCATTCTAGCGCGATTGGGACCTGCCGGTCAGCTCCAAGCGTCAAGCGGTCAAAGCTGCAAGCGCCACGCTGCCAGGCCAAGGAAGAACCAGCCAAGCAGGAACGCCAGCCCGCCGAACGGCGTAATGATCCCGAGTTTGCTGATGCCAGTCATCGTCAGCACATACAGGCTGCCCGAGAACAGCAGGATACCGACGGTAAACGAGATACCCGCCCAACTGACCAATCGACCGGGAATATGCGCCGCCAGCAACGCCACGCCGAACAACGCCAGGGCGTGCACCAGTTGGTAGGTCACGCCGGTATGGAAGATCGCCAGGTAGTCGGCGCTCAGGCGGTTTTTCAGGCCGTGGGCGGCGAACGCGCCCAGGGCGACACCGGTAAAACCGAAAAAGGCAGCCAGCATCAGAAAGCTACGCAGCATGGGGAACTCCAGTCAGACTCATCGGGCAGGGTCTGTATAATGGCCCGCTCAACGGGTTCGGCCAAGCCATCTCTATGCTGCGTGTCCTCTTCAAACGCTTTCTCAACGTCGTGAAATGGTTCGCCATCGGCAGTGTGTTGCTGGTGCTGCTGTTTCGTGTGGTCCCGCCCCCGTTTACCGCGTTGATGGTGGAGCGCAAGGTCGAGTCCTGGATCGACGGCGAACCCATTGACCTGCAACGCAGCTGGGTACCGTGGGATGAAATCAGCGATGACCTCAAAGTGGCGGTGATGGCCGGTGAAGACCAGCGCTTCCCGCAACATTGGGGTTTTGATTTTGGCGCGATCCAGGCGGCGATCCTGCACAACGAGCGCGGCGGCTCGATTCGCGGCGCCAGCACGCTGAGCCAGCAAGTGTCGAAAAACCTGTTCCTGTGGGCCGGCCGCAGCTATTTGCGCAAGGGCCTGGAAGCGTGGTTCACCGGGTTGATCGAGGTGCTGTGGCCCAAGGAGCGGATTCTTGAGGTGTACCTCAACAGCGTGGAATGGGATGAAGGCGTATTCGGCGCAGAGGCGGCGGCGCGGCACCATTTTGGCGTGAGCGCCAAGGGGCTTTCGCGGCAACAGGCCAGCTATCTGGCGGCGGTGTTGCCTAATCCAAGGGTATGGAGTGCCAGTCATCCGACCGCGTATGTGGCCAGGCGAGCGGCTTGGATTCGCCAGCAGATGAGTCAATTAGGTGGCGCTGGATACCTGACTGAGCTGAACAACTCTCGAAAAGCCCCCTGGTCCAACTGACACAACACAAAACAAATGTGGGAGGGGGCTTGCTCCCGATAGCGATAGATCAGTCACTTTGATGTTGACTGACACTCTGCTATCGGGAGCAAGCCCCCTCCCACATTTTCAAACTAGCATTGCCAGCTGAATTAGGCGGCGATCGACAACTTCAGCTTGTTCATCGCGCTTTTCTCAAGCTGACGAATCCGCTCGGCCGACACGTTGTACTTCTGCGCCAGGTCATGCAGCGTGGCTTTCTCTTCTGCCAGCCAACGCTGGTAGAGAATGTCACGGCTGCGGTCGTCCAGCACTTCCAGCGCTTCATGCAGGTTGTGGTTGGAATTATCGCTCCAGTCGGCGTCTTCCAGTTGACGCGCCGGGTCGTACCGGTGGTCTTCCAGGTAGTTGGCAGGCGATTGGAAGGCGCTGTCGTCATCCGCTTCGGCGGCTGGGTCAAAGGCCATGTCATGGCCGGTCAGGCGGCTTTCCATCTCGCGCACTTCACGAGGCTCCACACCGAGGCTTTCGGCCACGCGGTGGACTTCTTCGTTGTTCAGCCACGCCAGGCGTTTCTTCTGGCTGCGCAGGTTGAAGAACAGCTTGCGCTGGGCCTTGGTGGTCGCCACTTTCACGATGCGCCAGTTGCGCAGGATGAACTCGTGGATTTCCGCCTTGATCCAGTGCACGGCAAACGAAACCAGGCGCACACCCATTTCAGGGTTGAAGCGCTTTACAGCCTTCATCAGGCCAACGTTGCCTTCCTGGATCAGGTCAGCCTGGGCCAGGCCGTAGCCGCTATAGCTACGGGCGATATGTACGACAAAACGCAGGTGGGCGAGCACCATCTGCCGAGCCGCCCCCAAATCCTGCTCATAGTAGAGACTCTCGGCCAGTTCACGCTCCTGCTCGGGTGTCAGCAATGGAATGCTGTTGACCGTGTGCACATAAGCCTCCAGGTTCGCACCCGGGACCAAGGCATAAGCAGGTTGCAAAGAAGTGGTCATACGAAAAAACCTCCGACTCACATAACTCGTGCAGTTCAGCACTGCGAAAATTGACCTGGGAACCGTAGGACAAGTTCCCTAAACCACTGATACGGTCAATACAAACGAAACCACATTAATCTGGCATTAACTACTTCGGCGCCAGTTCACGTAAATGCCGTGCTACCGCAATCCAGGCACCGATATACCCCAACAACACCGCGCCAAGCAAGAGACTCAGACCATCGGCTACCGGCACCCCGGCCAGGGCAAAATCACTGCCATACAAACCCGCCAGCCCGACAACCGCGTCGTTCAACCAATTCAGGCCAAACGCCAGCACGCCCCAGGACAACACCCCGGCACCCAGGCCATAAAGCGCGCCCATGTACAGGAAAGGACGGCGTACATAGCTGTCCGTGCCGCCGACCAGTTTAATCACTTCTATCTCGGTGCGACGGTTTTCAATATGAAGACGAATGGTATTACCTATCACCAAAAGTAATGCAGACACTAATAACACCGTCAGGCCGAACACAAAGCGGTCACCCAGCTTGAGGATCGCGGCCAGGCGCTCTACCCAGACTAGATCAAGTTGGGCCTGTTGCACCTTGGGCATCTCTGCGAGTTTTTGTCGCAGGGCCTCCAGCGCCGGCTTGTCGACCTCGTTCGGCGTCACCAGCACCACGCCCGGCAGCGGGTTCTGCGGCAGCTCCTTGAGCGCCTCGCCCAGGCCGGACTGCTGCTGGAATTCTTCAAGGGCTTGATCGCGGCTTATGTATTCGGCATCCGCTACGCCCGGAATGTTCTTGATGTCGTCGCGTAGCGCTTCGCCGTCCTTGCTGCTGGTGTCCAGATTCAGGTACAGCGATATCTGCGCCGCCCGCTGCCAGGAACCGCCGAGGCGCTCCACATTATTAAGCAGCAGCGACAAGCCCATCGGCAGGCTCAAGGCTACGGCCATGACCAGGCAGGTGAAAAAGCTGCCGATCGGCTGTTTGCCCAGGCGACGCAGGCTGTCAAGCAGGCTGGCGCGATGGCTTTCGATCCAGGCGTGCAGCAAGGTGCCGAAGTCCGGGCCATCGTCTTCGTCACGCTTTTTCTTCGGCGGTTGCGGATCGGCAGGCTTGGGTGCCACGCGTTCGGATACTTTGGGGCTACGGGTAGCACTCATACGCCAGCCTCCCCATCACCGATCAAGCGGCCACGTTGCAAGGTCAACATGCGATGGCGCATACGGGCGATCAGGGCCAGGTCGTGGCTGGCGATCAATACGCTGGTGCCCAGCCGATTGATGTCTTCGAACACCCCCATGATCTCGGCCGCCAGGCGCGGGTCGAGGTTACCGGTGGGTTCGTCCGCCAGCAGCAAGGCCGGACGGTGGACGATGGCGCGGGCAATACCGACGCGCTGTTGCTGGCCGGTGGACAGGTCCCCCGGGTAAAGGTCGGTCTTGTCCGACAATGCCACGCGCTCCAGCGCCGAATCCACGCGCTTGACGATTTCGGCTTTGGACAGCCCGAGAATCTGCAGCGGCAGCGCGATGTTGTTGAACACCGTGCGATCGAACAGCAGCTGGTGATTCTGGAACACCACGCCGATCTGGCGGCGTAGAAACGGAATTTGCGCATTGCTGATGGTAGCCAGGTCCTGGCCCGCCAGCAGCAACTTGCCGGTGGTCGGGCGCTCCATGGCGAGTAACAGGCGCAACAGCGTGCTTTTGCCAGCGCCCGAGTGACCGGTGACAAACAAGAACTCGCCGCGACGCACTCGAAAGCTCAGCTCATGCAAGCCCACATGCCCGTTGGCATAGCGTTTACCGACCTGTTCGAATCGAATCATGAACGCTCCCGCTCGGCAAACAGTGCCTGTACAAAGGGTTCGGCTTCAAAGGTGCGCAGGTCGTCGATACCTTCACCGACACCGATATAACGAATCGGCAACCCGAACTGTTTGGCCAGGGCGAAAATCACCCCGCCCTTGGCCGTGCCGTCGAGCTTAGTCAATGCCAGGCCGGTCAGCTGCACCGTCTGGTTGAATTGTTTGGCCTGGCTGATGGCGTTCTGACCAGTACCGGCGTCGAGCACCAGCAAGACTTCATGCGGCGCATCGGCGTCGAGCTTGCTGATCACACGGCGCACTTTCTTCAGCTCTTCCATCAGGTTGTCTTTGGTGTGCAGGCGCCCGGCGGTATCGGCGATCAACACGTCGATATTACGCGCCTTGGCGGCCTGCACGGCATCGAAGATCACCGAAGCGGAGTCGGCGCCGGTGTGCTGGGCGATCACCGGGATCTTGTTGCGCTCGCCCCATACCTGCAACTGCTCGACGGCGGCGGCACGGAAGGTGTCACCGGCGGCGAGCATGACTTTCTTGCCCTCGCCCTGCAGCTTCTTGGCCAGCTTGCCGATGGTGGTGGTTTTGCCCGCGCCGTTGACGCCGACCACCAGGATCACGAACGGCTTGTTCGGGGTGATCACCAGCGGCGCTTCCACGGGCTTGAGCATTGCAGCCAGTTCGGCCTGCAAGGATTTGTACAACGCATCGGCGTCGGTCAGTTGCTTGCGCGCGACCTTCTGAGTCAGGCTCTGGATGATCACGGCAGTGGCTTCGACACCCACGTCGGCGGTAAGCAGGCGGGTTTCGATGTCTTCCAGCAGTTCATCATCAATGACCTTCTTGCCCAGAAACAGGCTGGCCATACCTTCGCCGATGCTGGCGCTGGTCTTGCTCAGACCCTGCTTGAGGCGGGCGAAAAAGCCGCTCTTGCTGGTTTCGGCAGGCGCGACAGGCTCTTCGATCACCGCAGGCGCGGCAACGACAGCAGGCACTTCAACCGGGATTTCGACCGCTGGCGGCGTCTGGACCACTACCTCTACCGGTGGCGCCACCGGAATGGGCGGCGTCACGTGTTCAGCCTGCACATCTTCAACCAGTGCCACCGGCTCTTCGGCTACCGGTAGCGCAAGCCACGGTTTGTGCTCGGGCTCGGGCTCCGGCTCGGGTTCTGCCTCGACCACCGGCTGCAATACCGGCTCCGCGATGGGCAACACCACCGGCGCCGGCGTCTCGGCAACCGGCTCGGCTTCTACTATAGGCTCTGGAATAGGCTCAGCTTGAACCTGCGGCTGTTCGACGACGGTTTCCTGCGGCTTTTTGCGCAGCCATCCGAACAGGCCTTTTTTCTCGCCAGCCGCAGCTGGGCTCTTCTTGTCGTCGTTGGAACCAAACATGGAGGACGGCTATCTCAAAGTAGCGATGCGCCAGGGCGCCTCGGTAAATAAATTCGATGCAGAACAGACTGCTTTAACGCCCGCTTGTTCATGCGCAACATTTTGTAAGGCGTAAATAAGTGCCTTGGCAAATCGTTTCAATATGGGACTGAAGCGATAAAATCGGCGAAACGTGGAAGATTGTCGGGGAAAAACGCCAACTACTCCAACTTTCCTACGACTGAACCCAGGACTAGATGACGACCGCAGTGGCCGTCCCTAAATCGGATCAGTATCCTAGCACCTCCTCGCCCGCCGACGCTAAGACCAAGCGGGCAGCCCAACAGGTTAAAAAACGAATGAATGCTCTAGCCCGCCGCGCCGCAGGCCTGCTGCTCAGCACAGTTTGTCTGCCCCTTTCAGCCTTCGCTGCCGACCCACAACCCACTCATGAATTCACTCTGGATAACGGCCTTAAAGTGGTCGTGCGCGAAGACCATCGCGCGCCAGTGGTGGTTTCCCAAGTCTGGTACAAGGTTGGTTCAAGCTACGAAACCCCAGGCCAGACCGGTTTGTCCCACGCCCTTGAACACATGATGTTCAAAGGCAGCGCCAAGGTCGGCCCCGGCGAAGCCTCGCTGATCCTGCGTGACCTGGGCGCCGAAGAAAACGCGTTCACCAGCGATGACTACACCGCGTATTACCAGGTGCTGGCCCGCGACCGCCTGGGCGTGGCCTTTGAGCTGGAAGCCGACCGCATGGCCAGCCTGCGCCTGCCCGCCGACGAGTTCAGCCGCGAAATCGAGGTAATCAAGGAAGAACGCCGTCTGCGCACCGACGACAACCCGATGTCCAAGGCCTACGAACGCTTCAAGGCCATGGCCTTCCCGGCCAGCGGCTACCACACGCCGACCATCGGCTGGATGGCTGACCTTGAGCGCATGAAGGTCGAGGAACTGCGCCACTGGTACCAATCCTGGTATGTGCCCAACAACGCTACCCTGGTAGTGGTCGGCGATGTGACCCCGGACGAGGTGAAAAGCCTGGCCCAGCGTTACTTCGGCCCGATCCCCAAGCGTGATGTACCACCGGCGAAGATCCCGCTGGAGCTGGCCGAACCCGGCGAGCGCCTGCTGACCCTGCGGGTGCAGACCCAACTGCCAAGCGTGTTCCTGGGCTTCAACGTACCGGGCCTGGCCACCGCCGAAGACAAACGCTCGGTGCAAGCCTTGCGCCTGATCTCGGCCCTGCTGGACGGCGGCTACAGTGCACGTATCTCCGAGCAACTGGAACGTGGTGAGGAGCTGGTATCCGCCGCGTCCACCAACTACGACGCCTATACCCGTGGCGATACGTTGTTCATGCTCTCGGCCACGCCCAACCAGCAGAAACAAAAGACCGTCGCCCAAGCCGAAGCCGGCCTGTGGCGCCTGCTTGATGAGTTGAAAGCCAAGCCGCCGACCGCTGAAGAACTGGAGCGCATCCGGGCCCAGGTCATTGCCGGCCTGGTGTACCAGCGTGACTCCATCACCAGCCAGGCCACTGCCATCGGCTCCCTGGAAACCGTCGGCCTGTCCTGGAAGCTGATGGACACCGAACTGGCTGACCTGCAAAGCGTGACGCCAGAAGATATCCAGAAAGCCGCGCGCACCTATTTCACCCGCGAACGTCTGAGCGTCGCCCATGTATTGCCTGAGGAGACCGCTCATGAGTGATCGTAAAAGCAGCCGCCTGATCCTGCCCAGCCTGATCGCAGTCACCCTGGTTGCGGCCAGTGCCGTGTATTTCCTGCGCCCGAGCGAGTCGGTCGCCAGCCAGGCTCTGGAAAAGGCCCAATCGGCCAGCACCCTGCAGTCGCTGGCGGAACTGGACGGCAAGGCGCCAACCAACCGCAAGCTCGATGTGCAAACCTGGACCACCGCCGAAGGCGCCAAGGTGCTGTTTGTCGAAGCCCATGAACTGCCGATGTTCGATATGCGCATCCTGTTCGCCGCCGGCAGCAGCCAGGATGGCGACACACCGGGCCTGGCGCTGATGACCAACGCCATGCTCAACGAAGGCGTGCCGGGCAAGGATGTCAGCCAGATCGCCAGTGGCTTTGAGGGCCTCGGCGCCGACTTCGGCAATGGTGCCTACCGCGACATGGCGCTGGTCACCCTGCGCAGCCTCAGCGACAGCGATAAGCGCACCGCAGCCCTGGCACTGTTCGACCAGGTTATTGGCCAACCGACGTTCCCGGCAGACTCCCTGGCGCGGATCAAGAACCAGATCCTGGCCGGCTTCGAGTATCAGAAGCAGAACCCCGCCAAGCTGGCGAGCATCGAACTGTTCAAACGCCTGTACGGCGATCACCCTTACGCGCACCCGAGCGAAGGCACCCCCGAGAGTGTGCCGAAGATCACCCTGGCGCAGTTGAAGGCATTCCACGCCAAAGCCTACGCGGCGGGTAATGCTGTGATTGCGGTGGTCGGCGACCTGACTCGCGCTGAGGCCGAGGCCATGACGGCCAAAGTGTCGGCCTCGCTGCCCAAAGGGCCCGCCATGGCCAAGATCGCTCAACCGACCGAGCCAAAAGCCGGCCTGAGCCGTATCGAGTTTCCCTCCAAGCAAACCCACCTGCTGTTTGCGCAATTGGGCATCGACCGCGCCGATCCGGACTACGCAGCTCTGTCCCTGGGCAACCAGATCCTTGGCGGCGGTGGCTTCGGCACCCGTTTGATGAGCGAAGTGCGCGAGAAACGCGGCCTGACCTACGGCGTGTACTCCGGTTTCTCGCCAATGCAGGTGCGCGGCCCGTTCATGATCAACTTGCAGACCCGCGCCGAAATGAGCGGCGGCACCCTGCGCCTGGTTGAGGATGTACTGGCTGACTACCTCAAGAACGGCCCCACGCAAAAAGAACTGGACGACGCCAAGCGCGAACTGGCCGGCAGCTTCCCGCTGTCCACCGCGAGCAACGCCGATATTGTCGGGCAACTGGGCGCCATGGGTTTTTACAACCTGCCGCTGAGCTATCTGGAAGATTTCATGAAACAATCCCAGGCCCTGACCGTAGAGCAGGTCAAGGCTGCAATGAACAAACACTTGAGCGCCGACAAGATGGTCATCGTGACCGCCGGCCCGACGATTGCGCAAAAGCCACTACCGCCCCCCACTGATAAACCTGCCGAGCAGCCGCTCGGGGTTCCGGAGCATTAATGGCCAGTTCATCTCGCCCGAAAAAACCTGTCCACAACGTGCATAACGGTGTGGGCCAACTGCGCATCATTGGCGGTGAATGGGGCAGCCGCAAGCTGAGCTTCCCCGACGTCGTAGGCCTGCGCCCGACGCCGGATCGCGTGCGTGAAACCCTGTTCAACTGGCTGGCGCCATACATCGGCGGGGCCAAGGTGCTGGACCCGTTCGCCGGCAGTGGCGCGCTGTTCCTGGAGGCGCTGTCGCGTGGCGCGGCCCAGGGCCAGGCGTTGGATGCCAGTAATGTGGCGGTGTCCAGCCTCAAGGAACACCTGGGCACGCTGCGTTGCACCACCGGCCAGGTACAGACGGCTGACGCGCTGCGCTACCTGGAAACCCAGGCGGTGACTGAATACGACGTGGTGTTCCTCGACCCGCCGTTCAACCAGAACCTGCTGCCGACTGTGTGTGCTTTGCTCGAAGAGCGCCAGTGGCTGGCACCGGATGCCTGGATCTACACTGAAAGCGAGACCGCGCCATCAACGCTCGGCCTGCCGGGCAGTTGGCGCCTGCATCGGGAGCAAAAGTCCGGGCGGGTGTATTACGCGTTGTGGCATCGCCTGGTCGAAAACGCCGCTTAACCTGTGGCAGGGGAGCTTGCCACGGCGAGCTCACTGGCTACCGAGAGTTTCATGACCCCCTCTTCCGATCTGTTCAAACCCGCCTTCGGCCTCGGCAACCCTCACCTGCAAACACTGTGGGGGCCGCTGTTGCGCCCAACGACCCATATCGAACGCCAACGCGAACGTCTATGGCTGGAAGACGGCGACTTCCTCGACCTCGACTGGCATGGCCCCCATGACCTGCACGCACCGTTGGTACTGGTGCTGCATGGACTGACCGGTTCGTCCAATTCGCCCTATGTGGCCGGCCTGCAACAAGCCCTCGCCGGCCAAGGTTGGGCCAGCGTTGCGTTGAACTGGCGCGGCTGCTCGGGCGAGCCCAACCTTCTGGCGCGCAGTTATCACTCCGGGGCCAGCGAAGACCTGGCCGCGGCGATTGCCCATCTGCGCGCCAAACGGCCACTGGCACCGCTGTATGCCGTGGGGTATTCCCTGGGCGGCAATGTGTTGCTCAAGCACTTGGGCGAAACCGGCGTGACTTCGGGGCTGCAAGGCGCGGCGGCGGTCTCGGTACCGTTTCGCCTGGACCAATGCGCTGATCGCATCGGTCTGGGGTTTTCGCGGATTTACCAGAAGCATTTCATGCGCGAGATGCTGGCGTACATTCGCGTAAAGCAACGCCAGTTTTTGCAAGATGGACGTGAGGAAGGACTGAAAACCCTGGAGGCACTGGGCTCCCTGGAGAAGATGCGCACGTTCTGGGACTTCGATGGGCGAGTGACTGCGCCGTTGCATGGCTTCTTGAGTGCTGAGGATTACTATCGCCGCGCATCCAGTCGCTACTACCTGGGCGATATCCGCACACCAACACTGATCATCCAGGCCGCCGATGATCCGTTTGTGTTTGCTCATAGCCTGCCGGAAGCGAGTGAGCTGTCGGAGTGCACCGAGTTTGAATTGCTGACAAAGGGTGGGCATGTGGGCTTTGTGGAGGGTTCACTGAAACGTCCCGGCTATTACTTGGAACGCCGCATCCCACAGTGGTTACTGACACAACGCAGTTAAAAATGTGGGAGGGGCGGTGCGACGATTCGACTTGCCCCCGATAGCGGTGGATCAGTTACAGATACTGAGACTGACACACTGCAATCGGGGGCAAGCCCCCTCCCACATTTTGATTGGGTTTACAGGGCCAATTGCTCAGTCGCCTGTTGCAATTTCCCGCGCCGGATCCGTAATCCACTCACTCCACGACCCCGCATACAACTTGCCCAACGGATACCCCGCCAACGCCAGGGCAAACAGGTTATGGCACGCCGTCACCCCCGAACCGCAATACGCCACCAACTCCTGCGGCGGGCGCCCCTGCAACTGCGCAGCAAAGCGTTGCTTGAGCTGCTCGGCCGGCAGGAAGCGCCCGTCACTGCCCAGGTTTTCATTGAATGCTGCGCACTGCGCGCCGGGAATATGCCCGGCAATCGGGTCTATGGGCTCTACTTCGCCACGAAAACGCGGCTGGGCGCGGGCGTCGATCAAGGTCAGGCCGGGCTGACCCAGGCGTTTTTGCAAATGCTCGGCATCCAGCACCAGCCGATTATCCGGCGTACCAGTGAAGGTGCCCGGCTCGGTCACCGGCGCATCCAGGCTCAAGGGGAAACCGGCGCTGTGCCAGGCCTTGAGGCCACCATCGAGAATAAACACCCCATCACGCTTGCCCAGCCAGGCCAGCAGCCACCAGGCACGGGCAGCATAGGCACCGGGGCCGTCGTCATACAGCACCACATCGGTGTCGGCACTGATGCCCCAGGCCCGTAGCTGCTTGGCGAACGTGTCTGCTGCTGGCAAAGGATGACGACCCGTCACGCCCTTGGTTACCGGACCGCTGAGGTGGCGCTCCAGGTCGGCGTATTGCGCGCCCTCGATATGCCCTTCGGTGTAGCTGCACAGGCCGTAATCCGGGTCTTCCAGGGCAAAGCGGCAATCCAGGATCACCAGCCCTGCCGACTTCTGGCGCTCGGCCAATTGCGGGGGGCTGATCAGTTGGGCAAGCGGCATGACTGACTCCTGTGAATACAAAGGGGAAAGGTCTTACTTCACTTCTTCCAGTGCCTGGTTCAGGGGCACGTAAAATTCCTTGAACAACGCATCCACCGCTTCTTTGGCCTGGGGCGTGACAAACCCCGCCTCCAACACCAGCACCTGGTACACCCCGCGCTTGATCGCCTCGGCGCTCAGGTGGGTGGACTTTTCGTTGGTGGTGCACAGGAACCGCACCCAGGAGGTCAGGATGATCCAGGCATTCAGGGTCAGGGCTTCGGTTTGCACCGGGCCCATATTCAGAATGCCGGCATCGACAAACCCCTGGTAAATGGCACCGCCCTGGATCAGGCAACGCTGGGAAAACCGCCGATAGCCTGTGGCAAGTTCCGGATCGCTCTCCAGCAGATGTTCGAGGTCGCGGTGCAGGAAACGATAGCGCCACATGCCCGCCAGCACGGCTTGCAGATAAAAGCGCTTGTCCTCCACCACCATCGTGCGCCCCTGGGGCGGGCGCAGGAAACTGTCCACCAGGGCTTCATATTCGCGAAACAGCACGGCGATGATCGCCTGCTTGTTGGGGAAGTGGTAGTACAGGTTGCCCGGAGAAATCTCCATATGGGCGGCGATATGGTTGGTGCTGACACTGCGCTCGCCCTGCTGGTTAAAAAGCTCCAGGCTGGTTTGCACAATGCGCTCGCTGGTCTTTACTCGTGGTGCCATGGGGGATCAGCTTCCAAACACGGGATGGGGCATCTTACGGCCTATGCCGGCCAGGTTAAATCTGGATGTTACTGCAATGTTATTTGACAATTTAGAGCAATGACTCTAAAAATCCAGGCAGACCTATAACAATCGGGAACTGCGCCATGTCTGCCAACATTGCCTACCTGCAAGATGCCCAGGCCTTGGACCACCTCCAGGAGCTGTTCGAAGCCCAGCGTCGCGCCTACGCCGCCAACCCGATGCCACCGGCTGCGCAACGCCAACAATGGCTCAAGGCCCTGCGCGATGTGCTCAGCGACGAACGCCAGGCGCTGATCACTGCGATCAGCCAGGACTTCAGCCATCGCAGCGCAGACGAAACCCTGTTCGCCGAATTGATGCCCAGCCTGCATGGCATTCACTATGCCAGCAAACACCTCAAGGGCTGGATGAAACCCTCCCGCCGCGCTGTAGGCATTGCCTTCCAGCCCGCCTCGGCCAAAGTCATTTATCAACCGTTGGGCGTCGTCGGCGTCATCGTGCCGTGGAACTACCCGTTGTATCTGGCTATCGGCCCGTTGGTCGGGGCTTTGGCCGCCGGCAACCGGGTGATGCTCAAGCTCAGCGAGTCCACACCGGCCACCGGCGAACTGCTCAAGGCGCTGCTGGCCAGGATCTTTCCCGAGGACCTTGTGTGCGTGGTGCTGGGCGAAGCCGAAGTGGGCATGGCGTTTTCCAAATTGCGCTTCGATCACCTGCTGTTTACCGGTGCCACCAGCATTGGCAAACACGTGATGCGTGCGGCGGCCGAAAACCTCACGCCGGTCACCCTGGAACTGGGCGGCAAGTCACCAGCCATCGTCTCGGCCGATGTACCGCTCAAGGACGCCGCCGAGCGCATCGCCTTCGGCAAAGCCTTGAATGCCGGGCAAACCTGTGTGGCGCCAGACTATGTGCTGGTGCCGGAGGACCGCGTCGCAGGGTTTGTCGAGGCGTATTCCAAGGCCGTGCGTGGGTTTTATCCGACCCTGGCCGACAACCCGGACTACACCGCCATCATCAACGAGCGGCAACTGGCCCGGCTCAATGCCTACGCCAAGGACGCTACCGACAAGGGCGCCACCCTGGTCCCACTGTACGAGCAAGGCCAGGCTCGACGTATGGCCCACAGCCTGCTGCTGAATGTCAGCGACGACATGACAGTCATGCAGGACGAGATTTTCGGCCCGCTCTTGCCCATCGTGCCGTATCGCGGCCTTGACCAAGCCTTTGCCTACATCAACCAGCGTCCACGCCCACTGGCCCTGTACTACTTCGGCTACAACAAGAACGAGCAGGAGCGTGTGCTTCACGAAACCCATTCCGGCGGCGTATGCCTGAACGACACCTTGCTGCACGTAGCCCAGGACGACATGCCATTTGGTGGCATCGGCCCGTCGGGCATGGGCCATTACCACGGCCATGAAGGCTTCCTGACATTCAGCAAGGCCAAGGGCGTGCTGGTTAAACAGCGCCTGAACGCGGCGAAGTTGATCTACCCCCCTTACGGCAAATCGATTCAGAAATTGATCCAGAAGTTGTTTATCCGCTGATAACCGTCACCTTCAGGACGATAAAAACAATGAACCCCAGCCTGAACGATTCACCCGCACTGTCTCGGCGCGGCGTCTTGAAAATCGGCCTGTGCGCCAGCGCTTTCCTCGCCACGGCCGGGCTTGGCGCCAGTCTCAGCGGTTGCTCCAGCAGTACGCCGGCCAGCGGCTTCGCGATGTTGCGCGCCAGTGATTTGCCGTTCTTGCGCGCGGTGATCCCAGTGCTGCTGGAGGGTGCGGCCAGCGCCGAGACAGTGGTCGCAGGCATTGAAGACACCCTGAAAAAACTCGACTACAGCCTGCAAAACTTGTCGCCGGAGATGTTCAAGCTCACCCAGCAGTTATTCGACGTGCTGGGCATGGGCATCACCCGCGGCCCGCTGACCGGTATCTGGGGCAGTTGGGAAAATGCCAGCAGCGAGCAGATCCGCAACTTCCTGCACCGCTGGGAAAACAGCTACCTGAACCTGCTGCGCATGGGACAGGGCTCGCTGCTCAAGTTGGTGATCATGGCCTGGTATTTCCGGCCCGCCTCCTGGGCCCATTGCGGTTATCCCGGCCCACCGAAGATCTGATTCGCATCCCTCACAATAAAAACCAGAGACGACCCTGATGCCCGTACCCGATCTGTTCCGCGATGGCCTGGCCCGTGGCTGGAAAACCCACAATGGTGCCGCCCTCGACAACGACCTGACCCTGGAAGCCGATGTAGCCATTATTGGCAGCGGTGCCGGTGGTGGCACCACCGCAGAGATCCTCAGCGCCGCTGGCTACAAGGTGTTGCTGATCGAAGAGGGCCCACTCAAGACCAGCAGTGACTTCAAGCTGCTCGAAGACGAAGCCTACGCCAGCCTCTACCAGGAAGGCATCGGCCGCATGAGCAAGGACGGCGCCATCACCATCCTGCAAGGCCGGGCGGTGGGCGGCACCACCTTGATCAACTGGACCTCCAGCTTTCGTACACCCGACGCCACCCTCGCCCACTGGGCCAGCGAATACGCGGTGAAGGGCCACAGCAGCGCCGAGATGGCGCCCTGGTTCGAAAAAATGGAACAGCGCCTGGGCATCGCACCCTGGGCGCTTCCACCGAATGCCAACAACGATGTGATCCGCAAAGGCTGCGAAAAGCTTGGCTACAGCTGGCATGTGATCCCGCGCAATGTGCGCGGCTGCTTCAACCTGGGTTATTGCGGCATGGGTTGCCCGGTGAACGCCAAGCAATCGATGCTGGTGACGACTATCCCCTCCACCCTGGAGAAAGGCGGCGAACTGCTGTACCTCGCCCGCGCCGAGCAGCTCAAATACAGCGGCGACACCATCAGCAGCCTGGAATGCGTGGCCATGGACGAGCGCTGCGTGGCGCCGACCGGGCGCAAGATCACCGTAAAAGCCAGGCATTACGTGCTGTCGGGCGGCGGTATCAATAGCCCGGCCCTGCTGATGCGCTCGGACGCGCCCGACCCGCATTCGCGGCTGGGCAAGCGGACCTTCTTGCACCTGGTCAACTTCTCGGCGGGGCTGTTCGACGAAGTGATAAACCCGTTCTACGGTGCGCCGCAATCGATTTACTCCGACCATTTCCAATGGCAGGACGGCACTACCGGCAAAATGTCCTACAAGCTCGAAGCGCCACCCTTACACCCAGGATTGGCCAGCACCTTGTTTGGCGGTTACGGCAAACAGAACGCGCTGGACATGAACCAACTGCCTCACACCCACGCCATGCTCGCCCTGCTGCGCGACGGCTTTCACCCCGACAGCCCGGGCGGCAGCGTGGATTTACGCGGCGATGGCACACCCGTGCTCGATTATCAGGTTTCACCCTACGCCTGGGACGGCCTGCGCCGGGCCTTCCACAGCATGGCCGAGATTCAGTTCGCGGCAGGGGCCAAATCGGTCAAGCCTTTGCATCACGACGCACGGTACGTGAACAGCCTGGCCGAAGCGCGCAGCATGATTGACGGTTTGAACCTGGAGTTGCACCGCACAACACTCGGCAGCGCCCATGTGATGGGCGGCTGTGCCATGGGCGAAGATCCGAAGCATGCGGTAACCGACAGCCTCGGTCGCCACCACCAACTGCGTAACCTGTCGATTCATGACGGCTCGCTGTTTCCTACCAGCATCGGGGCAAATCCCCAGTTGTCGGTGTATGGATTGAGCGCCCAACTGGCGTCAGCCTTGGCCGAACGTCTGAAAACAGCGTGAAAAACCGTTCGATTCACGGCATTTATCTACGTAAGTCGACTTGGCCGACCGGGATGGCTGCGATACCATCCGGTTCCCCAACGGACTCCGCCAGGACGACGCGATGAACCGAGTGTTGTACCCAGGTACCTTCGACCCGATTACCAAAGGCCATGGCGATCTGGTCGAACGCGCCTCTCGCCTGTTCGACCATGTGATCATCGCGGTCGCAGCCAGCCCCAAGAAAAACCCGCTGTTTCCCCTGGAACAACGTGTGGAGCTGGCGCAAGAGGTCACCAAGCACCTGCCGAATGTGGAAGTAGTGGGCTTTTCGACATTGCTGGCGCATTTCGCCAAGGAGCAGAACGCCAATGTGTTCTTGCGCGGCTTGCGGGCGGTGTCGGATTTCGAATACGAATTCCAACTGGCCAACATGAACCGCCAACTGGCGCCGGACGTGGAAAGCCTGTTCCTCACACCGTCGGAGCGTTATTCGTTCATTTCCTCGACGTTAGTTCGTGAAATTGCTGCTTTGGGCGGAGATATCACCAAGTTCGTGCATCCTGCCGTGGCGGACGCACTGACATTGCGCTTCAAGAAGTAAGACCGCTCAATCGGTGCCTGCTCGCACTGCGGGCGCCAATGCGGCACAATTGCGCGCATTAGTTTTCAGATGCCTTGGCAGAGTGCCCTGGCAGGAGTTTCCATGTCCCTGATCATCACCGACGATTGCATCAACTGCGACGTCTGCGAACCCGAGTGCCCGAACGCCGCCATTTCCCAGGGCGAAGAGATCTACGTGATCGACCCCAACCTGTGCACCCAGTGCGTCGGCCACTACGACGAACCGCAGTGCCAGCAGGTTTGCCCGGTTGATTGCATTCCGCTGGATGAAGCGCACCCGGAGACTGAAGAGCAGTTGATGGAGAAGTACCGCAAGATTACCGGTAAGGCCTAAGCCTTTTCATTGCCCGTAAAGGCCTCATCGCAGGCAAGCCAGCTCCCACACTTGGATATGTGAATACATTCAAATGTGGGAGCTGGCTTGCCTGCGATAGCAATATCAGCCCTCACCCAGCAATCAGCTCTGACACTTGGGGCAAAACACACTCGCCCGCTGCCCCAGCACCACATTGCGCAACTCGCTCCCGCAGACCTTGCACGCCTCGCCGCCACGGCCATACACGAACAGTTCCTGCTGGAAATACCCCGGCTGCCCATCACCGCCGATAAAGTCGCGCAGCGTGGTGCCGCCCCGCTCGATAGCGGCGGCCAGCACCCGTTTGATCTCAATCGCCAGCTTCAAATAGCGCCCGCGTGAAATGCCACCGGCGGCACGCCGCGGATCAATCCCCGCCGCAAACAACGCCTCTGTCGCATAGATATTGCCCACGCCCACCACCACCGCGTTGTCCATGATGAACGGCTTCACCGCCATGGACTTGCCGCGTGACAGCTGGAACAAACGCTCGCCATCAAACAGCTCGGTCAACGGCTCCGGGCCCAGACGCAGCAGCAGCTCGTGGTTGTGCGGATCCTGGCTCCAGAGCATCGCGCCGAAACGCCGAGGGTCGGTGTAGCGCAGGGCCATCCCCGATTCCAACTCGATATCCACATGTTCATGCTTGGCCGCGGGCATACCGACCTCAACCAGACGCAGGTTGCCCGACATACCCAAGTGACTGATCAAGGTGCCCACTTCGGCATTGATCAACAGGTACTTGGCCCGCCGTTCCACCAGCACGATGCGCTGCCCGGACAGGCGCACATCCAGGTCTTCCGGGATCGGCCAGCGCAGGCGCCGCTCACGCACCACCACGCGACTGACGCGTTGGCCTTCCAGGTGCGGGGCAATGCCGCGTCGGGTGGTTTCGACTTCAGGTAACTCGGGCATGTGTACCTCTTGAATGACGGTTCAGTGCGCACCCAGTTCGCGGATCGACAACTTCAGGCTTTCGAAGTCGTAATCCGACAGGCCCACGTAATCCAGCACCAGATGGCCGATTGCATTCCACTCATGGTCCACCGCCTGGCTCCCCAGTACGCGAAACGACGAACAGATATGCTCGGCCATCTTCAAGATAGCCAGCAGGTTCTTGAGCTGCGGGTTGCGCGACGACTCATCACTGAAAATCGCCAGAGCGTTGTGGTGATTGGCGATGGCGTCGGTGACATGCTCCGGCAGGCGCCAGGACTTGGCGGTGTAGTAGCCGACCACTGCATGGTTGGTGTGGAACGCGTTGTTTTCGGTGTCGACCACGCGGCAATCCGGGCCGGCGTTGGCGTAAGCCTGTTCCAGCACGGACATGTAGTTGGGAAAACGCTTGAGCATCAACGGTACGCCGCAATCGTGGAACAGGCCCAGGGCATAGGCTTCGTCGACGGTTTGCGAGCCGGTGCGCTTGGCCAGCGTGAGGCAGGTCATCGCCACATCCTGGGCGGTGTCCCAGAAACGGTTGAGGGTAACGATGGTGTCGTCGCTCATCTCGCCCTTGATCGACTGCGCGTTGATCAAGTTGATGATCGAGCGGCTGCCCAACAGGTTTACCGCACGCTGGATCGATGCAATTTTGTTGCTCAGGCCGTAATACGGCGAATTGACGATCTTCAGCAGCGCACCAGACAAGCCCGGGTCCTGGGAGATCAACCGTGCGATCACTTCCAGGTCCGGGTCGGGCATGTACTGCTCCATCTGCAAATCCACCATGATTTGCGGTTGGGGCGGCACGCTGATGCCTTGCAGGGCCTGTTGAATCTGCTCGGCGGAAAGCTCTTGGGACATAAATACACACTCTGGACTAGGCGCGAATTCTACCCCTTATGCAGCCGTGACCGACACCCAAAAACCCAAGTGAAACCCGATCGAATGTGGGAGCTGGCTTGCCTGCGATAGCATTACCACCGTACGTCTGATACACCGCACCGCCCGCATCGCAGGCAAACCAGCTCCCACATGAAAGAGTGCGCAAAGGGTATACTCCCGCTCTTTTTTCCGGAGCGACGTCATGTCCCTGCCAAGCCTGCGTCTCAAAGCCAACGCCGATCGTCGTTTGCGCAACGGCCACCTGTGGGTCTACAGCAACGAAATCGACGTGGCCGCCACCCCACTTCACGGCTTCCAGGCAGGCGACCAGGCTATCCTGGAAGCAGCCGGCGGCAAGACCCTGGGCATCGTGGCCATGAGCCCGAACAACCTGATCTGCGCCCGCCTGCTGTCGCGCGACATCAAGTTGCCGCTGGACAAGTCGCTGCTGGTGCACCGCCTCAACGTCGCGCTGTCCCTGCGTGATCGCCTGTTCGACAAGCCGTTCTACCGCCTGGTCTACGGTGATTCCGACCTGCTGCCGGGCCTGGTGGTCGACCGTTTCGGCGACATCCTGGTGGTGCAGATCGCTTCGGCGACCATGGAAGCGCATAAAGAAGACGTGATCGCGGCCCTCACCCAGGTGCTCAAGCCCAGCGGCATCCTGTTCAAGAATGACTCCGCCGCACGCGACGCCGAGGGCCTCAACCGCTACGTCGAAACGGTTTTCGGCCTGGTGCCGGAGTGGGTGGCGCTGGAAGAGAACGGCGTGAAATTCGAAGCCCCGGTGATCCAGGGCCAGAAAACCGGCTGGTTCTACGACCACCGCATGAACCGCGCCCGCCTGGCCCCGTATGCCAAAGGCAAGCGCGTGCTCGACCTGTACAGCTACATCGGCGGCTGGGGCGTGCAAGCTGCAGCCTTTGGCGCCAGTGAAGTGTTCTGCGTCGACGCTTCGGCCTTCGCCCTCGACGGCGTAGAGCGCAACGCCGCGCTGAACGGCTTTGCCGAGAAGATGACCTGCATCGAAGGCGACGTCTTTGAAGCGTTGAAAGAACTGAAAGCCAGCGAAGAGCGCTTCGACGTGATCGTCGCCGATCCACCGGCCTTCATCAAACGCAAAAAAGACATGAAGAATGGCGAAGGCGCCTACCGCCGCCTCAACGAGCAAGCCATGCGCCTGCTCAGCAAGGACGGTATCCTGGTCAGCGCTTCGTGCTCGATGCACCTGCCGGAAGACGATCTGCAAAACATCCTGCTGACCAGCGCCCGTCACCTGGATCGCAATATCCAGATGCTCGAACGCGGCGGCCAGGGCCCGGACCACCCGGTGCATCCGGCGATTGTCGAGACGCGGTATATCAAGAGCATTACTTGTCGCTTGCTGCCTAATAGCTGACAGCGGGATGCTCCCCGTAGGAACAGTCAACGACTGATCCTACGGGCCTTTCAGCTGTTTCCCACTGCCATTTCCATTGACTTCCCTTGCCGTCACACCGACTCTCCTCCCCCCAGCAAGGAAGGATAGAGCGGTCCGGTTGATGCCTATTAGTACAGCCACACCAAACAAGTCATATTTCATCGTACTGTTGATGACCATGACCCTGCTCGCAGTCTTCCCCCTCGACGTAGTCCTGCCATCCTTTCCCGCCCTCTCCAATCACTTTGGCCACACGCCTTCAGAAATCGCCCAGTCCGTCAGTATTTTTGCCATTGGCCTGGCCGTCTCGTTACTGCTGATAGGCCCGTTGTCTGACATGTTCGGCCGCAAAAAACTGCTGCTGGCAGGTATTGCCTTATCGGCGCTGGGTGCAGCCGGTTGTTTGCTGGCCCCGGATTTCAATTGGTTTATCGGCTTTCGCGTGGTTCAGGCCGTAGGGTGCGGGGCGTTTGCCCTGTCGCAGGCGCTTATCCAGGACTTGTTTACAGGACGGGAGCTGCAGCGGATTCGAATCTGGATGACCACCGCCGGCGGAGTGTTCATCTCAAGCTCGCCACTGATGGGCACCTGGCTGCAAATTTATGGCGGATGGCAGGCGAGTTTTTACGTGTTTATCGTGTTAGCCACAGTGGTGTGGCTCTGGTCCGCACGCCTGCTGCACGACTCGCGCAGCAGCCATCGCCCCTCACCGCTACAGTTCTTCAACGGCTATTGGCTGCTGTTTTCCGACCTCCGTTTCGTCAGCTATTGGTTGATTTCCGCCCTGGCCTTTGCCTGCCATTTCTCGTTTATCGTGATGTCGCCCCTGATCTTCATGGAGCGCTTGAACCTGTCGACGTATCAATTCGCCTGGGCATTGCTGCTATATGGCGCGGCCTACGTCTGCGGCGGAGTGATTGCCAGTATCCTGCATCGCAAAATGGACGCCGACCGGCAAATCAACACTGGCCTGTTGCTGATCACTGTTTCAGGTCTGGTCATGCTCTGGCTGGCCTGGCAGTTCGGCCTGTCGGCCGCCACGGTGCTGATCCCGATGTTGATCTGCACAGCCGGCACCACCATCTGTCGACCCATCGCCAACTCCAAGGCCATGAGCCTCTACCCGCAACTGGCTGGCACGGCGACCTCTGCCGGTAGCTTGCTGATTTTCATGTGCGGCGGCCTGATCAGCCTGGTGATCAACCTGGCCACCGCCAACCTGACCACCGCGCTAGCCCTGTGCTTTCTAACCCTGAGTGCCGCCGGGCTCGCCCTGAATGCGCTGATCAAGCAGCGCCCACATGTCCTGTAGCGGCTATCTTCAAGGTTACGGCCATTCCCTCCAGCCGCCAGCGGTGTAGAATCGGCCCTATTCATCGCCAGTCATCCCCCGGCGGGTTTATGAGCTCGAGGCCCAAGCAAGCGGCGATCCCGCGATGCGAGTGGCAACTTCCGGACACACGGCCATTTTTCGGGTGTTCCAGTCGTCAATTAGAAGCTCACTCCCCTTTGCACCTGATTAATAAGTGATTAGCCGCCCGGAGTGCTCCATGCCAGATTACCGCTCGAAAACATCCACCCACGGCCGCAACATGGCCGGCGCCCGCGCACTGTGGCGTGCCACGGGGATGAAGGATGACGACTTCAAGAAGCCGATCATCGCGATTGCCAACTCGTTTACCCAGTTCGTACCGGGCCACGTCCACCTCAAGGACCTGGGCCAACTGGTCGCCCGCGAAATCGAACGGGCCGGCGGCGTGGCCAAGGAATTCAACACCATTGCCGTGGACGACGGCATCGCCATGGGCCATGACGGCATGCTGTATTCCCTGCCGAGCCGCGAGATCATCGCCGACTCCGTGGAGTACATGGTCAACGCCCACTGCGCCGACGCCATCGTGTGCATCTCCAACTGCGACAAGATCACCCCCGGCATGTTGATGGCTGCCTTGCGCCTGAACATCCCGGTGATCTTCGTCTCCGGCGGCCCGATGGAAGCCGGCAAGACCAAGCTCGCGTCCCACGGACTCGACCTGGTTGACGCCATGGTGATCGCCGCCGATTCCAGCGCTTCTGACGAGAAGGTCGCGGAATACGAGCGCAGCGCCTGCCCGACCTGCGGTTCGTGCTCCGGCATGTTCACCGCCAACTCGATGAACTGCCTGGTAGAAGCCTTAGGTCTCGCCTTGCCGGGTAACGGTTCCACACTGGCCACCCACAGCGACCGCGAGCAACTGTTCCTGCAGGCCGGCCGCACCATCGTCGAGCTGTGCAAACGCTATTACACCGAGAACGATGAGTCGGTGCTGCCGCGCAACATCGCCAACTTCAAGGCGTTCGAGAACGCCATGACCCTGGACATCGCCATGGGCGGTTCCACCAATACCATCCTGCACTTGCTGGCCGCCGCCCAGGAAGCCGAGATCGACTTCGACCTGCGCGACATTGACCGCCTGTCTCGCCACGTGCCGCAACTGTGCAAGGTCGCGCCGAACATCCAGAAGTACCACATGGAAGACGTGCACCGCGCCGGCGGGATCTTCTCGATCCTAGGTTCCCTGGCCCGTGGCGGCCTGCTGCACACTGACCTGCCGACCGTGCACAGCAAGTCGATCGCCGAAGGCATCGCCAAATGGGACATCACCCAGACTGACGACGAAGCCGTACACACCTTCTTCAAGGCTGGCCCGGCGGGCATCCCGACCCAGACCGCATTCAGCCAGTCGACCCGTTGGGATACGCTGGATGACGACCGTGAAAACGGCTGCATCCGCAGTGTCGAGCACGCCTACTCGCAAGAAGGCGGCCTGGCCGTGCTGTACGGCAACATCGCCCTCGACGGCTGCGTGGTGAAAACGGCAGGTGTGGATGAATCCATCCACGTTTTCGAAGGCCGCGCCAAGATCTACGAAAGCCAGGACAGCTCGGTGCGCGGCATCCTCGCTGACGAAGTCAAGGAAGGCGACATCGTGATCATCCGCTACGAAGGCCCCAAGGGCGGCCCGGGTATGCAGGAGATGCTCTACCCCACGTCCTACCTGAAATCCAAAGGTCTGGGCAAAGCCTGCGCGCTGCTGACCGACGGGCGTTTCTCTGGCGGCACCTCGGGCTTGTCCATCGGCCACGCTTCCCCGGAAGCCGCTGCCGGTGGCGCGATTGGCCTGGTGCAGGATGGCGACAAGGTGCTGATCGACATTCCGAACCGCTCGATCAACCTGTTGATCAGCGATGAAGAACTGGCGGCACGCCGGGTTGAGCAGGACAAAAAGGGTTGGAAGCCGGTAGAAAAACGCCCGCGGAAAGTCACTACTGCGTTGAAGGCTTACGCATTGTTGGCCACCAGTGCCGACAAGGGTGCTGTACGTAACACGGCAATGCTCGACGGCCTGTAAGCCTCGCGCATCAAAATGCCCCGCCAGGTGCGGGGCATTTTTTTGCCTGGAGATAACCCCAAGCACAATGATGATCAAAATGTGGGAGGGGGCTTGCCCCCTCCCACAGAAGTGATGCGTCAGGCTTTAGAACTGTGGGGTGTAGGTCATGCTGAACATCACATTACGCGGGTCGCCATAGTAGTTGCTGCCCCACGTCGCGTTATACGCAGGGATGTAGTACTTCTTGTCGAACATATTGTTCAGGTTCGCCGCAACTGTGAACTCCTGGTTGATCTTGTAGGCCACCCGCGAATCCCACAGTGCATTGCCGGGTACGCTGAAGTTGCGGTCGTAGGCTTCAGTGCTGCTTTGTGCGGTTACGCCGGCACCGACACTGAACTGCTGCCAATCGCCCGGCAACTGGTAGTCACCCCAGACCTTGAGCAGGTGCTTGGGTGTCCAGGTGCTGAAGATCTTGCCTTCGTAAGTGTCGTCTTTGAGGAATTTGGTGGTGTTGTAGGTGTAGCTGGAGACCAGTTGCAAACCCGGCAGCACTTCGCCGCTCAAAGTGGCTTCGAAGCCTTGGCTGCGAACCTTGCCCGAGGCGAGCGAGCAGTACCAGCCGCCGCAGACTTTGCCGCCTTGCAGGTCTTGAGCCGCACGGTTTTCCTGGTCATAACGGAAGATGGCGAACGAGGTATTCAGACGACCGTCCGCCAGTTCACCCTTCAGGCCCAGTTCGTAGTTCTGGCCTTCGATGGGCTTGAGCACGGTCAAAGACGTGGTCAGGTTGGTTTGCGGTTCGAACGCGTCAGCGTAGCTGGCGTAGGCCGACCATTGATCATTGAGGGCGTACACCAAGCCGGCGTACGGGGTAACGTGACCATTGCTCTGCGTGGTGCTGCGGGTTGGGTCGCCATACACACCCCGGGAACCGCTCTCGTCGGTGTAGCCATAGTCATACCAACTGGTACGTGCACCGAGAATCAAGGTCAGTGGGTCCACAACCTTGACGCGCCAAGTGCCATAAACCCCTTTCTGGCGAATGTCATACCAACTTTTCGTAGCATTGCCCGCCTGGAACAGCTGGTTTTTATCGCGCTGTGGACGGTTGTGATCGATGTTGAAAATGTCCGCGCCGGCCGTCGCTGCTCGCGCCCACTGGTCGTTGGTGGTGAGTTTGGAATAGTTGGCGCCCAGTACCATCTCCTGTTGCAAGCCCAAACCTTCAAACTTGCCGTTCACGTACACATCCACGCCGCGGCTCTTGGTATTGAAGTCGGTGACCCAATCCACATAACGCACATTGCCGGCGGTGCCGGGGTTGGGAATCTCATCCCAGGTCGCCTGGTAGGTCGCGTCGTTGTGTTCATCCATGGCCACGAGGGCAGCTTTCACCTTCCAGTCATCGTTGAAGCGATGCTCGATATCGGCAAACACCTGGGTCTGGTTATTGACGTTGCGGTTCCAGCTGGCGCCGACAAAAGTCGAGCGCGGCAGGCCGATATCGCTGCCATTGGCGTAACGGGGCAGTGACATGAAGTTGGGGCGCGAGTGGCCTTTCTGGTTGCTGACCCCCACACCGACGGTGGTGTCTGGCGTGAAGTCGTAGTCCACGGCGGCATACACCGTCTGATTCCAGCCACCGGCATAGTCAACGAACGAGTCCGTCGTGTCGTAATCCGCCACAAACCGGCCGCGCAGGGTGCCTTCGGCATTGAGCGGGCCACCGGCATCGACCTGGGTGCCGTAGTGGTCCCAGGAGCCGGCTTTTGCGGTGATCGTCACGGTCGGGTCCTGCTGGCCACGCTTGCGCACCAGGTTCATGGTGCCGCCCGGGCTGTTGGCGCCTTGCAGCAAGGCGGCCGGCCCGCGCAGGGTTTCTACACGGTCATAGATGGCCATGTTTTCAGTGAGGTAGCTGCCCAACGCATAGGTGTTACGCGGGATGCCCACGCCATCGTATTGCAGGGTGCCGACCTCAAAGCCACGGGAGAAAATGAACATACCGGGCCCAGGGGATTTGGTCGCTGTCAGGCCGGGGGTGCGCTTGACCACTTCGGACAGCTTGGTGGTGTTCTGGTCATCCATCTGTTTACGGGTCATAACGCTGACCGATTGCGGGATGTCCTTGAGCTTCTGCTCGCCCTTGCCCAGGGTCACCGCACCGGTGGTGTAGGAGCCACTGCCTTCGGTCGTGGCGCCCAGTCGTTCAGCGCTGATGGTAGTGGCGCCGACTTCGATAGCGCCGCCGGTGGCTACGCGCTTCTCCAGGGTCACGGTGTCGGCGTTGATAAACGCCGCACTCAAGCCCGTACCGCCAAGCAATTGCGCCAAGGCTTCGCGCTGGCCGAGATGGCCACTCACACCGGGCGACACCACCCCTTGGGTCACCTCACCGGACACCAGCACCTGCACGCGCGTCACCGCTGAAAATGCCGCCAGCGCGCCGTCGAGGCTTTGCCCGGGGATATCGAAACGGTAAGCCTGGGCCTGGGTGACCTCGGCAGCTTGCAGGGATAGCGACGCAGTGCCGGTCAAGCAAATGACCAGCGCGAGCAAGGGCGATGCGGCGAAACGGTGTGCCATGGGTGGAGCTCCCCGGTGCAAAAAGTCTGTGATCGGCGCGGCACTACTTGAGAGTGCTTACTATTTACGCCTCAGTGATCAAGGACGAATGCTCACCGGGAATCCCTGAAAGTATTTTCAAAAAGTTGCGACTACGACGCCTTACCCTCGCGCAGCACCAGCAAATACGGGGTGTAATGCTCGGCGCGCAGGTTGAGGGTGTATTCCAGCGCCTTGATCACCGCGTCGGGTTTATCGATTTCAAACACGCCGGAGACCACGCGATTGCGCAATGCGTCGCCCAGTATCAGGGTCTTGCCCGGCCAATAACGGTTCAGCTCGCTGACCACGTCCGAGAGCGGTTGCTGGCGAAACACCAGTTGCCGCTGGCGCCAGGCAAACCCGCTGGCCGCGTCGAAACCGCGGACTTCAGCCAGGTGTTCCTGGTACTCCACCGCCCGTCCCGGCTCCAGATACACCGGTGTGCCACTGCCGGAACTGACCTGCACCTTGCCCTGCGCTACCTGCACGAGGGTTTGCGCATCGCGTCGCGCCACACTGAACCGGGTGCCGACCACCTTCACCCAGCCGTCGCCGGACTGCACCACGAACGGTCGCGCCGGGTCCTTGGCCACCTCGAAGAAACCTTCGCCACGCAACAACCGCACCTGGCGCTCGCCCGCACTCATGCGCACCTGTATGGCACTGTCGGTATTGAGCTGCAGGTGGGAGCCATCGGCCAGCTCGATGCTGCGTGACTCGCCGGTGCCGGTGGCATAGTCCGCACGCATGCGGTCAAGCCAAGGTGTGTTCTGCACAGTCAGGCCCACCGCCAGCAGCACGGCCGCGGCGCAGGCCCAGCGCGACCAACGCCGTGCGGGCTTGCGCCAGGCAGCCTGTTCGGCGCGGCGAACGACCCGCGCCGGTTCATGCAAGCCTCCGAGCATCGCCTGCACTTCCTGCCAGGCGGCATCCTGGGCATCACCCTGCTCCAGCCAGATGGCAAAAGCCTGCAGTTCGCCAGGCGTGACATCCTCGGCCTGCAGGCGGAAATACCAGGCGGATGCTTCGTCGAACAGTTCGTCGGCTGTGGGGGTAGCGGTCATGACCGACGTCCTTGTTCATCGCAGGCAAGCCGCTTCTTGATAAAGCCACGGCATTCAATCAAGGCGCGACGCAATTGGTATTCCACACTGCGCGGGCTGATCGACAGGCGTTCGCCGATCTCGCGATAGGAGAGTTCGTCGACATGATAGAGCAGGAAGATCTGTCGAGTCGCTTCAGGCAACGCCAAAATCGCGTCCTGCATCAACTGTTGCTGTTGATAGGCAGCCAATTGCTCATCGATACCCGGGTTGCTGCACGGCAATTCTTCGCTGGGCTCGCCGGCATCCAGGCGTTCGCGGCGAATGGCCTGGCGCTGGTGATCGCGCACCAGGTTGCTGGCGATGGTGAAGAGGAACGCCGGGAGATTGTCGATTTTATCGCCACAGTCCATGCGAGCGAGGCGCAGGAACGACTCCTGAGTCAGGTCGGCGGCCACTTGGGCACTGCCGGTGCGGCGAGTGACGAAGGCTTCGAGGGCTTTCTTCTGCTCCGCGAACAGGCGCGCGATCTGCGAATTCCAGGAGAGCACGGCACTACCTTGAAAAGAACATGGGGTTCAGGAGGTGTGCACGCTAGCAGAGGATGAGATTGGTTCGCAATTGATATCTATTTTTGCATAGATACTGCTGTGTACTTGAGGCTGCCTTCGCGAGCAAGCCCGTCCCACATTTGACCGTATTCTCAGGTTGAAACTCGGTCGAATGTGGGAGGGGGCTTGCCCCCGATGGCAGGCGATGCGGTCCTACTGAATCTCCTCCGGCTTGACGATCACCCAGTTCTTGTCCGCCGTCACCGGCAACCCTTCCTTGGCTTGAGCCGCCGCGTGCTTGGCGATCATGCCGTTGAGCTGGGTCATGTACTTGTCTTTACGGTTGATCCACAAATGGATGCCACCCTTGGCCACGTCCACATCGTGGAACAGCATGTAACCGTCGCTGGTGGGGGTATCACCGCCGACGATCACCGGCTTTTTCCACTCGTCGATGTAGGTGAGGATCGCCGCGTGCTTGCCGGCCATCCAGGTCGCCGGGGTCCACAGGTAGGGCGTCAGCTCCAGGCCGAGGTTGGCCTTCTCGTCATATTTGCCCGCGGTGATCTGCTTGCGTGCGGTGGTCAACTCGCCGGTCTTGCGGTCCTTGAGCATCGTGGTCACGCCGATGACGTTCTCGGGCTTTACGTTGTAGCCGTACTTCGGATCGGCCGCGACCATGCGCACCAGTTCCTCGGACGCGGCGGTCATCACATACACCTCGATGCCGTTTTCCATCAGTTTGTTGTAGAGCTCGGCCTGGCCAGTGAAGACTTTCGGTGGCTGTATCTCGGTTTTTTTCACCACGTCGCCTTCAAAATAGCTGACGGGTACGGGCTTGCCGGAGGCCATCAGCTCGTCGACCTGCACCTTGAGTTCCTTGAGGGTGAAGCCGGAAAAAATCTGCGCAACCCAGGGGTAGCAGACCATGTCGTCGACTTCGCACAGGCGGTAGTAGTAGCTGAACAGACTTTCCTTATGGTCGGCGGTGTCTTTGAAGGGGATAAGCTTGAGCGATGGGTCCATGGTTTCGCGGGTGATCAGGCCCTTGTTTTCCATGTACGGCAGCAGCGACTCTTCAAGGTCGTAGCGGTAGCTGGTGTTGTCCATGTCGAACACCGCATAGTTACCCTTGTTGGCGTTGGCGGCGATCATTTCGTTGAGTTGCTTGGCGGCCGGTGCCGGCCAATGTTTCAACTCGGTGGCGGCAAACGCCTGGCTGGCGAGTCCGAGGCAAAAGGCTGCGGATAAGAGTAGTTTCGGCGCGAGCTTCATAGGCGTTGTCTCCCTCAAGTGAAAGACATCGACGCTAACAAATCCCTGTGACACTTATCACCCGAGCGCGACGGCTTTGGTTCTGATTCCGCCACGGCCATGCGCAGCAGCGTCAGACGCTTATTCCAAAAACGACAGTCACCATTCCATATTGGTATTAAATCAATATATTTCAAGCTGTTAGGCTTGCCGGTTCGCAATCGCAGGCTGACGCGATTGGCTGCCTTCTCAACGGAGCTTCAATGAATCTGCCCCTGATTCTCAATTTATTGGTGTTCGTGGCCCTCTTGCTGGGCCTGGCACAAACCCGTCGGACTAACTGGAGCCTGGCCAAGAAGGTCCTGTTCGCTTTGGTTCTGGGCGTGCTGTTCGGTGCGGCCTTGCACACCATCTATGGCGACGGCAATCCAGTGCTCAAAGCCTCCATCGGCTGGTTTGATCTGGTCGGCAATGGCTATGTGCAGTTGCTGCAAATGATCGTGATCCCGCTGGTGTTCGCTTCGATCCTCAGTGCCGTGGCGCGCCTGCATAACGCCTCGTCCCTGGGCAAGATCAGCTTCCTGACCATCGGCACGCTGTTGTTTACCACGGCCATCGCGGCGCTGATCGGCATCGGCCTGACCAACCTGTTCGGCCTCACCGCCGAGGGCCTGGTGGCCGGCACCCAGGAAATGGCGCGCCTGCAAGTGATCCAGAGTGATTACGCAGGCAAGGTCGCCGACCTGAATATCCCGCAGTTGCTGCTGTCGTTCGTGCCGGCCAACCCGTTCGCCGACCTGGCCCGGGCCAAGCCGACGTCGATCATCAGCGTGGTGATTTTTGCCGCGTTCCTCGGGGTAGCCGCGCTGCAACTGCTCAAGGATGATGTGGAAAAGGGCCAGAAGGTCATCAACGCCATCGACACCCTGCAAGCCTGGGTGATGCGCCTGGTGCGCCTGGTGATGAAGCTGACCCCGTACGGCGTGTTGGCGCTGATGACCAAGGTGGTCGCCGGTTCCAACCTGCAAGACATCATCAAGCTGGGCAGTTTCGTGGTGGTGTCGTACCTGGCCCTGGGCCTGATGTTTGTGGTGCACGGCCTGCTGCTGTCGTTGGCCGGGATCAACCCGCTGCGCTTTTTCCGCAAGGTGTGGCCGGTACTGACCTTTGCCTTTACCAGCCGCTCCAGCGCCGCCTCGATCCCCTTGAGTATTGAAGCGCAGACCCGCCGCCTGGGTATCCCCCAGTCGATCGCCGGTTTCGCCGCTTCGTTTGGCGCGACCATCGGCCAGAACGGTTGCGCCGGTCTTTACCCGGCGATGTTGGCGGTGATGGTCGCGCCGACCGTGGGCATCAACCCCCTGGACCCGCTGTGGATCGCGACGCTGGTGGCGATTGTGACCTTGAGTTCGGCGGGCGTCGCCGGTGTGGGCGGTGGTGCGACCTTCGCCGCGCTGATCGTACTGCCGGCCATGGGCTTGCCGGTGTCACTGGTGGCGTTGCTGATTTCGGTGGAACCACTGATCGACATGGGCCGTACAGCGTTGAACGTCAATGGTTCGATGACGGCGGGGGCGATTACCAGCCAGATCATGGGGCAGACGGATAAAGCGTTGCTGGATGCCGATGAGCATGCCGAGTTAGCGCAGGTCTGATAGACCGCTATCGCAGGCAAGCCAGCTCCCACATTTGAATGTATTCACACATCAAAATGTGGGAGCTGGCTTGCCTGCGATGCTTTTAGGCTTTTTCCCACACTTCGAAGTTGTAGGCCGGTTTATCACCTTCGGCCGGATTCTCGACATTCGACACCAGCTTCCACTGGTTCCTATCAAACTCTGGAAACCACGCATCCCCTTCCGGGCTCAGCGCCACCCGCGTCAGGTACAGGCGATCGGCCTGTTCCAGCCCCTGCGCGTAAAGCTGCGCGCCGCCGATCAGCATCAGCTCGTCCGCGCCCTGCGCCTTGGCCCATTCCTCAGCCCGTTCTACCGCCGCTTCCAATGACGGAAAAACTTGCGCACCTTCAAGCGTCAGATCGGTCTGACGGCTGACCACTATGTTCAAGCGCCCTGGCAGCGGTCGACCCAAGGAATCCCAGGTCTTGCGCCCCATGATGATCGGCTTGCCGAGCGTGGTGGCTTTGAAATACTTGAAATCCCCCGGCAAATGCCAGGGCATGCTGTTGTCGACGCCGATCACACGGTTTTCACCGAGGGCTGCGATCAGGCTTAAAGGGAGAGTTTTTTTCATGGCGACGAGAATACCAGAGCCGCGAGTCAGCGGTTATGCTCCACCTTCACTGAAACAACAGGATGGCGCGTGACTGCACTGACTCCTCTGCACACACTCTGGCTGACAGAAGCCGTGCGCCTGCGTGAAGAACACGCCGGCCCCCTGGAAGACCTGGAAGCCAACCGCCTGGCCCGCACGGCCGGGGGCGACCTGTCGACGCGTATTACCCAGCGCGCCTTGCACCTGGCCGAGCGCGATGGCCTGACCGGTGCCCTCACACGCTGGCTGCAAGGCGCGCGCCTGGCGCTGATCTTACTGGCGGTCGTGGCCGTGATCAGTGGCGCCGGCCTGGCATTCGCTGCGCTGGGCAATGGCCTGACACCGGTGAACGTGTTCTGGGCCCTGGGCAGCCTGCTCGGGTTGAACCTGATCCTGCTGGTCAGTTGGGCCCTGGGGCTGCTGTTTGCTGGCGAACACAGCGCCAGCCTTGGGCGCCTGTGGTTATGGCTCAGCGAGAAACTGGCGCGTGACGCCAAAGCCGCACAATTGGCGCCAGCGTTGCTGCTGTTGTTGCAACGGAAAAAACTCAATCGCTGGGCGGTGGGTGTGTTGGCCAACAGCCTGTGGCTGCTGGCGTTGCTCAGCGCCATGGTGATCCTGCTGACCCTGCTCGCCACCCGTCGCTACGGCTTTGTGTGGGAAACCACCATTCTCGGCGCCGACACGTTTGTCGCCGTGACCCAGGCCCTCGCCAGCCTGCCCGCTTTGCTGGGTTTCAATGTGCCAACCGTCGACATGATCCGCGCCAGCGGTGATTCAGCCCTGAATATCGAAAACGCCCGCCAAGCCTGGGCCGCCTGGCTGGTGGGCGTGTTGCTGGTCTACGGCCTGCTGCCCCGATTGATCCTCGCCCTGTTCTGCCTGTGGCGCTGGAAAATCGGGCGTGCGGCGTTGCGCCTGGACCTCAACCTGCAAGGCTACGCCCAACTGCGCGAACGCCTGATGCCTAGCAGCGAACGGCTTGGGGTCAACGATGCCGCGCCCGAACAGCTGCACCACGTCAGCGGCGGCGTCAGCGAGATGGACAGCGACGGGGCCTTGCTGGTGGCCATCGAACTCGACGATCACCACCCGTGGCCGCCCAAACTGCCCAGCAACGTTAAAAACGCCGGCATCCTCGACAGCAGTGAATCGCGGAACAAGCTGCTGGAACAACTCAGCCGTTTCCCGCCCGCACGTCTGGTCATCGTCTGCGACCCGCGCCGCTCGCCGGACCGTGGCAGCCTGGCGTTGATCGCCGAACTGGCGCGCAGCGCCACCGCCACCCGTGTATGGCTGCTGCAAGCGCCGCCGGGCCAGGCGCTGGACGCCGAACGCTTGGGTGACTGGCACACCGCACTGCAACAACTTGAGCTGCCGTTTGCCGATTGCGCACCGCTGAACTGGCTGGAGACCGGGCATGACTAAACCGCTGAAACTCGCCGTGGTCGGCCACACCAATGTCGGCAAGACCTCACTGCTGCGCACCCTCACCCGTGACGTGGGCTTCGGCGAAGTCTCTCATCGCCCCAGCACCACGCGGCATGTCGAAGGCGCGCGCCTATCGGTGGATGGCGAAGCCTTGCTGGAGCTGTACGACACGCCCGGCCTGGAAGACGCCATCGCCCTGCTCGACTATCTGGAGCGCCTGGATCGCCCCGGTGAACGCCTGGACGGTCCCGCTCGCCTGGCGCGTTTTCTGGAGGGTAGCGAAGCACGCCAGCGGTTCGAACAGGAAGCCAAGGTGTTGCGCCAATTGCTGGCCTCGGACGCCGGCCTGTATGTGATCGACGCCCGCGAGCCGGTGCTGGCCAAGTACCGCGATGAGCTGCAAGTGCTGGCCAGTTGCGGCAAACCCTTGTTGCCGGTGCTCAACTTCGTCACCAGCAGCGACCAGCGCGAGCCGGACTGGCGCGAAGCCCTGGCCCGCCTCGGCCTGCACGCGCTGGTGCGCTTCGACAGCGTGGCGCCGCCGGAAGACGGTGAACGTCGCCTGTATGAAAGCCTGGCCCTGCTGCTGGAAAACTCCCGCCCGCAGTTGGAACGCCTGATCCTCGATCAAGAGGCCCAACGCCAGGCCCGCCAGCAAAGCGCCGCACGCTTGATCGCCGAACTGCTGATCGACTGCGCGGCCTGCCGTCGCAGCGTCGTCACCGAAGATGAACAGCAAGCCATCGGCGATCTGCGCAAAGCGGTGCGCCAACGGGAACAAAAGTGTGTTGAAGCCCTGCTCAAACTGTTCGGCTTTCGCCCACAGGATGCCGCCGCCAGCGACCTGCCATTGCTCGACGGTCGCTGGGGCGATGACTTGTTCAACCCCGAAACCCTCAAGCAACTTGGCGTGCGGGTCGGTGGCGGAATCGCCGCCGGTGCCGCTGCCGGTGCGGGCGTGGATCTCTTGGTCGGCGGCCTGACCCTTGGCGCTGCGGCCCTGGCCGGCGCTATCGCCGGTGGCGCCCTGCAAACCGCACGCAGCTACGGCAGCCGCCTGCTGGGCAAGATCAAAGGCCAACGCGAGCTGACCGTCGACGACAGCGTGCTGCGCCTGCTCGCCTTGCGCCAACGTCAGTTGCTCAAGGCCCTTAGTCTGCGCGGGCATGCGGCGATGCATAGCATCAAGGTCGACACGCCCCAGGACAAAACCTGGCGCGAGGGCAAGCTGCCCGACGCGCTGCACAAGGCCCGCGCCTATCCGCAATGGTCATCCCTCAACCCCCACGCCAAGCTGAGCCAGGCCGAGCGTCAGGAACAGGTCGAAATATTGGCTGAACAGCTCAACGAAGCGTGACGCGCTTAAAGCGCTCACCAATTCAACCCCAGGAACGCCTTGCATAGCGAGCGAACCAGCTCTTTATCAGCGTTTTCAGCTACCCCGTTGCGGTCGATATCACTATTGGTGGTAGCGGTTTCCAACACGCTGTCGCTGTCGACGTCATAGTCCATGGTTCTGGAGACCAGTAATGTTTTCCCCTCGGACACCTTGCTCTCACGGAACTCCAGCCTCACCGAATCCGGCCGTCCCGCGTCGCTGAAATCATCCACATAGATGACGAGCGCACACTGCCAATGGCTTGCCGGGTTAAACCAATTGAGTTTCACGAAGCTGTCGGCGAAAGTCGCGATCCGGCGCTTATCCAGGTCCAGCGAACCGGGTTTACTATGCCCTCCCCATTTTGCATTCGAGGTCATTTCCTGTCCGACGATATCGTGGATCAGCTCATCGGGACGACCCGGCCGTTGCTGATAGAAATGCAAAATGACCGTATCGGCATGACCGTTGCCTTGCAGGTCTTGGGCGATGGCTTTCAAATAGTGCATCAGTGTTGCTCTCTTAATGGGTGAAGCAAGCACCTTAGTGAGGTAACAACAAGGGCTCCAGGCGGCGTATCGGCTTATTGTGTAAGGCCCATCTTCGCTGCCAGTAGCCTCGCCGCCTTGGCCTTGAGTACATCAAGGTCGAGCACCGGGCTCATCACGTCTCTCCCCACAAGGTACTGATATTTCGCTCGGCCATCGCCGGCCCCACGCTCATGCCCACGCCGGTGTGCATCAACGCAGCGCTGACACCGGATGCTGCCTGCACAAACGAGAACGGCCCGGGCCCGCGAGCGCCGTAGACGCCTTGCCAGCGTTCGACCACCTGGATTTTGCAGCCCAGGGTCTGTTCGGCCAGCTCGATCATCCAGTCATCTACCTGCTCGGCATTGAAGGGCGACGGGTCGCTGTCGTAATGGTGGGAGTCGCCAATGATCAGTTCGCCATGGGGTGTAGGGCTGATCAACAGGTGAATGCCGTGCTCCTGCAGGTACGGTGTTTCGCGCAGGATCTGCGCCTGCACTGCGGCAGCCTCCGGCAGGTCGGCGAAGGCGCCGTAGTGCACGCAGCTCAGGCCGGTGAGCAGGGCGTGTTGCAGGTTCAGGTTGACCATCGGCCGGGCGCGCAGCATTTGCAGGCGGCAGGTTTGCGGGTTGAGCGGGGCGATGGATTCGGCCAACAGGGTCTGATAGTCGTGGCCGGAGCAGACGATGATCTGCTCGCCGCGAAAGCTGCCGGCCGTGCTGTGCAATTGGCCCGGTTCGACGTCGCGCACCAGAGTGGAAAAGTGAAACTCCACCTTCAACGCCTGACTCAGGTACTGGATCAGCGCCGGGATCGCCTCGCGGGAATACAGTTGCTGATCGTCCTTGCCGTGCAGCGCCGCGCGGTGGTGGCGGAACTGGCCGGCGTAAAGACCCTTCATCGCAGCGCCTTGCAGCAGCTCGACGTTGTAGCCGTGTTCGCGGGCACGCCCGGCGCAGAAGGCTTCGAGCAGATGTTCTTCAGCTTCCGTGCGGGCAAACAGGTAAGAACCATTGCGCTTGAGCGCAAGGCCCGCCGTTTGCGCCCATTGGCCCCAGATCTCGCGGCTCTGGCGGGCCAGGTCCAGCATCGGCCCCGGCGGCTGGCCGCTGACCAGCGCCTGGCCGAAGTTACGCACAGAGGCGCCCAATGGCGTGGCGCTGCGCTCGAACACCTTGACCTTGAGGCCGCGCTTGGCGGCGGCATAAGCGTGGGACAGGCCGAGGATGCCGGCGCCGATGATCAGCAGGTCGCTGTGGTGTGTCATGGAGTGATGTCCTGAATTCGAAGCCACTATCGCAGGCAAGCCAGCTCCCACATTTTGATGTGTGAATACCTTCAAATGTGGGAGCTGGCTTGCCTGCGAAGGGGCCATAAGCCCTAACGAAAACCTTACTGACCCGCCACCTTCTCCGACTTACCGTCATAGCGCTTGCGCCATTCAGTCAGGATGCTGTCGCGGTTTTTCGAGGCCCAGGCAAAGTCGTTCTTGATCAGGCGCTGCTCGTAGTCGGCCGGCAATTCGGTCTGCGGCTTGGCGATACCCGGCTGGGCGAGGATGGCGAAGTTAGCCTTGTACAGCTCCATCGCCGCTGGGCTGGCGGAAAAGTCAGCGAGTTTTTTTGCCGCATCGGCGTGTGCGCTGCCCTTGACTACGGCGGTGGCTTCGATCTCCCAGCCCAGGCCCTCTTTCGGCAGGATGATGTCCAGCGGCGCACCCTGGCGTTTGAGCTGAACCGCCGGGTATTCAAAGGAAATACCAATCGGGAACTCACCGGACGCCGCCAACTTGCACGGCTTGGAGCCGGAGTGAACGTACTGGCCGATGTTCTGGTGCAGGTCGTCCATGTACTGCCAGCCCTGCTTCTCGCCGAAGGTCTGCAACCAGGCGCTGACATCCAGGAAGCCGGTGCCGGAGGACGCCGGGTTAGGCATGACGATCTTGCCCTTGTACTCAGGCTTGGTCAGGTCCTGCCAGCTCACCGGTTTGGTCAGGCCCTGCTTTTCGGCTTCGATGGTGTTGAAGCAGATGGTCGCAGCCCACACGTCCATGCCCACCCAGGCGGGCGGGTTGGCGGCGTCTCGGTAGTTTTTGCCGATCTTGTCCAAATCCTTGGGCGCGTAGTTGTCCAACATGCCTTGCTGATCGAGGATCGCCAGGCTGGAGGCGGCCAGGCCCCACACCACGTCAGCCTGCGGGCGGTCTTTTTCAGCCAGCAGCTTGGCGGTGATAATGCCGGTGGAATCGCGTACCCACTTGATCTCGATGTCGGGGTTGGCCTGCTCGAAGGCTTTTTTGTAGGTCTTCAATTGCTCGGCTTCGAGGGCCGTGTACACAGTCAATTCGGTCTTGGCGAAGGCATTCAGGCTGAATGCCGTGAGTACCGCAGCGACCAGCGCCAGGGGCTTGAACATGGAGCACCTCCTTCAGGGATGTTTTATTGGCCGGGCGCGGTCTGGCGCCAGGCTTGGGAGCGACGCAGCGCGCCACGTGAGGCCCACGCCAGCAACAGCGAGACGCCGACTGAGGTGAACAGGATCAGGGTCGACATGGCCGCCGCGCCGCCCACGTTGCCGGCGTCGTCCATGTTCAGCACGGCGACGGCGGCGAGGATGGTGTCGGGGCTGTAGAGAAAGATCGCGGCGGACACAGTGGTCATCGCCGACACAAACAGGTAGCGCAGGATATCCAGCAGCGCCGGCAGGCAGATCGGCACCGTGACGCGCCAATAGTGGCGGTACAACGGCGCCTTGAGCGACAACGCCGCCGCTTCGAACTCGGCGTCCAGCTGGCGCAGGGCGGTGGTCGCGGTCATCTGCGCGGTGGTCAGGTAGTGCGCAATGGTGCACACCACCAGCAACGCCATGCTCCCGTAGAACACGTGCAGCGGGTTGCCGTTGAGGTTGAAAAAGAACACGTAGCCCAAGCCGAGCACCAGCCCCGGCACCGCCATCGGTACGAAGCTGAGCATGCGCAGCGCCAGGTTCAGGCCCTTCTGGCCCTTGGTCTTCTCCATCAGGTAGGCACCGGTGAAGATCAACACACTGCCGATCAACGCCGTGCACAGCGCCATGGTCAGGCTGTTGCGGTAGGCCAGCCAGCCGCCGCCGGCGGTGTCTTCGAACTGGTAGTGGTTGAGCGATAGCGACAGGTTGTACGGCCAGAACTTCACCAGCGACGAATACACCGCCATGCCGAACACCAGCAGCAACACCGCGCAAATCAGCAACACGATGGCCAGGTAGCAACCGTCGCGCAGCCGCGATGGCGCGGGCAGAAACACCTGGGCGCGACCGCTCATCGAGTCGCCATGCCGACGGCGCAACCAGGCATCCACGCCAAAGCTGAACAGTGCCGGTAGCAGCAACACCATGCCGATCAACGCGCCGCGCCCGAACTGTTGCTGACCGACCACCGCCTTGTAGGCTTCCAGCGCCAACACCTGGTAATCACCGCCCACCACCACCGGCACACCGAAGTCGGTGATGGTCAGGGTAAACACCAGGCAGAACGCGGCGAACACCGCCTGGCGCGTGGCCGGCCAGGTGATGCTGCGAAACGCCCGGGCCGGGCTGGCGCCCATGCTCGACGCCGCATCGAACAAGCGTGCATCCGCCAGGGACAGCGCCGAGAGCAAGATCATCAAGGCATGGGGAAAGGTGTAGATCACTTCACCGAGCACAATGCCCCAGAAGCCGTAGATATTGTCCGAGAGCAAGCCGCGCAACATGCCCTGGTTGCCGAACAGATAGACCAGGGCAATGCCCGGCAGCATCGACGGCGCCATCAAGGGCAGCAATGACAAACCGCGCCAGACGGTCTTGCCGGGAATCAGCGTACGTTGCAGGGCGTAGGCAAACAGGTAAGCCAGCGGTACGACGATGGCCGCCACGCTGAGGGAAACTTTCAGGCTATTGCCCAGCAACCAGTGGAAGTTGGCGCTGGTCAGCAGCTCCCGCGCTGCAACCAGGCCACCGCCCTGCCCGGCTTCGCTGCTGAAGCCGCGCCAGAAGATCGCCAGCAGCGGCAGCAGGACCGCCACCACCAGCAGGCCGAGCCAGAGCCATTTACCGCCGACCACAAAGAGGCGGTCGCCCCACTCGGCGCGGGACACCTGACGCGGTACCGGCAATGTCATGACGGCGGCCATCTCAGGCAAACACCTGCAGGCTGCGCGGCGGCAAGGCCACCCAGATGTCCTGGGCGCCCAGGCGCGGCATGGCTTCGGGCGCCAGTTCGGCCAGCAACGGATGGCCCGGCAACTGCTCCAACTCAAAGCTCATGCGGCAGCGGTTGCCGAGGAAAGTAATTTCGCGAACCTTGGCCGGGAACAGGTTTTCTTCATGCACCGTCGGGTTGACGCTGATCGCTTCCGGGCGACAGAACAGGCGGCCGGACCGGGCCACACCGGCATCGTCGGCCAGGCGCATATTCATTCCGCCGACCTGGGCATGGCTGGCGCTGCTACGGCTGAACGGCAACCAGTTGCCCTGGCCAACAAACTCGGCCACGAAGGGTGTGGCCGGGCGGTCGTAGATCTCCTGGGGCGTGGCGTACTGCTCGACCTTACCGTTATTCATCACGGCAATGCGGTCGGCCATCAACATGGCTTCGTCCTGGTTGTGGGTCACCATCAAGGTGGTAATACCCAGGCGCCGCTGCAATTGGCGCAGCTCGGTGCACAAATGCTCGCGCACACGGGCGTCGAGGGCCGACATCGGTTCATCCAGCAGCAACAGCGAAGGAGCCGGCGCCAATGCCCGGGCCAGGGCCACCCGTTGCTGCTGGCCGCCGGAGAGTTGACCGGGGTATTTCTTTTCGCTGCCGACCAAACCGACCAGTTCAAGCATCTGCCCGACGCGCTTGCGCACTTCATCGCGGCCGCTGCCTGTGAGGCCGTAGCCGATGTTTGCTTCAACCGTGAGATTGGGGAACAGCGCGTAGGACTGAAACAGGATGCCGTAGTCTCGCGCCTGGGGCGGCAGCAGGGAAACGTCCCGCTCGCCCAGGTAAAGCTCACCGCTGTCCTGACGCTCCAGGCCGGCGATGCAGCGCAACAACGTGGTCTTGCCGCAGCCGGACGGGCCCAGCAGGCACACCAGCTCGCCGGCGGCGACGTCCAGGGACACGTTGTCCAGCGCGGTGAAAGCGCCAAAGCGTTTCTGGATCCCGCGCACCTTCATGGGCGCGCCGGGTTGGGTCAGGGCTGTGTTCATGCAAGGCACCTCATCGAACGGATGAAGGCCATGCTAGGGAGGCAATGCGTAGTTGGTGTGGCAGAAAGGCAAAACGGGGTGATAGTGGTATTGGTGGATTTGTGTAGGACTCATGGAGCTGAGTTGCCTGTCCTACCGCTATCGGGAGCAAGCCCCCTCCCACAGTTGACCGGGTTCCAACATGAGAATGCGGTCAAAATGTGGGAGGGGGCTTGCTCCCGATTGGCCCTCAAGCCAGCCACAGAACTTAAATTGGCGACATTTCCTGAGCCAGGCCAAGGAATGCCGCCGGCAGCCGTGCACCTTTACGCTCTTTGAGGCAATACAGATACTCCGGAATCTGCGGCGCATTCTCGATGGTCAGCACACGCAATTGCGGATCATGGGGCACTTCCTGGCGAGCGATGATGCTGATGCCGATATTGCGCAGCACCGCCTCGCGAATCGACTCACGGCTGCCAATCTCCAGCAACGGCCCATACCCCACGCCGCCGCTTTTCAACAGTTCTTCGGTCAGCCTGCGGGTGGTGGAGCCGGCTTCACGCATCAACAGCGTATGCCCGGCCAGCGCGCTCAACGACACATGTTCAAGCTTGGCCAACGGGTGATTGCGATGTACCGCCAGCACCAGCGGGTCGGTGCCCAGCACGCGGCGGATCAGGCGCGGGTCGTCCAGCAATTGCGAAGAGGCCGCAACGTCGACGCGGTAATCATCCAGCGCTTCGAGCACCTGCTGGGAGTTGCCGATTTCCACCGACACTTCCACGTGCGGCAGGCGTTCACGAAAGGCTTTGACCAGGTCGAGAATGTAATACGGCGCCGTCGCGGCAATCCGCAGCGCGCCCTGGACCTGACCATTGTTGCGCAGGAAAAACTCGATATCCGCTTCCTGCTGCAACAGCGTCTTGACCATCGGCAACAGCCGCGCACCTTCTTCGCTGACCGTCAGGCGACGGCCACCGCGATAGAACAGCTCAACGCCGTATTGGCTTTCCAGGTTGCGAATCTGGGTGGTCACCGTGGGCTGGCTCAGGCCGAGTTTTTTCGCCGCCTGGGTGATACTGCCCAGGCGGGCGACCATGAAAAACGCCTTTAACTCAGCACTCAGCACACCACCCTCTCATCCTCTATTTGCGCAACAGGCGCAGGCCATTGAACACCACCAGCAAACTCACGCCCATGTCGGCGAAGACCGCCATCCACATGGTCGCCATGCCCATGAAGGTCACGGCCAGGAAAATCGCCTTGATCACCAGCGCCAGGGCGATGTTCTGCTTGAGGATACTCGACGTTTGGCGCGACAGCCGAATGAAAGCCGGAATCTTGCGCAGATCATCATCCATCAGCGCCACGTCGGCGGTCTCGATGGCGGTGTCGGTGCCTGCTGCAGCCATGGCGAAGCCAATCTCGGCACGGGCCAGAGCCGGCGCGTCATTGATGCCATCACCGACCATGCCCACCCGATGGCCTTGGCCGTATAGGGTTTCGATGGCTTGCAGCTTGTCGGTGGGCAACAGGTCACCCTGGGCCTGGTCGATGCCGACTTGGGTCGCAATCGCCTGGGCGGTGTGGGTGTTGTCGCCGGTGAGCATCAGGGTTTTGATGCCCAGGTCGTGCAATTGCTCAATAGCTTCGCGGCTGCTGTCCTTGACGGTGTCGGCCACGGCAAACAGCGCCAGCGGGCCGGATTTGTCCAGCAGCAGCACCACGGACTTGCCTTGTTTTTCCAGGGCGAAGAGTTTTTCTTCCAACGCCTCTGAGCACAGGCCGAGGTCTTCCACCAGGCGGTGGTTGCCCAAGTGATAGGTCTGGCCGTTGATGTCGCCGCGCACACCGCGCCCGGCCAGAGCCTCGAAGTTATCCACAACGTGAAGCGCCAGGTTTTTATCCACAGCTGCGTTGGCGATCGCCAGGGACACCGGGTGGTCGGAACGCCCGGCCAAACTGGCGGCCAGGGCCGGGGCGCTGTCTTCAAGATTCGGGAACAGCGGCAGGTAATCGGTTTGCACCGGTTTGCCGTGGGTGATGGTGCCGGTCTTGTCGAGCGCCAGGTAGTCGAGCTTGTAACCGCCCTCCAGGTACACGCCGCCCTTGATCAGGATGCCTTTGCGCGCTGCGGCGGCCAGGCCGCTGACGATGGTCACCGGTGTGGAGATCACCAAGGCACACGGGCATGCCACCACCAGCAGCACGAGAGCGCGATAGATCCAGTCGAACCACACGCCCGCCATGAACAGCGGCGGAATCACCGCCACGCCCAGGGCAAACAGGAACACCGCCGGGGTGTAGACCTTGGAAAAACTGTCGACAAAGCGCTGGGTCGGCGCCCGTGCGCCTTGGGCTTGTTCCACGGCGTGGATGATTCGCGCCAGGGTCGAGTTGTTGGCCGCCGCAGTGACTTTGTACTCCAGGGAACCGGCCTGGTTGATGGTGCCGGCGAAGACTTTATCGCCGATGGTCTTTTCAATCGGCAGGCTTTCCCCGGTGATCGGTGCCTGATCGATGGTGGATTGACCGGCAGTGACTTCACCGTCCAGGCCGATACGCTCGCCGGGTTTTACTCGAACGATCGCACCAAGTTCAATGCTTTTGACCTCTTGTTCCATCCATGAGCCGTCAGCCTGGCGCACGGTGGCCTGCTCCGGGGTCATCTGCATCAAGCCGCTGATGGCATTGCGCGCCCGGTCCAGGGACTTGGCTTCAATCAACTCGGCCACGGTAAACAGGAACATCACCATCGCCGCTTCCGGCCACTGACCAATCAGGATGGCGCCGGTCACCGCGATGCTCATCAGCGCGTTGATGTTCAGGTTGAGGTTTTTCAGGGCAATCCAGCCCTTTTTGTAGGTGGTCAAGCCGCCGCTGAGGATCGACACCAGCGCCACCAGTGCGATCACCCAAGTCGGTGCCACACCGGTGAAGTGCAGCACTTCGGCACCCAGGGCGCCCACGCCCGACACTGCCAATGGCCACCAATGCTTCTTGGCCGGCGGCGCGGCGGTGGGGCTGCCTTCCTCGATAGGGTCGGCCTGCATACCGATGGACTTGATCGCCGCAATGATCGGCGCCGTGCTCGGCAGGTCATGGGTGACACCGAGGATGCGGTTGATCAGGTTGAATTCCAGTTGCTGCACGCCGGCGAGCTTGCCCAGTTTGTTCTGGATCAGCGTCTGCTCGGTGGGGCAGTCCATGGCTTCGATGCGGAAAGTGCTCAGGCGCGAGCCGGCGGTGGGCGCTTCGCTCAGGGTCACCACGGCAGGCCCGGCAGCGCCGGAACAGCATGAGCCTGAGTGGCCGTGGCTATCCACCGGCGTGAGTTTTGCCGGGGCGTGATCATGTGGGTGATCGTGACCATGATCGTGCGGGTGATCATGAGCATGGTCATGATCGTGCTTGTGGTCGTGCTTGTGCGGGGTGTGAATGGAGTGGCTCATCAGGTCGCGTCCGTAAAGGTGCCTGTTGCCAAGTAAAGACCCTGTAGCCACTATAGGGTCAAGCACCCATTTGGAGATTGCTGCGATGAAGATCGGCGAACTGGCCAAACTCACCGACTGCCCGGTGGAAACCATCCGTTATTACGAGAAGGAAAGCCTGCTGCCACCGCCTGCGCGCACTGAGGGCAACTACCGGGTCTATACCCAGGCGCACACCGAGCGGCTGATCTTTATCCGCAACTGCCGCAGCCTGGACATGACCCTCGAAGAAATCCGCAGCCTGTTAGGGCTGCGCGACAGCCCCCAGGACCAGTGCGAAAGCGTGAATGCGTTGATCGACGAACATATCCACCACGTGAAAGCGCGGATCGACGGATTGCTGGCCTTGCAGGAACAACTGCTGGACCTGCGCCAACGTTGCGGCGGTGGGGATCAGTGCGGGATTTTGCAGCAGTTGGAGGTCAGCGGCGGGATTGCGGCCAGTGAGGCCGAGCCTTCACATGTGGGCCGAAGCCACGGCCACTAAACTCAAGCGAACACGCAACCCATGTGGGAGCTGGCTTGCCTGCGATAGCGGTGGGCCCGCGACATTGATGTCGCCTGACACTCCGCTATCGCAGGCAAGCCAGCTCCCACAGTTTTTTACCGCGTTGGGCCGTTAGATAGCCACGTCGGCCTTGATGCTTGGGTCCGCGTCGTAGCCCACGATCTCGAAGTCTTCGAACTTGTAGTCGTAGATCGAAGCAGGCTTGCGCTTGATCACCAGCTCCGGCAGCTTTTTCGGCGTGCGCGCCAACTGGGTCTGGATCTGTTCCATGTGGTTGCTGTAAGCGTGGGTGTCGCCAGTGGTGACAATGATCTCGTGAGGGATCAGGTCGCATTGCTGGGCCAGCATATGGGTCAGCAACGCCAGCGCGGCGGTGTTATACGGCAGCCCCAGGAATACGTCAGAGCTGCGGATATACAGCTGCATCGACAGATGGCCGTCATGCACGAACGCCTGATACAGCAAGTGGCACGGCGGCAGGGCTTGCTTGCCGTTGCGCGCGTTTTCCTGCGGGCTCTGGGTTTCGTCCGGCAGGTACTCGACGTTCCAGCCGTGGAACAGGATGCGGCGGCTGTTGGGGTTGGTCTTGAGCGTGTGCACCATGTAGTCGATCTGGTTGATCGTGCCGCCGTCCTTGGTAGGCCAGGCGGTCCACTGCTCGCCGTACACCGGGCCCAGGTCACCGTCTTCGGTGGCCCACTCATCCCAGATCTTCACGCCATTTTCGTTGAGCCATTTGATGTTGGTGTTGCCGCTCAACATCCAGATCAGCTCGTTGGCGATGCTTTTGAAGTGCAGTTTCTTGGTGGTCAGCAGCGGGAAGCCGTCGGCCAGGTTATGCCGATACTGACGGGCGAACACGGCCTTGGTGCCGGTGCCGGTGCGGTCGCCCTTGGTCAGGCCATTGGTCACGACGTCGTGCAGCAGTTCGAGATATTGCTTCATGTGAGTACCTGTATCGTTGAAGCCGAGGCGGGCAAACCTCGGCGTTCGAATTTAAAGCGCGGCGTTCTTCAGCGGCTGCGGGCGGTTGTAAGCCCACCACAACATGCCCAGGCCCGCCAGGATCATCGGCAGGCTGAGCACCTGACCCATGGTCAGCCAGCCCCACGCCAGGTAGCCCAACTGCGCATCCGGCACCCGAACGAACTCGACGATAAAGCGGAAAATCCCGTAGAACAGCGCGAACATACCCGACACGGCCATGGTAGGGCGTGGCTTGCGCGAGAAGAGGTAAAGAATAAGGAACAGCGCCACACCTTCCAACGCGAACTGATACAGCTGCGACGGGTGGCGCGGCAGTTGCGCCGGGTCGCTGAACGGCGGGAACACCATGGCCCACGGCACGTCGGTCGGCTTGCCCCACAACTCGGCGTTGATAAAGTTGCCAATGCGCCCGGCACCCAGGCCGATCGGCACGAACGGCGCCACAAAATCCATCAACTGGAAGAACGACTTGCCGTTGCGGCGCCCGAACCACCACGCAGCGATCATCACGCCGACAAACCCGCCGTGGAATGCCATGCCGCCCTTCCACACTTCGAAAATCAGCGTCGGGTTGGCGATATACGCAGACAGGTCGTAGAACAGCACATACCCCAGGCGCCCGCCGACGATCACCCCCATCGACATCCAGAACACCATGTCGGAGAGCTTCTCCTTGGTCCAGGTCGGGTCGAAACGGTTCAGGCGCCGGGAAGCCAACAGCCAGGCACCGCCGATGCCGATCAGGTACATCAACCCGTACCAATGGATTTTCAGCGGACCAATGGCCAGGGCCACCGGGTCGATCTGCGGGTAAGGCAGCATTGCGACTCCTCTTTAAAACATTTAGTCATGACGCACCGGACCATGCCGATGTGCGATTAAGCCTGCGTTACAGCGGCGAGATCAAATTAAGAAGTTCACATACACGCCAAATAGCCCGGCATGTTAACGGATGGAAGGTGAACGGCCCAACTTCGTTACGATGGAACGCCTGCACATCTGTGGGTAGAGTGGCAAAAACACAAAAGGGGTCACCCGATGTGCCTGATTGTTTTCGCCTGGCGACCAGGCCATGCCCAACCGCTGATCGTCGCGGCCAACCGCGATGAGTTCTATGCCCGCCCCAGCCTGCCGCTGGCCCAGTGGCCGGATGCGCCGCAGGTCTATGCTGGCCGCGATCAGGAGGCCGGGGGCACTTGGTTGGGTGTCAACTCGGATGGGCGTTTCGCTGCGCTGACCAATATCCGCGACCCGCACCAGCCACCGGCACGCAAGTCGCGGGGCGAGCTGGTGGCGCGCTTTCTCAGTGGGTCGCTGCCCATTGATGACTACTTAGCCGACGTTAATCGACGTTCGATTGAATATGCCGGGTTTAACCTGCTGGTGGGGACGCGGGACGAGCTGTGGCATTACAACGCCAATGATACCGAGCCTACGCTGCTGAAGGCTGGGGTTTACGGGTTATCCAATGCCGGGCTGGATACGCCCTGGCCTAAGTTGGTGAAGGCCAAGGCGGCGTTCAGCGCAGTACTGGAGAACCCCGAGCCTAAGGCACTGCTGGGAATTCTCAGCGACCCGCAGACCGCCCCGTTTGCTGAACTGCCGGACACCGGCGTAGGCCTGGCGACCGAAAACCTGCTATCGAGCGTGTTTATCGCCAGCCCCAGTTATGGGACACGGGCCAGCACGGCGCTGATTGTGAATGCCGATGGGACGCGCAGGATGCTGGAGCGTAGCTTTGGCCCACACGGCGGGCGGCTGGGCGAGGTCGAACTGGAAATCTGACGGCGCTTGGACTGACGTCATCGCAGGCAAGCCAGCTCCCACATTTGGAATGCAGTTCCCTGTGGGAGCTGGCTTGCCTGCGATGAAGGCGCCTCGGTCTAGAGGGTTTTCGCCGAGGCCGGGTTGATCATCCGGGTCAGCCCGAGGTTCTTCAGCGCCAACTGCAACGAGCTGTGGATAACTTGCGGGTTGTCGATGGTCATCAACTGCGCGAGCAAATCCTTGGCCATGCCCAGGTCAACCTGGCGCAACATCCACTTCACCTTCGGCAAGTTGGTGGCGTTCATCGACAGGCTGTCAAAGCCCATCGCCATCAGCAACACCGCAGCGGCCGGGTCGCCAGCCATCTCACCGCAGATACTCACCGGCTTGCCTTCGGCATGGGCGTCGCGTACCACGTGTTGCAACGCTTGCAACACCGCCGGGTGCAGGTAGTCGTAGAGGTCGGCCACCCGTGGGTTGTTACGGTCCACCGCCAGCAGGTACTGGGTCAGGTCGTTGGAGCCCACCGAGAGGAAGTCCACCTGCCGCGCCAACTCCTTGGCCTGGTATACCGCTGCGGGAATTTCGATCATCACGCCAATCGGCGGCATCGGTACGTCGGCGCCTTCGTCGCGTACTTCGCCCCAGGCACGGTGGATCAGGTGCAGGGCTTCTTCCAGCTCATGGGTGCCGGAGATCATCGGCAGCAGGATACGCAGGTTGTTCAACCCCTCGCTGGCCTTGAGCATGGCGCGGGTCTGGACGAGGAAGATTTCAGGATGGTCGAGGGTAACGCGAATGCCACGCCAGCCAAGGAAGGGGTTGTCTTCCTTGATGGGGAAATACGACAGTGACTTGTCGCCGCCGATGTCCAGGCTGCGCATCGTCACCGGTAGCGGGTGGAAGGCCTGCAGTTGCTCGCGATAAATCGCCAGCTGCTCCTTCTCGCTCGGAAAACGCTGGTTGATCATGAACGGCACTTCGGTGCGGTACAGCCCCACCCCTTCGGCGCCGCGTTGTTGCGCGCGGGCCACATCCGCCAGCAGGCCGGTGTTGACCAGCAGCGGCACGCGGTGGCCGTCGAGGGTGACGCACGGCAGCTCGCGCAACGAATCGAGGCCCTGGGCCAGTTGCTTCTCTTCTTCCACCACTTCGGCGTATTGCTTGCGCAGCACGTCGCTGGGGTTGGTAAATACCTCGCCGCGATGCCCATCGACGATCATGTCGATGCCGTCGACCTTGGAGTACGGCAGGTCCACCAGGCCCATCACCGTCGGGATGCCCATGGCCCGGGCCAGGATCGCGACGTGGGAGTTACCCGAGCCCAATACCGAGACCAGGCCCACCAGCTTGCCCTCAGGCACTTCGCCGAGCTGAGTGGCCGTCAGCTCTTCGCTGACCAGGATGGTGTTATCGGGGAAGACCATGTTGGTGCTGCGGTCTTCCTGCAGGTACGCCAGCAAGCGGCGACCCAGGTCGCGCACATCCGAAGCCCGCTCGCGCAGGTAGGCGTCGTCCATCATTTCGAAACGGTTGACGTGATCGGTGACCACCTGGCGCAACGCGCCCTGGGCCCACTGGCCGGTCTTGATCACGGTTTTGACTTCGTTACCCAGGGACGCGTCGTCGAGCATCATCTGGTACACGTCGAACAGCGCACGCTCTTCGGGGCGCAGCTGGGTGGCCAGCTTGTTCGACAGGTTGCGCATGTCGGCGCGCACGCCCTCCAGGGCAGTCTTGAACAGTTTGATTTCGGCTTCGATATCGTGGACGGTCTTGTCCGGCACCACATCGAGGTCGGCCGGCGGCAGCATGACCACCGCCGTACCCACCGCAGCCCCCGGCGAACCGGGCACGCCGACGAACTTGGCTTCCTGGATGCCCTTGCCCTGGCGCCCCAGGCCGCGGATCGAGCCGGTGGCTTCGGCGTGGGCGATAACCCCGGCCAACTGCGCGCTCATGGTCACCAGGAAGGCTTCTTCACCTTCATCGAACTGGCGACGTTCTTTTTGCTGGATGACCAACACGCCGACAACACGGCGGTGGTGGATGATCGGCGCCCCCAGGAACGAGGCGTAGCGCTCTTCACCGGTTTCGGCGAAGTAGCGATAACGCGGGTGGTCGGCCGCATGTTCGAGGTTCAGGGGTTCTTCACGCGTCCCCACCAGGCCCACCAGACCTTCATTGGGCGCCATGCTGACCTTGCCGATGGAGCGCTTGTTCAAGCCCTCCGTGGCCATCAGCACAAAACGGTTGGTCTCGGGGTCCAGCAGGTAAACCGAGCAGACCTGGCTGCCCATGGCTTCCTTGACGCGCAACACAATAATCCCCAACGCCGCCTTGAGATCCTTGGCGGAGTTAACTTCCTGGACGATCTTGCGCAGCGTATTGAGCATGGCTCGGGGTCGAACTCCGTCGTCAGTCGCGCGCTAAAAGGCGCGGGGCAAGCTCTTTGAGAGCGCGGCGGTAAACCTCGCGCTTGAATGTCACCACCTGGCCCAACGGGTACCAATAGCTGACCCAACGCCAGCCATCGAACTCCGGTTTACCGGTCAAATCCATCCGCACCCGCTGCTCGTTGGAGATCAGGCGCAAAAGAAACCATTTCTGCTTCTGGCCGATGCACAGCGGTTGGCTGTGGGTACGCACCAGGCGTTGCGGCAAACGATAGCGCAACCAGCCACGGGTACAGGCCAGAATCTGCACATCTTCACGCTCAAGGCCGACTTCTTCGTTCAACTCACGGTACAAGGCGTCTTCAGGGGTTTCGTCGGGGTTTATCCCACCTTGAGGAAACTGCCAGGCATCTTGGTTGATTCGGCGAGCCCATAGCACCTGTCCGGCATCATTCGTAAGAATAATCCCGACATTAGGACGGAAACCATCGGGGTCGATCACGGCAACAACCTCGCAAACGCATGTCGCCGCATTGTTCCACAAAGATTGTTCCAGCGGCAACGAGGCTTCTTACCTTATGTGCACTCTTGTGAAAAGACCGTATTCTGGACGCCTTTTTACAGACTTTTCAGCGAGTAACTGCAATGCGCCTGGCTTTATTCGACTTGGACAACACCCTTCTCGGCGGTGACAGCGATCACGCCTGGGGCGATTACCTGTGTGAGCGTGGGATTCTCGACCCGGTGGCCTACAAGGCCCGCAACGACGAGTTCTACCAGGACTATCTGGCCGGCAAGCTGGATAACGCCGCTTACCTGAACTTCTGCCTGGAAATCCTCGGCCGCACCGAGATGGCCCAACTGGACGAGTGGCACAACGACTATATGCGCGACTGCATCGAGCCGATCGTGCTGCCCAAGGCGGTGGAACTGCTGGCCCAGCACCACGCCGCGGGCGACAAGCTGGTGATCATCACCGCCACCAACCGCTTCGTCACTGCGCCAATTGCCGCACGGCTAGGCGTTGACACCCTGATCGCCACCGAATGCGAGATGGAAAACGGCCGCTACACCGGGCGCAGCACTGATGTGCCGTGCTTTCGAGAAGGCAAAGTGACGCGCTTGAATCGCTGGCTGGAAGAGACTGGGTACAGCCTGGAAGACAGCTACTTCTATAGCGACTCGATGAATGATTTGCCGTTGCTGGAGCAGGTGACGCATCCGGTGGCGGTGGATCCGGATCCGAATTTGCGCGCTGAAGCGCAGAAGCGGGGCTGGCCGGTGATCACTCTGCGCAGCTGATGACGCTATCGCAGGCAAGCCAGCTCCCACATTTGGAATGCATTCCCCTGTGGGAGCTGGCTTGCCTGCGATGAAGGCGACGCGATCTAACGCTTTAAACCGGCTTGGCGCCCATCAGCCCTGCAATCGCCACAAACCCCACCAGGCTGACCACCGCCAGCACCAGGGTAAAATTCAGGCTGCCGCCCTCACCTTTGCGCAGGCGATTAAGGCGCGCCACCAGCCAGAACCACGCCAGCGCCGCCACGGTGTAGAGGATGCTGGAGCCTAAAATCCAGGTCTGCCCCAGGGGCCAGCCGATCAGGTGCACCAGCCACCAACCGGTGAACGGCATACTGACCAGGCAAATGCCCATCAGCAGCCACACGAACGCCCATGGGCGTTGCACGATGACCGCCGGGCCGGCACTGCGTTTACGCCAGGCCAGTACGGCCAGGCCGAGGCCGCTGAGCAGCAGCAACACGGTGGCGGTGATGTGGATAACCTTGAGGGTGGTCAGTGTTTCCATGGTCTCGATTCCTTAAAGGCCGCTCAGTCAGCGTAGTCGCTCAACCGAGGAACAACTGGTAGGCCGGGTTTTCGCTTTCATCCCAGTACGGGTAGCCGATTTCAGCCAGGGCTGCCGGCACCAGGTGACGCTCGTCCGCCGGCACTTGCAGCCCGGCGACCACACGCCCGTCCGCTGCACCGTGGTTGCGATAGTGGAACATCGAAATGTTCCAGCGCCCGCCCAGCTTGTGCAAAAAGTTGAACAAGGCGCCCGGACGCTCCGGAAATTCGAAGCGAAACACCACCTCATCGCTGACTTTGGCCGCATGGCCGCCCACCATATGGCGAATGTGCAACTTGGCCAGTTCGTTTTCGGTCAGGTCCAGCACGGGGAAACCCTGGCTGGTCAGGCTGGCGATCAGTGCGCTGCGCGGATCGTTTTCCGGGTGGGTCTGCACGCCGACGAAGATGTGCGCTTCGCTGCCGGAGTGGTAGCGGTAATTGAATTCGGTGATCTGGCGCTTGCCCACGGCCTCGCAGAACGCCTTGAAACTGCCCGGCTGCTCGGGGATGGTTACCGCGATGATGGCTTCGCGGCCTTCACCCAGCTCGGCACGCTCGGCCACATGGCGCAGGCGATCGAAGTTGACGTTGGCGCCAGAGTCGATGGCGACAAAGGTCTGGCCGCTGACGCCGCGAGTCTCGACGTACTTCTTGATCCCGGCCACGCCCAACGCGCCTGCCGGCTCGGTGATGGAGCGCGTGTCGTCGTAGATATCCTTGATCGCCGCGCAGATTTCATCGGTGCTGACGGTGATCACTTCATCCACATGATCCTTGCAGATGTCGAAGGTGTGTTGACCGATCTGCGCCACCGCCACGCCATCGGCAAAGATTCCCACGGTCGGCAGCACCACGCGCTCGCCTGCCGCCATGGCGGCTTGCAGGCAGTTGGAGTCGTCCGGCTCGACGCCGATGATCTTGATTTCCGGACGCAGGTATTTCACATACGCCGCAATACCGGCGATCAGCCCGCCGCCGCCCACCGGTACGAAAATCGCGTCCAGCGGCCCCGGGTGCTGGCGCAGGATTTCCATCGCCACGGTGCCCTGCCCGGCAATGGTGTGTGGATCATCGTAGGGGTGAATGTAGACGTAGCCTTTTTCGTCGACCAGCTTGAGCGAATAGGCCAGGGCTTCCGGGAAGGAATCACCGTGCAGCACCACTTTGCCGCCCCGCGAGCGCACGCCTTCGACCTTGATCTCCGGGGTGGTCTTGGGCATCACGATGGTGGCCTTGACCCCCAGCACCTTGGCCGCCAGGGCCAGGCCCTGGGCATGGTTGCCCGCCGATGCCGTGACCACGCCACGGGCGCGTTCCTCGCTGCTCAATTGGGTCAGCTTGTTGTAGGCGCCGCGAATCTTGAACGAGAACACCGGCTGCAAGTCTTCGCGCTTGAGCCAGACCTTGTTGCCCAACCGCTCGGAGAGCTGGCGGGCAGTCTGCAAGGGAGTTTCCACGGCGATGTCATACACGCGCGAGGTGAGGATCTTTTTGACGTAGTCTTCAAGCATCGGCAGGCATCTACTTCACGAGTTGGGCAGGGCCAAGGAGTCTAACCCAGCGTTTGGGCGGGCGACCACACGAATCCGGAGGTTTTGTTGGGTTATACTCGCGCCCCTCGATAACTCCCCGCCCGTTCCGGAGCCCGCATGACCCAGGATCAACTCAAACAGGCAGTGGCCCAGGCCGCCGTCGATTTAATCCTTCCCAAACTCGACGACAAGAGCATCGTCGGTGTCGGCACCGGCTCCACTGCCAACTGCTTTATCGACGCGCTGGCCCAGCACAAGGGCGCGTTCGACGGCGCCGTGGCGAGTTCCGAAGCCACCGCTGCACGCCTTAAAGGCCATGGCATTCCGGTGTACGAGCTCAACACCGTGAGCGACCTGGAGTTCTACGTGGACGGCGCCGATGAAAGCGACGAACACCTGAACCTGATCAAGGGCGGCGGCGCAGCCCTGACCCGCGAGAAAATCGTCGCGGCCGTGGCCAAGACCTTCATCTGCATTGCCGATGCCAGCAAGCTGGTGCCGGTGCTCGGCGCCTTCCCGCTGCCGGTGGAAGTCATCCCAATGGCTCGCAGCCACGTGGCCCGCGAGCTGGTGAAACTGGGCGGCGACCCGGTGTACCGCGAAGGTGTATTGACCGACAACGGCAACATCATCCTCGACGTGTTCAATATGCAGATCACCAACCCCGTTGAGCTGGAGACGCAGATCAACGCCATCGTGGGCGTGGTCACCAACGGCCTGTTCGCAGCGCGCCCGGCCGATGTGTTGCTGCTGGGCACCCCGGAAGGCGTGAAAACCCTCAAGGCTTAACAACACCACAACTCCAATGTGGGAGGGGCGGTGCGACGATTCGACTTGCTCCCGATAGCAGTGTGTCAGTCAGAATATCTGGTACTGATACACCCAATCGGGAGCAAGCCCCCTCCCACATTTGCAGCACTCCCCTCCAAAACCGTGCGCTCTGTCACGGCATCCCCTGCCCCGCCTGGTATCCAATCGGATACAAATTACAGCCACGCGACCCACGCGTTTAACAATGCGCCAATTTGCAGCCGCCCACGGAATGAGGCGCGCATTGTGCAAAGGGTCTGGGCTTTGAACATTCCCATCACCTCAAGGAAGACCTTGTGATAAAGCCCCTAGCCCTCGCCATCAGCGTTGCCGGTGCCCTGCTGTCCGCGCAAGCCCAAGCTTACGAGTACGGCCAGCACGCCAACACCACCCTGGAAAAACTGATCAATGACTACCCCGGTCGTTATCGCGGCACGGCCAATTTTGCCGGCGCTGCTGATTGGATGCAGAGCCAGATGGGCGCGGCCTATTCCATCAGCCGCCAGGACTTCACCTGGAGCAGCGGCAGCCGTGCTGCGCAAAACGTGGTGGCCTACGCCGCCGGCACCAAGCCGCAGTACGTGGTGATTGGCGCGCATTTCGACACCTACTTCGGCCGCCCGACCCTGCAAGGCCTGGATGACAATGGCTCCGGTGCCAGCGTGCTGACTGAGGTGGCGAAGAACCTCGGCGGCCTGTCATTGGAAAATGGCCTGCAAATCGTCGGATTCGGCGCGGAAGAAGAAGGTTTGCGCGGCTCCCGGGCCTTTGTTGACTCGCTGAGCGCCAGCCAGCGCGCCAATATGCTTGCGATGATCAATCTCGACAGCCTGATCACCGGCGACATGATGTATGCCCACGCCGGCCAGAACAGCACCGACAACCCGGCCCTGGCGTCATTGCGCGAGCACACGTTTCAGATCGCCAAGGAGTTGAATATCCCGCTGTTCACCAACCCCGGCCTGGACCCGCAATACCCCAAAGGCACAGGCTGCTGCAGTGATGGTGAACCTTTCGAGCCGCTGAATATCCCGATCCTTTATGTAGAAGCCACCAACTGGGAACTGGGCGATCTGGACGGCTATACCCAGACCGACAACCCGAAAATCCCAGGCGGCTCGACCTGGCACGACCCGAGCGAAGACAACAAAGGCGTACTCACCGATGCCTTCGGCCAGGCGCGCATCGACCAGCGCCTGCGTGACTATTCACGCTTGCTCAGCCGCCTGGTGCTGGAACTGACCAACGCCGACCTGATGGCCTCGACGGCGTCCGGCGGTGCCGTCGCACGCAACATGCAGGACAACCTGCAACGTCAGCATCAAGCCATGGTGCGCCTGCACGATCGCCGCTGGCTGACCCTGCAGGCCGCCAGCCGCGAGGTGGGCAGCTTTGATGGCGAGATCGGCGTGGACGGCGAATACAGCCCGGACAGCGGTTTCGACACGGCCCCCAACCCCGAAGCCCGACGCCTGGGCCTGCACGCCCTTGGCGATTATCAGCTGACCCCAAGCCTGAATATCGGTGCCAGCCTGAGCTACCTCAACGGGCGCGACAAACTGGAGCATCGCGGCAAACTGGACAGCGACACCTGGCAGGCAGCCGTGTACGCGCTGCTCAATGATGGCGGGCCAAGCTGGCTGGCCGGTGACCTGAGCATCGGCCACACGCGTTTCGATTCCAAACGCAACCTGATCATCCAGGCCAATGGCGGGCCGATCCTGCTCAATCAGCAACTGACGGGCGAGACTGATGCCCTGGCGTTGGGCGCGCGGGTGCTGGGCGGCTACGACTTTGACTTCGGTGCGCTCAAGAGCGGGCCTTTCGCCGGCCTGGACTACAGCCACTACCGCATCGACACGTTCCACGAAAAACAGAACCTGCGCACCGCCCTGCAGTATGAAGAGCAGTCTTTCGACTCCCTGCAAGCCAGCCTCGGCTGGCGCGTGCGTGGCGCTGTCGCCCTGCCCTACAGCCTGAGCCTGATGCCGTATGCAGACATCGCCTGGGTCAAGGAAATGGCCGATGGCCGCTTGGATGACCTGCAACTGACAGCCCGCGCCGATGGCCAGGCGCGCACCGCTCGGCTCGGCTCAGCAGACAAGAGCTTTGGTCGCGCACAAATCGGCAGCCAATTGGCGATCACCCCGCAGTTGGGGGTGTATGCCGAGGTCAATGGCCGCCTGGGTCATGCCGAAGGCAGCCAGACCGGCTATACGCTGGGCGTGCAATGGATGTTCTGATCAGGGTTTTTTGAACACGTAAAACAGGTTCGGCTCGCTGACCATATACAGCGTGCCCTCGTCATCCATGGCAATCCCTTCGGCCTGAGGCACACGCTTGCTCAGACCATGGCGCCCTTTAAGCAACGACAAACTGCTTAAGGGGCGACCGTCGATGTCCAGTTCCAAGACCAGGAACGATTCATCCGACAGCGCCAGCAGATGGCCGCTGCGCTCGTCGTATTGCAGGCTCGACAGGTCGCGCACAAACAGTCCGGCATCGCGCTTGGGGTTGTTGATCACGTGCACCGAGTAGGTTTTTTCCGCCTTGAAATGCGGGAAGCCATGCACTTCATAGATCAGCATCGGGTCGCGCTCCTTGGCGACGAACAGACGCTTGCCCACCGAATCATAGGCCAGGCCCTCGAACCCCTTGTTGCTGCCGATATGTACGCCGAGGGTCATCTGCTCCGCGTCGGCGGCGTCGAGGAAGGTTGTGTCGTCGTCCACATGCACCTTGATCAGCCGCTGCTGGCGCTCATCGCTGATGACGTAAATGTTGTCACTGATAAACTCCACAGCCTCTGCATCGCCAAACCCCACCAGTGGAATGCGTCGCAGGATCTTGCCCTCCAGGGACAGCTCCACCAGCTCGGCGTTTTTATTGGTGACGGTAAACAGGCTTTTGCGCACCGGATCGTAAGTGAGGGCCGAGACATCATCGTCGAGCCCTTCGATCACCTGGCCTTCCAGGGTCACGCGGTAATCTGCCAGGCCAATGGCGCGCTCATCGGCAGGCTGGCGCCACACCTGCCAGTTGAACCAGGCACGCTCGAACAGACGAAACTGCTGCGCAACGACCCCGGCGGCAACCAGGGCAAGCAACAGCAAGATGAAAACAGCAGGTTTGGGGCGGGCAAGTCGACGCATCGGGGCGGGCTCAGTGAAAAAACTGGCGAATAGATATCAAGGTCGCCTGAATTTAAACTTAAACGCGCCGAACTGTCTGGCGAATGCCGTTTATAAAGAAAAGTCTGACGTAATTCGTCAGTTATTTCTGCTTTTCAAAACGATAGAACAAGTTGGGTTCACTGACCATGTACAGGTTGCCGCTCTCATCCAGGGTCACCCCTTCGGCGCGCGGGATGGTGTCTTTCAGGCCGTTGAAGCCACCGAGCAAGGTCATGAAGCTGACTTGCTCGCCTGTTTCGTCCAGTTCCAGCAACAGGTGGGAATCGGCCGACAGCACCAGCAAGTGCCCAGTGCGCGGGTCAATGGACAAGGCCGAAAGGTTGCGCACATCCAGTTCGGTGCTGGCCAGCTTTTGCTTGTCGCCGGTCAGCGTGTTGCCATCGCTCTTCCACGTGAACAAGGCCGGCGGCCGCTCTTCGCCCAGTACAAGCTGCTGATTGCGCTTGTCCCACGCGACCGCTTCAAAGGCTTTGTTCTGGTCTTTGGAGGGGCCCAGGTCATGGCTTGGGAAATCAGCTTTGTTCAGCGCCGTGGTGCCGGCGTCCACCTTTACCACGGTCACGGTGTGGTCGCGTTCGTCTACCACGGCCATCGAGCCGTTTTCCATCACCGTCACGCCTTCAGGATTGTTCCAGCCATTGAGCGGCATCTTGCGCAATACGTCGCCTTGCAGGCTCAGCTCCACGAGAAACGGGTTTTTGCCCATGACGGAAAACAGGGTTTTGGTCTGGGGGTTGTAGGACAGGTCGGAAGCCTCATCCTTCTCCATACCGGGCAGCGGCTTGGCGTCGATGACCGCCTGATAGTCCGGGAGCCAAACACTCTCCTGGCGTTCAACCGGGCTCTCGAAGCGCTCCAGCACCCACAGCACACCGCGATCATCCCAGTGCATGGCCCAGGCCACGCCATACAGAACGGCACCGGCCAAAAATACCCAGGAATACCAGCGCATGGACAAGCGCGAGCGAAGCGAGGTTTTCGAAGTGGGTAGAGGCACGGCCATTGAGCGCTTTTCCGGAAAGTCAGCTGTATGGGATAGCACAGGATTCAACGGCCTGCGCGCAAGAGGCTGGGATTATCCGGATGGCGTGTGAAAAAAATGCAAAAGCCCATACTTGGGATATACACAAAACCAATGTGGGAGGGGCGGTGCGACGATTCGACTTGCTCCCGATTGCGGCCTGTCTGCCAGCTTATTTGTAGCTGACCCATCGCTATCGGGAGCAAGCCCCCTCCCACAGTTTGGCCGTTACTTAGCGCACGACGCTTTCGAAACGGTTCACACCCGCCAGCTCCAACACCAGCTCATCCCCCACATTCAACGGGCCTACGCCTGCCGGAGTGCCGGTGAGAATCACATCACCCGCCTGCAGGGAGAAGCAGCCCGCCATGTGCTGGATCATCGGTACGATCGGGTTGAGCATCTGCGCGCTGTTGCCATCCTGGCGCACTTCGCCGTTGATGGTCAGGCGTATGCCGATGTCGGTCACGTCCGCAAAGGTACTGCTGACGACGAAGGGGGCAAGCACCGCCGCGCCGTCGAAGCACTTGGCGATTTCCCACGGTAGGCCCTTGGATTTCAGCTCGGCCTGTTTGTCGCGCAGGGTCAGGTCCAGCGCCGGGGCGAAGCCGGAGATGGCGTCGAGGACTTCTTCGCGGTTTGGCTTGTTCGACAACGGCTTGCCGATCAACACCGCGATTTCCACCTCGTAATGCACCGAACCGCGTTCGGTGGGAATCGCAAAACCACCTTCCAACGGCACCACGCAGCTACCGGGCTTGATGAACAGCAAAGGCTCGGTGGGCACCGGGTTATCCAGCTCCTTGGCGTGTTCGACGTAGTTACGCCCGATGCACACCAGTTTGCCCACAGGGAAGTGGATGTTGGTGCCGTCGACATACTTGTGCTGGTAGCTCATGGAACGACTCCTTCAGGTGCGGTTAAACCGCGAAGATTTTGCCAGGGTTCATGATCCCGTTCGGGTCGAACACGGCCTTCACAGCCTTCATGTACTCGATTTCAACCGGCGAGCGGCTGTAGGTCAGGTAATCACGCTTGGTCATGCCCACGCCGTGTTCGGCGGAAATCGAGCCGTTGTACTTGGCGACGGTTTCGAACACCCACTTGTTCACGGTGGCACACTTGGCGAAGAACTCGTCCTTGCTCAGGTTTTCGGGCTTGAGGATGTTCAAGTGCAGGTTACCGTCACCGATATGACCGAACCAGACGATTTCGAAATCCGGGTAGTGTTCGCCGACGATCGCATCAATTTCGCTCAAGAATGCCGGCACTTTGGAGACGGTGACCGAAATATCGTTCTTGTACGGTGTCCAGTGGGAGATGGTCTCGGAGATGTACTCGCGCAGCTTCCACAGGTTGTGCAACTGGGTTTCACTCTGGCTCATCACACCGTCCAGTACCCAGCCCTGCTCGACGCAATGCTCGAACGTTTCCAGCGCATGGTTGGCGACTTCTTCAGTGGTGGCTTCGAATTCCAGCAGCGCGTAGAACGGGCACTCGGTTTCGAATGGCGCCGGCACATCGCCACGGCCGAGGACTTTAGCCAGGGCCTTGTCGGAGAAAAATTCGAAGGCGGTCAGGTCCAGCTTGCTCTGGAACGCGTGCAGCACCGGCATGATCGAGTCGAAGTCGGTGGTGCCGAGTACCATGGCGGTGAGGCTTTTCGGGGCACGGTCCAGGCGCATGGTGGCTTCGACCACAAACCCCAGGGTGCCCTCAGCGCCGATAAACAGCTGGCGCATGTCGTAGCCGGTGGCGTTTTTGATCAGGTCGCGGTTCAGTTCCAGCACATCGCCCTTGCCGGTAACGACTTTCATGCCGGCCACCCAATTGCGGGTCATGCCGTAGCGAATCACCTTGATCCCGCCGGCATTGGTGCCGATATTACCGCCAATCTGGCTGGAACCGGACGAGGCAAAATCCACCGGATAGTACAGGCCGTTTTCTTCAGCGACGTTCTGCAATTGCTTGGTGACCACGCCCGGCTGGCACACGGCGGTGCGGTCGGTAAGGTTCACGTCGAGGATCTGGTTCATATAGTCGAACGACACCACCACTTCGCCATTGGCCGCGACTGCCGCTGCCGACAGGCCGGTGCGCCCACCGGACGGCACCAGTGCTACCTTGTGCTCGTTGGCCCAACGGACGATGGCCTGCACCTGCTCAGTGGTCTTGGGAAACACGATAGCGCTGGGCGCGGGGGCGAAGTGCTTGGTCCAATCCTTGCCGTAAGCCTCCAGGGAGTCGGCATCGGTCAGCACTTTGCCGGGCTCAACCAGGGTCTTTAGCTCATCAATCAGTGCAGGATGGGTCATCGACAGAACTCTCGAACAATTCATGGTCATCCTGAGAACGCTTCACGTCGCAGGAATAGGTGTTTAGCGGGGTGCGTATGCTAGCATACCGCCCCCGCAGGACAGACCCAAAGGGCGTTTCTGCGGTGACGGCTTTCCTGCCGTCCGGGTCAGCTTGCGCTGCTCGACTCCCTGCCAATTTTCTCCGGGATACAGGTTTACGCAGATGAGCAAGACTTCTCTCGATAAGAGCAAGATCAAGTTCCTTCTTCTGGAAGGCGTCCACCCATCGGCTGTCGACGTTCTGAAAGCCGCCGGGTACACCAGCATTGAGTACATCACCAGTTCTCTGCCGGAAGCCCAGCTCAAGGAAAAGATCGCCGACGCGCACTTTATCGGCATTCGCTCCCGCACTCAGCTGACCGAAGAGATCTTCGACCACGCCAAGAAACTCGTGGCGGTCGGTTGTTTCTGCATCGGCACCAACCAGGTTGACCTCAACGCAGCGCGCGAACGCGGTATCGCGGTGTTCAACGCCCCGTACTCCAACACCCGTTCCGTAGCGGAGCTGGTATTGGCCGAGGCCATCCTGCTGCTGCGCGGTATCCCAGAGAAGAACGCCTCCTGCCACCGTGGCGGCTGGATCAAAAGCGCGGCCAACTCCTTCGAGATCCGCGGCAAGAAGCTGGGTATCGTCGGTTACGGCTCGATCGGCACTCAACTGTCGGTGCTGGCCGAAGGCCTGGGTATGCAGGTGTTCTTCTATGACACCCTGACCAAGCTGCCATTGGGCAACGCGACTCAAGTCGCCAGCCTGACCGAGCTGCTGGGCATGTCCGATATCGTCACGCTGCACGTTCCGGAAACCGCCGAGACCCAGTGGATGATCGGCGAGAAGGAAATCCGCGCGATCAAGAAAGGCGGGATCCTGATCAACGCCGCTCGCGGCACTGTGGTCAAGCTCGATGCCCTGGCCGACGCGATCAAGGACAAGCACCTGATCGGCGCCGCCATCGACGTGTTCCCGGTGGAGCCACGCTCCAACGACGACATCTTCGAAAGCCCGCTGCGTGGCCTGGACAACGTGATCCTGACCCCGCACATCGGCGGCTCCACTGCTGAAGCCCAAGCCAATATCGGCCTGGAAGTCTCGGAAAAACTGGTCAAGTACAGCGACAACGGTACCTCGGTATCGTCGGTCAACTTCCCGGAAGTGGCCCTGCCGGCTCACCCGGGCAAGCACCGCCTGCTGCACATCCACCAGAACATCCCGGGCGTGATGATGGAGATCAACAAGGTCTTCGCGGAAAACGGCATCAACATCTCCGGTCAGTTCCTGCAGACCAACGAGAAGGTCGGCTACGTGGTCATCGACGTCGACGCCGAGTACTCGGACCTGGCGCAAGAGAAGCTGCAGCACATCAACGGCACTATCCGTAGCCGCGTGTTGTTCTAAGGTTTCAACCGCACCACGAAAAAGGGAGCCCCTCGGGGCTCCCTTTTTTGCATCTGAACAAATCTTACTTGACGTTAACCGTGATGACTTTCGAGGCTACCGTAGGCTCGAACTGGCGATGCACGTTGTCGCCAGCCACCAGTTGCAAGGTGTGCTTGCCTGGCGTGAGGGTCAGCTCGGTCTCGGTTTGCGCCTTGCCGAAGTGAATCGAGGTAGGCGTGGCCGGGATCGCTTCGTTTGCGTTGAGCGCCCCCACTTCCTGATCTACCAGCAGGTGATGATGGCCGGCGCCCGGTACCTGTTTGTCGATCGGCTCCAGGTCCAGGCCCTTGATGCCAAATTTGACGGTGAAGGTTTTGTCGACAGTAGCGCCGTCTTTGGGCGAGACAATGAACACTTCAGCACCAGCAGGAGCCGGTGTGCGCGGCTGGTCGGCAGCGCTGGCCAACATCGAAGCACCCAGCAGCAGGGACGCCAGGGTTGCACGGGACAAAAGGGCTTTCATTCGCTTCTCCAGTTTTTCAGTGAAATCTGTAGGGTTATGACAACTTCGCGATAAATTGCGGTCCAAGGCACCCGACACCATAGCAAAACGATGCTGAACAGCGCCTCGTCCATTCGAATTCTCTAGGAGTGACCATGCGCTTTTCGCCTGGCCTGTTACTGTTGCTTGCCCTTCTGAGCCCATTGGCCCATGCCGAGCTGATCGATGACGTCAATGATCGCGGCGAACTGCGTATAGCCCTGGAAGCCAACACCCCGCCGTTCAATTTCAAGGAAGGCGACAAGCTCACCGGCTTTGAAGTGGAACTGGGTGAGCAACTGGCGAAAGAAATGGACGTACGCTCCTCGTTTATCACCACCGATGATGCCGACCTGATGAACGGCGTGGCGACCGGCAAGTACGATGTGGCAATCAACCATATCGCTATGACTGCCGAGCTGAAGGATCGTTTCGATTTCAGCGCCGCTTATAACGATAAACCTGAACTGGTGATCCCGTTTCAGAAGGGCAACCCCGCGTTCAAGAGCAGCCTGGACAAGGCGCTGGAGCGGGTGAAAGCGGATGGCCGCTTGAAGGCGCTGGCGCAGAAGTGGTTTGAAAGCCAAACACCGATAGTCAAGACACAGTAGGTCAAATGTGGGAGGGGGCTTGCTCCCGATTACTGAGTGCCAGTCACGGCATCTGTTGACTGAGCCACCGCTATCGGGAGCAAGCCCCCTCCCACATTTTGTTCAAGGCAAGACTTTAGAATCCTTTGCCTGCCTAAAACGGCTCGTTGCCCCGCCGGCGAAACCAGCCGGTCAGGGACAGGCGCTCCCGCGTGGCCGGCAGTACCTCGTGGGGTACCTCGCCCGACAAAAACACCACCAGGCAGCCACCGGTGGGCACCACGTCATATTCGACGCCGCCCTTGAGGTACATGCGCAACTGGCCACCATGCTCGGGCAGCCAGGCGTCGTTCAAGTAGATCACCGCCGAGACCATGCGCCGGTCGTCGTCACGAAAGCGGTCCACATGCTTGAGGTAAAACGCACCGGGCGGGTACATCGCGAAGTGGCTTTCGAAATCTTCCAGCCCAAGGAACAGGCTGCGGTTCATTGCCAGGCGCAGGCTGTCCATGACGGCCATATAGGTGTCGCAAACCGCCGCGTCGCCCTCTTCCAGCCACTGAATATGATCACCGCGAATACCCTCGCGAATCTCCTGGGCCGGCCCGCGCCCGACTGCCGCCGGTGCCAGCTCACCTTCGGCCGCACGTTTATGGCACTCAGCCGCCAGTTCCAGGGTCAGAGCCTGGGGCAGGAAGCCATTCTGCTGCGACCAGCCTTTTTCGGCCAAGTCGTCAACGATACGTTGCAGCAGCGGGTCATCGAGGGATATTTGCATGGCGCGCATAGTATCCATACGCCTGAGAATCCGACAGCGCCGTCGAGCGCCCGAATGCACTTTAAATCAGCTGTCTGATAGGACTTCTCGACAAATCCTACGCCCGACACGGACAATAGTGGCCGACTGACAGGAGTCCATATGCGTCGTTTGTTTTTTACCGTGTTGATGTTCTGCGTTTTGCCCGCCTGGGCAGACGGCCATGACCAGTTGTACAAGGTTGCCGGCTGGGCCGAACAACGTGCGCATTTCAATGACGCCCTCAGTGCCGCCCAGCAACGCTACCGCAATAGCCTGCCGCCGGTGGTGTACCAGGCGCTGGTGGACAACAGTAATAAGCGCTTTGGCGCCCAAGCCATGGATCAGCGTGCCGAGGCGCAACTGCGCAAGCACCTGGCCAACCCGAAACCGGCCCTGGCGTTCTTCCAATCGCCCCTGGGCCGCAAGATCGTCGCCGCAGAATTGCTGGCCACGCGCCGCGACCAGTTGGCGAAAAACGCCCAGGGCTTGCCGAAAATCCAGGCCGACGCCACCCGCAGCCTGATCATCGGCCATCTGGCCCAAGCCCTGCCCGCGCGCGAGGCCGGTGCAGAAGTCAGCCTGGCGATTGCCGGTGTAGCGGCCGACAGCTTGAGCCAGATGATCCCCGGTTTGCTTGGCGGCGGTCAGGCCCAGGGTATGTTGAATGGGCAGCGCGAACGGTTGATGCAACAAATCGACAAGGACCTGAACAACACGCTGTTGTACGTCTACCGGGATTTGTCCGACCCGGAGCTGGAAGAGTTCGCTACGTTTGCCGAATCGCCGGAAGGTAAGGCGTATTACCAGGCGGCCCTGGCAGCCATTCGCGCAGGGCTGGCTGTCGGCCAAAGCACCTCAAGCCTGACGCAGTAATTGTGGGAGGGGGCTTGCCCCCGCCCACATTTAAAATGCGTTAGTTCAGGTGATCGGTGAGGTACTCGAAGTACTCATTACGAATCTCTGGAATCTCATTGGCCAGGTGATGCCTGCCCCGCGGCAGCATCAACACCTCGGGCCGGTCGAACTTACCGCGCAGCACCTGCAAATTGTGTTGCCAATCCACCGTCATATCTTCCTCACCCTGCACGATCACCGGCCGCCGTGGGCTGCGGGGTGCGGCTTCGATGCGTTTGATCCAGCGCGCCAGCGCCCCTACCCAAGCGGTGGGCAATTGGCGCGGCTGCAGTGGGTCGGCTTCAAGGAACGGTTTGAACGCAGGGTCGTTGGAGTTATCGCTGAAGCGTCGGGCAATGCCTTTGACGAACGGGCGCAGCAGGTAATAGCTGACCTGCGACCATCCCCAGGCACGCGGCCGCACCAGCGGTGAGAGCAGGAAGGTCTTGCCCTGGGCCGGGCTGTCGGCGCCGTGGTTGAGCAAGTGATCCACCACAATGGCGCTGCCGGTGCTTTGCCCGAACAGGTGCCAGGGTTGCGGCAATTGCAGCGCCTTGGCCTCAGCGAACAACGCCTGCACCACGCTCTGGTACACCGCAAACTCATCGATGCTGGCGCGCGGGCCGCTGGACAAGCCGTGGCCCGGCAAGTCGCAGGCGATCACCACAAAGCCCTGGTCCAACGCCCAATCCACCACATGGCGGTACAACCCCATGTGGTCGTAGAAACCGTGGAACATGAACATCGTTGCCACCGGCGCAGGCGGCCACCATACCTGGGCCACCACTTCAAACCCGCCCACCTCCAGGCGCCCCAACCGGCTCACCGCCGGCACCTTGCGAGCGGCCAGGTCAAGCCCATAGAAACGTTGATAGACCCTTGCCTCGGCGCTAAGCGGTTGCGCGTCCACCAGGGGCCGCAAGCTTTCGCGCAGATGATCAGGGTCAAAGGTGACGGGCATAAAGGCTTCCAGACTGGCGGTGAAGATGAATATCGAGCTGCGATATTCATCTGTCAGGACAAGCATGGCAAGCTACGCGACCTGCGAGGATACCTTTGAATGCGACCGCCTTACCGCAACGCCCTGTTCGCCAGCCTGATCCTGGTTATCTGCGCCGGCGTGCTGTGGGCCGCGTATGACTGGTTCCAGGGCCGCTACCTGCGCGCCTTCAGCGAGCACACGGCGGTATTCTCCGGCGATGCGCTGCAACTGCCCGCCGCCCTCAGCGGCCCTGGCCCGATTCGCCTGGTGCACTTCTGGGACCCGGCCTGCCCGTGCAATGTCGGCAACCAGCAACACCTGGGTGAGCTGATCGAGCAGTACGAGCCCCAAGGGGTCGAGTTTTACGCCCTGCAAAAAGCCGGTAGCCACGGCACCCTGCCCGACAACCTGCGCCACATGAAAATCCTCGACGCCCTGCCCGGCGCCGATCGCATACCCGCCAGCCCGGCCGTGGGCATCTGGGACCGCACAGGCAAACTGGCCTATTTCGGCCCCTACAGCGAAGGGCTGACGTGCAATGCCAGCAACAGTTTTATCGAACCCATTCTCAAGGCCCTTGGAACCGGACGCGAAGTGAATGCCACTCACACCCTCGCGGTAGGCTGCTATTGTTCGTGGCCTGAGGATCAGTAGCCCGTCCACTCTGGTAAGGAATGTTCATGAAGCGCGTCTTGCAGATTTTCGCGGTGCTGATTGCGCTGGTCGCCCTCGGCGCCGGTTGGTATGTCTACAGCAAGCAGCCCACGCGTCAGGGCACAGTGCCGCTGGCCCACCTGCAAAGCTCGGTCACGGTGCGCTACGACGACCGTGGCGTACCGCATATCCGTGCCGAGAACGAGGCTGACCTGTACCGCGCCCTGGGCTATGTGCATGCCCAGGACCGGCTGTTCCAGATGGAGGTCATGCGGCGCCTGGCCCGTGGCGAACTGGCCGAAGTGCTGGGGCCCAAACTGCTTGAGACCGACAAGCTGTTTCGCAGCCTGCGCATTCGTGAGCGCGCCTTGAGCTACGCAGAGCACATGGACCCCGACTCAGCGTCGTCCAAAGCCCTGCAAGCCTATCTGGACGGGATCAACCAATATCAGGACAGCCACGCCAGCCCCATGGAGTTCGACGTGCTGGGCATCCCCAAGCGCCGCTTTACCGTCGAGGACAGCATCAGCGTCGCCGGGTACATGGCTTACAGCTTTGCCGCCGCCTTTCGTACCGAGCCGGTGCTGACTTACGTGCGCGACCATCTGGGCAGCGACTACCTGAAAGTGTTCGATCTCGACTGGCAACCCAAGGGTGCGCTCAACCTGGCGGCCAGTGACTGGCAAACCCTCGGCGCCATCGCCGCCCTGAGTGAGCAGGCCCTGGCCGACAACGGCCTGCCGCAGTTCGAGGGCAGCAACGCCTGGGCCGTCAGCGGCAGCCATACCAAAAGCGGCAAGCCGTTGCTGGCGGGTGACCCGCATATTCGCTTCTCGGTGCCATCGGTGTGGTACGAGGCGCAGTTGCAGGCGCCAGGCTTTGAGCTGTACGGCTATCACAACGCGCTGGTGCCGGTGGCGTTCCTGGGGCACAACCTGGACTTCGGCTGGAGCCTGACCATGTTCCAGAACGACGACCTTGATCTGGTCGCCGAGAAGGTCAACCCGGACAACCCCAACCAGGTCTGGTATCACGGCCAATGGGTCGACATGACCAGCAGCGAGCAACAGATCCAGGTCAAGGGCCAGGCGCCGGTGACCCTCACGCTGCGCCGTTCGCCCCACGGCCCGATCATCAATGACGTGCTCGGCGAGAACGCGGGCAGCACGCCAATTGCCATGTGGTGGGCGTTCCTGGACACCGAAAACCCGATCCTCGACGGCTTCTACCAACTCAACCGCGCCGATACCCTGGCCAAGGCACGTGCCGCGGCCGCCAAGGTGTCGGCACCGGGCCTGAACATCATATGGGCCAATGCCAAGGGCGATATCGGCTGGTGGGCGGCAGCGCAGTTGCCGATCCGCCCGGCCGGCGTCAACCCGGCGTTCATCCTCGATGGCAGCACCGCCCAGGCCGACAAGTTGGGCTTCTACCCGTTCAGCGCCAACCCCCAGGAAGAGAACCCGGCACGTGGCTATGTGGTCTCCGCCAACGCCCAACCGGTATCGCCCACCGGCATGGAGATCCCGGGCTACTACAACCTCGCGGACCGTGGCCAGCAGTTGAACGCGCAGTTGAGCGACAACAGCGTGAAGTGGGATGTAAGCAACAGCCAGGCTTTGCAACTGGGCACCACCACCGCCTACGGCCCACGCCTGCTCGCACCGCTGCTGCCGGTGCTGCGCGAAGGGATCAAGGACCCGGCTCAGCTCAAGCTGGTGGAACAGCTCGCAAGCTGGAAAGGCGACTACCCGCTGGACTCCACCAGCGCCACGCTGTTCAACCAGTTCCTGTTCAACCTTGCCGACGCGACCTTCCACCCGAAGCTGGGCGATGCACTGTTCAAGAGCCTGATCACCACCCGTGTGATCGACGCCGCGTTGCCACGCCTGGCAGCCTCGGCGGACTCACCCTGGTGGGATGGCAAGCGCGCGGATATCGTCAAGCTCGCCTGGGACAACAGCCTGGCCCACCTCAAGACGACCTTCGGCGACGACCCGGCGCAGTGGCAGTGGGGCAAGGCGCACACCTTGACCCATGGTCATCCGCTGGGCATGCAGAAACCGCTGGATAAGCTCTTCAACGTCGGCCCGTTCGCCGCACCGGGCAGCCACGAAGTGCCGAATAACCAGACCGCCGCGATCGGCCCGGCGCCATGGCCAGTGACCTATGGGCCTTCGACACGGCGCCTGATCGACTTCGCCGACCCTGCCCACGCACTGACCATCAACCCAGTGGGGCAAAGCGGCGTACCGTTTGATGCTCACTATGGTGATCAGGCGCAAAGCTATATCGAAGGCGGGTATGAGCAGGCGCATTTCAGTGATGAGGAAGTGACGGCCAATACCCGAGGCACCCTGAAACTGTTGCCTGCCAGATAGCTGTTTATCGCTACACCGGCGCCGCAAAGTTAAGCCTGAACTGTTGCGGCGTGACGCCCAGGCGGCGATTGAACACGCTGCGCATGTGCTGGGCGTCGCGAAATCCGCATTGATAGGCCACCGTCTTGAGTGGCGCCGGGCTGCTTTCGAGCATCACCCGCGCCGCATCCACCCGCGCTCTCTCGACAAATTCCGCCGGCGTGATCCGCGCTTCACGGGCGAACACCCGGGAGAAATTGCGCGCACTCATATTGGCCGCCCTGGCCAAATCGGCAATGGTCAAATCCCCGGTCAGGTTGGCCAGCACGTACAACTGCACCAGCGCCACCGCCGAAGTGGCCTCGGCATGGGGAGTGAGAAACGGGCTGAACTGCGATTGCCCGCCCGAGCGTTGGGTGAACACCACCAGGCGCTTGGCCACGCTCAGCGCCACTTCCGGGCCGTGATCCTGGGCCAGCAGGTACAGCGAAAGATCGATACCCGCCGTGACCCCGGCCGAGGTGTAGAGGTTACCGTCCTGCACATAGAGACGGTCGGCCTCGACCTGGGCAGAAGGGCACAGGCGCGCCAGGCTGGCGGCGTCATTCCAGTGGGTAGTGACAGTTTTACCGTCCAGCAGACCGGCGCGGGCCAGCATGAAGGCGCCGTTGCAGATCGAGCCGAAGCGCTGTGCCCTGGCAGCGGCACCGCGCAGCCACTCATCAAACTGAGGGCCGAAATCTTCGAAAGGCAGTTGCGGGCCGCCCGCTACCAGCAACAGGTCGTAGGGCTGCCGGGCTTCGCTGTAGTGCTTGTGCGCCTGCAATGACAGGCCATTGGAGGCAGCCAGAGTGCCGTGGCCGAAACCGATCACCTCCAGGCGGTAGTGATCGTCAGGCGCCAGGAAGCGGTTGGCCTCGCAGAACACATCCATGGGCCCGGTCACGTCCAGTGACTGGACGCCGGGGAAGATCAGGATCGCGACGGTTTTGTGCATGGGAGACCTTTATCTCTGGGCTGACGCAAAACCCTGTGGGAGCTGGCTTGCCTGCGATGCAGACACCTGGGCTCATCAGGTATACCGAGGTGATGCTATCGCAGGCAAGCCAACTCCCACATTAGATCGCGCGCAGCCTTGGCGCGATGTGGCAGCACATTGGCCGAAAACGCGCCCTCGTCTCGATAGCTGCGTCGCCCAAGCGCGAACAGACTGGATGCTTTCCAGAGGAGCACCACCATGAACACCACCATCGCCGGCATCAAAATCCCCGACAGCGCCTTGGCCAAAGCCACCACTGAATACATCCGCGACATCGAATCCGACCTGCTGTACCACCACTCGCGCCGGGTATTTCTGTTCGGCGCCTTGAGCGGAGAGCGCAAGCAACTGGCCTACAACCCGGAGCTGCTGTATGTCGGCGCAATGTTCCACGACCTGGGCCTGGTGGAAGGTCATCGCAGTGACGACCAGCGTTTCGAAGTGGACGGTGCCAATGCCGCCGCCGCGTTCCTCAAGCCTTACGGGCTGAGCGATGACGATATCGAACAAGTGTGGTTGTCCATCGCCCTGCACACCACACCGGGTGTGCCGCAACACCTGCGCCCCACCGTGGCGCTGGTGACCGCCGGGGTGGAGATGGACGTGCTGGGCATGGACTACGCCGCATTTTCCACGGTGCAGCGCGAAGCGGTGGTGCATGCGCATCCACGCGGTGAAGGGTTCAAGGAGTGCATCATCTGCGCGTTTGCCGACGGCTTGCGCCATCGCCCGCAGACCACGTTTGGCAACGTGAAGACCGATGTGCTGGTGGATCAGGAGCCGGGGTTCAGGCCGATGAATTTTGTGCAGGTGATTCGCACGTCGCCTTGGGCGATGTAATTAGCCTGAAATGCAATCAAATGTGGGAGCTGGCTTGCCTGCGATAGCGGTGTGTCAGTCGATTCATCCGTCGACTGACACACCGCTATCGCAGGCAAGCCAGCTCCCACATTTTTTAGCGCATTCCGGCAGTTAGACCGGTGCAGGCGCCCGGCGCTTGTCCGGCTGTTGCCAGCCGTCAGCCGCGGCTTCTTCGATGGCTTGCTGGATGGCCTTCTTGCGATGCTCTTCGGCCCGACGGCTGAAGAACCACACCAGGAAGGTCACCAACGACACCGCCAACAGGATCAGGCTCGCCACCGCGTTGATCTCGGGTTTAACCCCAAGGCGCACCGCCGAGAACACTTCCATCGGCAAGGTGGTGGAACCCGGGCCCGATACAAAGCTGGCCAGTACCAGGTCATCCAGGGACAGCGCAAACGACATCATGCCGCCCGCCGCCAGCGACGGCGCGATCATCGGGATGGTGATCAGGAAGAACACCTTCCACGGCCGCGCGCCCAAATCCATCGCGGCTTCTTCGATCGACAAATCCAGCTCACGCAAGCGCGCCGACACCACCACCGCCACATACGCCGCACAGAACGTCGTGTGCGCGATCCAGATGGTGACGATGCCACGTTCCTGGGGCCAGCCGATCATCTGCGCCATGGCCACGAACAGCAGCAACAGCGACAGGCCGGTGATCACTTCAGGCATCACCAGCGGTGCCGTCACCAGGCCGCCGAACAGCGTACGGCCCTTGAACTGGCTGATACGCGTGAGCACAAATGCCGCCAACGTGCCCAGCGCCACCGCGGCCACCGCCGTGTAGCAGGCGATTTCCAGGGAACGGGCCACCGAGCCCATCAACTGGGTGTTGTCCAGCAGGCCCACGTACCACTTGATCGACCAACCGCCCCACACCGTCACCAGCTTGGATTCGTTGAACGAGTAGATCACCAGGATCAACATCGGCAGGTAGATAAACAACAAGCCTGCGACCAGCATGAAGCTGGAGAAACGAAAGCGCTTCATATCTTGCCCTCCAGCTCTTTGGCCTGGCTGCGGTTGAACAGAATGATCGGCACGATCAGGATCGCCAGCATCACCACGGCCAAGGCAGAAGCCACCGGCCAGTCACGGTTGTTGAAGAATTCCTGCCACAACACTTTACCGATCATCAGGGTTTCCGGGCCGCCGAGCAGTTCCGGGATCACGAACTCGCCCACCACTGGGATAAACACCAACATGCAGCCGGCGATGATGCCGTTCTTGGACAGCGGCACGGTGATTTTCCAGAAGCTGTTGAAGGTGCTCGAACCGAGGTCGGAGGCAGCTTCGAGCAGGCTCTGGTCGTGTTTGACCAGGTTGGCGTACAGCGGCAGGATCATGAACGGCAGGTACGAGTAGACCACGCCGATATACACCGCGATGTTGGTGTTGAGGATCTGCAACGGTTCACTGATCAGCCCCATGGACATCAGGAAGCCGTTGAGCAAACCGTTGTTGCTGAGGATGCCCATCCACGCATACACGCGGATCAGGATCGCGGTCCAGGTCGGCATCATGATCAGCAACACCAGCACGGTCTGCATCTCTTTGCGCGCGGTGGCTATGGCGTAGGCCATCGGGTAGCCGATCAGCAGGCACAGCAGCGTGCTGAAGAACGCCATCTTCAACGAGCCCAGGTAGGCGGCGATGTACAACTCGTCGCCCGCCAACAGGCTGTAGTTGGCCAGGTTCAGCACCACTTGCAGCTTTTGCTCAACGTAGGTGTAGATCTCGGTATAGGGCGGGATCGCCACGTCGGCTTCGGCAAAGCTGATTTTCAATACGATGAAAAACGGCAGTGCGAAAAACAGAAACAGCCAGAGGAATGGAATCCCGATGACCACCTGCTTGCCATTGGGGATTATGCGATCCAAGCGCCGCTTGAATTTCTTCATGTTCATGAGCGAAGTACCACGCCGCTGTCGTCTTCCCACCACACGTAAACCTGATCACCCCAGGTTGGGCGCTGGCCACGGCGTTCGGCGTTGGCGACGAAGGACTGCACCAGCTTGCCACTCGGCAGCTCCACATAGAACACCGAGTGACCGCCCAGGTAGGCGATATCGTGCACCTTGCCGCTGGACCAGTTGTGCTCGCAGGTCGGCATTTCGGTGGTGACCAGCAGTTTTTCCGGGCGAATCGCGTAGGTCACCGACTTGTCTTCCACCGAAGTAGCGATGCCGTAGCCCACGTAGATGTCGCGATCCAGGTCCGGGCACTTGAGCACCGCATGGCCTTCGGCGTCGTCCACCACCTGGGTGTCGAAGATGTTCACGTTGCCGATGAACTCGCACACCAGGCGGCTGGTAGGGGTTTCGTAGATGTCGATCGGGCTGCCGATCTGGGCGATCCAGCCCAGGTGCATGATCGCAATACGCTCGGCCATGGTCATGGCCTCTTCCTGGTCGTGGGTCACCATCACGCACGTCACGCCGACGCGCTCGATGATCTCTACAAGCTCAAGCTGCATCTGCGAGCGCAGCTTCTTGTCCAGGGCGCCCATCGGCTCATCGAGCAGCAAGAGTTTGGGGCGCTTGGCCAGGGAACGGGCCAGGGCTACACGCTGGCGCTGGCCGCCGGACAGCTGGTGCGGCTTGCGCTTGGCGTATTGGCTCATCTGCACCAGCTTGAGCATCTCGGCCACGCGGGCGTCGACTTCGGCCTTGGGGATCTTGTCCTGCTGCAGGCCGAACGCGATGTTCTGCGCCACGGTCATGTGCGGGAACAGCGCATAGGACTGGAACATCATGTTGATCGGCCGCTCGTAGGGCGGCATGTCGGTAATGTCCACGCCGTCCAGGTAGATGCGGCCTTCGGTTGGGCGCTCGAAACCTGCGAGCATACGCAGCAAGGTGGACTTGCCTGAACCCGAACCGCCGAGCAAGGCGAAGATCTCGCCTTTCTTGATTTCCAGGGACACATCGTCCACCGCAATCGTCTCGTCGAACTTCTTCGTGACCCGGTCGATTTTGACCAGCACCTTTTTCGGTGTCTGGTCGCCCTCGAGGGCTTTCTTATAGGCGCCGGAGGCAACTGCCATTTACGAAACTCCCAAAAAAAGAGTGCAGCTCGCCCAATACGGGCCAGCCTTGGATAGTTTGAGCCTTACTTGCCCGTCTTGACCTTGGTCCAGCTACGGGTCATTAAACGCTGCACTTTCGGGGGTAGCTCGAAGTTGACGAATGTCCGCTCGAGAACCGCCTGCGGTGGGTAAACCGCTGCGTCGGTGCGTATCGATTGTTCCATCAGCTTGTCCGCCCCGGGGTTAGGGTTGGCGTAACCGACGTAATCACTGACCTGGGCGATCACCTCAGGTTGCAGCAAATAGTTGATGAAGGCATGAGCCTCTTTAACGTTGCTCGCATCCTTGGGGATCGCCAGTACGTCAAACCAGAGGTTGCCGCCTTCCTTGGGAATTGCGTAGGCGATGTTCACGCCCTTGCCCGCCTCGGCCGCGCGGGCCTTGGCCTGGAACACATCACCGGAGAAACCGGCAGCCACGCAGATGTTGCCGTTGGCCAGGTCCGAGATGTATTTGGAGGAGTGGAAGTAAGTCACGTAGGGCCGCACTTTGAGCAGCTTCTCTTCGGCCTTCTTGTAGTCGGCCGGGTTGGTGCTGTTAGGGTCCAGGCCCATGTAGTTGAGCACTGCCGGCAGCATTTCATCGGCCGAATCCATGAACGACACACCGCAGGTGGCGAGCTTCTTCATGTTTTCCGGTTCGAACAACACCGCCCAGGAATCGATATGGTCGACGCCCAGCACTTCCTTGACCTTATCGACGTTGTAGCCAATGCCGTTGGTGCCCCACAGGTACGGCACCGCGTACTGGTTGCCCGGGTCGTTCTTTTCCAAGCGCTTGAGCAGGGCCGGGTCAAGGTTGGCGTAGTTTGTCAGCAGTGACTTGTCGAGCTTCTGGAACGCCCCGGCCTTGATCTGCTTGCCGAGGAAATGGTTGGACGGCACGACCACGTCATAGCCGGTACGCCCGGCGAGCAACTTGCCTTCCAGGGTTTCGTTGGAATCAAACACGTCATACACGGGCTTGATGCCGGTGGCCTTTTCAAAGTTGGCCAGGGTGTCGGGGCCGATGTAGTCCGACCAGTTATAAACATGCACCGTCGATGCGGCCTGCACGCTGACAGCCAGCGTGATACCTGCACCCACCAGCAAGGCTTTGCGAAATAAAGAAATTGGCAAGTGGAGGTCCTCTTAAATAGTTGGGCCCAAAGTTGTTGCCCGGCAACAAAACCGGCGCGCAACTTACCCTCGATAAACCGATCCGGCAAAACTTTCTTTGATCTAATTTGTGGGAGAGGGGCTTACCCCCCTCCCACAGCTGCCAGGGCTTACTTGCCCGACTTGATCTTGGTCCAGCTACGGGTCATTTCACGCTGGGTCGCGGCCGGCAAGTCGGCAATCGCGTAGAGCTTGGCCTGCACGTCCGCCGACGGGTAGATGCCCGGGTCGCTGGTGATGTCTTTGTCTACCAGTGCGGTGGCCTTCTCGTTACCGTTCGGGAAGCGCACGCTGTTGGTGATGCTCGCCATCACTTCCGGCTTGAGCAGGTAGTTCATGAAGGTGTAGGCGGCCTCGACGTTTTCGGCATCCTTGGGGATAGCGACCATGTCGAAGAAGCTGCCGGCGCCTTCTTTCGGAATGTCGTAGGCGACTTTGACTTTGCCACCGGCTTCAGCCGCCCGGGACTTGGCTTGCTGGATGTCACCCGAGTAACCCACGGCCACGCAGATGTTGCCGTTGGCGAGGTCGGAAATGTACTTGGACGAGTGGAAGTAACCGATCGAAGGACGGATCTTCAAGAACAGGTCTTCAGCCTGCTTGAGATCGGCTTTCTTCTGGCTGTCGGTCGGCAGGCCCAGGTAATGCAGCGCGATTGGCAGCATTTCGGTTGGCGAGTCGAGGAAGCTCACGCCGCAGCTTTTCAGCTTGGCGATGTTTTCCGGCTTCATCAGCACATCCCACGAATCGATCTTGTCCACGCCCAGCGCGGCCTTGACCTTCTCCGGGTTGTAGCCGATGCCGATCGAACCCCACATGTACGGGAACGCGTGCTTGTTGTCCGGGTCGCTGACCGACACGGCTTTGAGCAGGGATTTGTTCAGGTTGCTGTAGTTAGGCAGCTTGGACGTGTCCAACTCCTGGTACACGCCGGCCTTGATCTGCTTGGCCAGGAAGTTGTTCGACGGCACAACGATGTCGTAGCCGGACTTGCCTGCCAACAACTTGGCTTCCAGGGTCTCGTTGCTGTCGAACACGTCGTACACCACCTTGATGCCCGACTCTTTTTCAAAGTTGGCGATGGTGTCCGGTGCAATGTAGTCAGACCAGTTGTACACGTGCAGCACTTTATTGTCTGCCTGGGCCGCGCCCGCCATTGCGCCCATCAGGGACAAGGCGAGGAGGGTCTTGCCAGCGTTTTTCAAACCTAATGCCTTCATTGGGTGATGCTCCGATTTTTCTTTTTTGGGCCGCACATTGTTTATGTTTCGGGCCCAGCCAAAGGGCAACAAAACAGGACGACAGTCTGGCAAGTTCAGGGGCCCGCTTTCAACCGGCCCCCGCATTTATCTACTCAGCCCTGCAATGCCGCCAACGTCAGGTCCAGGCAATGACGGGCCTTGGTCACCAGCTCGTCGATTTCTGCCTGGCTGATCACCAGCGGCGGCGAAATGATCATGGTGTCGCCCACGGCGCGCATGATGAGGCCATTCTCGAAGCAGAAGGTTCGGCAGATCATGCCGGCGCCCTTGCCTTCATGACGCTTGCGCGTGGCCTTGTCCTGCACCAGCTCGATCGCACCGAGCATACCCACGCCGCGCACTTCGCCCACCAGCGGGTGGTCAGCCAGTTCCCTCAGACGTTTCTGCAAATACGGTGCCGTTTCGTCGTGTACACGGCTGACGATTTTTTCATCGCGCAGGATACGGATGTTTTCCAGGGCCACGGCCGCTGCGACCGGGTGGCCGGAGTAGGTAAAACCGTGGTTGAAATCGCCCCCTTCGTTGAGCACCGCCACCACTTCGTCGCGCACGATCAGGCCGCCCATGGGCACGTAGCCTGAGGTCAGGCCCTTGGCGATGGTCATCATGTGTGGCTTGAGGTCGTAGAAATCGCTACCGAACCACTCACCGGTACGGCCAAAACCGCAGATCACTTCGTCGGCGACAAAAAGGATGTCGTACTTGGCGAGAATTTCCTTGATGCGCGGCCAGTAGGTGGCGGGTGGCACGATCACGCCACCGGCTCCCTGGATCGGCTCGGCGATAAAGGCGCCGACGTTGTCCACGCCCAACTCCAGAATCTTCTCTTCCAGCTGGTTGGCGGCCCAGATCCCGAATTCTTCAGGGCTCATGTCGCCGCCTTCGCCAAACCAGTAGGGTTGAGCGATGTGGGTGATGCCCGGGATAGGCAGGTCGCCCTGCTCATGCATATAAGTCATGCCACCCAGGCTGGCGCCGGCCACGGTGGAACCGTGGTAGCCGTTCTTGCGGGCAATGATGGTTTTCTTGTTCGGCTGGCCCTTGATCGCCCAGTAGTGGCGGACCATGCGCAACATGGTGTCGTTGCCTTCGGAGCCGGAGCCGGTGAAGAACACATGGTTCATGCCGGCGGGCGCGACTTCGGAAATGACTTTGGCCAGTTCAAGCACCGGCGGGTGAGCGGTCTGGAAGAACAGGTTGTAGTACGGCAGCTCTTTCATCTGTTTGGCGGCGGCGTCAGCCAGTTCGTCGCGACCATAGCCGATCGCCACGCACCACAGGCCGGCCATGCCGTCGAGGATCTTGTTGCCTTCGCTGTCCCACAGGTAAACGCCGTGGGCTTTGGTGATGATCCTTGGGCCTTTCTCTTTCAATTGCTTGAAATCGCTGAACGGCGCCAGGTGGTGATCATTGCTCAAGGCTTGCCATTCACGGGTTTGCGGGTTGTTGCTGGACATACCAATCTCCTAGACTTTTCAGTGAAGGGCGCGCCGTTTGAAGGGCGCGCCCGGCGCATCAGACGGCGAAGAGCAGGAATTCCCGCTCCCACGAACTGATCACGCGCTTGAAGTTTTCATGCTCGGCCCGCTTGACCGCGACGTAGCCTGTGATGAACTTTTGCCCCAGGTATTTCTCGATGGTCTTGCTGTTTTCCATACGCTCAAGGGCATCTTCGATGGTCAACGGCAGACGCAGATTGCGGCGCTCGTAACCACGGCCGACTACTGGCGCGCTCGGGTTGTGGCCTTCGACCATGCCGATGTAGCCGCACAGCAGGCTGGCGGCAATCGCCAGGTAGGGGTTGGCATCGGCGCCCGGCAGGCGGTTCTCCACGCGGCGGTTCTGTGGGCCGGCATCTGGAACGCGCAGGCCGACGGTGCGGTTCTCTTCGCCCCACTCCACGTTCACCGGCGCCGAGGTGTCGGGCAGGAAGCGGCGGAACGAGTTCACGTTCGGGGCGAACAGCGGCAGCAATTCAGGGATGAACTTCTGCAGGCCACCAATGTGGTTGAGAAACAGCTGGCTCATGGTCCCGTCTTCATTGGAGAAGACGTTCTTGCCGGTGGCGATGTCGATGATGCTCTGGTGCAGGTGCATCGCGCTGCCGGGCTCGCCGGTCATCGGCTTGGCCATAAAGGTGGCAGCCACGTCGTGCTTGAGCGCGGCTTCACGCATGGTGCGCTTGAACACCAGGATCTGGTCGGCCAGGGACAGGGCATCGCCGTGACGGAAGTTGATTTCCATCTGCGCGGTGCCGTCTTCGTGGATCAGGGTGTCGAGGTCCAGCTCCTGCAGTTCGCACCAGTCGTAGACGTCTTCGAACAGCGGGTCGAATTCGTTGGCCGCTTCTATAGAGAAAGACTGGCGGCCAGTCTCCGGGCGCCCGGAACGGCCAATCGGCGGTTGCAGCGGAAAGTCCGGGTCTTCGCAACGCTTGGTCAGGTAGAACTCCATCTCCGGCGCCACGATGGGCTGCCAGCCGCGGTCGGAGTAGAGTTTGAGGACTTTCTTGAGCACGTTGCGCGGCGACAGCTCGATCGGGTTGCCTTGCTTGTCGTAGGTGTCGTGGATCACCTGAGCAGTGGGCTCGATGGCCCAGGGCACCAGGAATACCGCGTTCTGGTCGGGGCGGCAGATCATGTCGATGTCGGCCGGGTCGAGCAATTCGTAATAGATGTCGTCTTCGACATAGTCGCCGGTCACGGTCTGCAACAGAACGCTTTCGGGCAGGCGCATGCCTTTTTCGGCGATGAACTTGTTGGTCGGCGAGATCTTGCCCCGGGTAATACCGGTGAGGTCGCCAATCATGCATTCGACTTCTGTGATCTTGTGGTCTTTCAACCAATCGGTGAGCTGGTCGAGGTTGTTACTCATAAATGCCTCTGGGCTGGGTTTCCTGGCATCCGTTAAAAGCCAGGCGTTGGTTGACGCAGCATCCGCGTCGTTTGTTCATTCAGGGTAGGAGCTTACCTGCCATTTGCCCAAGGGTTGCATTCCTCACGCCAAAGTTGTGCAGAATCATGATCGGCACGGCGAATATGGGCGGGTGGGTGGCGCAGGCGTTGGTAAAGAGGAGGTCGGACGGGCCGTCAAGAATATTGGCCGGTGCGTGAGCATTCACGCGGGACGAACGGACTGCGCACAATGTGTGGCGCAAGCACGCAGAGACGCCGAATGGCGGCAGGTGAAACATGAAGCACCCCGGTATTATTGCTGTTATGGGTTTGAATCGAGCTTAGCCTTGTTCATTTTTTTACACAACACCCCCGTAAAAAATACAACACGGCCCGCTCAAGCCTGCAGGTCCAAAGACCTTTAAACCCAAAAAACCGCCCCAAAAAGCCCCAAAAAAGGCTTCATGGCGCTTTTTTAGGGCAAAAAATGCCTCGCTTGACTTCGGCAAGCCGTTCGGGTTGACTGAAACCAGAAAAGATCAATGATTGATATTTTTAACAACAAAGGTGTTGCATCATGTCGGTACCCCCGCGTGCCGTTCAGCTTAACGAAGCGAACGCGTTCCTTAAGGATCATCCTGAGGTTCTGTACGTAGACCTTCTAATTGCGGATATGAATGGTGTGGTGCGCGGCAAGCGCATCGAACGCACCAGCCTCCACAAGGTTTACGAGAAGGGCATTAACCTGCCTGCCTCTTTATTTGCCCTGGATATCAATGGCTCGACGGTGGAAAGCACCGGCCTGGGCCTGGACATCGGTGATGCTGACCGAATCTGTTATCCAATCCCCGACACCCTGTGCAATGAACCCTGGCAAAAGCGCCCTACCGCGCAATTGCTGATGACCATGCACGAACTTGAAGGTGAACCTTTCTTCGCCGACCCGCGCGAAGTGCTCCGCCAAGTTGTAAGCAAGTTTGACGACCTCGGTCTGACCATCTGCGCCGCCTTCGAGCTTGAGTTCTACCTGATCGACCAGGAGAACGTGAACGGCCGCCCACAACCGCCCCGCTCGCCGATCTCCGGCAAACGCCCGCACTCGACACAGGTCTACCTGATCGACGACCTCGACGAATACGTCGACTGCCTCCAGGACATTCTGGAAGGTGCCAAGGAGCAAGGCATTCCGGCCGATGCCATCGTCAAGGAAAGTGCCCCGGCGCAGTTCGAAGTGAACCTGCACCACGTGGCCGACCCGATCAAGGCCTGCGACTACGCAGTACTGCTCAAGCGCCTGATCAAGAACATCGCCTACGACCATGAGATGGACACCACCTTCATGGCCAAGCCTTACCCAGGGCAGGCAGGCAACGGGTTGCACGTACACATCTCCATTCTGGACAAGGACGGCAAGAACATCTTTGCCAGCGAGGATCCCGAGCAGAACGCCGCATTGCGTCACGCGATCGGCGGTGTGCTGGAGACCCTGCCCGCCCAAATGGCGTTCCTGTGCCCCAACGTCAACTCCTACCGTCGTTTCGGCGCACAGTTCTATGTGCCGAACTCGCCGTGCTGGGGCCTGGACAACCGCACCGTAGCGATTCGCGTACCCACCGGCTCTTCCGATGCCGTGCGTATCGAACACCGCGTGGCCGGTGCCGATGCCAACCCTTATCTGCTGATGGCTTCGGTCCTGGCGGGTGTACACCACGGTCTGACCAACAAGATCGAACCGGGCGCTCCGGTGGAAGGCAACAGCTACGAGCAGAACGAGCAAAGCCTGCCGAACAACCTGCGCGATGCCCTGCGCGAGTTGGACGACAGCGAGGTGATGGCCAAGTACATCGATCCTAAATACATCGATATCTTTGTTGCGTGTAAGGAAAGTGAGCTGGAAGAGTTTGAACACTCCATCTCCGACCTTGAGTACAACTGGTACCTGCATACCGTGTAAGCGGTTGCAGCTGTGAAAAAACGCTACAGGCCTTTGGGCTGTGGCGTTTTTTTATGGGTTTATCCTGGGAGACCGAGTCGACCTCATCGGGGGCAAGCCCCCTCCCACACTGACCGAGTTCCACACTTGGAATGGGGTCAACTGTGGGAGGGGGCTTGCTCCCGATGGCGGTCTGGAAGACAACACACCTCCCTGCTCATACAATGCCCGCTGCCTTGTAGGAGACATCCATGACCACCCGCCCCGCCGCCCCTCGCAAACCCCGCGCCCGCAGCCAGGCCCGGATCGACGCGATCCTTGAAGCCGCCCGCACCTTGCTGGCCACCGAAGGCGTGGCGAGTTTGTCGATCTACAGCGTGGCCGACCGGGCGCAGATTCCACCGTCGTCGGTGTATCACTTCTTCGCCAGCGTGCCGGCGTTGCTGGAGGCGTTGACTTCTGACGTACACGCCGCTTTCCGCGCCGCCATCCAGGCGCCTATCGAGCATGAGTCACTCAGGCATTGGCGCGACCTGTCCTGCATCGTTGAACAACGCATGCTCACCGTTTATGACCAGGACGCCGCTGCACGCCAGTTGATCCTGGCCCAACACGGGCTGACCGAAGTCACCCAGGCCGATCGTCAGCATGACCTGGAGTTGGGGGACTTGATGCTGGAGGTGTTCAACCGCCACTTCGAAGTGCCGAGCTTGCCCAAGGATGTGGATGTATTTGCCCTGGCGCTGGAGTTGAGCGACCGCGTGTATGCGCGCTCAGTGCATCAGCATGGGCTGATCACGCCGCGTATGGCGCAAGAAGGGATGCGCGTGTTTGATGCCTATGTGGGGCTTTATTTGCCGGCGTATCTGCCCAAGCGGTGAGCCTTGTGTTGGCTGGGCCGGCCCTATCGGGGGCAAGCCCCCTCCCACATTTTGACCTTATTGTTCCTGAATAAACGCGGTCTAGTGTGGGAGGGGGCTTGCCCCCGATAGCGATCTCAAGCAATCACAATTTGGCAATCGACACCTCAGTCGATTTCACAAAGGCAATCACTTCACTGCCGATCACCAGCTCCAGCTCTTTCACCGAGCGCGTGGTAATCACCGAAGTAACGATACCCGACGCCGTCTGCACATCGATTTCCGACAGTACGTCACCGACCACGATTTCCTTGATGGTGCCTTTGAACTGGTTACGCACGTTGATGGCTTTAATAGTCATGATGTTTTTCCTGTGTGGGTTATTGAGCCCAACGCAATTGCGTCGGCAGCGGTGAAACAGGTTCGGGTTCCGGCGGTGAACCGGGCAGCGACAGCACGCGGTTGAGCACCTCGGCCTCTAACGCGGCCAGGCGGTGTGAACCACGGGCCCGTGGGCGTGGCAGGTCGACGGCGAGGTCGAGACCGATTTCGCCGTCTTCGATCAGAATCACCCGGTCGGCAATCGCCACGGCTTCGCTGACATCGTGGGTCACCAGCAACACAGTGAAACCGTGCTTGCGCCAGAGGTTCTCGATCAGTTGCTGCATCTCGATGCGGGTCAGGGCGTCCAGTGCGCCCAGCGGCTCATCGAGCAGCAACAGCCGCGGCTGGTGAATCAGCGCACGGGCCAACGCCACACGCTGCTTCTGGCCACCGGACAAGGCCGCCGGCCATTCATTGGCGCGCTCGGCCAGACCCACCGCTTCCAGGGCCTCCAGCGCCCTGGGGCGCCAGTTGCCCGTAAGGCCGAGGCCGACGTTGTCGATGATCTTTTTCCACGGCAGCAAACGCGCTTCCTGGAACATCAATCGTGTGTCTTCAATCGCCTCGTGCAGCGGCGCGGAGCCGGCCAGCAGCTCGCCGCCACTGGCCTTGTCCAGCCCCGCCAGCAGGCGCAACAAGGTACTCTTGCCGCAGCCACTGCGACCTACCACGGCCACGAATTGACCGGCCGGAATATGCAGGTCAATGTCCTTGAGCACTTCGCGAGTGCCGAAGGATTTGCGCAACTTGCGCACCGCCAGGGGAATGCCCTTGAGCAGGCGCGGGGGTTGTTGAGCTGTCATGCCGCACCTCCTTTGACTTGATACGCCGGGTGCCAGCGCAGCCATACCCGTTCCAGGCCACGCGCCGCCAGGTCGGCGAGTTTGCCGAGGATCGCGTACATCACGATGGCCAGCACCACCACGTCGGTTTGCAGGAACTCACGGGCATTCATCGCCAGGTAACCGATGCCGGAACTGGCCGAGATGGTTTCCGCCACGATCAGCGTCAGCCACATAAAGCCCAGGGCAAAGCGCACGCCCACCAGGATCGACGGCAGCGCGCCAGGCAGGATGACTTGCCAGAACAGGCTGAACCCCGACAGGCCATAGCTGCGCGACATTTCCACCAGCGCCGGGTCGACGTTGCGGATACCGTGATAGGTGTTCAGGTAGATCGGGAACAACGTGCCGAGTGCCACCAGGAAAATCTTCGCGGTCTCGTCAATGCCGAACCACAGGATCACCAGTGGAATCAGCGCCAGGTGCGGCACGTTACGAATCATCTGCACAGAGCTGTCCAGCAAGCGCTCGCCCCACTTCGACAACCCGGTGATAAAGCCCAGGGCCAAACCAATGCTGCCGCCGATCACAAAGCCCAGGCCGGCACGCCAGCCACTGATGGCCAGGTGTGTCCAGATTTCGCCGCTGACCACCAGGTTGACTCCGGCTTCGATCACCGCACTCGGCGCCGGCAGGATGCGCGTCGACAACCACCCCGCCGACACCGACAACTGCCACACCGCCAGCAACAAGATCGGCAGCACCCAGGGCGCCACGCGATGGCTGAATTTTTCAAAGTCCATAACGGCGCCTCAACTCTGTGACGCAGCTTTGGGAAGGATGTCGTTGGCGACCATCTCGCCAAACGGGCTGACGTAATCGGCGCTTTTCGGCAACTCGGGACGTTCGATATCCAGATGCGGAAACAACAGTTCGGCGACCCGATACGACTCTTCCAGGTGTGGATAACCGGAGAAGATAAAGGTGTCGATACCCAGGTCCGCGTATTCCTTGACCCGCGCCGCAACCGTCGGGCCATCGCCGACCAGCGCCGTGCCTGCTCCGCCACGCACCAGGCCGACGCCGGCCCACAGGTTGGGGCTGACTTCCAGGTTGTCACGGCTGCCGCCATGCAAAGCGGCCATGCGTTGCTGACCGACCGAATCGAAACGCGCCAGCGACGCCTGGGCGCGGGCAATGGTGTCGTCGTCCAGATGGGAGATGAGTTTGTCGGCGGCTTTCCAGGCCTCTTCGTTGGTCTCGCGCACAATCACATGCAGGCGAATGCCGAAGCGCAGGGTACGCCCGAGTTTCTCGGCCTTGGCGCGAACCTGGGCGATTTTTTCCGCGACAGCAGCCGGCGGCTCGCCCCAGGTCAGGACCATTTCCACCTGCTCGGCTGCCAGGTCCTGGGCCGCTTCGGAGGAACCGCCGAAGTACAGCGGCGGGCGCGGTTGCTGGACCGGTGGGTAGAGCAGCTTGGCGCCTTTGACGCTGATGTGCTCGCCGTCGTAGTCCACGGTTTCGCCTTCGAGCACGCGGCGCCAGATGCGCGTGAACTCCACCGATGCCTGATAGCGTTCTTCGTGGCTGAGGAACAAGCCATCGCCAGCCAACTCTTCCGGGTCACCGCCAGTCACCAGGTTGAATAACGCACGACCACCGGACAACCGGTCCAGGGTGGCGGCCTGGCGTGCGGCGACCGTCGGGGAAATGATCCCGGGGCGCAGAGCAACCAGGAATTTCAAACGCTGGGTCACTGGAATCAGCGAGGCAGCCACCAGCCACGAGTCTTCGCAGGAGCGACCGGTAGGGATCAACACCCCGCCGAAACCCAGGCGGTCAGCGGCCTGGGCCACTTGTTGCAAATAACCGTGATCGACGGCGCGGGCGCCTTCGGCGGTGCCAAGGTAATGGCCGTCGCCGTGGGTAGGCAGGAACCAGAAAATATTGAGGCTCATGGAGTTGTCTCCTGAAGGAATCGGATTACGGCGCTTTAGCAACCGCGGCGGGTGGCGTCCAGATCACGTCCTTGATGCTCAAGGGCTTGGGGATCAGTTTGAGCTGGTAGAAGCTGTCGGCGATTTTCTGCTGGGCCGCGACCACTTCCGGGGTCAGGAACAGCGCACCGTAGCCCTGGCGTTTCACCGAGGTCAGGGTGATGTCGGCGGGCAGGCCCAGCAGCGGTGCGACTTGTTCGGTGACTTCCTGCGGGTTGGCCTTGGACCACTCGCCCACCGCGCGCACTTCTTCCACCAGCGCCCTGATCACTTCAGGGTGTTGCTCGGCGTAGGGTTTGGTGGCCAGGTAGAACTGATGGTTGTCGGCAATGCCGGTGCCGTCACGCAGGGTACGGGCTTGCAGTTGTTTCTCGGCGGCGGCCTGGTACGGGTCCCAGATCACCCAGGCATCCACACTGCCGCGCTCGAAGGCGGCACGGGCATCGGCAGGTGGCAGGAATACGGTTTTCACGTCGGTGTAGTTGAGGCCGGCATCTTCCAGGGCTCGCACCAGCAGGTAATGCACGTTGGAGCCTTTGTTGAGCACAACCTTTTTGCCTTTGAGCTCGGCGACCGATTTGATCGGTGAGTCTTTGGGCACCAGGATCGCTTCACTGGTAGGCGCAGGCGGTTCGTAGGCGACGTAAAGCAAGTCGGCGCCGGCCGCCTGAGCAAACACCGGTGGCGTTTCACCGGTGACGCCGAAGTCGATGGAGCCGACATTCAGGCCCTCAAGCAACTGCGGGCCGCCGGGAAACTCGGTCCACTGCACCTGCACACCTTGGGCGGCCAGGCGTTTTTCCAGGGTGCCCTTGGCCTTGAGCAGCACCAGGGTGCCGTACTTCTGATAACCGATCCGCAGGGTCTCGGCGGCTTGGGCTTGAACAATGGCGCCGAAGGACACAGCCGCAGCAAACAGTGCGACCAGACCACGACGCAAGATGACAGTGCGCATGGCGCTCTCTCCACAGTTGCGATTAGGGTTTTGGCTGCACCTGCTTGGCCGTTGGCGGCTGAGTAAGGTGAGTGTTTCTCGATTTTCGGGTAAGGGTCAGATGCTCCAGCGAGCACTCAACAAGCGTTCATTCAACACATCGGGGTCCAGCGGCTTGGGGCGTCGGGCCATGGCGCTGTAGAGCTGCTCCAGGGCTTCGTGCAAGCGTCGTTCAAGTACCGGCACCAGTTGCGCCTGGACGCTGCCTTCGCCATAGGCGATCTGGCTGTCTTCGGCGAAAATGCCGTGGAGCAATTCCTGGGCCTTGAGAGCCGACAGCACCGGCTTCAGGGCGTAGTCCACCGCCAGCATGTGGGCGATGCTGCCGCCGGTAGCCATCGGCAATACCACCTTATGGGCCAAGGCACGTTCGGGCAGCAGGTCCAGCACGGTTTTCAGCGCGCCGGAAAACGACGCCTTGTACACCGGTGTGGCGATCACCAGGCCGTCGGCATTGGCCACCTGTTGCAACAGGTCGATGACCTTGGGGCTGTCGAACCGTGCGTGCAGCAAGTCTTCAGCCGGGAAGTCGCGTATCTGGTAACTCACCACTTCCACGCCCTGCTGTTGCAGCCATTGACGGGTTTTATCCAGCAACACCCCGGAGCGCGAACGCTGGCTGGGACTGCCTCCAAGTGTTACGACCAGCATGCAGGAGATTCCTTGAGCAAGTGTCGGCGGTTCGCTGTGCGGCGATGGCGCCAAGATGGGATAGACCTTATCAGCAGATTTATATATCTATAAATCTTATTTATTCATTTGTTTATTCCATAAATACATAAGCCGTTTATCAATCGCCAGGCGAAAAAAAAGGCCGTGAAAACGGCCTGAAAACCCCTGCATGCTTACTTTGAAAATGCACTTAACATGTGGGAGGGGGCTTGCTCCCGATAGCGGTGGGTCAGGTAAGTATTTGGTAACTGACAGACCGCCATCGGGAGCAAGCCCCCTCCCACATGGGATCTGTGTCAGCGGTTGGGTTGTGGGGTAAGCCGCAGGTACGGCTTCACCGCGCGGTAGCCCTTTGGAAAGCGCTTCTTGATCTCTTCCTCGTCCTTGAGCGACGGCACGATCACCACCTCATCCCCATCCTGCCAGTTGGCGGGCGTGGCGACCTTGTGGTTGTCGGTCAGTTGCAGCGAGTCGATCACCCGCAGGATTTCATGGAAGTTGCGCCCGGTGCTGGCTGGGTAGGTGATGGTCAGACGGATCTTCTTGTTCGGGTCGATCACGAACAAAGAGCGCACGGTGAGGGTGTCACTGGCGTTGGGGTGGATCAGGTCGTAGAGGTCCGAGACCTTGCGGTCGGCGTCGGCCAGGATCGGGAAGTTGACCACGGTGTTCTGGGTCTCATTGATGTCTTCGATCCACTTGTGATGCGAGTCCACCGGGTCTACCGACAGGGCGATGGCCTTGACGCCACGTTTTGCGAATTCGTCCTTGAGCTTGGCGGTGAAGCCCAGCTCGGTGGTGCACACCGGGGTGAAGTCTGCCGGGTGGGAAAACAACACACCCCAGCTGTCGCCCAGCCATTCGTGGAAGCGAATCTTGCCGGCGCTGGAATCCTGTTCGAAGTCGGGGGCGATGTCGCCCAGTCTTAGGCTCATGGTGTGGCTCCTGATGAGTGCTTATGGAGCCCACTGTGCATGGATTTGAAATTATTTAAAAAGAATAAATATCGATTTATCTAGACGATAAAGGAATATTAAAAATGTGTTCATTGGACTTGGGCACAGGCGAAGATCAACATTGTTTTCAAGGTTCGAGAAGGCCTTGAGTCGCTGTAGTAAAGAGGGTTTCAGGAGGGGCTTGCGGGGGTTGAGCCCGACTTGAAAGCAGTACACCTTGCCCGGCATTGCGCCGGGCAAGGCTTTACAGTCTTACAACAGCGGGATCGAGTAGCTGACGATCAGGCGGTTTTCGTCCTGGTTACGTGCGTTGGCGATGTCGCTGCGCCACATAGCGTTTTTCCACGCCACGCCGACGTTTTTCAGCGGACCTTCCGGTACGACGTAGGCAACAGTGATGTCACGTTCCCACTCGGACTGGCCGGTGAACTCGGCACGGTTGCTGGCAACGGTGTCGATATGATCACCCTTCAGGTAAACCACACCAGCGGTCAGGCCAGGTACGCCCACCTTGGCGAAGTCGTAGGAGTAGCGAGCTTGCCAGGTGCGCTCGCCGGCACGGGCGAACTTCTGGATCTGCATGTCGGTAGTGATGTAGGCCGACGAGCCGTCACCCTGGTTCAGCCAAGGGAAGTCGCTGCTGCCGTTGCTGACCTGGTAACCGCCACCGAAGGTGTGGCCGGCAACCGAGTACAGGAACAGGCCGCTGTACAGGTTGTTGTCGACCTTGCCACGACCGGAGTTGACGCCACCGTAGTTGCCTGTGGAGAAGTAGGCAGACTGGTTGCCGTTGTTACCGTCGTCGGAGCTGTTGAAGTAACGCAGGTCAGACTTCAGCACGCCAGGGCCGATAGCCCAGTTGTGGGTCAGGCCCAGGAAGTGTTGCTTGTAGAAATCTTCCAGGTTGCCGTAGTAGTACTGGGCGGTCAGGTCCTTGGTGATCTTGTAGTCACCACCGGCGTAGTAGAACTTGTTGCTCGAACGCCAGTTCACGCCACGGCTGTTGGCGCCGGAGATGGACAGGCTTTCGTTGTTGCTGGAGTTACGGCCCTTGGCTTTTTCGATCTGGCCGGCAACCAGGGTCAGGTCCTTGATGTCGCTGGAGGTGATCTGGCCACCCTGGAAGGTCTGCGGCAGCATACGACCATCGTTGGTCACGATGACCGGCAGCTTGGGTTGCAAGGTACCCAGCTTCAGTTCGGTCTGGGAGATCTTCGCTTTGGCGGTCAGGCCCAGGCTGGAGTAGTTATCAACGGCTTCGCCATTGGACTTGCTCGGGAAGATGGTGCCGCCATACGAGCTGGCGGTCGCGCCGTTGGTGCCGCCGCCGGAATCCAGGCGAACACCCAGCAGGCCGATAGCGTCAAGACCGAAGCCGACGGTGCCTTGGGTGTAACCGGAGATGAAACGCAGATCGAAGCCTTGGCCCCACTCTTCGTTCTTGTTCGCACCAGCACCTTCACGGTTGTCGGTGTTGATGTAGAAGTTACGCAGGCCCAGTGTGGCCTTGCTGTCTTCGATGAAACCGGCGGCGCCTGCTTGCTGGGCGATTGCGCCCAAAGCTACAGCCACAGCCAAGGTGGACTTCTTCATGTACCGCTCCTCTCGTTTCTAATTTTTGTATTTCTTTGGCCCCGGGTCTGACGCCCTGGATCCACAGATGCGCGATTAGCGCCAGATAGTGACTAGCAAGTCAATCGTAACCTTGTGTGTCTACTACCTTCGTCTAATCGCAGTTGATTTGGTCCCTGCAGGGTAATGAGTTTTTCATACACCCAAAAAGAATTGTTTCATTCTTTTTCATACGATTCGGGAATAAGCGGATGCGTGAAGCGGGTGGGTCGAGTGACACGAACCGCTCCATAAGCTAATTCCTAAAGGGTATTTACCAGTGCTTTTTTAGATCGATTAGTGTGACCGTACGGTTGCATACGTCACTCACGATCAAAAAGGCGACGCCATCATGGCCAAACGCACATCCTCCCGTCAATTTGTTACAGTTTTTGTATCGGTATTACTTTCTTTTGGTGTCAGCGCGGCCGATTTGACGGTCGGCTACCAGACCGGCATCGATCCCAGCAAAGTCCCCCAGGCTGACGGCCTCTACGAAAAAACCATTGGTGAGAAAATCGCCTGGCGCCGGTTCAACAGTGGCCCGGAGGTGGTCACGGCCATTGCCTCGGGTGATGTACAAATCGGCAACCTCGGTTCCAGCCCCCTCGCCGCAGCCGCTTCGCGCAATCTACCCATCGTCGCGTTTATCGTATCGGCACAGATCAACGCTTCTGAAGCCCTGGTAGTGCGTAATGGCAGTGGCATCGACAAACCCGAAGACCTGATCGGCAAAACCATCGCCACACCCTTCGTCTCAACCTCCCATTACAGCCTGCTCGGCGCCCTGAAGCATTGGGGGCTGGACACTAAACAAGTCAAAGTGGTGAACCTGCAACCGGCCGAAATCGCCGCCGCCTGGAAGCGCGGCGATATCGACGGCGCATTCGTGTGGTCACCGGCCCTGGGCGAAATCCGCAAGACCGGCAAAACCCTGACCGATGCGGCGCAGGTGGGCCAATGGGGCGCACCGACGTTTGAAGTGTGGGTAGCACGCAAGGATTTCGCCGAAAAACATCCTGAGGTAGTGGCCAGGTTTGCCAAGGTCACCCTCGATTCATTCGCCGACTATGCCGCGCATAAAGACAGTTGGACGGTGGATTCGGAACCGGTGCAGAAGATCGCCAAATTGACAGGCTCCAATGCCGACGATATTCCAGAGTTGCTGGCGGGCACGACGTTTCCCGATGCGCAGGCACAACAGACCGAAGCGCTGCTCAAGGGCGGTACGGCGAAGGCGATTGGGGAGACGGCGAAGTTCTTGAAAGAGCAAGCCAAGGTGGAGACGGTGTTGCCGGACTATTCGGCCTATGTGACCGACAAATTCATCACACAATAAATACAGTCTTCGGTGGGAGCTGGCTTGCCTGCGATGCCAGCAACTCGGTCGTTCAGATAAACCGAGGCGCTGCTATCGCAGGCAAGCCAGCTCCCACACAGAGCCGTACTCTTTTACAGGGCCTTTTCAAAGATCTTGGAGTTGCGCTGATAGTTGTACAGCGACGCACGCGCCGACGGCAGGCGGTCCACGCTGCTCGGCACAAAACCGCGCTCACGGAACCAGTGGGCCGTGCGCGTGGTGAGCACGAACAAGGTCTTCAACCCCTGAGCACGTGCACGGGTCTGGATGCGTTCGAGCAACACATCGCCGCGTGCGCCGTGGCGGTACTCCGGGTTCACCGCCAGGCACGCCAGCTCGCCCGCATCCGAATCCGCAATCTGATACAGCGCTGCGCACGCGATGATCATGCCTTCGCGCTCGACCACGCTGAACTGTTCGATTTCCCGCTCCAGCACTTCCCGCGAACGACGCACCAGAATGCCCTGCTCTTCCAGCGGGCTGATCAGGTCCAGCAAACCGCCGACGTCTTCAATCGCCGCTTCGCGCACCAGTTCGAATTGCTCCTGGGCCACCAGCGTACCGCCGCCGTCGCGGGTAAACAGCTCGGTGAGCAAGGCGCCGTCTTCGGCGTAGCTGACGATATGGCTGCGCCCTACTCCACCCCGACAGGCTTCGGCAGCGGCATCGAGCAGCTCGGCCTGATAGTTGCTGCCCAGGCGTTGCAGGTGCGCAGGCACTTGCTGCGGGCGCAATTCACGTACCAGACGGCCGTTCTCATCGATCAGGCCGGGATCGGCGCCGAACAGCAGCAATTTGTCGGCACCCAGGTCGATGGCGGCGCGGGTGGCGACGTCTTCGCAGGCCAGGTTGAAGATTTCCCCGGTAGGCGAGTAGCCCAACGGCGACAGCAGCACGATAGAGCGCTCGTCCAGCAGGCGGTTGATGCCTTTGCGGTCGACCCGGCGGACTTCGCCGGTGTGGTGATAGTCAACGCCCTCAAGCACGCCAATCGGGCGCGCCGTCACCAGGTTGCCGCTGGCCACGCGCAGGCGCGAGCCCTGCATGGGCGACGAGGCCATGTCCATGGACAGGCGCGCTTCGATGGCGATACGCAGATGGCCGACAGCGTCGATCACGCACTCCAGCGTCGCCGCATCGGTGATGCGCAAGCCTTCGTGGTAAGCCGGGGTCAGGCCGCGTGCTTCAAGGCGGGTTTCAATCTGCGGACGCGAACCGTGCACCAGCACCAGCCGCACGCCCAGGCTGTGGAGCAGCACCAGGTCGTGGACGATATTGCCGAAGTTGGGATGTTCCACACCGTCGCCAGGCAGCATGACCACAAAGGTGCAGTCGCGGTGGGCATTGATATAGGGCGAAGCGTGACGAAGCCAATTAACGTATTCGGGCATAACACCTGGGCCTGTAATAAAAAGCAGCCGAAAAAGGATGAGTCGCAAAAACGCACAGCGGGCTGATGGTTATCGTCGGAACAGGCTTGGCGACACGCTCGCTCTCCTTATGTACGAATGGGCAAAGGTTAATTTATGCAGGTTTCAGGCAGTAATGTTCGATCAATTCCCGCAATAGACGCACTGTAGGCGTCAAGCGTGACATTTCGAGGTACTCGCCCGGCTGGTGGGCGCAGGCGATGTCGCCGGGGCCAAGCACCAGGGTTTCACAACCAAGGCGCTGAAGATAAGGCGCTTCGGTGCCGAACGCTACTGCTTCAGCACGATGACCGGTCAAACGTTCCGCCACCCGCACCAACTCGGTGTCTTCGGGCTGCTCGAAAGGCGGCACTTCGGGGAATAGCGGCGCGTAGTCGATCTTGACCTTATGACGCTCGGCCAAGGGTTCGAGCTTCTGCCGGATCGCCGCACGCAGCACCTCGGGGTCCATGCCTGGCAAAGGTCGCAGGTCGAACTCCAGGGAGCACTGGCCGCAGATGCGATTAGGGTTGTCGCCGCCGTGGATACAGCCGAAATTCATGGTCGGCTGCGGCACGCTGAATTGCGCATTGCGATACTCACGCTGCCAGGCCAGGCGCAGGCCGCGCAGTTCGCCGATGGCATCGTGCATGGCTTCGAGGGCGCTGTGGCCCAGGCTTGGGTCCGACGAGTGGCCGCTGCGGCCAAGGATGTCGATACGTTCCATCATCACGCCTTTATGCAGGCGAATCGGCTTGAGCCCAGTTGGCTCGCCAATCACCGCCGCCCGTCCCAACGGCCTCCCCGCCTCGGCCAGGGCACGCGCGCCGGACATGGAGCTTTCCTCGTCACAGGTGGCGAGGATCAGCAGCGGCTGCTTGAACGGCTGGTCCAGCAACGGCAACACCGCTTCAATGGCCAGGGCAAAAAATCCTTTCATGTCGCAACTGCCCAGCCCCACCCAACGGCCATCGACTTCCGTCAGCTTGAGCGGATCGGTCTTCCACAGCGCCTCATCATAAGGAACCGTATCGCTATGGCCCGCCAACACCAAGCCACCGGGGCCGCTGCCGAAACTGGCGAGCAGGTTGAACTTGCCAGGGCTGACTTGCTGGATGTCGATAGCGAAACCCAAGTCGCCCAGCCACGCGGCGAGCAGATCGATCACCGGGCGGTTGGTCTGGTCGAGAGACGCTTGGGTGCAACTCACCGACGGCGCGGCGATCAAGGCGGCGAACTGCTCTTTCATGGACGGTAACGGCATGCGCGGTCTCCCAACTTCCCGGATGAACCTCACTATAGAGGCATCTGCCCAACACAATAAACCGTTGCGGCACGTTGCCGGGCTCAGTCCTGTACACTGCACGACCTTGGCAGCCACACTTTTCCCCGGCTGCGCTCCCGATCCTGGATTTTCCGGCCATGCAGAAAGAAACCGAAATCAAGCTCCGCGTCAGCCGCGAAACACTCGCCGCGCTACGTGAGCACCCGCTACTGAAAAAACGCAACAAAAGTGGCTGGGAACGCCGTGAGTTGATGAATCAATACTTCGACACCCCCGAGCGCGACCTGGCGCAGGCCAAGGTCGCCCTGCGCCTGCGCAAGGACGGTGACGACATCATTCAGACCCTCAAGACCCGCGGCCAAAGCGTCGCCGGCTTGTCGGAACGCAACGAGTACAACTGGGACCTGCCCAAAGCCAAGCTCGATGTGAAGAAACTCGACGGCGAGTGCTGGCCCGAGCAACTGGCCGAGTTGGACAAAAAGACCCTCAAGCCGATCTTCACCACCGACTTCGTGCGTGAACGCGCCGAAATCGCTTGGGGCCGTGGCAAGGCCAAGGTGGTGATCGAAGCCGCCCTGGACCTGGGCCATGTGGTGGTCGGCAAGCAGAAGGAAGAAATCTGCGAGTTGGAACTGGAATTGCGCGAAGGCGAACCCGCCGCCCTGCTGGAGCTGGCCGCCGAACTGGCTGCGACCCTGGCGCTGATGCCCTGTGACATCAGCAAAGCCGAGCGCGGCTACCGCCTGTATGACGCGAGCAGCTACTCATTGAGCCTGCCGGCACCGCAGATCCACGCCGAAATGCCTTTGGATGATGCTTTCGCCGCAATCATGTGGCACCTGTTGGGCAGCAGCCAGCGCCTGGCCGAGCAATACCGTTTCAACGGCCACTGGCGCTTGCTGCAGGACTGGGTCGAGAACCTGGGTGAGTTGCGCGCGCTGATCGGCAGCCTCGGCCAGGCCGCGCCGCGCCAATCCACCAGCGAACTGCGCAGCGCCCTGGATGCACTGCTGGAAGACTGGCGCCCGCTGGTCCAGGCCGGTGACGACGATGAAGACATTCGCAAAGCCGCGCCGGAGCAGTTCATCGAAGAATTGCAAGATGTACGCTGGGGCCTGTTCTCACTGAATACCTCGCGCTGGCTGCTGGCCCGCACCTGGACCGCCGAGCGTAACGTGCGCGGCAACCGCCAGGGCGCTGCGCAAATCACCAACTGGCTGCCACGCCTGCTGGCCGACGACGCCGTCGCCCTGCAACTGCCGCGCTACCAGCAACAGCCCGAAGACCTCGCCGAGCAACTGCCGCGCATCGAACGCATCCAGGCCTGGCTGCACCATGCGCGCCATGTGGTAGACATTGCGGAACTGGACCGTTTGTACGGCGAGCTGAACAAGCTGGCGCAGTTGGCTAACCAGCCGATCACCGATGAATCGCTGGATGCGCGTATGCACCAGGCGATTGCGGTGTATCAGAACCGGGCCTGGAAGACCCTCCTGCGCCTGTAAAATCGCCATCGGGAGCAAGCCCCCTCCCACATTGTGTGGGAGGGGGCTTGCTCCCGATGAGGCCCGCCCTGTCAGCGCAATACTGGCAGGCTGGTAGTGGACTTGATCTCCGACAACGCCACGATGGAGTTGACCTCCTGGATCCCCGGCACCATCGATAACTTCTCGAAGAAAAACCGCTCATACGCCTCGATGTCCGAGGTGACGATGCGCAGCAGAAAATCCACCGACCCCATCAGCACATAACACTCCAACACCTCCGCAAATCCGCGAATCGCTTCGGTGAACTCAGTGAAGTTGGAGCGGCCGTGAGCGTTGAGTTTGATCTCGGCGAAAATCTGCGTGTTGAGCCCGATTTTCTTGCGGTCCAAGAGGGTGACCTGGCCCCGGATCACGCCCTCTTCCTTGAGCCGCTGAATGCGTCGCCAGCACGGAGACTGCGACAGGCCGACCTGTTCGGCGATCTGTGCGCTGGAGAGCGAGGCGTCCTCTTGCAGCAGGGCCAGAATGCGGCGATCGTAGACGTCCAACTCGCTGTGCATAGAAATACCTTTAGAGGTGTATTTTTTGAATTGATTGATTCGATAATGCGCCAATAAGGCTCATCTTAGATAAGAAATCTCCCTAGGCGAATGTGAAAATTCCTCCAGTCGATTTTGGAGAGTCAGTATGCACGCCGTCGAAACCGCCCACCCTGTCACCCGCGTCGATGCGTGGGCCGTCAACAGCGCCCACTGTCAGGCGCACTATCGGATCGTCGCCGAGGCTGAGCCCGACGTGCTGTGCCGGGTGCTGAACTACTTTGCGCTGCAGTTCCTGACGCCAGCCCACGTCAATATGAGCCGGGACGCCGACCTGCTGAATATCGATATCGTGATCGACGGCCTTAGCTGGCACCGTGCCCAAGTCATCGGTGAAAAGATTCGAAACCTGATCAGTGTCTGCGACCTGGAGTTGTGGCCGGCTGATGCCGAGCGGCCTCAGGCACTGGCGGCGACGGCACGGTAAAAACCTGCAATACACCTGGGAACGAGGATTTCCAGCGACTGACTAGTCTGGGATTACACCGCAAACCACCCAGGAAACCTGCATGACCGCTGCCTCCCTCGACCACCCCTTGGAACTGCACCAATTATTGCCGGCGTTGATCGAGCAGGGGCTGATTACCGCACAGGCGGCGCATAGCATTCAGGCAGCATCTTGCACTCAACACCCCCTGGAATGCATCGCAGCCCAAGGCCCTTGTCTTGAGACCCTGACCCAATGGCTGGCACAACATGCAGGTCAGCCTTACCTGCGCATCGACCCGTTGAAGATCGACGTGGCGAGCGTGGTGCCGTTGATGTCCCATGCCTTCGCCCAGCGCCACGGCATTCTTGCGGTCGCCGTGGATGCCCAAAGCGTCACGATCGCCAGCGCCCAACCGTACATCAGCGGCTGGGAAGCCGGGCTCGCTCAAGTGCTCAAACGCACCATCAAGCGCGTGGTGGCCAACCCCCGCGATATCCAGCGCTGCCTCCACGAGTTTTACCGCTTGGCCAAGTCAGTCAGCGGCGCCGATCAGAAAATGGCGGTACCCGGCAACGTCGAACTGCTCAGCCTCGGCGCCAGCGACAAGGAGCCCGATGCCAATGACGCGCATATCGTCAATATCGTCGACTGGCTGTTGCAATACGCCTTTGCCCAACGGGCCAGCGATATTCATATCGAACCCTGTCGCGATCAGGGTCGGGTGCGTTTTCGCATCGACGGGCTGTTGCATGACGTCTATCAATTTCCGCCTCAGGTCACCACCGCAGTGGTCAGCCGCTTGAAAAGTCTTGGGCGAATGAATGTGGCCGAGAAACGCAAACCCCAGGATGGTCGCGTCAAGACCAGGAACCCGGCAGGCGCCGAAGTGGAATTGCGCCTTTCGACCCTGCCGACGGCGTTTGGCGAAAAGCTGGTGATGCGGATTTTTGACCCTCAGGTGCTGCTCAAGGACTTCGACCAGTTGGGCTTGTCGAGCGCCGATCAGCAGCGCTGGCACGCCATGACTCGGCAAGCCAATGGCATCATCCTGGTCACAGGCCCGACCGGCTCGGGCAAGACCAGCACCCTCTACACCACCCTCAAGCAACTGGCGACCCGAGAGGTCAACCTGTGCACGGTAGAAGACCCGATTGAAATGGTCGAGCCGGCGTTCAATCAAATGCAGGTCCAACACAATATCGACCTCACCTTTGCCAGCGGCGTCCGCGCCCTGCTGCGCCAGGATCCGGACATCATCATGATCGGTGAAATCCGTGACCGGGAAACCGCCGAGATGGCCATACAGGCCGCACTGACCGGGCACCTGGTGTTCTCGACCCTGCATACCAACGATGCGCCCAGCGCCATCAGCCGACTGCAGGAGCTTGGCATTGCTCATTATTTGATCAAGGCCACACTCATAGGCGTCATGGCGCAGCGTCTGGTGAGGGTTTTGTGCCCCCACTGCAAGCGTGTGACGGATGTAGAGAACATAGGCTGCTACGAGGCCGTCGGTTGTGTGGAATGCCGTGACAGCGGTTATCGAGGCCGAGCCGGGCTGTATGAAATCATGCCGTTGGACCCAGCGCTCAAGGCGCTGGTGACTCCCGGTACGGACATACAGGCGCTACGCCGTGAGGCGCTCGCGCAGGGCATGAACAGCTTGCGCATGGCCGGCATCGATAAAGTGAACGCCGGCGTGACCACGATGACGGAAATATTACGGGTCACGCCTGGGGATTCAGAAACAAATCCTTTATTTGTTGGGCCGTGAAACCGTCCTTATCGGTGACCAGACCGCTACAATCGGCCCAACGTCGTTCACTGACATCTTCAGATAAGGAATCGCTATGCAGATCGGAACCGTACTGCTTCTTTTTGTGGGCTTGGCCATCGCCATCCTGTTCATGGGTTTCAAAGTGGTGCCCCAGGGCTACCAATGGACCGTCGAACGTTTCGGCCGCTACACCAACACCCTCAAGCCCGGCCTGAACATCATCATCCCGGTCATGGACCGCATCGGTCGCAAGATCAACGTGATGGAAAGCGTGCTGGACATTCCGCCCCAGGAAGTCATCACTGCCGACAACGCCACCGTGCAGATCGATGCCGTGTGCTTCTTCCAGGTGGTCAACACCGCCCAGGCGGCCTACGAGGTCAACAACCTCGAACACGCAATCCGCAATCTGCTGCAAACCAATATCCGTACCGTCCTGGGCTCCATGGAGCTTGATGCCATGCTCAGCCAGCGTGATGGCATCAACGAGAAGCTGCTGCGCACCGTGGACGAAGCCACTGCGCCGTGGGGCATCAAGATCACCCGTATCGAGATCAAAGACATCAGCCCACCCGCCGACCTGATGGCCGCCATGTCCGGCCAGATGAAAGCCGAGCGAATCAAGCGTGCACAGATCCTCGAAGCCGAGGGCCTGCGTGCGTCGGCGATCCTGACGGCCGAAGGCAAGAAGCAGGCGCAGATCCTCGAAGCCGAAGGTAGCCGCCAGGCCGCGTTCCTGGAGTCCGAAGCACGTGAGCGTCAGGCCGAAGCCGAAGCTCGAGCGACACAAGTGGTGTCCGAAGCCATCGCGTCGGGCAATGTGCAGGCGGTCAACTACTTCGTCGCGCAAAAATACATCGATGCCTTGGGCAAGCTGGCGTCGGCCAACAACAGCAAGGTCATCCTGATGCCGCTGGAAGCCAGCCAGGTGATTGGCGCCGTGGGCGGCATCGGCGAAATCGTCAAGGCGACTTTCGGCAACCAGAAAGGCTGAGGCCAACACCATGTGGGACTTTTTGCTGCATTTGTCGTTCTGGGACTGGTTGGCGCTGGGCACCGTGCTGTTGATTCTTGAGGTGTTCGGCGCCGGCGGTTACCTGCTGTGGATGGGTATCGCCGCGGCCGCAGTGGGGGTGATCAAGTTCCTGGTCCCGCCACTCGGGCTGGAGTGGCAACTGCTGCTGTTCGCCATGCTGTCGATCCTGACGGCCGTGTATTGGTGGAAGCGCCAACGCAGCAGCGCCAAGGTCAGCGATCAACCGGGGTTGAACGAGCGCGGCTCCGAATTGATCGGGCGCACCTTCATGGTGCATCAGGCGATTGTGGATGGCCGGGGCAAGATTAAAGTCGGCGATGGCGTGTGGATGGTCACCGGTGCCGATGCCCCAGCAGGCGCTCAAGTACGCGTGGTTGGCCAGGATGGGGTGATTTTAGAGGTTGAAACTGTTTAGTCAGTGATGGAACTGGATCGGCTTAACTACAATCAAAACGTACAGATAACCCACCGGAGTCACCCATCATGCGTCTTAAATATGCTGTCGCAACCCTCGCTGTGCTTTCCCTACCTGTCGGCTCAGCCATGGCCGATAGCTTTTGGCGTAATGTCATCTCGTCGGGCGCCACCACTGGCTCGACTTACCTGACATTCAAGGACCACAAGCTGGTAGTCGCCGCCCAGGACGACGCGGGCAGCTTCGTCGCCAGCGACGGCGGCATCCGCGGCCCGTACCTGGAAGCGGCCATGCAGAAGGTCCGCGCCGATAACCCTGGCCTTCAGGCCACGGACATGGAACTGGCTAACGCCATCCTGGCGAAGAATGCTGTAACCGAGTAACAGCCGCACCGATAAAAAATGCCGCTTTTTCAAGCGGCATTTTTTTGCCTGCCCTATGACGAATCGTTCAGAAGCGACAGGCTATATTCAGTCTTGCCGTGCAACCATGCGTTACTGACACGTTTAACATTCATCGCCTATCTTGAACGGATGCCTTCTTCGTCATGAGCCAACAGCCTTTCCTGCCGTTTTCCAAACCGACCATTGATGAAGCCACCATTTCGGCAGTCGGCGATGTCCTGCGTTCCGGCTGGATCACCAGCGGGCCAAAAGTGCAGGCGTTCGAGGCGCAGTTGTCGGAATACTTTGGCGGGAGGCCGGTGCGCACCTTCAACTCGGGCACCTGCACCATGGAGATCGCCTTGCGCATCGCCGGTATCGGGCCTGGGGATGAAGTCATCACGACACCAATTTCCTGGGTGGCCACCGCCAACGTCATCCTCGAAGTCGGCGCTACTCCAGTGTTCGCCGATATCGACCCGATTACCCGCAACATTGACCTGGCCCAGGTTGAGGCGGCAATCACACCACGTACCAAAGCGATCATCCCGGTCTACCTGGCGGGCTTGCCCCTGGACATGCCGATGCTTTACGCGCTGGCCAACAAGTACAACCTGCGTATCGTCGAAGACGCCGCGCAAGCCTTGGGCTCCAGCTGGGACGGGGAACGCATCGGTGCAACCGGTGACTTCGTGTCGTTCAGCTTTCAGGCGAACAAGAACATCACCTCATCCGAGGGTGGCTGCCTGGTGTTGAACAACGCCGAGGAGGCTCGCCTGGCAGAGAAGTATCGCCTGCAGGGCGTGACCCGCACCGGTTTCGATGGCCTGGATGTGGATGTCCTGGGCGGCAAGTTCAATATGACCGACATCGCCGCCGCCATTGGCCTGGGGCAGTTTGCGCATATCGAGAAGATCACGGCCCACCGCCAGCACCTGGCACGCCACTACTTCCAGTGCTTTGGCAGTGACTTCGAAGAGAAATATGGCGCGCAACTGCCGCCGGCGGATTTCGAGAACAGCAACTGGCACCTGTTCCAACTGGTGTTGCCGGAGCGCCAGGACGGCTTGCCTGCTCGCGCAACGTTCATGGAGCAGATGCAGGCCCACGGCGTTGGCATTGGCTATCACTACCCGCCGATCCACTTGCTGAGCCTGTATCGGGCACAGGGTTTCAAGGAAGGCATGTTCCCGGTGGCGGAGCGTGTTGGGCGTTTGATCGTGTCGTTGCCGATGTTCACGGCAATGACAGAGGCGGATGTGGAGCGGGCTGTAGCGGCGGTTAAAGCGGTACTGAAGAAAGACTGAACACAACCAGCAGGCACACCCCAATCAACTGTGGGAGCTGGCTTGCCTGCGATGCAGGCACCTCGGTGTATCGGTGATACACGGGTGATCCAATCGCAGGCAAGCCAGCTCCCACATTGATGTGTGCTGTTGCAGCTATTGCGTTTAGTCGCCGATGGCGGCTTTGTAGCCGGCGGCATCCAGCAGTTTGTCCAGTTCAGCCTTGTCGCTTGGCTTGAGCTTGAAGATCCAGGCGCCATAAGGGTCAGAGTTCAGCAGCTCAGGGCTGCCACTCAGCTCTTCGTTGACAGCAATCACTTCGCCGGCAATCGGCGAGTAGATATCCGAAGCTGCTTTGACCGACTCCACCACACCCGCCTGATCTTGAGCGGCAAACACCTTGCCCACTTCAGTCAGTTCAACAAACACCACATCACCCAAAGCTTCCTGTGCATGGTCGGAGATGCCGACAGTCACGGTGCCATCAGCTTCCAGACGGGCCCATTCGTGACTTTCGGCAAAACGCAGGTCGGCAGGGATATTGCTCATAGTCTGTGTCCTCAAGAAGAAATGTCAGCGGCCATTGGCCTGCCGGAAAATAGTTAGATCAAGGTTTTGCCATGGCGTACGAAGGTCGGCTTGACCACTCGAACCGGGTACCACTTGCCGCGGATTTCCACTTCGGCCCGGTCGGCAGTCGCCGCCGGTACGCGCGCCAGGGCAATGGATTTGCTTAGCGTAGGCGAGAAACTACCACTGGTGATCTCTCCTTCGCCAACATTGGCGATACGAACCACTTGGTGAGCGCGTAAAACTCCACGCTCTTCCAGCACCAGCCCGACCAATTTGAACTGCACACCGGCCGCCTTTTCCGCTTCCAGCGCAGCACGACCGATAAAATTGCGCCCGGCAGGTTCCCAGGCAATGCTCCAGGCCATATTGGCCGCGAGGGGCGATACCTGCTGATGGATATCCTGGCCGTACAGGTTCATGCCGGCCTCCAGGCGCAAGGTATCGCGAGCACCGAGGCCGATAGGTGAAATGCCCGCCCCCACCAGATCGTTGAAAAAACCCGGTGCCTGGTCGGCGGGCAGGACAATTTCCAGGCCGTCTTCGCCGGTGTAGCCGGTACGGGCGATAAACCAGTCGCCGTCGGCATGGCCTTCGAACGGCTTGAGCTGGTGGATCAGGATGCCACGGGACTGAGTCACCAGTTCGGCGATCTTATGCCGGGCATGAGGCCCTTGGATGGCAAGCATGGCCAATTCGGACCGCTCATGCAGCTGCACCTGGTAATCACCCAGTTGCGCCTGCATCCAGGCCATATCCTGATCGCGGGTGGCGGCATTGACCACCAGCCGGTACCCGGTTTCGGTTCGGTAGACGATCATATCGTCCACCACTCCGCCTTGCTCGTTGAGCATGGCGCTGTACAGCGCACGGCCGCAGCCGTGCAATCGATCGACGTCATTGGCCAGCAGGTGCTGAAGCCATTCCTTGGCCTGAGGGCCGGTGACATCGATTACGGTCATATGAGATACATCGAACACCCCACAGTCGCGCCGCACCTGATGGTGTTCTTCAACCTGCGAGCCGTAATGCAAAGGCATATCCCAACCGCCAAAATCGACCATTTTCGCGCCGAGGGCGAGATGCAGGTCATACAAAGGCGTACGCTGTCCCATGGGTTTCTCCTTCCGGGCTTGGCGAAGGTGCGCAGAGCTGCCACTTGTGCCGAACACCTTGATTTACAAGGCCCGCAGCCACATACAGCAGGTCGATCCGAAAGACGGAGCGCACCGAATGCCGCGCATTGTAGCCTCATGCCGTAGGACTGGCACCTAACCGATTTGCCGAGCAGAGCGACGGATCAGCCCGATGACCGGCAACAACCCGACCAGCACCAGGGTCAACGCCGGCAAAGAAGCCCGCGCCCATTCGCCTTCACTGGTCATCTCGAAGATCCGTACCGCCAGCGTGTCCCAGCCAAACGGGCGCATCAGCAATGTCGCGGGCATTTCCTTGAGTACATCCACGAACACCAGCAGCGCCGCGCTCAGGGTGCCGGGCAACAACAACGGCAGATACACTTTGCAAAACAGTCGTGGACCGCTCACCCCAAGGCTGCGTGCAGCTTCGGGCAAGGACGGACGAATGCGCGCCAGGCTGTTTTCCAAAGGCCCGTAGGCCACTGCCAGGAACCGTACCAGGTAAGCCAGCACCAATGCCGACAGGCTGCCCAACAGCAAGGGCCTGCCCGCGCCGCCCAGCCAGCCGGACAGTGGCACCACCAGTTCGCGGTCCAGGTAGCTGAACGCCAGCATGATCGACACCGCCAGCACCGAGCCCGGCAAGGCATAACCGACATTGGCCAGGCTGATACCGGAGCGAATCGCCCGGGTCGGCGCCAGGCGGTTGGCAAAGGCCAGGATCATCGCCACGCTGACCGTAATCAGCGCGGCAATACCACCCAGGTAGAGGGTGTGGACGATCAGGCCCGTATAGCGCTCATCCAGGTCAAAGCGCCCGCGCTGCCAGAACCAGGCCACCAGTTGCAGCATCGGGATCACAAACGCACAGGCAAATACCAGGCCGCACCAGGCGCTGGCCGCCACGGCCTTGAACCCGTGCAGGTGGTACAACGCCTTGCCGCGTGGCCGCTCATTGCTCGGTCGGCTGGCTCCACGCGCGCGCCGCTCGCCATACAGCACCAACATCACAACCAGCAGCAACAGGCTGGCCAGTTGCGCGGCGCCGGAAAGGCTGAAAAAGCCATACCAGGTTTTGTAGATAGCCGTGGTGAAGGTATCGAAATTGAACACCGAGACGGCGCCGAAATCTGCCAGGGTCTCCATCAACGCCAGGGCCACACCGGCACCAATCGCTGGTCGCGCCATCGGCAACGCCACGCGCCAGAATGCTTGCCATGGCGATTGCCCCAATACCCGCGCCGCTTCCATCAAACCCTTGCCCTGGGCCAGAAACGCAGAACGTGCCAGCAGGTAAACGTAGGGATAGAACACCAGCACCAACACGATGATCACGCCGCTGGTGGAGCGCACTCGCGGCAAGCGCAGCCCATTGCCGAACCATTCGCGCAGCAGGGTTTGCACGGGCCCTGCAAAGTCCAGCAGACCGACGAACACGAAGGCCAGCACATAAGCCGGGATCGCAAAGGGCAGCATCAGCGCCCAATCGAGCCAACGTCGCCCGGGGAATTCGCAGAGGCTGGTCAACCAGGCCAGGCTGACGCCCAGCAGCGTCACACCAATACCGACGCCGAGTACCAGGGTCAGGGTGTTGCCCAGCAAGCGCGGCATCTGGGTGTCCCAGAGGTGGGACCAGATCTGGTGGTCGATGCTTTGCCAGGACAGCAGCAGCACGCTCAGCGGCAGCAGCACCAGGGCGGCGACGGTGAAGACCGGCAGGTACCAGCGGCGTTGGGCGGGGTGGGCCAAGGAAAAGCTCTCTATAGAACAGACTATTCGAAGACAAACACAAAACAATGTGGGAGGGGGCTTGCTCCCGATAGCGGAGTGCCAGTCAATGATGATTAGACTGATACCCCGCTATCGGGGGCAAGCCCCCTCCCACATTTAGATCTGTGGCAATTTACACATTCAGTTCCAGCCAGCGCGATCCATCAGGCGAATGGCTTCAGCCTGGCGCTTGCCCGCCACTTCTACCGGTAAGGTATCGGCCACGAACTTGCCCCAGCTCGCCACTTCCGCCGATGGCGGTACCGCCGGGTTGGCCGGGAACTCCTGGTTCACGTCGGCAAAGATTTTCTGCGCCTCAGGCGTGGTCATCCACTCCACCAGTGCCTTGGCCGCTTGCGGGTGCGGCGCGTGCCTGGTCAGGCCGATGCCCGACAGGTTCACATGCACGCCACGGTCGCCCTGGTTCGGCCAGAACAGTTTCACCGCCAGATCCGGCTTCTGCTTGTGCAGGCGGCCGTAGTAGTAGGTATTGACGATACCCACGTCGCACTGTCCGGCATTGATGGCTTCCAGCACGGCGATGTCATCGGAGAACACGTCGGTGGACAGGTTGTTGACCCAGCCCTTGACGATCTCTTCGGTCTTGGCCGCGCCATGGGTTTCGATCAACGTGGCGGTCAGTGACTGGTTGTAGACTTTTTTCGCGGTACGCAGGCACAGGCGGCCTTCCCATTGCTTGTCTGCCAGGGCTTCGTAGGTGGTCAGTTCGCCCGGTTTCACCCGCTCGGTGGAATAGGCGATAGTGCGCGCACGCAGGCTCAAGCCGGTCCAGGCGTGGGCCGATGAGCGATATTGCAACGGGATATTCTTGTCGATCACAGCGGAAGTGAACGGTTGCAGGATGCCCATTTGCTCGGCCTGCCAGAGGTTGCCGGCGTCGACGGTGAGCAGCAGATCGGCGGTGGCGTTCTCGCCCTCGGCCTTGATGCGCTGCATCAGCGGCGCTTCCTTGTCGGTGATGAACTTGACCTGCACCCCGGTCTTCTTGGTGTAGGCATCAAATACCGGCTTGATCAGCTCATCGATGCGCGAGGAGTAGACCACGACTTCGTCGGCTGCCTGCACGGTGGTGCTGCCGATCAGGGTGAGTGCCAGGGCAGTCAGGAGGCGCTTGGGTGCCAACATGGGTGCGGTCTCTCATTTGCAAATTGAGGGCAAATGATAAGGACTCACATTTGGTAACGCTCGGTGGAGGCGTTACCAGATGTTGCACAGCCCGAATATGCGCGAGGGTTGAGGGCCTCATCGGGGGCAAGCCCCCTCCCACAGGGGACTGTGTTTCAATTCAGGGTTTAGCGAGTTCTGGTAGATCGCCAGTCAAACCTAGCGCTTGGCGCACAAACACTGCCTTGGCTTCGGGCATCTGGTCGACGATTTTCAGGCCGGCATTACGCAGCCAGCGCAGCGGCAGTTGATCCGCCTGGAACAAGCGCTCAAAGCCTTCCATTGCCGCCATCAACGCCAGGTTGTGAGGCATGCGACGCCGCTCGTAACGACTCAGGACCTTAACATCTGCCAGGCGCTCGCCGCGCTCGGTGGCCGCCAACAACACCTCGGCCAATACCGCCGCATCAAGAAAGCCCAGGTTCACGCCCTGCCCCGCCAACGGGTGAATCACGTGGGCAGCATCGCCGATCAGCGCCAGGCCCTCGGCCACGTAGCGTTTGGCATGGCGCTGGCGCAACGGCACGCAAACGCGCGGGTCGGCACTGACCACAGTGCCCAGGCGCCCTTCGAAGGCGCGCTCCAGCTCCCGGCAGAAGCGTTCATCATCCAGGGCCATCAGGCGCTCGGACTCAGCCGGCGTGGTCGACCAGACAATCGAACACCAATCTTCCTGCCCATCCCGTACCAGCGGCAGGAACGCCAGCGGGCCGGTATCGGTAAAGCGTTGCCAGGCCGTGCGCTGGTGCGGCTGGCTGCTGCGCACGCTGGTGACGATCGCGTTATGCAGGTAATCCCACTCGCGGGTCGGGGTGCCGGTCAGGCGGCGTACTGCGGAGTTGGCGCCATCGGCGGCCACCACCAGCGGCGCACGCAATTTGCGCCCGTCAGCCAGGGTCAGCAGCCAGTCATCGCCGGAGCGGCGCATCTGCTCAAGGCGCGCATTGGCCAGCAGGCCGAGGTCGCAGTCGTGCAAGCGCTCCAGCAAGGCATCCTGCACTACGCGGTTTTCGACGATATGCCCGAGCACCTCGGCATGCACGCTGGCCGCCGAGAAGTGGATCTGTCCGGTGCCGCTGCCGTCCCACACCTGCATCTCGCCGTAAGGGCTGGCGCGACGCTCGACGATGCCGTCCCACACGCCCAGGCGTTCGAGGATGCGTTGGCTGGCAGCGGACAACGCGCTCACCCGCGGCTCAAACGCCGCCTGCGGTTCAAACGGTTTGACGCTTAGCGGGCTGCCGTCGAGCAGCAGCACCTGCAAGCCGCTGCCCTGCAACGCCAGCGCCAGGGCGCTTCCGATCATTCCGGCCCCGACAATCAGCACATCTGCGCGCATGTCCATGCTTTAAGCCTTGTCTCGTGTGCGGCACAGGCCGCCAATAAAGTGATGGGCCGGCTCAAACATCGGAGCGCACCCCCAGCCCCATGGCCTGGCGGGCGAACCAGCGCTTGGCCGGCGGCAACAGATCCAGGCCGAGCAAGCCCAGGTTACGGCCCAGCGCCATTAGCGGCTGGCCGCTGCCAAACAAGCGTGTGACCTGATCGGAAAAGCCTACGGTCAGTTGTTGGTCCAGGCGCTGGCGATCCCGATAGCCTTGCAACGTCGCCAGGTCACCTGGCACTGCCGGGCCGGCCAACAAGGCTTCGGCCAAGGCATTGGCATCGCGCAGGGACAGGTTGAACCCCTGCCCGGCAATCGGGTGCAGGCTGTGGGCGGCATTGCCGAGGACCGCAAGATGCGAGCGCACTTGCTCTTCAGCTTCCACCAGGGTCAGCGGGTACAGATGACGGGCGCCCACTTGCTTGAGGGTGCCCAGGCGATAACCGAATACGCCCTGCAACTCGCTCAGGAAGCTGCGCTCGTCAAGGTCGGCCAGGCGCTGGGCGTCCATGCCGATGCGGGTCCAGACCAGCGCACAGCGGTTGTCCGGCAGCGGCAACAAGGCCATCGGCCCCTCATCGGTAAAGCGCTCGAACGCTTCGCCATTGTGGGCTTCGCTCGGGGTGATATTGGCGATCAGTGCGCTCTGGTTGTAGGGCCGGGTCTTCACGCCAATGCCCAGTTGCTCGCGCAGGCCGGAGCGGCCGCCGTCGGCCAACACCGCGAGGTCGCATTCCAGCACGGTTTCATCGTTGAGGGTCAGGCGATAGCCATCAGGCAGCGGCTCCATGCGCGTGACTTCCGCGGGGCAGCGCCAGCTGACGACGTCTTTATCCAGGCCTTGCCACAGGCATTGGCCCAGCCAGGCGTTTTCCACCACATAGCCCAGAGCCGGTACGCCCTCTTCCATGGCGGACAAGCGCGCGGTAGAGAAACGCCCGCGGTCCGATACGTGGATCTGCTTGATCGGTTCGGCGCGGCGGGCAATGTCCTGCCACAGGCCCAGACGCTGATAAATCTGGCGGGCACCAAAGGACAGCGCCGAAGAACGCGCATCGTAACTGGGCTGGTAGCTGTCGCCCGGGGCAAAGGGTTCGATCAGCACGATCTTCCAGCCACGTGCCTTGGCCCCGGTCTGCAACGCCAGGGCCAGGCTGGCACCCACCAGGCCACCACCAATAATCGCCAGGTTGACCCGGCTCATCGGGCAGCCGCCATCAGTGCTTCGATCTCGGCAACGGTCTTGGGCACCGCGCCGGTCAGGATTTCACAGCCTTGCTTGGTCACTATCACGTCATCCTCGATGCGTACGCCAATGCCACGCCATTTCTTTGCCACGTTCTGGTTGTCCGGGGAAATATAGATGCCCGGTTCCACGGTCAAGGCCATACCGACTTCCAGCACTCGCCATTCACCGCCGACCTTGTACTCGCCCACATCATGCACATCCATGCCCAGCCAGTGGCCGGCGCGGTGCATGTAGAAAGCGCGGTAGGCTTCGCTGGCGATCAGTTCGTCAACGTCACCTTGCAGCAACCCCAACTTCACCAAGCCGGCGGTGATGACCTGCACGGTAGCCTCATGGGCCTGGTTCCAATGCTTGTTCGGTGCGATCTGCGCGAAGGCGGCTTCCTGGGAGGCCAGCACAATCTCGTAGATCGCCTTTTGTTCGGGCGAAAACTTGCCGTTGACCGGCCAGGTGCGGGTGATGTCGCTGGCGTAGCAGTCGATCTCACAACCGGCGTCGATCAGCACCAGGTCGCCATCCTTGAGCAACGCGTCATTCTGCTGGTAATGCAGGATGCAGCTGTTGCGTCCGGCGGCGACGATAGAGCCATAGGCGGGCATTTTCGCGCCGCCCTTGCGGAACTCGTAATCCAGCTCGGCCTCCAGGCTGAACTCATGCAAACCCGCACGGCTGGCCTGCATCGCCCGCACATGGGCCGCGCAGGAAATGCGCGCTGCTTCGCGCATCACCCTCACCTCTGCCGCCGATTTATACAGGCGCATATCGTGGAGCAGATGATCCAGGGCAACGAATTCGTTCGGTGGCTGGGCGCCCAGGTGCGCCTTGGAGCGGATCACGTTGATCCACTCCATCACATGCCGGTCGAATTCGGCATTGCTGCCCATGGCCGAATATACCCGGTCGCGGCCTTCGATCAGGCCGGGCAGGATGTCGTCGATATCAGTGATAGGGAATGCGTCGTCGGCGCCAAAGTCGCGGATCGCGCCTTCAGTGCCGGCGCGCAGGCCGTCCCACAGCTCGCGCTCAGCGTTGCGCTCACGGCAGAACAACACGTATTCGCCATGCTGGCGACCGGGCATCAGCACGATCACCGCTTCGGGCTCGGGGAAACCGCTCAGGTACTGGAAGTCGCTGTCCTGGCGGTACACGTGCTCGACATCGCGGTTGCGGATGGCCACGGCGGCTGCCGGCAGGATCGCGATGCTGTTGGGTTCCATCTGCGCCATGAGCGCCTTGCGGCGACGGGTGTATTCCGCTTTGGGGATATGAATCATGGGCAGATGGGGTTCCTTTCTTAATGCAGCGAAGGCTTGGGTGCAGCAGGTTCAGCAGACTTTTTGGTCTCGGTGAACAGCAGCAACGGCGCGACGCGCAGGTATTCCATCACTTCCATGTAGTCGCCTTCGCCGTCTTCGGACTCTTCCAGGGCATCTTGCACCTGGGAGATGGCTGCCAGGTCCTGCAGCACTTCCTTGGCGTCGGTGCTCAGCTCCAGGCCACCGGCGTTCACGCCGAAACCGTGGAGGAAACCCTGGCACCACTGGCCCAGGGCAGCAGCACGCTCGGTGAGTGGGGCGTCGTCGGTCGGCAGCAGCAGAACCACGGTGACGTCGTCACCGGTCAGCTCGCCCTTGACCATCTCTTGCAGGCCAATCAACGCGTTGCGCACGTTTTCGTTGGGTTCGGTTTCGAGCAGCTCGGCCACGTCGGCCAACCAGTTGTCGGCATCAAAGCCCACGCCGGTGCAGCTGCGGCCCAACAGCACGCCGTGCAGTTCGGCAGGCGAGCATGGGTGGCCGATGATGCTCAGCAGTTTGGAAAAAGCGTCGTACGGGGAATTCTGAATGGGCATGGTGAGCTAGGCGCCAGACGGCGCAATGTCTAGAATGGAGCGCTGTATCCTAGCACCGGCAGACGCACCAAGACTATCGAGGGCGTCAGATCGTTTATCCTGCAGTTGCCATTCATCAGACAAATCCAGTGGAACCCAATGGAAGACACCGACCTGCAAGCGCTGATGGCCAGACTCGAACTGCTAATTGATCGGGTCGAGCAACTAAAGAGTCAAAACGGACTCCTATTAGCTCAGGAAAAGACCTGGCGCGAGGAACGCGCTCACCTCATTGAAAAAAACGAAATCGCCCGGCGTAAGGTCGAATCGATGATTTCGCGCCTGAAGGCCCTGGAGCAAGACTCATGAGTTCAAGCAATAGCGTTACCGTGCAGATCCTCGACAAAGAATATTCGATCATCTGCCCCCAGGAAGAACGCAGCAATCTGGTGAGCGCTGCGCGTTACCTGGACGGCAAGATGCGTGAAATCCGCAGCAGCGGCAAAGTGATCGGCGCCGACCGCATCGCCGTGATGGCCGCGCTGAATATCACCCACGATCTGCTGCACAAGCAGGAACGCCCTGACGTGCAGGCCAGCGGCTCGACCCGCGAGCAAGTGCGTGACCTGCTCGAGCGCGTGGATCTGGTGCTTTCCACCGATTCCGACGCACCCAAGGGCTGATTGCCGAGTCTGTTTAAGGTATACTCGCCCCACTCCCTGGCGTGTTTGCCAGTCGGCGATGTCCCTGAGCCGATTCGCACTACCCTGGAAGTTGCACGTTGGGCTGGTGTGCATGTCCGCTAGACGGAAAGCCTTAAAGCCTACTGCTTCTTCCACCTTGAACTTTCGGGTTCAAGGGCTAAGTCGACAGCGGCTCTGTCGGGGAGCCTGAATTCCCAAACTCAATGCCAGTCCCAGGACTGGCATTGTTTTATGAGCCGATAAGCCATGACCGAACCTGCGCCGCTGTCCCGTCCGCAACTTCGACGCATGTTGCGCAAGGCCCGCCGTGCCCTCACGCCGAGCGAGCAGCGCCAGGCCGCCCTTGGCCTGTACCGGCAACTGGCGCAGCACCCGCTGTTTCGCCGGGCCAAACATATTTCCTTATACCTGCCGACGGACGGCGAAATCGATCCGCGCCTGCTGCTGCGCGCGGCGCAGCGCCGTGGCAAGGCCACCTATCTGCCGGTACTGAGTGCCTGGCCGCGCACCAAGATGGTGTTCCAGCGCGTGCGGCCTGGGGATAAGTTGTCGCCCAACCGCTTTGGCATTCTTGAGCCGCGGGTCAATGTCCACCAGCAGCGCAAAGTCTGGGCGCTCGACCTGGTGCTGTTGCCGTTAGTGGGGTTCGATAGCGAAGGCGGACGCCTGGGCATGGGTGGCGGATTCTACGACCGCAGCCTGGCCTACCTGGCCAGGCGCAAAAGCTGGCGCAAGCCGACCTTGCTGGGGTTGGCCCATGAATGTCAGCAGGTAGACCGCTTGGCGCAGGCAAGTTGGGACGTGCCGCTGGGGGGCACTGTCACCGATAAGCACTGGTATGTTGCACAAACGTCGCTGGAACCAGCGACGCCTTGAAGCCTTATTAACGCTTGAATTGTTGCTGCACTGGCGAGAGTTCAACCGGTGCGTCGGCCTTGTTCGACCACAAGCTCTGGGCATACCCGGTGGTCACAACGCCCAGACCAAACAAAATAACCAAAATCCATAGTAAATCCGGTTTACGTTGCATCGATTGCCCCCCTTCAGGCACCTCGTACACGATGACAACAACGTTCCAAAGTAGTCCGTTGCAGCTGCGCCAAGCCTAAAAGCGCGCATTCTGAGGTAACGTGAACCAACACGCAAACCTTGACGCCAACCGACTGTCGGTTTGTCATGCAATTGCCCGACAACTTGCCCAATGCCTTTTTCAGGAGCCCAAAAATGGCCTACTGGCTGATGAAATCCGAGCCTGACGAATTGTCCATCGAGGACCTGGAAAAGCTCGGCGAAGCGCGCTGGGATGGGGTTCGCAACTATCAGGCGCGCAACTTTCTGCGCGCCATGGCGGTGGGCGATGAGTTTTTCTTCTATCACTCCAGCTGTCCGGAGCCAGGGATTGCCGGCATCGGCAAAATCGTCGAGGCCGCCTACCCGGATCCTACAGCGCTGGAACCGGACAGCCATTATTTCGACGCCAAGGCCAGTGCGGAGAAAAATCCGTGGAGTGCCATCACCGTGGGCCACGTCAACACCTTCCCCAAGGTGCTGGGCCTGGGCTATCTAAAGCAGCAAACCGCTCTTGCCGAAATGCCGCTGGTGCAGAAAGGTAGCCGGCTTTCGGTCATGGCGGTCACGCCTGAACAATGGGCGGCCATCCTTCAGCTGCTTTAACTGACCGATATCAAGACCCTCACGGGCCAAACCCATCACACTGGACGCTAACGCCGCAGGATGCAGCCATGTCTACGAACCACCATACGTCCCGTCTGTTCGCCATCGCCCTGATCGTCCTCTTGCTGGGGGCGGGGGCCTTTGGCTACTGGCGTTCGACCCAGGACCGCCTGCCCGAGGGCTTGAGCATGGGCAATGGGCGCCTGGAGTCCACCGAAGTGCAAATCGCCGCCAAGATCCCCGGGCGCCTGGCCGAAGTGCACGTGGATGAAGGCGACAAAGTGCTCAAGGGCCAGTTGCTGGCACGCATGGACACCCGCACCCTGCAAGCCCAGCGCGCCCAGGCCGAAGCAGAGGTGTTACGCGCCAGGGAAAACTTCGCCTCTGCTGAAGCCAACGTGCAGTTGCGCCAAAGCGAGCAACTGCTGGCCAGCCAGGAACTCAAGCGCACCCAAGAGCTGTACCGGCGCGGCTTCGCCAGCAGCCAATTGATCGACCAGCAGCAGGCGCGCCAGAACACCGGTAACGCGGCAGTGATCGCCGCCCAAGCCCAGGTCAACGCGGTGAAGGCCGCCATCGGCGCAGCCCAGGCCCAGGTGGCCCAACTCACCAGCGAAATCGACGACAGCAGCCTGCGTGCGCCCATCGACGGCATCATCCAATTGCGCTTGGCCGAGCCGGGCGAAGTGCTCGGCGCGGGTGGTCGCGTGTTGCTGCTGATTGACCCCAATGACCAGTACATGAATCTCTACCTGCCCGCATCCGTCACCGGCCGCCTGACCGTCGGCAGTGAAGCGCGCATCCTGCTCGACGCCCTGCCCCAGCAAGCGCTGCCGGCCAAAATCAGTTTTGTCGCGGCCAAATCCCAGTTCACTCCCAAGGAAGTCGAAACCCGCGATGAGCGGCAAAAACTGGTGTTCCGCGTCAAATTGCGCCTGACTCAGCCCAGCGCCGTGCCACAAGCCAAACCGGGCATGCCCGGCGCGGGCTATGTACGCACGGCCGATGTCGACTGGCCGGCCAACCTGCAATGAGCGGCCTGGCGCTGCACGCCACGGGGATCAACCACCGCTACGGCAAGCAACAGGCACTGCTCGACATTGCCTTCAGCTTGCCAGCCGGTACCCGCTGCGGGTTGATAGGTCCGGACGGCGCCGGCAAGTCGAGCCTGCTGGGTCTGATCGCCGGGGTTAAGAAGCTGCAGGTGGGCCAGTTGCAGGTGCTCGGCGGTTCTATCCAAGACCGTCGCCACCGCAATAGCCTGTACGCGCGCATTGCCTTTATGCCCCAGGGCCTGGGCGGCAATCTGTACCCCGAGCTGTCCATCAGCGAGAACATCCGTTTCTTCGCCACCTTGTTCGGCCTGTCGAAAACCGATTGCGACCAGCGCATGCACAACCTGCTGCTCGCCACCGACCTCGCACGCTTTGCCGAGCGCCCGGCAGGCAAGCTCTCTGGCGGCATGAAACAGAAGCTCGGCTTGTGCTGCGCACTGATCCATGATCCGGACCTGTTGATCCTCGACGAACCCACCACCGGCGTCGACCCGCTGTCCCGCCGGCGTTTCTGGGAGCTGGTAGATAGCGTACGCAGTGAGCGCCCGCAACTGACACTGCTGGTGGCCACCGCCTACATGGAAGAGGCCGAGCAATTCGAGCATTGCCTGATGCTCGACCGTGGCAGGTTGATCGCCGATGGACTGAGCCGCGAACTGGCGGCGATAACGCCCAGCGGCAAGCTGGATGAGGCCTTCACCCACTTCCAGGGCGACAGTGCTCACGACAGCCAGCCGCTGGTAATTCCACCGCGCACAGGCGGCAACGCCGATATCGCTATCCAAGCCCACGACCTGACCCTGCGCTTTGGCGATTTCACCGCGGTGAACAACGTCAGCTTTGCCATTGGCCGCGGCGAGATCTTCGGCTTCCTCGGTTCCAACGGTTGCGGCAAGACCACCACCATGAAAGTGCTGACCGGGCTGATGCCGGCCACCGAGGGCAGTGCAATCCTGCTGGGCAAGCCGGTGGACGCCAAGGACCTGGCGACCCGCAAGCGCGTAGGTTTCATGTCGCAGAGCTTCTCGCTGTATGGCGAACTGAGCGTGCGCCAGAACCTGGTGCTGCATGCGCAACTGTTCGACTTGCCCAAGGCCGACAGCGGTCCGCGCATTGATGAACTGATCCAACGTTTCGACCTGGGTGAAGTGGCCGAACAGCCCTCCGGCGAGTTACCCCTTGGCCTGCGCCAGCGTTTGTCCTTGGCGGTTGCGGTGCTGCATCGCCCGGAAGTGCTGATCCTCGATGAGCCCACCTCGGGTGTCGACCCGGCGGCACGGGATGATTTCTGGCGGTTGCTGATCGAGTTGTCGCGCCAACAAGGCGTGACCATCTTCCTGTCCACCCACTTTATGAACGAAGCCCAGCGCTGCGACCGCATCTCCTTGATGCATGCCGGCAAGGTGTTGGCCTGCGACACGCCCGAGGCGCTGCAACAGCAGTTCCACGGCGATACCCTGGAGGCGGCTTTCGTCACCTGCCTGGAGCAGGCCCAGGGCGAACCCGAATCCAGCGCGCCCCGTGCAACGGTCAACGATGCCCACGCGCCGCCCGCGAGCAAACACGGCTTCAGCCTGGCGCGGTGGTTAGCCGTGGCCAGCCGCGAAGGCAAGGAGCTGCTGCGCGACAAGGTACGCATGGCCTTCGCCCTGCTCGGGGCGATGTTCATGATGGTGATCTTCGGCTACGGGATTTCCCTGGACGTGGAAAACCTCGCCTTCGCCGTCTACGACCAGGACCAGACCCCGCAAAGCCGCGCCTATCTAGAGGCATTTCGCAGTTCGCGCTATTTCGCCGAGCAAGCACCCATTCGCGACGCCAACGAATTGCACCGGCGCCTGCAACGTTCGGAAATCAAGCTGGCCCTGGAGATCCCACCCGGCTTTGGCCGTGACCTCTACGCCGGCCGCCAGCCCACCGTCGCGGCCTGGCTCGACGGCGGCATGCCGTTTCGCGCTGAAACCAGCCGCAACTACGTGGAGGCCGTGCACCAGGGCAACCTTGCGCAACTGGCTGAACTCAGTAGCTTACCCTTGAACAACCGGGCCGCCGTCAAGCTTGAAACACGCTTTCGCTACAACCAGGACGTGGTCAGCGTGAATGCCATTGGCCCTGGCGTGATGGCGCTGATCCTGGCGTTCATTCCGGCCATGCTCACCGCCCTCGGCATTGTGCGCGAGAAGGAGCTGGGGTCGATCACCAACTTCTATGCCACACCACTGACGCGCCTGGAGTTCCTGTTGGGTAAACAGGCGCCCTATCTGGTCGTCAGCCTGGTCAACCTGGCACTGTTGGTGGCGATGAACCGCTGGTTGTTCGGTGTACCGTTCAAAGGCAGCGGCCTGACCCTGGCTTTCGGTGGCCTGTTGTACGTGCTGGCGACCACGAGCATGGGTCTGCTGATCTCGGCGTTCACCCGCACCCAGATCGCGGCGATCCTCGGCACCATGATCATCACCAGCCTGCCGACCATCCAGTTTTCCGGGCTGATCGTGCCGCGTTCGTCCCTGGAAGGTGCGGCAGCGCTGATGGGCATGCTGTTTCCGGCCGGGCACTTTCTGGATATTGCGGTGGGCACCTTCACCAAGGCCCTGGACCTGCGCCAGTTGTGGCCACAATGCCTGGCCTTGTTCGGATTTTTCGTCGGTTTTACCGGGCTGAGCCTGATGATGCTCAAGAAGCAGGAGGCCTGATGCACAAGCTCGCCCATATCCTGCGCCTGGGGCTCAAGGAACTCACCAGCCTGCGCCACGACAGCGTGTTGCTGCTGTTTCTGGCCTACGCCTTCACCGTGGCGATCTACATGCCCGCTGCCGGTTCGGTGATTGGCGTGCACAACGCCAGCGTGGCCTTTGTCGATGAAGATCACAGCGCGCTCTCGCGGCAAATGGCCGAGGCCCTGCAACCACCGGAATTCCAGGCGCCGGCCCCACTGGCCTACGACCAGCTGGACAGGGTCATGGACAGCGGCCAATACACCTTCGTCGTCAATGTACCGGCGAATTTCCAGGCCGACCTGTTGGCGGGGCGCCAGCCAGGGGTGCAGGTGAACGTTGATGCCACGGCGATGAGCCAGGCATTCATGGGCGCGGGTTACATCGGGCGGATTTTCCAACGCGAACTGCTGACCTACAGCAGCCAGGCCGATGCTGCCGGCAAAGCTCCGGCCCTGCTGACCACCCGGGCGTTGTTCAATACCAACCTGGAAGGTGGCTGGTTCCTGGCGGTGATCCAGATCGTCAACAACATCACCATCCTCGCCATCGTGCTGACCGGCACCGCCCTGCTGCGCGAACGCGAGCACGGCACCCTCGACCACCTGCTGGTGCTGCCCCTGACCGCGCTGGAGATCATGCTGGCAAAAATCTGGAGCAACATGCTGGTGGTGGTGTTGTGTACGTGGCTGTCCCTGGAACTGGTGGTCAAAGGCTTGCTCGGCGTGCCGCTGGCCGGGTCATTGGGCCTGTTCCTGTTGGTGACGGCCCTGTATTTATTTGCGAGTACTGCGTTGGGGATCTTCCTCGCCACTCTCGCCCGCTCGACGCCGCAGTTCGGCCTGCTGGCGATCCCGGTGATCATTCCCATGCTGTTGCTCTCTGGCGGCAGTACACCGCTGGATAGCATGCCCGAATGGTTGCAGTGGGTGATGCAGGGCTCGCCATCGACGCATTTTGTAAGCTTGAGTGCAGCGATTCTATTCAGGGATGCGGGGTTGAGCGTGGTGTGGCCAGACTTGCTGGCCCTGACGGCGATTGGCTTGGTGTTTTTTGCGGTGGCGTTGGCGCGGTTTCGCAAGAGCCTGGCTTCCTGAGACGCCTGGCAGGACCTCGCGAATGGCGCTAAGCGCCGGCTTTACTGGATGATCAGATTGTTGAAGAGCAAATCTTCCACCATCGGCTTGCCGGTCTCGTCATTCATCACTTGCTGGGTTTGTTTCAGGGCTTCCTGACGCAGCTTTTCCTTGCCTTCGACCGTACTCATGGCCTCGCTGGTCTGCTGGGTAAACAGCGCCACCAGTTGGTTGCGGATCAACGGATCGTTGGCTTTGACCGCCGCAGCTGCTTCGGTGCCGGTCACGCGCAGGGCGATATCGGCCTTGTAAACCTTGAGTTTGGCCGTGCCATCCAGGCCGTAGTTACCCACAAACGGCGGGGTCAGGCTGATATAGCTGACTTTCGGCGCCTCGCCTTCCTTGGCTTCTTCGGCCTGGACGGCCATCGGCAATGTCAGGGCCAGCATCAACAGGATCCACGCTTTCACAGTTCATTCCTCGAATTCGTTTGCCCGGTAGCATAACGCTAGCAAGGCTGAGCACAAGCTTATGGGGGCTTATCAGGCGCGGGTATGCTCGTTGACCCACGGGCGCACCCTCCTACACTTATCGGCCACGATGCCAAAAGGAATAGTCCGATGAAAGCTGTGCTGTGCAAAGCCTTCGGCCCCGCCGAAACCCTGGTGCTGGAAGAGATCGCCAGCCCTGCGATCAAGAAGAACGAAATCCTGCTGGACGTGCACGCGGCCGGGGTGAACTTCCCGGATACCCTGATCATCGAGGGCAAGTACCAGTTCAAGCCGCCCTTTCCATTCTCACCCGGTGGCGAAGCGGCAGGCGTGGTCAGCGAGGTGGGTGAGAAAGTCAGCCACTTGAAGGTCGGTGACCGCGTAATGGCGTTGACCGGTTGGGGCAGCTTTGCCGAGCAGGTCGCGGTGCCTGGCTATAACGTGCTGCCGATTCCGCCGAGCATGGACTTCAACATCGCCGCTGCCTTCAGCATGACCTACGGCACCTCGATGCACGCGCTTAAACAGCGCGCCAACCTGCAACCCGGTGAGACCCTGCTGGTGCTAGGCGCCTCCGGCGGTGTGGGCCTGGCCGCGGTGGAAATCGGCAAGGCCATGGGCGCACGCGTGATCGCCGCCGCCAGCAGCGCCGACAAACTCGCGGTGGCCAAGGCGGCCGGGGCTGATGAGTTGATCAACTACAGCGAAACCAGCCTCAAGGACGAGATCAAACGCCTCACCGACGGCAATGGCGCGGATGTGATCTACGACCCGGTGGGCGGCGACCTGTTTGACCAGGCCGTCCGCGCCATCGCCTGGAACGGCCGCCTGCTGGTAGTGGGGTTTGCCAGCGGGCGCATTCCCGAATTGCCGGTGAACCTGGCATTGCTCAAGGGCGCGGCGGTAGTTGGGGTGTTCTGGGGCTCGTTTGCCCAGCGCCAGCCGCAGGATAACGCGGCGAATTTTCAGCAGTTGTTCACGTGGTATGCCGAGGGCAAGTTGAAGCCGTTGGTGTCGCAGGTGTATCCGCTGGAGCAGGCTGCCCAGGCGATTAATGACCTGGGGCAGCGCAAGGCAGTGGGTAAGGTCGTCGTCCAGACACGCTGATTGATCTGAAATGCGGTCCTTGTGGGAGGGGGCTTGCCCCCGATAGGAGTCGGTCAGTGAGCACATGAGTGACTGAACCACCGCTATCGGGAGCAAGCCCCCTCCCACATTTTGATCCTCGGTGTTCAAGAGAACGGATTACGACCACAACTTATCTATTTACGACATGTTCGTAAAAGAACATGCAATTGCTCTCGTTTCCTGTGTTTGCAGATAAGAGGCGATGCTATTTTCGGTAACGAAACTGTAACATTCGCATCCGCAGTCAAAACAAGAAATTTGGAGCTCTTGAATGTTTGCTTTCTTTCGACCTGCCGCACACCAGGCGCCTCTGCCTGAAGAAAAAATAGACAGTACCTACCGACGGCTGCGCTGGCAGATCTTCGCTGGTATTTTCTTCGGTTACGCCGGCTACTACCTGCTGCGCAAAAACTTCTCCCTGGCCATGCCCTACTTGATCGACGAGGGTTACACCCGTGGTGAACTGGGCCTGGCGATGTCGGCGATTGCGATTGCCTACGGTTTATCCAAGTTCCTCATGGGGCTGGTGTCCGACCGCTCCAACCCACGTTACTTCCTGCCGTTCGGCCTGCTGGTTTCAGCGGGGGTGATGTTCATTTTCGGTTTCGCACCTTGGGCAACGTCCAGCGTGACCATGATGTTCATTTTGCTGTTCATCAACGGCTGGGCCCAGGGCATGGGGTGGCCGCCGAGTGGGCGGACAATGGTGCACTGGTGGTCGCAGAAAGAACGCGGCGGCGTGGTGTCCGTGTGGAACGTGGCGCATAACGTCGGCGGTGGCTTGATCGGCCCGCTGTTCCTGCTGGGCATGGCGTGGTTCAACGACTGGCATGCTGCCTTCTACGTGCCGGCCACCGTGGCCCTGGCGGTCGCGGCGTTTGCCTTCATCACCATGCGCGACACCCCGCAATCGGTGGGCTTGCCGCCTATCGAGAAGTACAAGAACGATTACCCGGAAGGCTACGACGCCAGCCACGAAGACGAATTCAGCGCCAAGGAAATCTTCGTCAAGTACGTGCTGCGCAACAAAATGCTGTGGTACATCGCCTTCGCCAACGTGTTCGTCTACCTGTTGCGCTACGGCGTACTGGACTGGGCGCCGACCTACTTGAAAGAAGCCAAGCACTTCACGGTCGATAAGTCGTCCTGGGCGTATTTCTTCTACGAGTGGGCAGGCATCCCGGGCACGCTGCTGTGCGGCTGGATGTCGGACAAAATCTTCCGTGGCAATCGCGGCCTGACCGGTATCGTGTTCATGGCGCTGGTCACCGTGGCGACCCTGGTTTACTGGCTCAACCCGCCGGGCAACCCGATGATCGACATGATTGCGCTGTTCTCAATCGGCTTCCTGATCTACGGCCCGGTCATGCTGATCGGCCTGCAGGCGCTGGAGCTGGCACCGAAGAAAGCCGCCGGCACTGCCGCGGGTTTCACCGGCTTGTTCGGTTACCTCGGCGGTTCGGTAGCAGCCAGTGCGGCCATGGGCTACACGGTTGACCATTTCGGCTGGGACGGTGGTTTCGTGCTGCTGATTGGTGCCTGTGTACTGGCGATCGCGTTCCTGATCCCCACGCTGTGGCACACCAACAGCGTCAGCTCGGCGCGTTAATCGGCAGAGCAATCTTTGGCACAACGCTTGAGCTGCGCCTCCAGGTTTTTATCTGGCATGGCGTGGCTACGCAGGGCGTTCACGGTCTGCTCGACATAATCGCGAGTCGTGCCGTAACGCCCGCAAGCGCTTTGCAGCACATGATTAAGCACAATATCGGGCAAGTTGCCGGCATAGCTAGGCAGGTGCCGCTCCAACACAAACCCCAACGCCTGCACGGTGCTGCCATCTTCCAATCGGCAGCTGAGCCAGTGTGGCCGGTACGAGGGGTAAGGCATCTCGCGCTGCCACAGGGCGTATAGCGAGGCCTCCAACTGGTCCTCCGGCAAGCGGTAGGCAAACCCGCTGCAGGACCCGCCGCGATCCAGCCCGAACACCAACCCCGGCAACTCCGGCGTGCCCCGATGCTCGTGGGACCACAGGTACAAGCCGCGGTGATAACCATGAACCCGTGCGCGCACCCGTTCGGTCGACGAACATTCAGGGCGCCAGATCAGCGAACCATAGGCAAACAGCCACACTGGCCCACCCTTGTGCCGGGCCATAGTGGCCTGCATCGAGCTCATTAATTGTTCGTGAGTGAGTTGCGGCCCAAGATCGAGCCGCGGAGGGTAAGCCAACTGCAAAAGATCGGTTTCAATGGCGGTCATGGCGAAAAGCGGTGCGCCTCCTGTGTGTTACCAGTTGTAAGCGACTTTACCGTAATAGAACGCGCCGCTGTAACCGTACGGCGAAAAAGTGCTGTAGGCGAGATTGCCGCCGCTGCTGGCGTAAGCATTAACCTTCTCTGGGTATTTGTCGGTAACGTTGTCGCCACCAAGGGTGAAGGTCCAGTTCTTGAGCTTGTAGTCGGCTGACAGGTCCAGCACCCAGGCGGCTTTGAAGGTCTGGTCGTTGACCTTGTCCGCCTGATAACTGGTGAACTCACCATAGCGCACCAGGTTAGTGTGCAGCGCCCAATTACCGAAGGTGAAGTCGTTGCCCAGGCTCAGTTTGTGCTGGGGTGTGGTGTCGCCCAGCAAGCCGATACGTTCGCGACGGTCCACTCGCACCAGGTTGGCCCCCAGGCTATCGAGTACCGCCGGGTTGGCTTTCACATCGGTGACCTTGGTGTGGTTGTAGTTATAGCCCAGGGTGCTGTTCCAGCGAATGCCGTTATCGAGCTGGTAGCGATAGTTGGCTACCAGATCGACGCCATCGGTGCTGGTGTCCGTGGCGTTGGTGAAGTAACGGGCCGTGGTGTAGTTGATATTGCCGACGCCATTGGCTTGCAGGTAAGCCACCGTGGCCGGGTTGAGATTGAGGTTAGACGACAGGCTGATGCGGTCGCGGATGTCGATGCGGTACACATCGAGCGTGACGGTCAGGTCATCGGCCGGCTCCAGCACCAGGCCGAGGCTGTAGTTGCGCGACTTTTCCGCCTTGAGGTCTTCGGCACCGAGCAGGCGTGCCACCTGACTGTTGGCCGGGAAGGTGCCGGCTTCCTGGATGGTGCTGCCGATCAACTGCGATGAGGTGTAGGCAAAATTCTGCTGGGCCAGGGACGGCGCACGGAAACCGTTGGAGATGCTGCCGCGCAAGGCCACCTGGGGGGTGAAGTCGTAGCGGGCCGACAGCGAGCCGCTGACGTTGGAGCCAAAGTCACTGTAATCCTCATGGCGCACGGCGGCCGAGGCGCTGAGTTTTTCGGTGAAGTTGGTTTCCAGGTCCAGGTACTGTGCCCAGTTATGGCGTGTGCTGGTGCCGGCGTCGGCATCACGGAAGCCTCCCAGGCCGGAACTGCCGGTCTGGTAATAGGACGCTGGCTCGCCCGCCTCGATTTCATAGCCCTGATGCAGGTATTCACCGCCGAACGCCACGGAGACCGGATACGGCAGAAAGCCCACATCGAACTCACGGGACAGGTCCAGGCTGACTTGCTTTTGATCGTTGCTCAGGGTGCCGTTGTTGAACTTGCGCGGCGTTGCCAGGCCCAGGGAGGTGTTGATGGTTTCGGTGCCCAGTTCGTACTGATTCTTGCCGTAGTTGGCCGACAAGTCGTAATGCCAGTCGTAGGCCAGCAGGCCGCGCAGGCCCACCACCAGCGAGGTGTCTTCCAGGTTGCCTTTGATCAGTGGCAGGTAGCCGTTGGGGTTGAGTGCGGCAATGTTATTGGAAGCGTTGCTGGCCCGGTAGAACGCCGCTGTTTCACCGCGGCGCTTGCTATAGCCACCGAAGGTGTAGAACTCGGCTGCATCGCTGAAGGAATATTCCGAGTTGAACTGGAACTTGCCTTCATTGGTGGCCGGCTCACCTTGGCGGAACACACGCTGGCCGTAGGTGGTGGAGCCAATACTGCCTGGGCGGTAATCGTCGCCGGCGCGGTTGGTGTAATCGTTGTCGGCGCCTTCGGCAGACAGGTTGATAAAGCCATTGTCGCCCAATGCCAGGCCCGTATTACCACTGACATTACGCTGGATGCCATCACCCTTTTTGTACTCACCAAACTTGCTGGACACCGAGCCGCCATGGTCGGCGTGCTTGAGGATCACGTTGATCACCCCGGCGATCGCATCGGAGCCGTAACGGGCAGAAGCGCCGTCGCGCAGCACCTCGATATGGTCCACCGCCGACAGCGGGATAGCATTCAAGTCTGCCGGGGCCGAACCGCGCCCAACCGCACCGCCCAGGTTGACGAAGGCACTGGTATGTCGACGCTTGCCGTTGACCAGTACCAACACCTGGTCCGGCGACAAACCGCGCAACTGCGCCGGACGCACCAGTTCGGCGCCGTCCACCAGGCTTGGCCGGGGGAAGTTGATCGACGGTATCAGCCGCGCCAATACGGCACCCAGCTCATCGGAGCCGGTACTGCGCAGGTTTTCACCGGAGATTACGTCGATTGGCGACAGCGATGCACTGGCGGTGCGCTCTTGGGCCCGGGTGCCGGTGACGATCACAGTGTCGAGTTTAGGTGCATCAACCGCAGAAGTTTCGTCTGCCAGAACTGGATTGAATCCCACAACGGTCAGCAAATTGGCCGACAAAATCGCCGTGTATAGCGCGTGTTTCCTGTAGCTCCCCATACCGCTCCCCTTTGAATCAAAAATAGAACTGCAATGCGCGAAGTTCGTACGATCGATCCGGCTGGCGGGCGGTGGCGGTCAGTATCTGGTTATGGTCGGTGAAGTCGGTAGTCCGTTGCGATATAGCTTAAAGATATTCATCATCCAGAATAAATACCTTAAAAGAATAAGCAAAAGCATAAGCACGCTCGCCCATTCGTCAGGATCTACGCGGCTAATCCCGGTACTTTCAGCCCCGGTTCAGCCTGGGCGCGTGCCAAGCCGTCAAACTGGCGCGCCTGTAACGACCCACTTAGCCGTTCATCAAATCGACTACCGAGGTCGCCATGAAAAAATTCCGATTGCCTGGCCTGTTACTGCTTGCCCAGGCCACCACTGCACTGGCTAGCGAAACGCCAACGGCGACTGACGACAAAGGCTTCTGGTACGCCCAGACAAGCGTCTACACCCGGCACTTTGCACCCGACCCGCAACACAACAACAAACAGGACCTGATCGGCCTGGAGCGCAATGAGGCGTCGGGCCTGGTGTATGGCGGGGTGACCTTTCGCAACTCGTTCCGCCAACGCTCGTACTATGCCTATGCGGGCAAGCGCTACGACATGGCCGACTACCCGGTGTATGCGAAGTTGACTGGTGGACTGATCCAGGGCTATCGCGGCGAGTATCGCGACAAGATCCCGTTGAATCGTTTTGGCGTAGCGCCAGTGATCATTCCGTCCGTGGGAACCCATTACGGGCCGGTCGCGGCGGAGCTGGTGTTGCTGGGGTTCAATGCAGCGATGGTGACGACTGGCTTACGCTTCTGACACGACACTGCCCGCTGTGGGAGCTGGCTTGCCTGCGATAGCGGTGCGCCAGTCGGCAAATGAGATACTGACCCACCGCTATCGCAGGCAAGCCAGCTCTCACATTATTCAGCGCAACACTTCAGGGCCGTGGGGCGTAGGCAAACACGTCAGCGCGCATACGGTGCGCATCCATACCGGCATCGACCAATGCATCCAGGGTGCCGTAGATCATTGCTGGCGAACCACTGGCGTAGACGTGCACGCTGTTGAGATCGGCAATGTCCTCGCACACCACCTCGTGCAGCAAACCGCAGCGCCCTTCCCAGCCACAGAGGTCGCTGACCACTTTGTGCAGGAACAGATTGGGCAGTTGCAGCCACTGATCCCAGTGCTCGATCTGGTAGAAATCTTCCGGGCGCCGTACGCCCCAGTACAGGTGCACCGGGTGCTTGAAGCCCGAAGCGCGACAGTGCTCGATCAGACTGTGCATCTGCGCCATACCGGTACCGGCGGCCATCAGCACCAGTGGTCCGTCCGGCAACTCGGCCAGGTGGGTGTCACCGAACGGCAGTTCCACACGGGCCATCTGGTCGCGCTGCAATTGTTCGATAAGGTTGCGCGCACTGTCCTCGCGCACCAGCACATGCAGCTCCAACTCACGCCCGGCATGGGGCGCAGAAGCCAGGGAAAACGCCGACTTCTCGCCGTTCTCCCGTTCGAGCATCAAGTATTGCCCGGCGTGGTAACGCACCGCCTTACCGGCCGGGGCGCGCAGGCGCACACGCCAGACATCGCCGCCGACTTCCACGCACTCGATCAATTGGCATGACAATTTGCGCAACGGCAACTCTCCTGGCGCGAGTACGCCATCCCACAACACAATGCAGTCTTCCAGCGGCTCGGCGATGCAGGTATAGAACTCGCCATGGTCGCGCACTTCACCAGCTTGGCTTACCCGGCCCTCCACCAGCAACGCCGCACACACATGGCACACGCCATTGCGGCAGGCCTGGGGGCATTCGTACCCCAGGCGGCGTGCACCTTCGAGGATTCGTTCGCCAGGGACCAGCTCCAGTACAGCGCCGGAAGGTTGCAGGGTTACACGCATCAATCTATTCCCAATTCTTTCCAGATCGCATCGACACGCGCGGTGACGGCTTCATCCTTGACGATCACCCGGCCCCACTCGCGAGTGGTTTCACCCGGCCATTTGTGGGTGGCATCCAGGCCCATTTTCGAACCCAAGCCCGATACCGGCGAGGCAAAGTCGAGGTAGTCGATCGGCGTGTTATCGATCATCACCGTATCGCGCTTGGGGTCCATGCGCGTGGTGATGGCCCAGATCACGTCGTTCCAGTCCCGCGCATTGATGTCGTCGTCGGTCACGATAACGAACTTGGTGTACATGAACTGTCGCAAAAACGACCACACACCCAACATGACGCGCTTGGCATGGCCCGGATACGACTTCTTCATGGTCACGATGGCCATGCGGTACGAACAGCCCTCGGGCGGCAGGTAGAAGTCGGTGATTTCCGGAAATTGCTTCTGCAGGATCGGTACGAACACTTCGTTGAGCGCCACTCCGAGAATCGCCGGCTCATCGGGTGGACGCCCCGTGTAGGTACTGTGGTAGATCGGTTTGACCCGATGGGTAATGCGCTCGACGGTGAACACCGGGAAGCTGTCGACTTCGTTGTAATAGCCGGTGTGGTCCCCGTAAGGGCCTTCATCGGCCATCTCACCCGGGTGAATCACGCCCTCAAGGATAATTTCGGCGGTAGCCGGCACCTGCAAGTCGTTACCGCGGCACTTGACCAATTCGGTGCGATTACCGCGCAACAGGCCGGCGAAGGCGTATTCGGACAAGCTATCGGGCACAGGTGTCACGGCGCCGAGAATGGTCGCCGGGTCGGCCCCCAGGGCCACGGACACCGGGAACGGCTTGCCTGGGTGTTTTTCACACCACTCTCTAAAATCGAGTGCGCCGCCACGGTGGCTCAGCCAGCGCATGATCACCTTGTTGCGGCCAATGACTTGCTGACGGTAAATACCGAGGTTCTGACGATCCTTGTTCGGGCCTTTGGTGACAGTCAGGCCCCACGTGATCAGCGGGCCGACGTCGCCAGGCCAGCAGGTCTGCACCGGCAGCATGGCCAGGTCGACATCATCGCCTTCGATGACCACTTCCTGGCACACCGCGTCCTTGACCACCTTGGGGGCCATGGCAATGATCTTGCGGAAGATCGGCAACTTCGACCAGGCGTCCTTCAAGCCCTTGGGCGGCTCGGGCTCCTTGAGAAACGCCAGCAACTTGCCGATCTCGCGCAGCTCGCTGACCGACTCGGCACCCATGCCGAAGGCTACGCGCTCGGGCGTGCCGAACAGGTTGCCCAGCACCGGGATATCAAAGCCGGTCGGGTTTTCGAACAGCAGCGCCGGGCCCTTGTTGCGCAAGGTGCGGTCGCAAATCTCAGTCATTTCCAGTACCGGAGAAATCGGCATCTGGATACGTTTCAACTCTCCGCGCTGCTCAAGTTGCTGCACGAAATCCCGAAGATCCTTGAATTTCATTAAACATGCCACCCGTAAAATAGGCGTACATCCTACCTGCTCTGAGGGCGGCTGGCAGCTTAATTGGCCGTCAAGCCGCGTGATTGCAACGAACTGAACAATGGCTCAAGGAAGGCTTCAATGTGTCGCGCCCCCACGTCTGACAGATGGTTATCGTCGGTATACAGCGCGCGACCATTGAGTTCGACCCGGCACAAACCATCGGCGCCGCACAGCAGGGGCGCAGGGTCCAGCACCGCGACACCACTGTCGGCAGCCGCCAGTTCGTCAAACAATTGCGTGATGAACGCCTGGCGCTTCACATGCTCGGCCACGGCCAGCCCTTCACCACTCACGGGCCGGTTCATCATCGCCAACCGGCTGAGACGGTAAGGCACGATGATTTCCTGCAGCGGCACTTCCTTGACCAGCCAGACCTTATGGCCGGCAGCACGCAAACCCTGGATGCGTTCACGCAAGCCTTGGGCGAAGCGTTGCTCGGCGACGGCACGCACATACTGGCCAGTGCCGGGGTCTTTGAGCGCATGCTCCTTGTCACCCGACATTTGCCCATACACATACAGGCTCCAGCGGGCGGCCAACACCACATCGCTGAATGTCTGCTCAGCCATGGCCTTCTCGACGCGACGGTTGAAATGCGCGCAGCGGGCAATATTCTCCAGGCCATCGAGGGGAATACAGCCGGCAAAACTGGCTTCGACCAGGCTGATATCGTGACGATCAGCGCCCTCTTTGAGTGCCGGTATCAGCGCGGTAGCGTGACTGTCACCCCATACCAACGCTGAAACCGATTGGTCTTTGGGGCCGAAATGGCAGAACAAGCGTTCATCGGGCGTATCTTTGTCGGCCATGCACGCCAGCAGGTCCGGGCTCCACTTCTTGGCTTGGGCAAAGCGCAACGCCTGCTCGGACAAGCGCGAAGGCACGCCGTCAGCTTCGCGTATCGCAAGGCCAGTGAAGCCCAGCCCCAGAATGCCGACCATGGCTGACGCCAGAATCGCCTTACGCGAAGCCAGCAAACGTTTTTCCCGGAACGGCGTTTCCACGAAGCGCCAGGACAGATAGCCCAGCACCAGCGAAAGCAGCATCAGCCCCGCCAGTTCCAGCGCGCTCAAGCCATCCACCGCGGCGTAGTTGGCGTACACGAATACCGGCCAGTGCCAGAGGTACCAGGAATAAGAGATCAGCCCGATACCCACCATGATCCGCGTGCCCAACAGGCGAGCGACCCAAGTCTGTTGCTGGCCGTTGGCCCAGATCAACCCGACCACACCCAGCACAGGCAACAACGCAGTCGCGCCTGGGAACGGCGTTTTCGCGTCGTAACCCAATACAGCGATGAGGATCAATGCCAGGGAAGCCAGGCTGATTCCTTGCGCCAAGGCCGGCGAGGCGCGCCATTCACGCTTGGGCTGCACCGCCAGCATCGCACCGGCCAGTAGCTCCCAGGCCCGCAGATGCAACAGGAAGAAAGCTTTCTGTGGCTCATGCTGAACCGCCCAGACGCTCATGCCAAACGACGCCAGCAGCACCACGAACAATGCCAGGCGCCAGTGCCTCAAACGGCTGGAAAGCAAGGTCAGCAGCAATGGGAAGAAAATATAGAACTGCTCTTCTACCGCCAATGACCAGGTATGCAGCAAGGGCTTGATGTCCGATGAGGCATCGAAATAGCCGTGCTGGCGCGAGAACAACAGGTTCGAGGTAAAGGTCACCTGATAATGCGCAGACCGCCCCAACTCTTCATAGTCCTTGGGCGCCAACAGAAACCAACCCACTGCCAGTGTCGCGGCGATCATCACAAACAGCGCGGGCAAGATACGTCGGGCACGGCGAGCCCAGAAGTCGATGAAACTGAAGCGTCCAGCTTGACGCTCTCGCCAGATAATTGACGTGATTAGAAAGCCCGAGATGACGAAGAAGACGTCAACGCCAACAAAACCGCCAGTAATGCCAGGGACACCAAAGTGGAACAACACGACTGCAAGGACAGCGATGGCACGCAGGCCATCGATGTCTCTGCGGTAAGCAAGGGTGGTCATAAGAATGTGGTCAGTCTGCGACGAAAGGGATGAGCGAAGTCACGCGTCAATTTTTGTTACTTAACGGATACTTATGCCACAAAAATCGCAGAATCTCGACGCAAAAAAAATGGCGCCCCATTAAGGGCGCCATTTTTTTGGACCTGAAACGCTGTATTACTTGCGTTTCATCGACAGGAAGAACTCGTCGTTGGTCTTGGTGGTTTTCAGCTTGTCGATCAGAAACTCGATGGCAGCCACTTCGTCCATCGGATGCAGCAGCTTGCGCAGGATCCACATACGCTGCAGCTCGTCGTCAGCGGTCAGCAACTCTTCGCGGCGAGTGCCGGAGCGGTTGATGTTGATCGCCGGGAACACACGCTTTTCAGCAATGCGACGGTCCAGGGGCAGCTCCATGTTGCCGGTACCCTTGAACTCTTCGTAGATCACTTCGTCCATCTTCGAGCCGGTTTCAACCAGCGCGGTGGCGATAATGGTCAGCGAGCCGCCTTCTTCGATGTTGCGCGCGGCGCCGAAGAAACGTTTCGGTTTCTCCAGGGCGTGGGCATCGACACCACCGGTCAATACCTTGCCGGAGCTCGGGATCACAGTGTTGTAGGCACGGGCCAGACGGGTGATGGAGTCGAGCAGGATCACCACGTCCTTCTTGTGTTCGACCAGGCGCTTGGCCTTTTCGATCACCATTTCGGCTACCTGCACGTGGCGGGTTGGCGGCTCATCGAACGTCGAGGCAACCACTTCGCCGCGCACGGTGCGCTGCATCTCGGTCACTTCTTCCGGACGCTCATCGATCAACAGTACGATCAGGTGAACTTCAGGATTGTTACGGGCGATGTTCGCTGCAATGTTCTGCAGCATGATCGTTTTACCGGCTTTCGGCGGTGCGACGATCAGGCCACGCTGGCCTTTGCCGATCGGGGCGCACAGGTCGATCACACGACCGGTCAAGTCTTCGGTGGAACCGTTACCGGCTTCCATCTTCATGCGCACGGTCGGGAACAGCGGGGTCAGGTTCTCGAAGAGAATCTTGTTTTTCGCGTTCTCGGGGCGATCGAAGTTGATCGTGTCGACCTTGAGCAGGGCGAAATACCGCTCGCCCTCCTTCGGAGGACGGATCTTGCCAACGATGGTGTCACCGGTGCGCAAGTTGAAGCGACGGATCTGGCTCGGCGAGACATAGATATCGTCTGGGCCGGCGAGATAGGAAGCGTCTGCGGAGCGGAGGAAGCCGAAGCCGTCCTGGAGAATCTCCAGCACGCCATCACCGGAGATTTCCTCGCCGCTTTTCGCGTGCTTCTTGAGCAGGGAGAAAATCACGTCCTGCTTGCGCGAACGGGCCATATTTTCTATGCCCATTTCTTCGGCCAGTTGGAGCAGGTCGGTAATCGGCTTTTGCTTGAGTTCAGTCAGATTCATATAGGAATGACGTAATCATTTATGGAGGGGGGAAATTAAGCTTTTGGCTTAATGAGGCCGCGCCGCAGAGAAGGCGACAGGATCGCGTACTAATCGAAAAGGAATGCGTCGGCGACGGCTTGCAGGGGGCAGTGGAGAAACCAGTGCGGGGCCGAATGTACCACCTGAGTTTCGGAGCGTCTAGCCCTGCTTTACGAAAAAGCCCCGAGATTTTCGGGGCTTTTTTGACGACGCTTAGATGTTCGCGTCGAGGAATGCAGCCAGTTGCGACTTGGACAGCGCGCCAACCTTGGTGGCCTCGACGTTGCCGTTCTTGAACAGCATCAGGGTCGGAATACCACGCACGCCGTGCTTGGCCGGGGTTTCCTGGTTTTCGTCGATGTTCAGTTTGGCAATGGTCAGTTTGCCTTCGTAGGTGGTTGCAATGTCGTCCAGAACCGGAGCGATCATTTTGCAAGGGCCGCACCATTCAGCCCAGTAGTCAACCAGCACCGGGCCAGCAGCCTTGAGTACTTCGGCCTCAAAGGTCGCGTCGGTGACGTGCTTGATAAGATCGTTGCTCATGGATGTCTCCGGATTGTAAGCAAAAAAAACGTTGCCCATCATAGCTGCCCTTCCCTCGTTCAGGAAGCCGCCTCTGATTGAGTCTTGCTATGGCGTTGCATGAGTGGGGATATAGCCAACTCATGGCGTCACGGCAGTCACAAACACGATGCCTGTTCGCAACGCCGCATTGCGAACGTGTTCCTGCATGGTTTTCTGCGCTGCCGCACTGCTGCGCCGGGCCAAGGCGCGCAGGATTTTGCGATGCTCCTGCCAGGTCTCCATGGCTCGCTCCGGCCGGATGAACGGTAGTTTCTGGCTCTCCAGAAACACCTCGGCGCTGGCACTGAGAATACTCACCATGGCCTGGTTGCCGCTGGCCAACAGGATGCGCTGGTGAAATTCAAAGTCCAGCCGGGCGGCGGCTTCGAAGTCACCCGCTTTGAGGACCTTGCGCATCGCCTCGACATTGTCTTCCAGGCTGTCGAGCTCGTTCGTGGTCAATGTGACTGCCGCCAAACCCGCAGCGAACCCTTCAAGCGCGTAACGCAGCTGGAAGATGTCCAGCGGTGTGGCCTGCGCCGCAAACGGCCAGGCGAGCTCGGATGGCGGGTCCGGCGCCAGCACGAACACGCCCTTGCCCGGCTGTACACTGACCACACCCAATGCGCTCAAGGACGATAAGGCCTCGCGCAACGACGCCCGGCTCACGCCCAACCGCATCGCCAAATCGCGTTGCGAAGGCAATGCCTCGCCCGGCCCAAAGCCTTGCTCCTTGATCAGTTTGCGGATGGCTTGCAAGGCCGCTTCCGGTACGGCTTGGGCAATGGAATTCATAAAAAACTCAAGGTTCCCGTCAGCTGAAGAGCTAGTTGTAAAGCTATTGAAGTCTGTCGGCAAGCCACGCCCCAAAGGGGCCCGTGCGTTTTTTACGGCGCTCGAAAAGGGTGCGAAAAATCTCGCAACTGTTCAGACCAGTAAGACCATGACACTTCAACGAATCCGTGCCTTACAGACCATTCCGAGAGAGCTGGCATGGGCTGTGCACTGAGCAAACTCAGAAAATTCCTTCGCCTTTTTCGGAGAGTTGCCATGACCAAGCGCTACAGCGCCCTGCTCACTGCCCTGTTTGCCAGCCTGATGCTGAGCCAGGCACCCGCCCAGGCTAATGGTCTGGACGATATCGTCGCCCGTGGCACCCTCAAGGTCGCCGTGCCCCAGGACTTCCCGCCGTTTGGTTCGGTCGGCCCCAACATGCAGCCACGTGGCCTGGACATCGACACCGCCAAGCTGCTGGCCGACCAGCTCAAGGTCAAGCTGGAACTGACCCCGGTCAACAGCACCAACCGCATTCCGTTCCTTACCACCGGCAAGGTGGACCTTGTGATCTCCAGCCTGGGCAAAAACCCCGAACGCGAAAAGGTCATTGATTTCTCCAAGGCTTACGCGCCGTTCTACCTCGCGGTGTTCGGTCCACCCGAGGCGGCAATCAGCACCACCGACGACCTCAAGGGCAAGACTATCAGCGTGACCCGCGGCGCCATCGAGGATATCGAGCTGACCGCCGTGGCGCCCAAGGAAGCCACGATCAAGCGCTTTGAGGACAACAACTCAACCATCGCCGCTTACCTGGCCGGCCAGGTCGACCTGATCGCCAGCGGCAACGTGGTCATGGTCGCAATCAGCGAACGCAACCCCAAACGCGTCCCCGCGCTGAAGGTGAAGCTCAAGGATTCGCCGGTGTACGTAGGCGTGAACAAGAACGAGCCGGCGCTGCTGGAGAAGGTCAACCAGATCCTGGTTGCGGCCAAGGCGGACGGCAGCCTGGAAAAAAACGCACTGCAGTGGCTCAAAGAACCGCTGCCTGCTGACCTCTGAGGCGGAGTTGAACGATGGCCTATCAATTCGACTTTGTGCCGGTGCTGGCCAATACCGACCTGCTGCTGCGCGGCGCGTTGTTTACCCTTGAACTGACGGCCATCGGCGCCATCCTTGGGGTTGCACTGGGCACCGTCGGTGCCGTGGTGCGGGCCTGGAAGATCCAGCCGTTTGCATGGATTTTTGGTGTGTATGTCGAATTGATCCGCAACACGCCGTTTCTGGTGCAGTTGTTCTTTATTTTCTTCGGCCTGCCGTCCCTGGGGTTGAAAATCACCGAGTGGCAAGCCGCTGTGCTGGCAATGGTGATCAACCTGGGGGCGTACTCCACCGAGATCATCCGCGCCGGGATCCAGGCCATCCCGCGCGGTCAGTTGGAAGCCGCCGCCGCGCTGGCGATGACGCGCTTCGAAGCGTTCCGTCACGTGGTACTGCTACCGGCGCTGGGCAAGGTGTGGCCGGCCCTGAGCAGCCAGATCATCATTGTGATGCTCGGTTCGGCGGTGTGTTCGCAGATCGCCACCGAAGAATTGAGCTTTGCCGCCAACCTTATCCAGTCGCGTAATTTTCGCGCCTTTGAAACCTATGCCCTGACCACCCTGGTGTACCTGTGCATGGCGCTGATGATTCGCCAACTGCTCAACTGGATCGGCCGGCGGTTTGTGATGAGGAACAGTCGATGAGTGAGTTCACCCTCTGGGACATCGTGCGCAACCTGCTCACTGGCCTGCAGTGGACCCTGCTGCTGTCACTGGTAGCATTTGTGGGCGGTGGCCTGATCGGCCTGCTGGTGATGACGATGCGCATCAGCCGCAAAGCTTTCCCACGCAATATTGCCCGCACCTATATCGAACTGTTCCAGGGCACGCCCTTGCTGATGCAGTTGTTCCTGGTGTTTTTCGGCGTTGCCCTGCTTGGCGTGGACATATCGCCCTGGCTGGCAGCTACAATCGCATTGACCCTGTTCACCAGCGCTTACCTGGCCGAAATCTGGCGCGGTTGCGTGGACTCCATCGCCCATGGCCAATGGGAAGCCTCGGCCAGTCTGGCCCTGAACCCTTTTGAGCAACTGCGTTTTGTGATCCTGCCCCAAGCGCTGCGCATTGCCGTTGCGCCAACGGTGGGTTTCTCGGTGCAGGTGGTCAAAGGCACCGCCGTGACCTCGATCATCGGCTTCACCGAACTGACCAAGACCGGCGGCATGCTCGCCAACGCCACCTTCGAGCCGTTTATGGTCTACGGCTTGGTGGCCCTCGGTTATTTCCTGCTCTGCTACCCCTTGTCCCTCAGTGCGCGCTACCTGGAAAGGAGACTGCATGCCTCTGCTTAGAATTTCTGCCCTGCATAAGTATTACGGCGATCATCACGTCCTCAAGGGCATCGACCTGACGGTGGAAGAAGGCCAAGTTGTGGCGATCATCGGCCGTAGCGGCTCGGGCAAGTCCACCTTGCTGCGTACCCTCAATGGCCTGGAGTCGATCAATGACGGTGTGATCGAAGTCGATGGCGAATACCTTGATGCCGCCCGCGCCGACCTGCGCAGCCTAAGGCAGAAAGTCGGCATGGTGTTCCAGCAGTTCAACCTGTTCCCGCACCTGAGCGTCGGCGAAAACGTGATGCTGGCACCGCAAGTGGTGCAAAAAGTGCCCAAGGCCAAAGCGGTACAGTTGGCCAGGCAAATGCTCGAACGCGTTGGGCTGGGCGAGAAGTTCGACGCCTTCCCCGATCGGCTGTCCGGTGGTCAGCAGCAACGGGTCGCCATTGCCCGCGCGCTGGCCATGTCACCCAAGGTGCTGTTGTGCGATGAGATTACCTCGGCCCTGGACCCGGAGTTGGTCAATGAGGTGCTCAGCGTGGTGCGTCAACTGGCCCAGGACGGCATGACGCTGATCATGGTCACCCATGAAATGCGCTTTGCCCGGGAAGTTGGCGACAAAGTGGTGTTCATGCACCAAGGCAAAGTGCATGAAACCGGCGACCCGAAGGTGTTGTTTGCCAACCCTGGTACCGTAGAGCTCGCCAACTTCATTGGCTCGGTTGAACAGCCGGGCTGACCAGTTCAAAAATGCCCCGTGCCTCCAGGTGCGTCTCCCTGCGCACCGACAAGGCATCGAAGGGCAATTGGGTATCGATATCGACCTGGGCGGTGAGTCGCCGCCCTACCACCGGCATCCCTGCTGCTCGAGCCACCAAAACCTGGCCGGGCAACAACTGGCCTCCGTCCGCCTCACCTGGCACGTGGGCGGCCGACCACCCGACGGTACGCCCATCTACCTGGGCATGCTTGATACTCAGCCGCAAATGCCCCTCGCGACCGAACCGAAATCCCTGCCCATCGGCTGCCGCGCCAACAAAACGCAACGCCATGGCCGCAGGCTCGGCGCAGAGTACATTGACACTCAACGAGCGGGTTGCCAGTACCACGGAAGTGGTTTCAACCAGGCCATCCCTGCGTATCTGGCCATAGTCGATACGCGGCTGGCCCAGCGACAGGTGGCAGTTTTCAGCCATCGCATCAAGCGGCGCCAGCAGTGTGCAAAACAGCGCCAAGGGCGGGCTCAGGGCCTTTTTAATCACCTCGGCATACCGCCGATGCGGCTTCATAAAATTTGTCATTGTCAGGCTTGGCCTCAGGGTCAATGTGCAGTAGGCAAGTGGAAGAGTCCGGCAATGAAACCCGCAAGCTTTGCGACTCCGTAACGTCGTTGAGGAAAATCATGCCCTCGCCTACTACGCTGGTGAGAAAGCGGTTGCCCTTGCCCAATACCGAGGCGCCCTGAGGTAACGGTCGGCCGTGCTGATCGCTCGCAGTCACCAGCATTCGGCGTACTTTCACTACGTCAAAATCCACGGTATTGAACGAACCTCGGCCCGCCGTAAGCACTTGGGTGCCGTTTTTCAGGTCCACTCGTTTGGGCAAGGATTGAGTCTGCACTTCGACTCGGCTGTTGGTGTAGGCCGGCAAGCCCGCGATCACCGCTTGGCCGTTGAAGTCGGTCCAGACAGGGCCTTGCGGCGTCTGGATTTTTGCGGAGCCGATATCGCCGACCGAGACGATGCCGAACGTGTCTTGCACGCTGTAAGGCGACAAGGTCACCCCGCCTTCATGCGCCACTGCACCGCCCCGCAACTGCCCGGTATAGCTGGTGCCCAGGGAATCGCGGCTGACGCCCAGGCCCACTTGGGTATAGCGCGGCAACAGGTCCACCCGCCCGCGCACTGACTGCTCCCGGGCCCGCATGTCACGCTCGATGCCGACTTCGTAATTCACATACTCGTTGACCCTTTCGCTGAGCGCGGTACCCGCAGTGAAGTGGTCCCCACGGCGGCTCGTGAAGCTGCTCACACGCCGATCCCCGCCCAGCGGCACGCTGACCTGCAACCGCAAGGACAAGTCGTGATCCAAGGCACTGTCACGCCGGCTGCCATCCAGTGGGGCGTCTCGGCGGGCCCGCGTACCGCCCACTTGCGAGTCCGCGATAAATGCGACATCGACGCGACCGAACGACTTATTCCAGGAGGCGAATACGTGCTCGCTCGTCTGCCCGCCAAATTGAGCACTGCGAGTGTAGTTCAGCGAAAATATGCCCAGTGTGGGGTCGGCCCAGCTCATGCCCGCGGTGTATTGGTTCTTGAAGTGCGAGTTCAGCTCATCGCCCCTGAGCGACCGACCTGCCTCAGTGACCTCGCGATAACCGCGCGTCTGGGTGGTTGCACTTAAGTTGACATCTAGATCGGCAACCAGTGGGCTACTCACGGAGACGCTGCTGCGTGACCCGGACGCCGCGTTGTGGCTGTCTCGGGACAGGTTATGTCGTGCGCTCACAGAGACCCGCTGGAAAAATACACTGCTCAGAGTGCCACCTGCGGCCCAATAGTCATCGGTACTCAACAAGCCAAAACCCGCAGACGCATCGCGCCCCAGCCCCCAGGTGCCACTGCCCATGGCGACCACCGGTGATGGCCCCTCTTCACCTGCAGTTTTGCGCAGCTGGCCAATCGAAAAGTAATAGCCCGGCGCCGATGGGGCAGCACCCGCGAACGAAGCCGCCGGCACGACAAAACTGCGCCTGGCGCCACGCACGTCAATCACACTGACATCAAGGTCACTGGTGCCATTGAGCAGCGGTACCCCAGTCAACCGAAACGGCCCTTCGGGCACCAATGTACTGTGGATCAACACACCGGACTGGCGCACTTCAACTCGCGACTGGCTTTGGGCCAGGCCTTCGACCACCGCATTATTGCCGCCCGCCGGGGCCCTGGACTGCCCATCAGGGGAGAACTGCAAGCCGGACAGCTGGATCCCGCCAAACAGCGGGTTATTACTGGAGAGCTGGCCCACCTGGAAGGTCGACTGCAACGCGGCGATATCCCGCTGGGCATAGGCATGCAGGTGCTCGGTACGGGTATGGCCGTTGTCGGACACATAGAACTGGCGACTGCGAACAATCCAGTCGTCCAGGTTGAAGCCCGCTTCGGTATAGGCCGACACGAACCGGGTCGGGCCGCTACGCGAGTGGCTGTCATAACCCAGTACGTCATAGTTGAACAACGCGGCCGCGCCGCCCCGGGAAGAACGCCCGCTCTCCCATTCGGGTTCACGCAAAGCCTGGGTCGGCACCACCAGCGCCACTTCGTCAGTACCGGGGCGCAAGCGCACCATGGTCGCCGGGAACGCACCGAGGAAGTCATGACACGCCTGATCGGGCGTGGCGCCTTCTCGAATGATCTCCCGAGGCTTTACCAACCCCGCCTTCTCCAGCAACCCGGGAGTGAAACACAGCCCTCCCTGCGAATCGAACCGAGCATCGACCAGCCCAAGGGGGTTGCCATTGACGCGCAATCCCACCACTTGAATACCTTCACGAAAGCGCGCCGCACTGCGAAAGTAATCGGAGACCTGGGGGTCTATGCCGTGGGTCGTCAGCGCAGCCAGGTCAAATCCCTCACCAAGCTCCAGCGCAGCCGTCATGCCAGGCAAACCCCATAGCGCCGTGAGCCCAATGAACAATCTGGATTTGCAGGGCCGGAACGGGCCAGCAATACCGCGCGACGAAGAAACGATCATGAACCGATCAACGCGCATCTGTGTTGACCGGTGCACGGTAGCTATCTACCGAAAATCCATAGACCGTGGCGGGTTGAATCTCAACCTGCGCCACATCGCTCAAAGCACCGTCAACCTTCACCACCAATGCCTCACCCGGCAAGACATAGGTGCGCGGCAGCGTGGCTTGAACACCTTGTGGAAGCAGCTGCACATCCGGCGCCAGGCGCACGACGTAAGCGCTGTCGTTGTGGACGGTGAGTCGCTCTGCGACCCGTTCCCACCTCAGCAGCTCCCACGGCGTTTGGTGGCGTGGCAAGTCTTTGGGATGCAGGATCAACGGCAGATTCTGCCGAAGCGTGATACCGATGGTCGCACCGTCCGCGGCACGCGCCTGGGGAATGCCCTCAAAAGATACGCGCTTGAGCCGTTGGGTCTTGAGCGGCTGCTTCAACGTGCTGATGAAACGCACCAGTTGCGTATCCCCCGCTTCCACACGGGTAATGGGAGGCGTGACAATCAGTAGCGGCTCCAGATCTTCAGGCACGTTTTCAATAACAGAATGAAGCAACGCCGGCCCTGCATCGGTGTTCTTGATATTGATCGAGGCTTCGCCAACTTCTTCGTAAAGCACGACCACAGTTGTTTCCGGCAACATCCCGTCCGCCGTAGCAACCACACTGAAAAACACACTCCATAGCCACGTAAGACTTATTAAAAAAACACGCACTCAATATTCCCCACAACTTATGAAGTTGACGTTTGGCCATCCAACGCCCAAAGAAAAACAGCCAACAAGAAAGGGTTGGCTTTCTTGATCGGCTGCTTTCGGTTGTTTAGATGTAACTCAATACAAGCGTGGCGCGCCCATCTATGGAGATGTCGCGGCTCAGGTCCAAGTCCTGGGCCTTGTTGATCACTGCTTTCACCGCCACCGTGGCGGTCAGCTGGCTAATAGCGGCAGGGGTGACGGTCACGCTATTACGCCAGGAGTACTGGCTGGGCGATTGGGCAACCCTGCCGTCGCTGTTCTGCCAGGCACCGAGCCCGGTGCGCATGATCGGAAACAACGTTGTTCCGGTAGAGCGGAGGTCCCTGAGGGTGACCGAATAGCCACCAGTGCGCCGGGACGCTGCCATCCCCAGACCGAAATTCTGCGCTTCGGAAAAGCCCGCCCCCAAGATGCCTGCCACCTTGCTCCCCGCTTGCAGATCGGTAAAGGTGAGCCCGAACCTGGCAGGCGTAGTGCCGCAATTGATAACCAGAGACGTGGTCCTCTCTTCACGGGGGTTGAATGCCGTGCGAGACAATTCGCCGGAGCGAATAGTGCCGTAGTCGATGATGCCACTGCCCGCCAGGCTGAGGTTGCACGCTGCTGGCGTGATCGTCCCCCTGACGACTAACTGGGCGCTCGTGTTTGCCTGAACCTGCAGGGTCGCAGCCAGACATGCGATGCCGAAAGTCAATCCAATAATTTTTTTCATGTTCGTCCTGTCACTTGAAGTTAGCAGGCGCTCTTTATTTTGGTTTTGGCGACTCCGTCGCCCAACAGCTTATTGTCCCTGATACAAAAACTATAAATAAATAACACCCCGGCAGAATTGCCGAGTGACAGTCTGGCGCGTAGATGCCCGGATAAAAAATCAGACAGCACGGTATTTATTGTAGGCTCCAGCCAGCATAAAAATTACTTTAACCTATCGACCTTGTAGTCTTGAGCAAGATATAGAACAACATCTAGTCCCACTCACTGTAGGAGAAATTATCTAAATACTTACAACTGCATCCGGTTAAAACGTCTTACATCGTCGGAAAGTTTGTTTGCTGGAAACTTGCGAACCAGCCCTGAACTTTCCAAAATTTTCCTACAGACCACATCGGGAAAATTACCGAAGCACAACGCGTTGGCTCCAGCGGTCGATCGTGGCACGATGGCAAGGTTATCGACCGAGATCCCCAAACCATGCCGCAATCCCAAGCCAAGAATCTGTCCTTGATCGCCGCCATCGACCTGGGCTCCAACAGCTTTCACATGGTCGTGGCCAAGGCCCAGAACGGTGAGATCCGCATCCTTGAGCGGCTCGGCGAAAAAGTGCAACTGGCCGCCGGGATCGACGACGAGCGCAAGCTCAATGAAGAATCCATGCAGCGCGGGCTCGACTGCCTCAAGCGATTTGCGCAATTGATCAATGGCATGCCGCCTGGCGCCGTACGCATCGTCGGCACCAACGCGTTGCGCGAAGCCCGAAACCGCAATGAGTTTATCCATCGTGCCGAGGAAATCCTCGGGCACCCGGTGGAAGTTATCTCTGGCCGTGAAGAGGCGCGCCTGATCTACCTTGGTGTGTCCCACACACTGGCCGACACGCCCGGCAAACGCCTGGTGGCGGACATTGGTGGCGGCAGTACCGAGTTCATCATCGGCCAGCGTTTCGAGCCACTGCTGCGTGAAAGTCTGCAGATGGGATGCGTGAGTTTCACTCAACGTTACTTCAAGGACGGCAAGATCACGCCGGCGCGCTATGCCCAGGCTTACACGGCGGCGCGGCTGGAGATCATGAGCATTGAACATGCCCTGCACCGCCTGACCTGGGATGAAGCCATCGGCTCGTCCGGCACCATCCGCGCCATCGGCCTGGCCTTGAAGGCTGGCGGCCATGGCACTGGCGAGGTGAATGCCGAAGGTCTGGCGTGGCTCAAGCGCAAGCTGTTCAAGCTGGGGGATGCGGAGAAAATCGACTTCGACGGCATCAAACCTGATCGCCGCGCCATTTTCCCTGCGGGCCTGGCGATTCTCGAAGCCATCTTCGACGCCCTCGAACTGCAACGCATGGACCACTGTGACGGCGCCCTGCGCGAAGGCGTGCTCTATGACCTGCTGGGCCGTCATCACCACGAAGACGTGCGCGAGCGCACCCTCAGCTCGCTGATGGAGCGCTACCACGTCGATCTGGAACAAGCCGCCCGTGTGGAGCGCAAAGCCTTGCACGCTTTCGACCAGGTGGCCGCCGATTGGGACCTGGAAGACGGCGTCTGGCGCGAGCTGCTGGGCTGGGCCGCCAAGGTGCATGAAGTGGGCCTGGACATCGCCCACTACCATTACCACAAGCACGGCGCCTACCTGATCGAGCACTCGGACCTGGCTGGGTTCTCCCGCGAAGACCAACAGATGCTCGCGCTGCTGGTGCGCGGCCATCGCCGCAATATTCCCAAGGACAAATTTGCCGAATTCGGCAAAGACGGCATCAAGCTGATTCGCCTGTGCGCGCTGTTGCGCTTTGCAATCCTGTTCCACCACATTCGTGGCACCCAGGAAATGCCCCAGGTAAAACTGCGCGCTGCTGATGACAGCCTGGAAGTGATCTTCCCCAAGGGCTGGCTGGATGAAAACCAGCTGACCCAGGCGGACTTCGCCCAGGAAGCGGAATGGCTGACGCGGGTGGGGTTCAGCCTGAACCTGCGCTAAAGCACACTGCAAAACAAATGTGGGAGGGAGCAAGCCCCCTCCCACATTTTTTAGACCTTGCTGGTGCTGGGTTTTAGTTCACCGCAAGAATCGGGCTACCCAACTTCTCCAGCAACGTCGCCTGCGCGCTGCGCGGGTTCTGGTTGCCGGTCGGGGTGTTGCGTACATAACGCCCGTCCGACTGCAGGCTCCAGCTGTGGGTGTTGTCGGTAAGGTAGCTTTCCAGCTCCTTCTTGACCCGCATGATCAGCTTCTTGCCTTCCACCGGGAAGCAGGTCTCCACACGCTTATCGAGGTTGCGTTCCATCCAGTCGGCGCTGGAGAGGAACATCTGCTCTTCACCACCGTTGAGGAAGTAGAACACACGGGTGTGCTCCAGGAAGCGGCCGATGATCGAGCGCACGTGGATGTTATGCGACACGCCGACAATACCCGGGCGCAGGCAGCACATGCCACGCACCACCAAATCAATGCGCACGCCCGACTGGCTGGCCTTGTACAGCGCGCGGATGATCTTCGGATCGGTCAGCGAGTTGAACTTGGCGATGATGTGCGCCGGCTTGCCATCGAGGGCAAACTGGGTCTCGCGGGCAATCATGTCGAGCATGCCCTTCTTGAGGGTGAACGGCGCGTGCAGCAGCTTTTTCATGCGCAAGGTCTTGCCCATGCCGATGAGCTGGCTGAACAACTTGCCGACGTCTTCGCACAGTGCGTCGTCGGATGTCAGCAGGCTGTAGTCGGTGTAGAGCTTGGCGTTGCCGGCGTGGTAGTTGCCGGTGCCCAAGTGGGCGTAGCGCACGATCTCACCGGCTTCACGGCGCAGGATCAGCATCATCTTGGCGTGGGTCTTGAAGCCGACCACGCCGTAGATCACCACCGCACCGGCCGCTTGCAGACGGCTGGCCAGTTGCAGGTTGGACTCTTCGTCGAAACGCGCACGCAGCTCGATCACCGCGGTGACTTCCTTGCCGTTACGCGCCGCATCTACCAGCGCATCGACGATTTCCGAGTTGGCGCCACTGCGGTAGAGGGTCTGGCGCACGGCCAGAACATGCGGGTCCTTGGCGGCCTGGCGCAGCAGGTCGACCACTGGGGTGAACGACTCGAAGGGGTGCAGCAATAGAATGTCCTGCTTGCTCACAACGCTGAAGATGTTCTCGCTGTTTTGCAGCAGTTTCGGGATCTGTGGCGTGAACGGCTTGTATTGCAGCTCAGGATGGCTGTCCAGGCCGGTAATGCTGAACAGGCGCGTCAGGTTCACCGGGCCGTTGACCTGGTACAACTCGGATTCGGCGAGGTTGAACTGCTTGAGCAGGTAGTCCGACAGGTGTTTGGGGCAGGTGTCCGCCACTTCCAGACGCACCGCATCGCCATAACGCCGCGAGAACAACTCGCCACGCAGGGCGCGAGCCAAGTCTTCGACGTCTTCGGAATCCAGTGCCAGGTCGGCGTTACGGGTCAGGCGGAACTGGTAGCAGCCCTTGACCTTCATGCCCTGGAACAGGTCATCGGCGTGAGCATGGATCATCGACGACAGGAATACATAGTTGTCGCCAGCGCCCCCTACCTCTTCCGGTACCTTGATGATGCGTGGCAACAGACGCGGGGCCGGGATAATCGCCAGACCCGAATCGCGACCGAAGGCATCGATACCTTCAAGCTCGACGATGAAGTTGAGGCTCTTGTTCACCAGCAGTGGGAACGGGTGCGTAGGGTCCAGGCCGATGGGGGTAATGATCGGCGAAATCTCGTCCCGGAAGTAACGGCGCACCCAGGTCTTGATCTTGGCGGTCCAGTGACGACGACGAATGAAGCGGACCTGATGCTTTTCCAGTTCCGGCAGCAGGATGTCGTTGAGGATTGCGTACTGGCGGTCCACATGACCATGTACCAGCTCACTGATGCGCGCCAACGCCTGGTGCGGTTGCAGGCCGTCGGCCCCGGCTTGTTCACGGGCGAAGGTGATCTGCTTCTTGAGGCCGGCAACGCGAATCTCGAAGAACTCATCCAGGTTGCTGGAGAAGATCAGCAGGAATTTCAGCCGCTCCAGCAACGGGTAGGACTCATCCAGCGCCTGCTCCAGCACGCGGATGTTGAATTGCAGTTGTGACAACTCGCGGTGGATGTACAGGCTGCTGTCATCCAGGTTGGTGACCACGGCCACCGGTGCCGGCGCAGGTGCTTCGGCAACCACCGCTGGCGGGGCAGGCTCCAGCTCCGGCGGGGTCTGGGAAACTTGTTCAACCACCGGGTGAGCGTCTTTTACGGCAACTTCGGAGAGTCCTTCGGTATTCATCGAGTGTTCCTGTGAGGGCTATTGTTGCTCTCTAAGCAATTGGGCAGCGCGGGCGGCGAAGTAGGTCAGAATGCCATCAGCGCCGGCACGTTTAAAGGCAGTCAGGGATTCGAGGATCACCCCTTCACTCAACCAACCATTCTGGATCGCCGCCATGTGCATGGCGTATTCACCGCTGACCTGATAGACAAAGGTCGGCACTTTGAATTCCTCTTTGACCCGATAAAGGATGTCCAGGTACGGCATCCCGGGCTTGACCATCACCATATCGGCGCCTTCGGCCAGGTCGGCCGCCACTTCGTGCAGCGCTTCCTGGCTATTGGCCGGGTCCATCTGGTACGAAGCCTTGTTGGCCTTGCCCAGGTTCAGCGCCGACCCCACCGCATCGCGAAAGGGGCCGTAATAGGCGCTGGCGTATTTGGCCGAGTAGGCCATGATTCGTACATTGACGTGACCGGCCAGCTCAAGGGCTTCGCGAATCGCCTGGATACGCCCGTCCATCATGTCCGACGGCGCAACCACCTGGGCGCCCGCCGCTGCGTGCGACAAAGCCTGCTTGACCAGTGCATCGACGGTGATGTCGTTCTGAACATAACCCTCTTCGTCAAGAATGCCATCCTGGCCGTGCGTGGTGAACGGGTCCAACGCCACGTCAGTGATCACCCCAAGCTCCGGGAAGCGCTCGCGCAGGGCACGGGTGGCGCGCTGCGCGATCCCTTGCGGGTTCCAGGCTTCGGCGGCGTCCAGAGACTTGAGCTGCGGTGGGGTCACCGGAAACAGCGCCAGTGCCGGGATCCCCAGCTCGACCCAACCGGCCGCCTCGATCAGCAACTGATCAATGGTCAAACGCTCCACCCCCGGCATCGAGGCGACTGCTTCCCGACGATTTTCACCGTCGAGCACAAAGACCGGCAGGATGAGATCGTTCGTCGTCAGTACATTTTCACGTACCAGGCGGCGAGAAAAATCATCACGACGATTGCGACGCAGACGAGTGGCGGGGAACAGGCGATTGGCAGGGGTAAAGCTCACGACAGACTCCTGAGCCCGCGTTTACGGGCGAGCGTTGCAGTTATAAGCGGCCATTATGACGAAGGAATGACAGTTGTGCTTATCGATGCGACCTGTAGTCGCATTCGTCATTTATGTAGGAATTGTTCACTTCGTGACACATCTCGATACTTTCATGAATCTTCGTGAAGGCGTAGGCTGCGCGTTCATTTCGCCAGCACCCCAGACCATGCTTCAACAATTTCTGCATGACTTCGGCTACTTTGCCCTCTTTCTCGGCACATTTTTCGAAGGCGAGACCATCCTCGTACTCGCAGGCTTCCTGGCGTTTCGTGGCTACATGGATATCAACCTGGTGGTGGTCGTTGCCTTTTTTGGCAGCTATGCCGGCGACCAGCTTTGGTACTACATGGGGCGCAAGCACGGCCGCAAGCTGCTGGCACGCAAGCCGCGCTGGCAGTTGATGGGCGACAAGGCACTGGAGCATATCCGCAAGCACCCGGATATCTGGGTACTGAGCTTTCGCTTTGTCTACGGGTTGCGCACGGTGATGCCCGTGGCGATCGGCCTGTCCGGTTACCCGCCGATGCGCTACCTGATCCTCAACGGTATTGGTGCGGCGATCTGGGCCGCTGCACTGGGGGCTGCGGCCTATCATTTCGGTGCGGTGCTGGAAGGTATGCTCGGCAGCGTCAAGAAGTACGAGCTATGGGTACTGGGCGCCTTGCTGGTGCTGGGTTTTGGCCTGTGGCTGCGACGTCGCTTCAAGAATGCTCGCATCGCCCGCCAAGCGTGTGCCGAGGCCAAGGCGCGACAGGCTGTCGAGCAAGCCTCGGTCGAAACGCCTAAGACGCCAACCGAGTAAAACGGCCTCTGCAACAGTAGAGACCAATCACGCTGAGCAGGCTGTAGCTCGCCAGGCCCAGCCAGGCGAGAGGGCTGGCAGGCCACAAACCGACCAGCGGCGCCAGCCATACCAACGGCAGGTTCAGCGCCAGGCGCGCCAGCTCGGCCTTCAACGCCCATGGGCGATTCTCCAGTGCCACCCCCAACGTAAACAGGCCCAGGGCCATCGCGCCCCAGCCGAGCACCAACGCCGCCGTAGGCAGGCCCTCACCGAAATTCATCAGATAACTGCCAAAGCCCACATAAGCAGCAAATTGCAAGGCGATGTAGACCTGCTGCCGCGCATCCAAAGGCACTTCGAACTTGCGAAACTGGCTCAGGTCCGGCTTGGCTATCGGGTATTTGGCTTTGACGTCCGCCGGGCGCCAGCCGGTGCGCATGAACCAGATGCGCAACTTGTCCCACCAGCTCTCGGTGCGCCGGGCGTCACTCCATAACTGCGCATAAAACTGCAGGTTGGCCCACAGCGGGTTCCAACTGGCCAGGGGTGTGGTTACCCCAAAGATCACCGGCTCGTTGTCGTCTTCCTCTTGAAAAGTACCGAACAGCCGGTCCCAAATAATGAACACCCCGCCGTAATTACGATCCATGTAGAGAGCATTCTGTGCGTGGTGGGCCCGATGATTGGACGGCGTCACGAAGAACCACTCAAACCAGCCCAGCTTGGGAACGTGGCGGGTGTGGACCCAGAATTGATACAACAGGTTGAGCGAAGCCACGCTGATAAACACCACCAGCGGCACGCCGACCACAGCCAGAGGCAGGTAGAAGATCCAGCTCAGCAGAAAACCGGTGCTGGTCTGGCGCAAGGCGGTGGTGAGGTTGTAGTCCTCGCTCTGGTGATGCACCGAATGCGCGGCCCACAGGATATTGCGCTCATGGCCCATGCGATGCAGCCAGTAATAACAGAAGTCATAGAACACAAAGGCGAACACCCAGGTCCAGGCATTCTGGGCCGACAACTCGATGAGCGCCAGGTGCTTGAGGGCGAACGCGTAGGTCAACAGGCCCACGCCCTTGGTCAGCAAACCGGTCGTGGTGGACAGCACACCGGTGCTGAGGCTGTTGATGGCGTCCGCTACTCGGTAGTTGCGTGCACCGCGCCAACGGTCGGCCAGCAGCTCCACAACGATCAGGGCGATAAAAAACGGTACTGCGTAAGGCACAAAGTCCATGGGCTAGTCCGGTCTATTTTTGTTACATCAAGATTAGGTGCAGCGACGTGAGATCCCATTGGCAACAGGTTACAAATTAGTAGACATTTAACGCCATGAATCAGGAGAAATGCCCATGAGCAAAAAGATTGCAGTGATCCTTTCCGGCTGTGGCGTATACGACGGCGCAGAGATTCACGAGAGCGTGATCACGTTGCTGCGCCTGGACCAGCGCGGCGCTCAAGTGGAATGCTTTGCACCCGATATTGCGCAATTGCACGTGATCAACCATCTCACCGGCGAAGAAATGCCCGAGTCGCGCAATGTGCTGGTGGAGTCTGCGCGTATCGCCCGGGGCGCAGTGAAGGATATTGGCCAAGCCAATGCCGCCGACTTCGACGCCCTGATCGTGCCGGGCGGGTTTGGCGCAGCGAAGAACCTGTCGAACTTCGCCGTGGAGGGCGCCGGCTGCAGCGTCAACCCGCAGGTGCTGGAACTGGCTGAAGCGTTTGCCGAAGCAGGCAAGCCGGTGGGGTTGATCTGCATCTCTCCGGCCCTGGCCGCGAAGATCTACGGCCCTGGCGTGACCTGCACCATCGGTAACGATGCCGACACAGCGGCTGCCCTGGACAAGATGGGCGCCACGCACCACGAATGCACGGTGGAAGATATCGTCGAGGACAAGGCGCGCAAGCTGGTCAGTACGCCGGCGTATATGCTCGGCAAGAACATCAGTGAAGTGGCGTCAGGGATCAACAAGTTGGTGGATCGGGTGCTGGAGTTGACCCACGAGAACGACTGACAGGTCAGGCTGGGCGCATAAGACGTGTAAGGATTCGGTCCAGGGCATTGGCAAACGCCTGCTTATCCTTCTCGCCATGGGGCGGTGGTCCGCCGCCCATCTGACCTTGCTCACGCAGGTCGGTGAACAGGTTGCGCACCGCCAGGCGCTCACTCATGTTCGCAGGGCTGAACTCCTTGCCTCGCGGATCGAGGGCCGTGACGCCCTTCTTCACCAGCCGATCGGCCAAGGGCACGTCACTGCAAATCACCAGTTCGCCGGGTACGGCGTGCTCAACCAGGTAATCATCGGCCGCGTCGGGGCCACTGGGCACCACGATCAGCTTCACACAGGAAAAGCTCGGCTTGATCTGGCTCTGCCCGGCCACCAGCACCACCTCGAACTGGCGCTTGAGGGCAAACTTCACTACCTGGTCCTTGGCCGCCCGAGGGCAGGCGTCGGCGTCGATCCATACCCGCATGCTACACCGCCGCCCGGCGCTTCTCGGTCAGCCGGCTGCGGCCATACAGCACCACAATCGCCAGGATCGCCACAGCCTGCGCGCCCAACGAATACGCATCTGCATGAATGCCCAGCCAGTCGAAGTCAAAAAACGGCACCGGCCGCGTGCCGAAGATGCCCGCCTCCTGCAAGGCCTTGACACCGTGCCCGGCGAACACCACCGACAGTGCGCACAGCAACGCAGCGTTGATGCCGAAGAACAGCGCCAACGGCAACTTCGCCGAGCCACGCAGGATCACCCAGGCCAGGCCCACCAGCAGCACCAGCGCAGTGGCACCACCGGCCAGCACCGCGTTGTGCCCGGCAGGGCCGGCCTGCAGCCACAGGGTTTCGTAGAACAGGATCACTTCGAACAGCTCGCGATAAACCGAGAAGAACGCCAGCACGGCAAAACCGAAACGGCCGCCGCCGCCCACCAGGCTGCTCTTGATGTAATCCTGCCAGGCCGCCGCGTGACGCCGGTCGTGCATCCACACGCCGAGCCATAGCACCATCACGCTGGCGAACAGCGCCGTGCAGCCTTCGAGCAGTTCTCGCTGGGCCCCGCTGACGTCAATCACATACGCCGCCAAGGCCCACGTAGCCAAGCCTGCCAACAGCGCCAGGCCCCAACCGACGTTGACGCTGCGAACCGCCGACTGCTGGCCGGTGTTACGCAGGAAGGCGAGGATCGCCGCTAGCACCAGAATCGCTTCCAGGCCTTCGCGCAACAGGATCAGCAGGCCAGAGATATAGCTCAATGACCAGCTCAGGCCATCGCCGCCCAGCAAGCCGGCGGATTCAGTGAGTTTGCCTTTGGCAACGTCCAGACGCTGCTGCACCTGCTCCATAGGCAAACCATCCTGCAACGATTGCCGATACGCCATCAGGGCCTTCTCGGTGTCTTTGCGCACATTGGCGTCGACGTTATCCAGGGAGCTTTCCACCAGCTCGAAGCCTTCCAGGTAGGCAGCGACGGACAAATCATAGGCCTGCTCGTGGTCGCCGTTGCGGAAGGCCGCAAGGCTCTTGTCCAGCGTGGCGGCCGTGTAGTCGAGCAACTGCGCGGGACCACGTTGAACCTGTGGCGGCTGAGCACGCTGGGCGCGGAACGTCGCCGCAGCGCCAGGGCCGTCAGCGGCGAGCACTTCATTGGGGGTCTGGCGCGCCAGGTCGGCGAGGTTGAACGCCTGCTCGCTTTTGGCGGCAGCCGGGTCGGCGGTGAAACCGGCGATATAGGTCGCCAGGTCCCAGCGCTGGCGATCGTCCAGTTGGTCAGCGAACGACGGCATATCAGTGCCTTCGACACCCAGACCGAGGGTGTTGTAGATCGCATACAGGCTCAAGCGATCCAGGCGCGTGGCGTCACGCAGGTTAGCGGGGGGCGGCGTCATGCCCATGCCAGCCGGACCATCACCGGCGCCGACAGTGCCGTGGCACACCGAACAATGCTGGGCATAAAGCGGCGCGCCGCGTGTCGGGTCCGGCGTGATGGCCGGTGCTTGGCTGACTTCATACGCCACGGCCAGCTTGGCGCCCAACTGACGAGCCTGGCGGGCCACGCTCGCGCCGTCCTGATGGGCGGTGACCGCCGCCAGCAATTCATTAACGCCGCTTATCAACTCAGCGCGCTCGGGTTTGTCGGGCAGATCAGCCACCAAACCCTGCAGCACTCCGAGAAACTCCACCTGCTCGCGGTATTCCGAGTCGTCTACCACCTTGCCTGCCTCTACCGTAGGCGGGTAGTCGGCGCCGATGTAATCCAGCAAATGCAGGGCCTGTGGCGCGCCTTCGGCGGTCGCGGCCAAGAGATTGAAGCTGCACGACATCAGCGCCGGCAACAGCAGCCACGCAAGAAAGCGGAAAGGGGCAGTCATGAATGAATCTCAAGTGGAAATACGAAGTAACACTATTGTTGAGCTTTAATGAATTCGACTCAAGGTGTTATTTCATATCACCCCTAAATCCAATGTGGGAGGGAGCTTGCCCCTTCCACATTTCGATTCGGTTTAGGCAATTACGCAGTAGCGCGATGCAGGCTGGCGAGGAAGCCGGCAGCGCCAACAAACAAGCCGGCGAATGTGCGGTTTACGCGCTTCTGTTGTTTAGGCGTACGCAACAGACGCAAGACTTTCGACGCTAACCCCGTGTAACCCGCCATCACGATCATATCGACGCTGATCATGGTTGCACCGAGGATCAGGTACTGAATCAACAGCGGCGCCTGCGGGTTCACGAATTGCGGCAACACCGCCAGCATGAACACCAGGGCCTTAGGGTTGCTGGCGTTGACCAAAAAGCCGCGGAACATCATCGCCATCGGCTTCCCGATCGGGCGCACGGCGGCGTCATCGGTCATGTCCATGGGCAGGGCGCGCCATTGCTTGATGGCCAGGTACACCAGGTAGGCCACGCCAAACCATTTGATCGCATAGAACGCGGTAGACGACGCCGCCAGAATGGCCCCCAGGCCACCCGCGACCACGGCAATCTGCATCGCCAGGCCCAGTTGCAGGCCAATGGCGTTCCAGTAGCCACGGACAAAACCGTATTGCAGGCCGCTGGACATCGAGGCGATGGCACCGGCGCCAGGAGAAAGGGAGATGATCCAACTGGCCAGGAAAAAGGCCAGCCATGTGTCGAGAGCCATTGCGCACCTCAGAAGGGAGTCAGCGATTGTGCCTTTAAGCTAACTCTACCGACCGAAGGCTGGCTATAGATTTTTACAAGATGTAAACGCTAGCGGTCGCCCGGAAATACATGGGTGCCAGGCCAACGGCGCACCGAGCGCTGAAAGAACAAGCTGTTAGGCACTTGCACCATCGCGCTGCTGGTCCCGGCTTCTTCTACTTCGATCAATGTGGTGTAAAGCAGGTTGATCGCCACGACCCTGCCCTTCACGCCGGGTTTGTCGACGGTGTCCACCAACTCGACAATATCCCCAAGGCGGAACGGCCCGACGGTGAAGATCAGAATTGCGCACAACAGGTTGGACAGCACCGACCACATGGCGAAGAACGCCACTGCCGCTACCGCGACAAACCCTGACAGCGCCGTCCACAACACCGTGGCAGACACCCCCAGGCGCCCCAGCACAAAGATCAGCGCACTGCCCATGATCAGCCAGCGCAAGCCGCCGCGCAGGGGCATCAGCAGTTGCGGCGGGAACGGGTAACGCTCACCCAGGCGCGTCAGGCCCTTGGCGACGAAGCGCTGGGCCAGGTAGCCGGCCAGCAGGATCAGCAGGATTTGCACGCCGATCCATACGGGCTCGACCCATTGCGCCGGTACCGGCAGTTGCAACGCTTCCATCAGGACAGCGCCTCCAGCTCCGCTTGCAAGGTTTCGAGCAGTTCGAGGGCCTCCATCCAGGTTTCCTCCAATTGCCCTTCGCGCACCTTGAGCTTGGCCTGTTCGGCCAGCAGGTCACGCAGCTCATCCTTGCGCGCCGCCTCGTACACGGAGCTATCACCCAGGCTGGTTTCGATCTTGGCCAGGCGCTCGTGCACCTTGCCCAGCTCGGCTTCCAGCTTGTCGGCCTCACGCTTGTGCGGCGCCAGCTGCTGGCGCAGCGCGGCGGCGGCCTGGCGCTGGGCTTTCTTGTCGGTCTTGTCCGGGTTGACCGGGGTGTTGCTGGCCGGCGCATTGCGCAGGCGGTAATCGGTCAGCCAGCGTGCGTAGTCGTCCAGGTCGCCGTCGAATTCTTCGACCTTGCCGTCGGCCACCAGCAGGAAGTTATCGGTGGTGCTCTTGAGCAGGTGGCGATCGTGAGACACCACCAGTACCGCACCGCTGAACTCCTGCAGGGCCATGGTCAGTGCCAGGCGCATCTCCAGGTCCAGGTGGTTGGTCGGTTCGTCGAGCAGCAGCAGGTTTGGACGGTCCCAGGCGATCAGGGCCAGGGCCAGTCGGGCTTTTTCGCCCCCGGAGAAATTCAGCACTGGCTCGTCGATACGCGCCCCCCGGAAGTCGAAACCGCCGAGGAAGTCGCGCAGGGTTTGCTCGCGCTCGGTGGGCGCCAGGCGTTGCAGGTGCAACAGCGGGCTGGCCTTGGCGTCGAGCGAATCCAGTTGGTGCTGGGCGAAGTAGCCCACCACCGTGTTCTCGCCACGGGTCAGGCGGCCAGCCAGTGGCTCAAGCTCACCCGACAGGTTCTTGATCAGCGTCGACTTGCCCGCGCCGTTGGGGCCGAGCAAACCAATGCGTGCGCCCGGCGTGAGCTGCAGCTTGACCTTCTCCAGGATGGTCTTGTCGCCGTAGCCCAAGCGAGCGTCCGACAGATCGAGCAGGGGGCTTGAGATCTTCACCGACTCACGGAACACGAAATCGAACGGCGAATCGACGTGGGCCGCCGACAGTTCTTCCATGCGCTCCAGCGCCTTGATGCGGCTCTGGGCCTGACGGGCCTTGGTGGCCTGGGCCTTGAAGCGGGCGATGTAGCTTTCCATGTGCGCACGTTGCGCCTGTTGCTTTTCAAAGGCCTGTTGCTGCTGGGCCAGGCGCTCGGCACGGGCACGTTCGAACGCGGTATAGCCGCCACGGTAGAGGGTGATTTTCTTCTGTTCGACGTGGGCGATGTTGTCGACCACGGCGTCGAGGAAATCCCGATCGTGGGAAATCAGCAGCAAGGTGCCCTGGTAGCTCTTGAGGAAATCTTCCAGCCACAGGATCGCATCGAGGTCCAGGTGGTTGGTCGGTTCGTCGAGCAGTAACAGGTCGGAGGGGCACATCAGTGCCTGGGCCAGATTCAGGCGCATGCGCCAGCCGCCGGAGAAGTCGGCGACCGGGCGGTCCATCTGTTCGTTGGTAAAGCCAAGGCCAGCGAGCATTTTGCGGGCACGGGCGTCGGCGGTGTAGCCGTCGGCACTGTCCAGCTCGGCGTGCAGACGGGCCTGGGCGGCACCGTCCTGGGCTTTTTCGGCTTCGGCGAGGTCGTGTTGCACCTGGCGCAGGCGCAGGTCGCCATCGAGCACGTAGTCGATCGCGATGCGGTCCAGGGTGTCGATCTCCTGGCGCATATGGGCGATGCGCCAGTCGGCCGGCAGCAGGCAGTCCCCGGAATCCGGGGTCAGCTCACCGAGCAGCAAGGCGAACAACGTGGATTTGCCGGCGCCATTGGCACCGATCAGGCCGGCTTTGTGACCGGCGTGCAGGGTCAGCTCGGCGTCTTCGAGAAGACGTTGCGGGCCACGCTGTAATGTTAGGCTTTGAAGTCGGATCATAATGGCGGCGGAGTCTACCAGCTTCGTTGGCCGCTGGCTTGGGTGTGAATATGTGCGCTGACCTGTGGAGCTTTGCCCTTTCTACCTACGCTCGCCCGGGTGTAGAGGCCGCTTGCCTGCGTTTGCAGGAACAAGGCGCGGATGTATGCCTGCTGCTGTGTGGTGCCTGGCTGGAGCGGCGCGGTGTGGCACATACACCTGAGCGGGTGCAGGCGCTGCAACAGCTTGCCCGTCCGTGGCGGGTGCAGGTTGTCGAACCGTTGCGATACCTGCGCGTGCAATGGCGAGCCCTGGCGCAGCAGGATACGCAGCTGGCATCGTTGCGCGAGCGGGTCAAAGCCCTGGAGCTGGAGGCTGAACGAACACTGCTGGCGCGCCTGGAAACCTTGGCGCAGGCATGGCCGATCAATGAGGTGGTGGGTCAGTACGAATGGCTTGAAGGCCTGGCGACCGAAGCCGCCAACCTTGACCACGACGCGCTGCAGGCGCTGCGCGTCGCGGCCACCGACGCTTAGGAAGCGCTGGCTGGGGTGGTGCTTGGCGCTACCGGTGCAGGCGTGGTGCTGGCCGATGCGGTTGGAGCGGTGGATGCTGCCGGTGCCGCTGGAGTGGCTGGCTTGGCGACTGCTGGTTTGGCAGCAGCAGGTTTAGCGGCTGGCTTGGCTGCTGGTTTCGCGGCAGCAGGTTTGGCGGCTGGCTTGGCTGCTGGTTTGACGGCAGCAGGTTTGGCGGCTGGCTTGGCTGCTGGTTTCGCGGCTGCAGGTTTAGCGGCTGGCTTGGCTGCTGGTTTCGCGGCTGCAGGTTTAGCGGCTGGCTTGGCTGCTGGT
>NZ_SPKL01000007.1:0-92870 GCF_023127755.1 Pseudomonas sp. W2Aug9 | reverse complement strand
AGATTAAATTCCAGAACCCCTGTTTGCTAACGCAGACAGGGGTTTTGTTTTGGGCGGTCGAAAAAACTAAAAAACCATCGCTCATGTCCTGAGTGCAAACGCCCTGCGTTTCTATGCAATGACCTTACGCATGGCTATTATGCGTGCCTCATTGTGAGGCGATATTTGCATGCTGATGTTGTTGAAACTACTGAAAGACGGTCGATTCCATTCTGGAGAAGCGCTTGGCGCCGCCCTGGGCGTCAGTCGCAGCGCTGTGTGGAAGCAGCTTCAGCATCTTGAGGCAGAGTTAGGGCTGCCCATTCATAAGGTCCGAGGTCGTGGGTATCAATTGGCTGCGCCGTTGGTGTTCTTGAGTGCAGAGCAAATTTCCCTGAATGCGGCCTCTTTAACCTGGCCAGTTCATATTTTCGATTCCATCGACTCCACTAACGCCGAAGCTTTGCGTCTCGTTGACTCAGGGTGCGCAGCCCCCTTTGTCGTACTGTCGGAGCAGCAGACGGCTGGTAGGGGAAGGCGTGGTCGAAAATGGGTCAGTCCGTTTGCGCAAAATGTCTACTACAGCCTCGTGCTGCGCATTGAAGGTGGTCTGCGACAGTTGGAGGGGTTGAGTCTCGTAGTTGGCTTAGCCGTTATGCAGGCGTTGCGTGAGACCGGTGTACAGGGCGCGGCTTTGAAATGGCCAAACGACGTCTTGGTCGGGAGCAAGAAAATTTCTGGCATCTTGCTGGAGCTGGTGGGGGATCCTGCGGATATCTGTCACGTTGTCCTAGGGATAGGCATCAATGTGAATATGCAGAAAGCCGATGATGTGGATCAGCAATGGACTTCAATTCAGCTCGAGACCGGTTCTGCTATTGATCGCAACCAATTGGTGGCGCGTCTGGGGGTGCAGTTGCAAGGCTATCTGGATCGACATAAGACTGCCGGTTTTGCCGGGCTGCAAGATGAGTGGGAGCGGCATCACTTGTGGCAGGGCAAGCCTGTGTCTCTCGTTGCTGGTGTTACCCAGATTGATGGGGTGGTGTTGGGCGTGGATCATCAGGGCGCGTTGCGCTTGAATGTCGATGGCGTCGAGAAAATATACAGCGGTGGTGAGTTAAGCCTGAGGTTGCGTGATGATTCTTGAGCTCGACTGTGGGAACAGCTTCATAAAGTGGCGCGTGCTTGAGGCGAGTGATGCAAGTGTCTCCGCCGAAGGCGTGGTGGGTTCGGATGATGCGTTGATTGAGAGCCTGACAGCGCTTCCTGGCCTTCTGCTCACGCGTTGTCGGTTAGTGAGTGTTCGAGCGCTTGAGGAAACCGACAAGCTGGTAGCGGCGTTGGTGAAGGCATTTGGCGTTACCGTTTCCTGTGCGGGTTCCGCGCGACAAATGGCCGGTGTGCACAATGGCTACGAAGAGTTCGAGCGGCTTGGGCTGGATCGTTGGTTGGCGATGCTGGGTGCATATAAGTTAGCGTCCGGCGCATGCGTAGTGCTCGATTTTGGTACGGCGGCGACCGCAGACTTTATTGATGTTGATGGTGAGCACTTGGGTGGGTTTATTTGCCCGGGCTTGCCACTTATGCGCAATCAGTTGCGAACCCATACGCGCAAGATACGTTATGACGATGCCGCGGCTGAGAGAGCTCTTGAGCGTCTCTCTCCTGGGCGGACGACCGTAGAGGCTGTCGAGCGCGGTTGTACGCTTATGCTAAGAGGGTTCGTGTTGACCCAGCTTGAATTGGCGAGAAGCTATTGGGGCGAGGATTTCACTGTCTTCCTGACGGGGGGGGATGCCGACCTGGTCAGGGATGCTGCACCTCAGGCTTGTTTGGTCCCGGACCTTGTGTTTGTTGGTTTGGCAATGGCGTGTCCTTTGTCTTGAGGTGATTATGCGCTGGCTGTTTTTGCTTTTACTTGTCCTCAATGTTTTCTACTACGTCTGGCATCAGCAAGAAGCTCCATTGCGTGCCAAGGACGTCACACCATTGAGTCTCTATCGTGGAACGCAGCAAGATATTCGGCTCCTGAGTGAGTCTGCCGACACGGTGGCGCGGCGTGATCGAGCAAGGGGGGCTGATGCACAAAGCACCTGTCTGTACATTGGTGGTTTCTCGGATCGTCACCAGGCGCTCTCTCTCGAGCAGCGGCTGACAAGCTTGGACATAAGGGTCAGGCTTCAATTGTTGAGCGCGCCTGAAGCCTCGGGTTACTGGTTGCGAGTAGCCCCTGAGAGTAGGCGCTTGGCTGACGATCTGCCCTTTGAAAGCCTTGCTAATGAATTCAATGAGTTAAAACATAAAATAATGCTGTGCGAAGGCATTGCAACTCTCGAATAGTTTGCATAGAATGGCGCCCGCTTCGCAGTGAAGACCTTTAAGGGCTTCAAGGTGAAACGAAGGTCAACGCAGCTAACCTCATATTTTTAATGAGAAAATGCTTGACAGAAGGCCGGCGTGATGTAGAATGCCGGCTCGCTTAGGAGGGGTTCCCGAGCGGCCAAAGGGATCAGACTGTAAATCTGACGTCTACGACTTCGAAGGTTCGAATCCTTCCCCCTCCACCATTTTTAGCGTGAGCTGCAAGCTCCGCGGGTATAGTTTAGTGGTAGAACCTCAGCCTTCCAAGCTGATGATGCGGGTTCGATTCCCGCTACCCGCTCCAAGTTTGCAGGTTGTGCAAGGTGTTTTGCTCTTGTAGCTCAGTTGGTAGAGCACACCCTTGGTAAGGGTGAGGTCAGCGGTTCAAATCCGCTCAAGAGCTCCATATAACAAGGCAGATATGAAAATATCTGCCTTTGTTTTAACAGCTGCCTCGGCTTGTATCGTGTTATGTCTGGCTGTGATTGTCAGGTGATTTCAAGTCTGTTGGGGTTGGTTGTTGTAAAGTCTTTTTCAGGCCTGCATAATGGTCGGCCTGATTTTGTTTTAGGTCAGTAGCTCAATTGGCAGAGCGACGGTCTCCAAAACCGTAGGTTGGGGGTTCGATTCCCTCCTGACCTGCCAGATTCACGTGGTGTGTCTGGCTTTCTTTTCACAGGATCTTCATAGATGACTCCTAAGGCTGAAGCTCAAAGCTCTCGTTTCGATCTGTTCAAGTGGCTCGCTGTAGTCGCCTTGGTGGTCGTAGGCGTTGTTGGCAATCAGTACTATTCTGCTTCGCCGATCCTGTACCGTGTCCTCGCATTGCTCGCCCTCGCTGCTGTAGCTGCCTTTGTAGGCCTGCAGACTGCTAAAGGCAAGTCTTTCGCGGTCCTGGTAAAGGAAGCTCGCACCGAAATTCGTAAAGTCGTTTGGCCGACTCGCCAAGAAACCACGCAGACCACATTGATTGTTGTGGCTGTTGTTCTGGTTATGGCGTTGCTGTTGTGGGGGCTCGATTCCCTGCTCGGCTGGCTTGTTTCCTTGATTGTTGGCTAAGGGTGTCCCGTGGCTAAGCGTTGGTACGTTGTGCATGCTTACTCGGGTTACGAGAAGCATGTTATGCGCTCTTTGCTGGAGCGCGTAAAGCTGGCAGGCATGGAAGATGGCTTCGGCGAAATTCTGGTTCCCACTGAAGAAGTGGTTGAAATGCGGAATGGCCAGAAGCGCAAGAGTGAGCGCAAGTTCTTCCCTGGCTACGTGCTGGTACAGATGGACATGAATGAAGGTACTTGGCACTTGGTCAAGGATACTCCTCGTGTCATGGGTTTCATTGGCGGTACTGCTGATAAGCCTGCTCCGATCACTGACAAGGAGGCAGAAGCAATTCTGCGTCGTGTTGCTGACGGTAGCGACAAGCCCAAGCCGAAGACATTGTTCGAGCCGGGTGAGGTTGTTCGTGTTACAGATGGTCCTTTCGCTGATTTCAATGGCACCGTCGAAGAAGTTAACTACGAAAAGAGCCGGATCCAAGTGGCAGTGCTCATTTTCGGTCGCTCTACTCCGGTAGAGTTGGAGTTCAGCCAGGTCGAGAAGGTCTAGCTGAAAAAGCATCCCAACCCCGCAGCCTTAGGCTGTGGGGTTTTGTCGTCACTGGGATAAACGCGCAAGTAACCGGGGAGCCTTTCTAGGCGTTTGAACCCGTAATTGGAGTGCCTCATGGCCAAGAAGATTACCGCTTACATCAAGCTGCAAGTGAAGGCCGCTCAGGCCAACCCTAGCCCACCCGTCGGTCCAGCTCTGGGTCAGCACGGCGTGAACATCATGGAATTCTGCAAGGCCTTCAACGCCCGTACTCAGGGTCTTGAGCCAGGTCTGCCGACTCCAGTGATCATCACTGTATACAGCGACCGTAGCTTTACTTTCGAAACCAAGTCGACCCCGGCTTCGGTTTTGTTGAAGAAAGCTGCTGGTCTGACTAGCGGTTCCGCTCGTCCGAACACCGTTAAGGTTGGCACCGTAACTCGTGCTCAGCTGGAAGAAATCGCGAAAACCAAAAACGCGGATCTGACTGCAGCTGATATGGATGCAGCCGTGCGTACCATCGCCGGTTCTGCTCGTAGCATGGGCCTTAACGTGGAGGGTGTGTAATGGCTAAGCTGACCAAGCGCCAAAAGGCTATCGCCGGCAAAATCGAAGCAGGCAAGTCCTACAACTTCGTAGACGCTGCTGCTCTGCTGACCGAGCTGTCGACTGTCAAGTTCAGCGAGTCTGTTGACGTTGCTGTGAACCTGGGTGTTGACCCGCGTAAATCCGACCAGGTCGTTCGTAGCGCTACTGTGCTGCCACACGGTACTGGCAAGACTGTACGTGTTGCTGTCTTCACTCAGGGCCCGGCGGCTGAAGCTGCTCTGGCTGCCGGCGCTGATCGCGTTGGTATGGACGATCTGGCTGCCGAAATGAAAGGCGGCGATCTGAACTATGACGTCGTTATTGCTTCCCCGGATGCAATGCGCGTTGTAGGTCAGTTGGGTCAGATCCTGGGTCCACGTGGCCTGATGCCTAACCCTAAAGTCGGCACCGTAACGCCAGACGTAGCTACCGCGGTTAAAAACGCCAAGGCTGGTCAGGTTCGTTATCGCACCGACAAAAACGGCATCATTCACACCTCCGTTGGCAAGGTCGGCTTCGACGCCGTCAAGCTGAAGGAAAACGTTGAAGCCCTGATCGCTGATCTGAAGCGTATCAAGCCAGCTTCCTCGAAAGGCATCTACGTCAAGCGCGTTACCCTGAGCACCACTATGGGCCCAGGTCTGGTCATCGACCAAGGCTCGCTGGACGTATAAGACACAAATTGGCGCAAGCGATTGCGCCAATTGAAAGATTGGGGTCCCTGCCTGGCGGGGGCTATCCAAGACCGTAGGCGACGCAAGTCTTAAACCAACAAGCCTACGCAGATGGTGCTCCCGGTTCCTTACCGAATCAGACACCAAAACGACATCCGGCCTCGGCCAGATGAAACGGTAACAAGCAGGAGTTAAACCCGTGGCAATTAATCTCGAAGACAAGAAGGCCATCGTCGCTGAAGTCAACGAGGCTGCCAAAGCTGCTCTGTCCGCTGTCGTGGCTGATGCCCGTGGTGTGACAGTAGGCGCTATGACCGGACTCCGTAAAGAGGCTCGTGAAGCTGGCGTATACGTACGTGTTGTACGTAACACCCTGCTCAAGCGCGCTGTTGCTGACACTGAATACAGTGTTCTCAACGACGTGTTCACTGGCCCGACTCTGATCGCGTTCTCCAAGGACCATCCAGGCGCTGCTGCCCGTTTGTTCAAAGAGTTCGCCAAGAGTCAGGATAAGTTCGAGATCAAGGCAGCTGCGTTCGAGGGCAAGTTCCTCGCAGCTAACCAAATCGACGTACTGGCAACACTGCCGACCCGCGACGAAGCCATTTCGCAGCTGATGAGCGTGATTCAAGGCGCTACCAGCAAGCTGGCTCGTACTCTGGCTGCAGTTCGCGAGCAAAAAGAAGCTGCCGCAGCCTAAGGCTGAGCAACTTCTCTCGCGTATTTTTGTTTATTTCGATGGCCGCGTAGGCCGTCCCCCAATTCAGGAAATACAGCAATGTCTATCTCCCAAGACGATATCCTCAACGCCGTAGCTGAAATGTCGGTTCTGCAGGTTGTTGAGCTGATCAAAGCTTTCGAAGAAAAATTCGGCGTTTCCGCTGCCGCTGCTTCCGCTGGTCCAGCTGCTGCTGCTGCCGTTGTTGAAGAGCAAACCGAATTCAACGTCATGCTGACCGAAGCTGGCGAGAAGAAAGTAAACGTGATCAAGGCAGTACGTGAACTGACCGGTCTGGGCCTGAAAGAAGCCAAGGCTGTAGTTGACGGCGCTCCTGCCATGGTTCTGGAAGCTGTTGCCAAAGACGCAGCTGACAAAGCCAAAGCTACTCTGGAAGAAGCAGGCGCTAAAGTCGAGCTGAAGTAAGCATCGACCTTGCGTCTCCAGCCCAAGCGTTAAGCTGAAGGCTGATGGCTGGTGGCTCTTGCCACCGGCCTTTTTCCGTTCTTGGCTGTCGACTCGGTCGCCGCCATTAACGCGCTGTAGCCACCCGAAGCGGTGGTGCAAACCATGGGGTTTGCAAGATTTTCTGGCTGCTCCCGTCGGAGGGGCCAAACAAGCAGGTGACCAAGCTGGGGAACGCTGATGGCTTACTCATATACTGAGAAAAAACGTATCCGCAAGGACTTTAGCAAGTTGCCGGACGTCATGGATGTCCCGTACCTTCTGGCTATCCAGCTGGATTCGTATCGTGAATTCTTGCAGGCGGGAGCGACCAAAGATCAGTTCCGCGACGTGGGCCTGCATGCGGCCTTCAAATCCGTTTTCCCGATCATCAGCTACTCCGGCAATGCTGCGCTGGAGTACGTCGGTTATCGCCTGGGCGAACCGGCATTTGATGTCAAAGAATGCGTGTTGCGTGGCGTTACGTACGCCGTACCTTTGCGGGTAAAAGTCCGTCTGATCATTTTCGACAAAGAATCGTCGAACAAAGCGATCAAGGACATCAAAGAGCAAGAAGTCTACATGGGCGAAATCCCATTGATGACTGAAAACGGTACCTTCGTTATCAATGGTACCGAGCGTGTAATCGTTTCCCAGCTGCACCGTTCCCCGGGCGTGTTCTTCGACCACGACCGCGGCAAGACGCACAGCTCCGGCAAACTCCTGTACTCCGCGCGGATCATTCCGTACCGCGGTTCGTGGTTGGACTTCGAGTTCGACCCGAAAGACTGCGTGTTCGTGCGTATCGACCGTCGTCGCAAGCTGCCGGCCTCGGTACTGCTGCGCGCGCTCGGCTATACTACTGAGCAAGTGCTGGACGCTTTCTATACCACCAACGTATTCAGCCTGAAGGATGAAACCCTCAAGCTGGAGCTGATCGCTTCGCGTCTGCGTGGTGAAATTGCTGTCCTGGACATCCAGGATGAGAAAGGCAAGGTCATCGTTGAGGCTGGCCGTCGTATCACTGCGCGCCACATCAACCAGATCGAAAAGGCTGGTATCAAAGAGCTGGAAGTGCCTCTGGACTACGTTCTGGGTCGCACGACCGCCAAGGTCATCGTTCACCCGGCTACAGGCGAAATCCTGGCTGAGTGCAATACCGAGCTGAACACCGAGATCCTGGCGAAAATCGCCAAGGCCCAGGTTGTTCGCATCGAGACCCTGTACACCAACGACATCGACTGCGGTCCGTTCATCTCCGACACTCTGAAGATCGACTCCACCAGCAACCAATTGGAAGCGCTGGTCGAGATCTATCGCATGATGCGTCCTGGTGAGCCACCAACCAAAGACGCTGCCGAAACCCTGTTCAACAACCTGTTCTTCAGCCCTGAGCGCTATGACCTGTCTGCGGTCGGCCGGATGAAGTTCAACCGTCGTATCGGTCGTACCGAGATCGAAGGTTCGGGCGTGCTGTGCAAGGAAGACATCGTCGCGGTACTGAAGACGCTGGTCGACATCCGTAACGGCAAAGGCATCGTCGATGACATCGACCACCTGGGTAACCGTCGTGTTCGCTGCGTAGGCGAAATGGCCGAGAACCAGTTCCGCGTTGGCCTGGTGCGTGTTGAGCGTGCGGTCAAAGAGCGTCTGTCGATGGCTGAAAGCGAAGGCCTGATGCCGCAAGACCTGATCAACGCCAAGCCAGTGGCTGCGGCGGTGAAAGAGTTCTTCGGTTCCAGCCAGCTTTCCCAGTTCATGGACCAGAACAACCCGCTGTCCGAGATCACCCACAAGCGCCGTGTATCCGCACTGGGCCCGGGCGGTCTGACCCGTGAGCGTGCTGGCTTCGAAGTTCGTGACGTACACCCGACGCACTACGGTCGTGTTTGCCCGATCGAAACGCCGGAAGGTCCGAACATCGGTCTGATCAACTCCCTGGCCGCTTATGCGCGTACCAACCAGTATGGCTTCCTCGAGAGCCCGTACCGTGTGGTGAAAGACGCTCTGGTCACCGACGAGATCGTGTTCCTGTCCGCCATCGAAGAAGCTGATCACGTGATCGCTCAGGCTTCGGCCACGATGAACGACAAGAAAGTCCTGATCGACGAGCTGGTAGCTGTTCGTCACTTGAACGAGTTCACCGTCAAGGCGCCGGAAGACGTCACCTTGATGGACGTTTCTCCGAAGCAGGTAGTTTCGGTTGCAGCGTCGCTGATCCCGTTCCTGGAGCACGATGACGCCAACCGTGCATTGATGGGTTCCAACATGCAGCGTCAAGCTGTACCGACCCTGCGTGCTGACAAGCCGCTGGTAGGTACCGGCATGGAGCGTAACGTAGCCCGTGACTCCGGCGTTTGCGTCGTGGCTCGTCGTGGCGGCGTTATCGACTCTGTTGATGCCAGCCGTATCGTGGTTCGTGTTGCCGATGACGAAGTAGAAACTGGCGAAGCCGGTGTCGACATCTACAACCTGACCAAATACACCCGCTCGAACCAGAACACATGCATCAACCAGCGTCCGCTGGTGAGCAAGGGTGATCGCGTTCAGCGTAGCGACATCATGGCCGATGGCCCGTCCACCGATATGGGTGAACTGGCTCTGGGTCAGAACATGCGCATCGCGTTCATGGCATGGAACGGCTTCAACTTCGAAGACTCCATCTGCCTGTCCGAGCGTGTGGTTCAAGAAGACCGCTTCACCACGATCCACATTCAGGAACTGACCTGTGTGGCACGTGACACCAAGCTTGGGCCTGAGGAAATCACTGCAGACATCCCGAACGTGGGTGAAGCTGCACTGAACAAGCTGGACGAAGCCGGTATCGTTTACGTAGGTGCTGAAGTTGGCGCAGGCGACATCCTGGTGGGTAAGGTCACTCCGAAAGGCGAGACCCAACTGACTCCGGAAGAGAAGCTGCTGCGTGCCATCTTCGGTGAAAAAGCCAGCGACGTTAAAGACACCTCCCTGCGTGTACCTACCGGTACTAAAGGTACTGTCATCGACGTACAAGTCTTCACCCGTGACGGCGTTGAGCGTGATGCTCGTGCACTGTCCATCGAGAAGACCCAGCTCGACGAGATCCGCAAGGATCTGAACGAAGAGTTCCGTATCGTTGAAGGCGCGACCTTCGAACGTCTGCGCTCCGCTCTGGTAGGCCACAAGGCCGAAGGCGGCGCAGGTCTGAAGAAAGGTCAGGACATCACCGACGAAATTCTCGACGGTCTTGAGCACGGCCAGTGGTTCAAACTGCGCATGGCTGAAGACGCTCTGAACGAGCAGCTCGAGAAGGCCCAGGCCTACATCGTTGATCGCCGCCGTCTGCTGGACGACAAGTTCGAAGACAAGAAGCGCAAACTGCAGCAGGGCGATGACCTGGCTCCAGGCGTGCTGAAAATCGTCAAGGTTTACCTGGCAATCCGTCGCCGCATCCAGCCGGGCGACAAGATGGCCGGTCGTCACGGTAACAAAGGTGTGGTCTCCGTGATCATGCCGGTTGAAGACATGCCGCACGATGCCAATGGCACCCCGGTCGACGTCGTCCTCAACCCGTTGGGCGTACCTTCGCGTATGAACGTTGGTCAGATCCTTGAAACCCACCTGGGCCTCGCGGCCAAAGGTCTGGGCGAGAAGATCAACCGTATGATCGAAGAGCAGCGCAAGGTCGCAGACCTGCGCAAGTTCCTGCACGAGATCTACAACGAGATCGGCGGTCGCAACGAAGAGCTGGATACCTTCTCCGACCAGGAAATCCTGGATCTGGCGAAGAACCTGCGCGGCGGCGTTCCAATGGCTACCCCGGTGTTCGACGGTGCCAAGGAAAGCGAAATCAAGGCCATGCTGAAACTGGCAGACCTGCCGGAAAGCGGCCAGATGCAGCTGTTCGACGGTCGTACCGGCAACAAGTTCGAGCGCCCGGTTACTGTTGGCTACATGTACATGCTGAAGCTGAACCACTTGGTAGACGACAAGATGCACGCTCGTTCTACTGGTTCGTACAGCCTGGTTACCCAGCAGCCGCTGGGTGGTAAGGCTCAGTTCGGTGGTCAGCGTTTCGGGGAGATGGAGGTCTGGGCACTGGAAGCATACGGTGCTGCATACACTCTGCAAGAAATGCTCACAGTGAAGTCGGACGATGTGAACGGTCGTACCAAGATGTACAAAAACATCGTGGACGGCGATCACCGTATGGAGCCGGGCATGCCCGAGTCCTTCAACGTGTTGATCAAAGAAATTCGTTCCCTCGGCATCGATATCGATCTGGAAACCGAATAACACGTGACGCGAATCGAGAGCGTGGCCGTTTGGTCCGCTCTCTGCTCCGCCAGGAGGAAAGGCCTTGAAAGACCTACTGAATTTGCTGAAAAACCAGGGTCAAGTCGAAGAGTTCGACGCCATCCGTATTGGATTGGCATCGCCTGAGATGATCCGTTCGTGGTCGTTCGGTGAAGTTAAAAAGCCGGAAACCATCAACTACCGTACGTTCAAACCTGAGCGTGACGGCCTGTTCTGCGCCAAGATCTTTGGCCCGGTAAAGGATTACGAGTGCCTGTGCGGTAAGTACAAGCGCTTGAAGCACCGTGGTGTGATCTGCGAGAAGTGCGGCGTTGAAGTCGCACTGGCCAAGGTTCGTCGTGAGCGTATGGCGCACATCGAACTGGCTTCGCCGGTTGCCCACATCTGGTTCCTGAAATCGCTGCCGTCCCGTATCGGCTTGCTGATGGACATGACTCTGCGTGATATCGAACGCGTTCTCTACTTCGAGAGCTATGTCGTTATCGATCCAGGCATGACCACCCTTGAAAAAGGTCAGCTGCTGAACGACGAGCAGTACTTCGAAGCGCTGGAAGAGTTCGGTGATGATTTCGATGCCCGTATGGGTGCCGAAGCTGTCCGCGAGCTGCTGCACGCTATCGACCTGGAGCACGAGATTGGCCGTCTGCGCGAAGAAATTCCGCAAACCAACTCCGAAACCAAGATCAAGAAGCTGTCCAAGCGTCTGAAGTTGATGGAAGCCTTCCAGGGTTCCGGCAACTTGCCAGAGTGGATGGTGCTGACCGTTCTGCCGGTTCTGCCGCCAGACCTGCGTCCGCTGGTACCGTTGGACGGTGGTCGTTTCGCGACGTCCGACCTCAACGACCTGTATCGCCGCGTGATCAACCGTAACAACCGCTTGAAGCGCCTGCTTGACCTGTCCGCTCCGGACATCATCGTGCGCAACGAAAAGCGTATGTTGCAGGAAGCTGTCGATGCCTTGCTCGACAACGGTCGTCGTGGCCGCGCTATCACCGGTTCCAACAAGCGTCCTCTGAAATCCTTGGCTGACATGATCAAGGGTAAGCAAGGTCGTTTCCGTCAGAACTTGCTCGGTAAGCGTGTTGACTACTCCGGTCGTTCGGTAATTACCGTAGGCCCGACCCTGCGTCTGCACCAGTGCGGTCTGCCCAAGAAGATGGCACTTGAGCTGTTCAAGCCATTCATCTTCGGCAAGCTGGAAATGCGCGGTCTCGCGACCACCATCAAAGCGGCCAAGAAAATGGTCGAGCGCGAACTGCCAGAGGTTTGGGACGTTCTCGCCGAGGTGATCCGCGAACACCCGGTTCTCCTCAACCGTGCACCGACCCTTCACCGTCTGGGTATCCAGGCGTTTGAACCAGTACTGATCGAAGGTAAGGCTATTCAGCTGCACCCTCTGGTCTGTGCCGCGTACAACGCCGACTTCGACGGCGACCAAATGGCCGTGCACGTACCGCTGACACTGGAAGCCCAGTTGGAAGCGCGCGCGTTGATGATGTCGACCAACAACATTCTGTCGCCAGCCAACGGTGAGCCAATCATCGTTCCGTCGCAGGACGTTGTATTGGGTCTGTACTACATGACCCGTGAAGCGATCAATGCCAAGGGCGAAGGTCGTGTGTTCGCTGACCTGCAGGAAGTTGACCGTGTGTTCCGTGCCGGCGAAGCCGCACTGCACGCCAAGGTCAAAGTGCGGATCAACGAAACCGTCAATGACCGTGACGGCGGCAGCGTGAGCAACACCCGTATCGTCGACACCACTGTCGGCCGTGCGCTGTTGTACCAGGTTGTGCCAAAAGGTCTGTCGTACGATGTCGTCAACCTGCCGATGAAGAAGAAGGCGATCTCCAAGCTGATCAACCAGTGCTACCGCGTGGTTGGTTTGAAAGAGACCGTTATCTTCGCTGACCAGTTGATGTACACAGGTTTCGCTTACTCCACTATCTCCGGCGTTTCCATCGGTGTTAACGACTTCGTTATCCCGGATGAAAAAGCTCGCATCATCAGTGCCGCCACTGACGAAGTGAAAGAGATCGAGAGCCAGTACGCCTCCGGCCTGGTAACCCAGGGCGAGAAGTACAACAAGGTGATCGACCTTTGGTCCAAGGCGAACGACGAAGTTTCCAAGGCGATGATGGCCAACCTCTCGAAAGAGAAAGTCATCGACCGTCACGGCGACGAAGTTGACCAGGAATCCTTCAACTCGATGTACATGATGGCCGACTCGGGCGCACGGGGTTCTGCTGCGCAGATCCGTCAGCTCGCCGGTATGCGTGGCCTGATGGCCAAGCCGGATGGCTCCATCATCGAAACGCCGATCACTGCGAACTTCCGTGAAGGTTTGAGCGTACTTCAGTACTTCATCTCCACTCACGGTGCTCGTAAGGGTCTTGCGGATACCGCGTTGAAAACCGCTAACTCCGGTTACCTGACTCGCCGTCTGGTAGACGTTGCACAAGATCTGGTTGTAACCGAGATCGATTGCGGCACCGAGCACGGCCTGCTGATGACTCCGCACATTGAAGGCGGTGACGTTGTAGAGCCGCTGGGTGAGCGCGTATTGGGTCGTGTGATTGCCCGTGACGTGTTCAAGCCAGGTACCGAGGAAGTTATCGTTCCTGCTGGCACCCTGGTTGACGAAAAGTGGGTCGAGTTCATCGAACTCAACAGCATCGACGAAGTGATCGTTCGCTCGCCGATCAGCTGCGAAACCCGCTATGGCATTTGCGCCAAGTGCTACGGCCGTGACTTGGCTCGTGGTCACCAGGTAAACATCGGTGAAGCGGTCGGCGTTATCGCTGCCCAGTCCATCGGTGAGCCGGGTACCCAGCTGACCATGCGTACGTTCCACATCGGTGGTGCGGCAAGCCGGACCTCCGCAGCCGACAGTGTTCAGGTGAAGAATGGCGGTACCGTCCGCCTGCACAACCTCAAGCACGTTGAGCGAGTGGATGGCCACCTGGTTGCTGTGTCCCGTTCCGGTGAGCTGGCAATCGCTGATGACTACGGTCGTGAGCGCGAGCGTTACAAGCTGCCGTACGGTGCTGTGATTTCGGTTAAAGAAGGTGACAAGGTCGACGCTGGCGCAATCGTGGCCAAGTGGGATCCGCACACTCACCCAATCGTTACCGAAATGAAAGGTACCGTGACCTACGTGGGCATGGAAGAAGGCATCACGATCAAGCGTCAGACTGACGAATTGACCGGTATGACCAACATTGAAGTACTCGACGCCAAAGATCGTCCAGCTGCCGGTAAAGACATCCGTCCTGCCGTGAAGATGGTTGATGACAACGGCAAGGATCTGTTGCTGCCAGGCACTGACGTAATCGCTCAGTACTTCCTGCCAGCCAACGCCCTGGTCGGTGTAGCGGATGGTGCGAAGATCGCGATCGGTGATGTTATCGCGCGTATCCCGCAAGAAACTTCGAAGACCCGTGACATCACCGGTGGTCTGCCGCGTGTTGCCGACTTGTTCGAAGCTCGTCGTCCGAAAGAAGCGTCGATTCTGGCTGAAGTCAGCGGCACCATCGCGTTCGGTAAAGAAACCAAAGGCAAGCGCCGTCTGGTCATTACTCCGAACGACGGTAGCGATCCGTATGAAGAGCTGATTCCGAAGTGGCGTCACCTGAACGTGTTCGAAGGCGAACAGGTAAACCGCGGTGAAGTTATCTCCGACGGCCCGAGCGATCCACACGACATCCTGCGTCTGCTGGGTGTGAGTGCTCTGGCCAAGTACATCGTTAACGAGATCCAGGACGTTTACCGTCTGCAAGGCGTGAAGATCAACGACAAGCACATCGAGACCATCCTGCGTCAGATGCTGCGTAAAGTTGAAATCGCTGAATCCGGCGATTCCAGTTTCATCAAGGGCGACCAGATGGAACTGACTCACGTACTGGTAGAAAACGAGCGCCTGGCGAACGAAGAGAAATTCGTTTCCAAGTTCACTCGCGTGCTGCTGGGTATCACCAAGGCGTCGTTGTCCACTGAGTCGTTCATCTCGGCGGCCTCCTTCCAGGAGACCACTCGCGTACTGACCGAAGCAGCGGTAACCGGCAAGCGCGATTACCTGCGCGGCCTGAAAGAAAACGTGGTCGTGGGTCGTCTGATCCCGGCGGGTACCGGTTTGGCTTACCACAGCGAGCGTAAGCGTCGCCGTGATGCTGACAAGCCGCTGCGCGTGAGCGCCAGTGAAGTGGAAGCTGCACTGACCGAAGCACTGAACTCAAGCGGTAACTGAGTTCTGCGATAGATGAGTCTGGGCCCTGACACTCCCGTTCGTCGGATCGAGGCATTTTTGCCCCGGTTCGGCGCGAGGGGAGGTCGGGGCCTTGCCTTGACTGGGGACAAGATCCTCTTTAGACTCTTGTACCCCTAAATTTGGCGGGAATTCGTTCCTGCCATTTTGCTTTTCTTGCAAGACAATAGCGTCGCAAGACAACAGTGGAGCTAGTAGATGGCAACTATCAACCAGCTGGTACGTCAGCCGCGTAAGCGTATCGTCGAGAAATCCGACGTACCTGCGCTGCAGAACTGCCCGCAACGTCGTGGCGTATGCACCCGTGTGTATACCACCACGCCGAAAAAACCTAACTCGGCACTGCGTAAAGTATGCCGTGTGCGTCTGACCAACGGTTTCGAGGTTTCCTCGTACATCGGCGGTGAAGGCCACAACCTGCAAGAGCACAGCGTGGTACTGATCCGCGGCGGTCGTGTAAAAGACTTGCCAGGTGTTCGTTATCACACCGTACGCGGCTCCTTGGATACTTCCGGCGTTAAAGGTCGTAACCAGGGTCGTTCGAAGTACGGTACCAAGAAGCCTAAGTAGTAGCGGCTTTTTGTAAACCTGAATCATCTTATTTTCTGAGTCGATAAGAGTAAGGTCGGAGGCGTCCCGAAAGGGCACCGATTCCGAGCGAACCTGAAGACCGTTTGAGGGCTTATCCATGCCAAGAAGACGCGTAGCAGCCAAGCGCGAAGTGCTTGACGATCCAAAATACGGAAGCCAAATTCTGGCCAAGTTCATGAACCACGTGATGGAAAGCGGCAAAAAAGCCGTTGCCGAGCGTATCGTTTATGGCGCGCTGGAAAAGGTTAAAGAACGCAAGAACAGCGACCCCCTGGAAATCTTCGAGAAAGCTCTCGACGCCATCGCTCCGCTGGTCGAAGTGAAGTCGCGCCGTGTAGGCGGTGCTACTTACCAGGTTCCGGTTGAAGTTCGCCCGTCCCGTCGTAACGCTCTGGCAATGCGCTGGTTGGTAGACTTCGCCCGTAAGCGCGGCGAGAAGTCTATGGCTCTGCGTTTGGCCGGCGAACTGTTGGACGCTGCTGAAGGTAAAGGTGCTGCTGTTAAGAAGCGTGAAGACGTGCACCGTATGGCTGAAGCTAACAAAGCTTTCTCGCACTACCGCTTCTAATTTTAGCTTCACTAATTTTGCGAGGGCTTTATGGCTCGTACTACTCCGATTAGCCGCTACCGTAACATCGGTATCGTTGCTCACGTGGATGCTGGTAAAACCACCACCACCGAGCGCGTACTGTTTTACACCGGCAAAAGTCACAAAATGGGCGAGGTGCATGACGGCGCCGCGACCACAGACTGGATGGTTCAGGAGCAGGAGCGTGGTATTACCATTACTTCTGCTGCTATTACCGCCTTCTGGAAAGGTTCCGAGAAGCAGTACAAAGACGAGCATCGCTTCAACGTAATCGATACCCCGGGCCACGTAGACTTCACTATTGAAGTTGAGCGTTCCCTGCGTGTACTCGACGGCGCTGTCGTTGTGTTCTGCGGCACCTCTGGTGTTGAGCCTCAGTCGGAAACCGTATGGCGTCAAGCCAACAAGTACGGTGTTCCACGTCTTGTTTATGTAAACAAGATGGACCGTGCTGGCGCCAACTTCCTGCGCGTGATCGGTCAGATCAAGCAGCGTCTGGGTCACACTCCGGTGCCTATCCAGTTGGCGATCGGTTCTGAAGATAACTTCCAGGGTCAGATTGATCTGATCAATATGGAAGCTGTCTACTGGAACGATTCCGATAAAGGTATGGTTCCTGTTCGCAAGCCTATCCCTGAAGAGCTTCAGGAACTGGCTGACGAGTGGCGCAACAACATGGTTGAGGCTGCGGCTGAAGCCAGCGAAGAGCTGATGAACAAGTACCTCGAAGGTGAAGAACTCACCAACGTGGAAATCAAGGCCGCTCTGCGTCAGCGTACTATCGCTGGTGAGATCGTCTTGGCTGTTTGCGGTTCTTCCTTCAAGAACAAGGGTGTTCCCCTGGTTCTCGACGCCGTTATCGACTACCTGCCTGCTCCAACCGACATTCCTGCTATCAAGGGTACCAACCCTGATAACGAGGAAGAAGAAATGGAGCGTCATGCTGACGACAACGAGCCGTTCTCGGCTCTGGCGTTCAAGATCGCTACAGACCCATTCGTGGGTACTTTGACCTTCGTTCGCGTTTACTCGGGCGTGTTGGCCTCCGGCGACGGCGTGATCAACTCGGTTAAAGGCAAGAAAGAGCGCGTGGGCCGTATGGTGCAAATGCACGCAAACGCTCGCGAAGAGATCAAGGAAGTACGCGCTGGTGACATCGCGGCCCTGATCGGCATGAAGGACGTCACCACTGGTGAGACTTTGTGCGACGCTGCCAAGCCAATCATCCTGGTTCGCATGGACTTCCCGGAGCCGGTTATCTCGGTTGCCGTAGAGCCTAAGACCAAGGATGACCAGGAAAAAATGGGTATCGCTCTGGGCAAGCTTGCTCAGGAAGATCCATCTTTCCGCGTCAAGACTGATGAAGAGACTGGTCAAACGATCATCTCTGGCATGGGCGAGCTGCACCTGGACATCCTGGTTGACCGGATGCGCCGTGAGTTCAACGTCGAAGCCAACATCGGTAAGCCTCAGGTTTCCTATCGTGAGCGCATCACGAAGAACTGTGAAATCGAAGGCAAGTTCGTTCGTCAATCCGGCGGTCGTGGTCAGTTCGGTCACTGCTGGATCCGTTTTGCTCCTGCTGACGAAGGTCAGGAAGGTCTGCAATTCGTGAACGAAGTAGTAGGTGGTGTGGTTCCTAAGGAATACATCCCTGCTATCCAGAAGGGTATCGAAGAGCAGATGAAGAACGGTGTTGTTGCCGGCTATCCGCTGATCGGCCTGAAAGCAACCGTTTTTGACGGTTCTTACCACGACGTCGACTCCAACGAGATGGCGTTTAAGGTGGCTGCTTCCATGGCAACCAAGCAACTGGCCCAGAAGGGCGGTGGTGAGTTGCTTGAGCCAATCATGGCGGTAGAAGTTGTTACACCTGAAGACTATATGGGTGATGTCATGGGCGACCTTAACCGTCGTCGCGGCATGATCTTGGGTATGGAAGACACGGTTTCCGGCAAAGTGATTCGCGCCGAGGTTCCGTTGGGTGAGATGTTCGGTTATGCGACCGACGTTCGCTCCATGTCCCAGGGTCGCGCAAGCTACTCTATGGAATTCAAAAAATACAACACAGCTCCGGCGCACATCGCTGAAACTGTATCCAAAAAACAAGGCTGATTCAGTCCTTTAGGCAAGGAGTTAATTGTCGTGGCTAAAGAAAAATTTGATCGTTCCCTACCGCACGTAAACGTTGGCACCATCGGCCACGTTGACCACGGTAAAACCACTCTGACCGCTGCTCTGACTCGCGTCTGCTCCGAAGTTTTCGGTTCGGCTCGTGTTGACTTCGACAAGATCGACAGCGCACCAGAAGAAAAAGCTCGTGGTATCACCATCAACACCGCGCACGTTGAGTACAACTCGACTATTCGTCACTACGCTCACGTTGACTGCCCAGGTCACGCTGACTATGTGAAGAACATGATCACTGGTGCTGCCCAGATGGACGGCGCGATCCTGGTTTGCTCGGCCGCTGATGGTCCGATGCCACAAACCCGTGAGCACATCCTGCTGTCCCGCCAGGTTGGCGTTCCGTACATCGTGGTTTTCCTGAACAAGGCTGACCTGGTAGACGACGCTGAGCTGCTGGAACTGGTTGAGATGGAAGTGCGCGATCTGCTGAGCACTTACGACTTCCCAGGTGACGACACTCCGATCATCATCGGTTCTGCTCGTATGGCTCTGGAAGGCAACGACGAAAACGAAATGGGCACCACTGCCGTTCGTAAACTGGTTGAAACTCTGGACAGCTACATCCCAGAACCAGTTCGTCTGACCGACAAGCCGTTCCTGATGCCAATCGAAGACGTATTCTCGATCTCCGGTCGCGGTACTGTTGTGACTGGTCGTATCGAGCGCGGTATCGTTCGCGTTCAGGATCCACTGGAAATCGTTGGTCTGCGTGACACTACCGTCACCACCTGCACCGGTGTTGAAATGTTCCGCAAGCTGCTCGACGAAGGTCGTGCTGGCGAGAACTGCGGCGTTCTGCTGCGTGGTACCAAGCGTGACGACGTTGAGCGTGGCCAGGTTCTGGTTAAGCCAGGTTCGGTCAAGCCGCACACCAAGTTCACCGCAGAAGTTTATGTTCTGAGCAAAGAAGAAGGCGGCCGTCATACTCCGTTCTTCAAAGGCTACCGTCCACAGTTCTACTTCCGTACTACTGACGTGACCGGTAACTGCGAATTGCCAGAAGGCGTTGAAATGGTAATGCCAGGTGACAACATTCAAATGACTGTTACCCTGATCAAAACCATCGCAATGGAAGACGGTCTGCGCTTCGCAATCCGTGAAGGCGGCCGTACCGTTGGTGCTGGCGTTGTAGCTAAAATCATCGAGTAATCTCTCTTTTGAGTGAGCTTTGATGTTTTGAGAAAGCCCCCGCTTAGCGGGGGCTTTTTTATTGGGTTGACACCTATCTAGGGCGTCTATAGAATTGCGCCTCCTTTTAACGGGCGTATTGCGCCCGGTGGGAATAGCAGCCGGAGTCTGAAATCCAATGCAAAATCAGCAAATCCGTATCAGGTTGAAGGCTTTTGACCATCGCCTGATCGACCAATCCACCCAGGAAATCGTGGAAACCGCGAAACGTACTGGTGCTCAAGTGCGTGGTCCAATTCCACTGCCTACCCGTAAAGAGCGGTTCACCGTTCTGGTCTCCCCGCACGTCAACAAAGACGCGCGTGACCAGTACGAGATCCGTACTCATAAGCGCGTACTGGACATCGTCCAGCCAACGGATAAAACCGTTGATGCACTTATGAAGCTCGATCTGGCGGCCGGTGTGGAAGTACAGATCAGCCTCGGCTAAGACTTGGGTCTTAGTCGTGTAACGCTCTGAAATGGGCGGCCATAGCGGGTGAAAGCCCCGTACACTCATGAGGTTTACAACATGACTATTGGTGTAGTCGGTCGTAAATGCGGTATGACCCGTATTTTCACCGAAGAAGGTGTCTCCATTCCGGTCACGGTCATTGAGATCGAACCGAATCGCGTCACCCAGTTCAAAACTGAAGAAACCGATGGCTATCGTGCAGTGCAAGTCACTGTCGGCGAGCGTCGTGCTTCGCGCGTGACTGCTGCTCAAGCAGGTCACTTCGCTAAAGCAAACGTTGCAGCTGGTCGTACTGTTATGGAGTTCCGTCTTGAAGACGGCGACTACCAGGCTGGCGATCTGATCAACGCTGAAATCTTCGCCGCTGGTCAACTGGTTGATGTAACCGGTCAGTCCAAAGGTAAAGGCTTCCAGGGTACGATCAAGCGTTGGAATTTCCGTGGTCAAGACAACACTCACGGTAACTCCGTTTCCCACCGCGTCCCGGGCTCTATTGGCCAGTGCCAGACTCCTGGTCGTGTATTCAAGGGCAAAAAAATGTCCGGTCATATGGGCGCTGAGCGCGTGACCGTGCAGTCCCTCGAAGTAGTGCGCGTCGACGCTGAACGCAATCTGTTGTTGGTCAAGGGTGCTGTTCCTGGCGCTACTGGCGGCAACCTGGTTGTACGTCCAGCGGCCAAGGCTCGCGGTTAAGGGGAAGCTGACATGCAATTAAATGTAAATGACGCTCAAGCGATCGAAGTTTCCGAACTGACATTTGGCGGCGAATTCAACGAGACGCTCGTTCACCAAGCAGTCGTGGCCTACATGGCCGGCGGCCGTCAAGGTAGCAAGCAGCAAAAGACCCGTTCCGACGTACGTGGTGGCGGTAAGCGCCCTTGGCGTCAGAAAGGCACTGGCCGTGCTCGTGCCGGTACTATCCGTAGCCCAATCTGGCGTGGCGGCGGTACCACTTTCGCAGCTCGTCCACAGGATCACTCTCAGAAGCTCAACAAGAAGATGTACCGCGCAGCTCTGCGCTCCATCCTTGCTGAACTCGTGCGTACTGATCGTCTGGTCGTGGTTCAGGACTTCGCTGTCGAAAGTCCAAAAACCAAAGATCTGCTGGGCAAACTGAACAACATGAGCCTGACCGACGTTTTGATCGTGTCCGAAGCTGTTGATCAGAACCTGTACCTGGCTGCTCGCAACCTGCCACACGTTGATGTACGTGACGTGCAAGGTTCCGATCCAGTTAGTCTGATCGCATACGACAAGGTGTTGATCACCGTGTCGGCCGTGAAGAAATTCGAGGAGCTGCTGGGATGAACCAGGAACGCGTATTTAAAGTTCTGCTTGGCCCGCACGTTTCCGAAAAGGCTACGGTTCTGGCTGACAAGAAAGGCCAGTTCGTTTTCAAGGTTGCAACTGACGCAACCAAGCTGGAAATCAAGAAGGCCGTCGAAAGCCTGTTCAGCGTGAAAGTAGAGCGTGTTACTACCCTGAATGTTCTGGGTAAGAGCAAGCGCACTGCTCGCGGTCTGGGCAAGCGTAATGACTGGAAGAAGGCAGTTATCTCCCTTCAGCCAGGCCAAGATCTCGATTTCAGCAGCAGTGCTGAGTAAGGAAGGGGTGCATCATGGCAATCGTTAAATGCAAACCGACTTCCCCTGGCCGCCGTTTTGTGGTCAAGGTGGTCAACCAGGAGCTGCATAAAGGCGCTCCTCACGCACCGCTGCTCGAGAAAAAATCGAAGTCTGGTGGTCGTAACAACAATGGTCGCATTACCACTCGTCACATCGGTGGTGGCCATAAGCAGCATTATCGTCTGGTCGATTTCCGTCGCAACGACAAAGATGGCATCGCTGCCACTGTCGAGCGTATTGAATACGATCCAAACCGTACTGCTCACATCGCTCTGCTGCTGTACGCAGATGGCGAGCGTCGCTACATCATCGCCCCTAAAGGCGTGAGTGCTGGTGACCAGCTGATCGCAGGTGCTCTGGCGCCGATCAAGCCGGGCAACGCTCTGCAACTGCGTAACATTCCAGTTGGTAGCACCGTACACGGCATCGAATTGAAGCCAGGTAAAGGCGCGCAAATCGCTCGTTCCGCTGGTGCTTCGGCTCAGCTGATCGCTCGTGAAGGTGTCTACGTGACCCTGCGTCTGCGTTCTGGTGAGATGCGTAAAGTACTGGCTGAATGCCGTGCGACCCTGGGCGAAGTCTCGAACTCCGAGCACAGCCTGCGTTCGTTGGGTAAAGCTGGTGCCAAACGCTGGCGTGGCGTTCGCCCAACCGTTCGTGGTGTTGCCATGAACCCGGTTGACCACCCACACGGTGGTGGTGAAGGTCGTACCTCTGGTGGTCGTCATCCGGTATCGCCATGGGGCTTCCCGACTAAGGGCGCGAAGACTCGTGGTAATAAGCGTACCGACAAAATGATCGTCCGTCGTCGCAAGTAAATAGAGGGATACGACAGTGCCACGTTCTCTGAAAAAAGGTCCTTTTATTGATCTTCACCTACTGAAGAAGATCGAAGTGGCGGCGGAAAAGAACGATCGCAAACCAGTTAAGACCTGGTCGCGTCGTTCGATGATCCTGCCACAAATGGTCGGTCTGACCATCGCAGTACACAACGGTCGTCAACACGTCCCAGTTCTCGTTAACGAAGACATGGTCGGCCACAAACTGGGCGAGTTTGCCGGTACCCGCACTTATCGTGGGCACGTGGCAGACAAGAAAGCCAAGCGTTAAGGGGTTAGGAAATGGAAGTAGCCGCTAAGTTGTCGGGCGCTCGAATCTCCGCCCAGAAAGCCCGCTTGGTCGCCGACCAGATCCGCGGGAAGAAGGTGGGCGAAGCGCTCAACCTGTTGGCTTTCAGCAGTAAGAAAGCCGCCGAGATCATGAAGAAAGTGCTGGAGTCGGCCGTAGCCAACGCCGAGCATAACGAAGGCGCAGACGTTGATGACCTGAAGGTCAGCACCGTTTTCGTCAACGAAGGGCGTTCGCTGAAGCGCATCATGCCACGTGCCAAAGGCCGTGCTGATCGCATCGTCAAGCGGTCTTGCCATATCACTGTCAAGGTTGCTGACAAGTAACGGAGTCGAAGAGATGGGTCAGAAAGTACATCCCATTGGCATTCGCCTGGGAATCGTCAAGGAGCACACCTCCGTCTGGTACGCAGACGGTCGGACTTATGCGGACTATTTGTTCGCTGATCTGAAGGTGCGTGAGTATCTCCAAGACAAACTAAAAAGCGCGTCCGTAAGCCGTATCGATATCCATCGTCCGGCCCAAACTGCACGTATCACCATCCACACCGCTCGTCCAGGTATCGTTATCGGGAAGAAAGGTGAAGATGTTGAGAAACTGCGTCAGGACCTGACCAAGCAAATGGGTGTGCCTGTGCACATCAATATCGAAGAGATCCGCAAGCCGGAGCTCGACGGTATGCTGGTTGCGCAGAGCGTAGCTCAGCAGCTGGAGCGTCGCGTAATGTTCCGTCGCGCTATGAAGCGCGCCGTACAGAACGCCATGCGCATTGGTGCCAAAGGCATCAAAATCCAAGTGAGCGGTCGTCTCGGCGGTGCTGAAATCGCACGTACTGAATGGTATCGCGAAGGTCGTGTGCCACTGCACACCCTGCGTGCCGACATCGACTATGCCAACTACGAAGCTCACACCACTTACGGTGTGATCGGTGTAAAGGTTTGGATCTTCAAAGGCGAAGTAATTGGTGGTCGCCAAGAAGAACTGAAACCACAAGCACCAGCGCCTCGTAAAAAAGCTGCTAAGTAAGGGGTACGCCAAATGTTGCAACCTAAGCGTACGAAGTTCCGCAAGCAGATGACAGGCCACAACCGTGGTCTGGCTCAGCGCGGTAGCAAAGTCAGCTTCGGCGAGTTCGCGCTGAAGTCTGTAGCTCGTGGTCGTCTCACCGCTCGTCAGATCGAGTCAGCGCGTCGTGCTCTGACCCGTCACGTAAAACGTGGCGGCAAGATCTGGATCCGTGTATTCCCGGACAAGCCGATCTCCAAAAAACCTCTCGAGGTTCGGATGGGTAAAGGTAAGGGTAACGTGGAATACTGGGTTGCCCAGATTCAGCCAGGCAAAGTCCTGTATGAAATCGAGGGTGTTTCTGAAGAGCTGGCGCGTGAGGCTTTCGCCCTGGCTGCTGCAAAGCTGCCGCTCGCCACCTCCTTTGTTAAACGGACGGTGATGTGATGAAAGCGAATGAACTTCGTGAAAAATCCGCACAGCAGCTGAACGAGCAACTGCTCGGCCTGCTGCGCGACCAGTTCAATCTGCGTATGCAGAAAGCAACTGGCCAGTTGGGGCAGTCTCATCTGCTCTCGCAAGTTAAGCGTGACATCGCTCGCGTGAAGACTGTGCTCAACCAGCAGGCAGGTAAGTGATCATGGCTGAAGCCGAAAAGACTGTCCGTACGCTGACTGGCCGTGTTGTCAGCGACAAGATGGACAAAACCATCACCGTTTTGATCGAGCGTCGCGTTAAGCACCCGATCTACGGTAAATATGTTAAGCGTTCGACTAAGCTGCACGCGCACGACGAAACCAATCAGTGCCACATCGGCGACAAAGTCACTATTCGTGAAACTCGTCCGCTGGCCAAGACCAAGTCTTGGGCGCTGGTTGATGTTCTCGAACGCGCTGTGGAAGTCTAAGGACTAGGGGTCGGAGAAATTATATGATTCAGACTCAATCCATGCTCGATGTGGCCGATAACAGCGGCGCTCGCCGTGTTATGTGCATCAAGGTGCTGGGTGGCTCCCATCGTCGTTACGCTGGTATCGGTGACATCATCAAGGTTACCGTGAAGGAAGCAATTCCTCGCGGTAAGGTGAAAAAAGGCCAAGTGATGACTGCTGTTGTAGTCCGCACTCGTCACGGCGTACGTCGTGCTGATGGCTCCATTATCCGCTTTGATGGCAACGCTGCTGTTCTTCTGAACAACAAGCAAGAGCCGATCGGCACCCGTATCTTTGGGCCAGTGACCCGTGAACTTCGTACTGAGAAGTTCATGAAGATCGTCTCGCTCGCCCCAGAAGTGCTGTAAGGAGATCCGACATGCAAAAGATTCGTCGTGACGACGAGATCATCGTGATCGCCGGCAAAGACAAAGGTAAGCGCGGTAAGGTGCTTAAGGTTCTCGCTAATAACCGTCTGGTTATCGGTGGTCTGAACCTGGTCAAGCGTCATACCAAGCCTAACCCGATGTCGGGCGTGCAGGGCGGTATCGTCGAGAAAGAAGCTCCGCTGGACGCTTCTAACGTCGCCATCTTCAATGGCGAAACCAACAAGGCTGACCGCGTTGGTTTCAAAGTAGAAGACGGTAAGAAAATTCGTGTCTTCAAGTCGACCCAAAAAGCGGTTGATGCTTGAACACTGCTAGGTAGATTAGACCATGGCACGACTACAAGAGATTTACCGGAAGGAAATCGCCCCTAAGCTTAAGGAAGAACTTAAGCTCGGGAACGTGATGGAAGTTCCGCGCGTCACCAAAATCACCCTGAACATGGGTCTGGGCGAAGCGATCGGCGACAAAAAAGTCATCGAGCACGCTGTTGCCGACCTGGAAAAGATCACCGGTCAAAAAGTCGTTGTGACTTACGCTCGGAAATCCATCGCTGGCTTTAAAGTCCGTGAAGGTTGGCCGATCGGCGTCAAAGTGACTCTGCGCCGTGAGCGTATGTACGAATTCCTGGATCGTCTGCTGTCGATCTCCCTGCCTCGGGTCCGCGACTTCCGCGGCCTGAATGCCAAGTCCTTCGATGGTCGTGGTAACTACAGCATGGGCGTGAAAGAGCAGATCATCTTCCCGGAAATCGACTACGACAAGATCGATGCTCTCCGCGGTCTGGACATCACCCTGACCACCACTGCCAAGAACGATGATGAAGGTCGCGCCCTGTTGCGTGCTTTCAAATTCCCGTTCCGCAACTGATTGGAGTAGGACCATGGCCAAGATGAGCATGAAAAACCGCGAGCTGAAGCGTCAGCTCACGGTTGCCAAGTACGCCAAGAAGCGTGCAGCACTGAAAGCAATCATCGTTGATCTGAACGCAAGTCCAGAAGCGCGTTGGGAAGCTACAGTTGCTCTGCAGAAGCAGCCACGTGACGCAAGCGCTTCGCGCATGCGTAACCGCTGCCGCCTGACCGGTCGTCCACACGGCGTTTACCGCAAGTTCGGCCTCGGCCGTAACAAACTGCGTGAAGCGGCAATGCGTGGTGACGTACCAGGTCTGGTTAAAGCCAGCTGGTAAGTACTTTCAACGTCCAGGTGGTCGGAATCGTAAGATACTGACCGCCGGTGACCTTGAATCTGGATCAAGCCCCTTTTGGGGCTTGTTTCATTTCTGGAGTGTGTCTAAAATACGCGGCTCGCCTGAGCCCGTGTTTTTTGTGCTCGGAGATTCTCGGCGACATATGTAGCCGCAAGGCTAATTTTTTTGTATTAGGAGCGTCTAGCCCATGAGTATGCAGGACCCGTTAGCGGACATGCTAACTCGTATCCGTAATGCCCAGATGGCTGAAAAGTCCGTCGTAAGCATGCCATCTTCCAAGTTGAAGGTAGCTGTTGCCAAAGTCCTGAAAGACGAAGGCTACATTGCGGGTTATCAGATCAGCAGCGAAATCAAACCACTGCTGTCCATCGAGCTGAAGTACTTCGAAGGCCGTTCGGTCATCGAGGAAGTGAAGCGCGTTAGCCGTCCAGGCCTGCGTCAGTACAAGTCCGCTGAAGATCTGCCGAAAGTTCGTGGCGGTCTGGGCGTGTCTATCGTCTCCACCAACAAAGGTGTGATGACGGATCGTGCTGCGCGCGCTGCCGGTGTCGGCGGCGAAGTTCTTTGCACTGTGTTCTAAGGGGGGATAAGCATGTCTCGCGTCGCTAAGAACCCCGTTAAGCTGCCAGCCGGTGTCGAAGTCAAATTCGCAGGCCAACAGCTTTCGGTGAAGGGTGCCAAGGGTACTCTTGAACTGAACATCCATTCGTCCGTTGAGATCGTTGAAGAAGCTGGTGAGCTGCGTTTCGCTGCTCGCAATGGCGATCAACAAACTCGCGCAATGGCCGGTACCACGCGTGCGTTGGTAAACAACATGGTCCAAGGCGTAAGCCAAGGCTTCGAGCGCAAGCTCCAGCTGGTCGGTGTTGGTTACAAAGCGCAAGCAAAAGGCACGGTTTTGAACCTTGCCCTTGGCTTCTCGCACCCAGTGGATTACGAACTGCCAGCGGGCATCACTGCTGAGACTCCTAGCCAGACCGATATCCTGATCAAGGGCATCGACAAGCAGCTGGTAGGTCAAGTGGCCGCTGAGATCCGCGACTTCCGTCCACCAGAGCCGTACAAAGGCAAAGGTGTGCGCTACGCGGACGAAGTCGTCCGTCGTAAAGAAGCCAAGAAGAAGTAGGGCATAGCAAATGACCGACAAAAAAGTTACTCGACTGCGTCGCGCTCGCAAAGCACGCCTGAAAATGCACGAACTCGAAGTCGTGCGTCTCTGCGTGTTCCGCTCGTCGCAGCACATCTACGCCCAGGTCATCTCGGCCGACGGCAACAAAGTCCTGGCAAGCGCCTCGACTTTGGATAAAGAACTGCGTGATGGTGCCACTGGCAACATCGACGCGGCCACAAAGGTTGGCCAGCTGGTCGCTACGCGTGCTAAGGCCGCTGGCGTCTCGCAAGTGGCTTTCGACCGCTCTGGCTTCAAGTACCACGGTCGCGTGAAAGCGCTGGCTGATGCTGCTCGTGAAGCTGGGCTGGAGTTCTAAGTTATGTCAAATAACGACCAAAAGCGCGACGAAGGCTACATTGAGAAGCTGGTTCAAGTTAACCGCGTAGCCAAAACCGTTAAAGGCGGCCGTATCTTCACTTTCACCGCGTTGACCGTGGTGGGTGATGGTAAAGGGCGTGTTGGCTTCGGCCGTGGCAAGTCACGTGAAGTGCCTGCCGCGATCCAGAAGGCAATGGAAGCTGCTCGTCGCAACATGATCCAAGTTGATCTGAACGGCACCACTCTGCAGTACGCAATGAAGTCCGCTCACGGCGCTTCGAAGGTGTACATGCAGCCTGCTTCTGAAGGTACCGGTATCATCGCTGGCGGCGCTATGCGTGCTGTCCTCGAAGTTGCTGGCGTTCAGAACGTTCTGGCCAAGTGCTACGGCTCGACTAACCCGGTAAACGTGGTTCACGCCACTTTCAAGGGTCTGAAAGCTATGCAATCTCCTGAGTCCATCGCTGCCAAGCGTGGTCTGACTGTCAAGGAGATCTTCTGATCATGGCTACCGTTAAAGTAACGCTGATCAAAAGCATGACCGGCCGCATCCCTAACCACAAACTGTGTGTTAAAGGTTTGGGTCTGCGTCGCATCGGTCACACTGTAGAAGTCCAGGATACTCCCGAGAATCGCGGGATGATCAACAAGGCTTACTACATGCTGCGTGTAGAGGGTTAATCGATGAAACTCAATGATCTGAGTCCAGCGCCGGGTTCCCGTCGCGAAAAGCATCGTCCGGGCCGTGGTATCGGTAGCGGTTTGGGTAAGACTGGTGGCCGTGGCCACAAAGGTCAAACCTCCCGCTCCGGTGGCACCATCGCTCCAGGCTTTGAAGGCGGTCAACAGCCGCTGCATCGTCGCCTGCCTAAGTTCGGTTTCGTATCCCTGAAAGCCATGGACCGCGCAGAAGTGCGTCTGTCCGAGCTGGCTAAAGTGGAAGGCGACATCGTTACTGTGCAGACCCTGAAAGATGCCAACGTGATCAACGTCAACGTACAGCGTGTGAAAATCATGCTGTCCGGTGAAGTGACTCGCGCTGTCACTATCGGCAAGGGAATCGGCGCCACCAAAGGTGCGCGTTCGGCTATCGAAGCAGCTGGCGGCAAGTTCGAGGAATAAATGGCTAAGCAAGGTGCTCTCTCAGCGCTCGGCAAAGGCGGTATGTCTGAACTTTGGGCTCGTCTGCGTTTTCTGTTCCTGGCGATTATCGTCTACCGAATAGGCGCACACATCCCGGTTCCAGGTATCAACCCGGACCGACTCGCAGACCTGTTTCGACAGAATGAGGGGACCATTCTTAGCTTGTTCAACATGTTTTCCGGCGGTGCGCTGGAGCGGATGAGCATCTTTGCACTGGGGATCATGCCGTACATTTCGGCGTCGATCATCATGCAACTGATGACAGCCGTCAGCCCGCAGCTGGAGCAGTTGAAGAAGGAAGGTGAAGCTGGCCGTCGCAAGATTAGCCAGTACACCCGCTACGGCACTGTAGTCCTCGCCCTGGTTCAAGCTATCGGCATGTCCGTTGGCCTGGCAGGGCAGGGCGTTGCGTTCACTGGTGACTTTGGCTTCCATTTCGTCGCGGTATCCACGTTTGTGGCTGGTGCGATGTTCATGATGTGGCTGGGTGAGCAGATTACTGAGCGTGGTGTTGGTAACGGTATCTCGATGTTGATTTTCGCAGGTATCGTCGCCGGTCTTCCGAGAGCAATCGGGCAGTCTTTCGAGTCTGCGCGTCAGGGTGATATCAATATCTTCGCCCTGGTTGCTATCGGTTTGCTGGCAGTAGCGATTATCGGTTTTGTGGTGTTCATTGAGCGTGGCCAGCGTCGTATTGCTGTTCACTACGCCAAGCGTCAGCAGGGCCGTAAGGTTTTTGCTGCGCAGACCAGCCACTTGCCGCTGAAAGTGAATATGGCCGGTGTTATTCCGGCAATTTTCGCGAGCAGCATCTTGCTGTTTCCGGCTTCGTTGGGTACCTGGTTTGGTCAGTCTGAAAATATGGGCTGGCTGCAGGACCTCTCTCAGTCGATCGCTCCTGGTCAGCCGTTGAATATTCTGCTGTTTAGTGCAGGGATTATTTTCTTCTGCTTCTTCTATACGGCGTTGATGTTCAATCCGAAAGACGTAGCGGAAAACCTGAAGAAGTCCGGTGCCTTTATTCCGGGTATCCGTCCAGGTGAGCAGTCGGCACGCTACATTGATGGCGTTCTGACTCGTTTGACCCTGTTCGGTGCTCTATATATGACGGCCGTGTGTCTGTTGCCCCAGTTCCTGGTGGTTGCAGCAAACGTTCCGTTCTACCTTGGCGGGACCTCGTTGCTGATCGTGGTCGTGGTTGTGATGGACTTCATGTCCCAAGTACAATCGCACCTCGTTTCGCACCAGTACGAATCCCTGATGAAGAAAGCCAACCTGAAGGGCTACGGCAGCGGCATGTTGCGCTGAGTACCCCATAAGGTTCGAGGAGTTGGTGATGAAAGTTCGTGCATCGGTGAAAAAGCTGTGCCGTAACTGCAAGATTATTCGCCGCGAAGGTGTTGTTCGAGTAATTTGCAGCGCGGAACCGCGTCACAAACAGCGCCAAGGCTGAGTGTGATCCGCTTGAAGCCCGGCAGCTAGTGCGCTGCCGGGTTGATTATTTGTTATTACAGCGATATTATCTCGCGCCCTATTTCTTGGCTTCCGGGGCGTAGGTAGCTGTCAATTGGAGTCCCACTGAATGGCCCGTATTGCAGGCGTTAACATTCCAGATAACAAGCACACTGTTATCTCGCTGACCTACATCTATGGTGTTGGTCGCACTACTGCGCAGAAAATTTGCGCAGTTGCTGGGGTAAACCCAGCCGCTAAGATCAAGGATCTGAGCGACGAGCAGATTGAACAGCTGCGTGGCGAAGTGGCGAAGTTCACCACTGAAGGTGACCTGCGTCGCGAAATCAACATGAAAATCAAGCGTTTGATGGACCTCGGTTGCTATCGCGGTCTGCGTCATCGTCGTGGTCTTCCAGTACGCGGTCAGCGTACCAAGACTAACGCGCGTACCCGTAAAGGTCCGCGTAAGCCGATCCGCAAGTAATCGCCCCAGCGAATCGACAGGAAAATTATCATGGCAAAACCTGCTGCTCGTCCTCGTAAAAAAGTTAAAAAGACAGTGGTTGATGGCATCGCCCACATCCATGCATCTTTTAACAACACAATCGTGACCATCACCGACCGTCAAGGTAACGCGCTTTCTTGGGCTACCTCCGGTGGTTCGGGTTTCCGCGGTTCCCGCAAGTCCACTCCGTTTGCTGCTCAAGTAGCTGCTGAACGTGCTGGTCAAGCTGCGCTGGAATACGGCCTGAAAAACCTCGACGTTAACGTCAAAGGTCCAGGTCCAGGTCGTGAGTCTGCTGTCCGTGCTTTGAACGGCTGTGGCTATAAGATCGCCAGCATCACCGACGTGACGCCAATCCCGCACAACGGGTGCCGTCCGCCGAAGAAGCGCCGCGTGTAATCCAGGAGATTGTAAAGAATGGCTCGTTACATTGGTCCAAAATGCAAACTCGCTCGTCGCGAAGGCACCGATCTCTTCCTGAAGAGCGGCGTGCGCGCGATCGAATCGAAGTGCAACATTGAAGCAGCACCTGGTATCCACGGCCAACGCCGCGGTCGCCAGTCCGATTACGGCACCCAACTGCGTGAAAAGCAGAAGGTCCGTCGTATTTACGGCGTTCTCGAGCGTCAGTTCAGCGGCTACTACAAAGAAGCTGCTGGCAAGAAAGGTGCAACCGGTGAAAACCTGCTGCAACTGCTCGAATGCCGTCTGGACAACGTTGTATACCGTATGGGCTTTGGTTCGACTCGTGCCGAATCCCGTCAGCTGGTATCGCACAAGTCGATCAGCGTTAACGGTCAGACCGTAAACGTTCCGTCTTACCAGGTTCGTGCCGGTGACGTGGTCGCAGTTCGCGAGAAAGCTAAAAACCAACTTCGCATTGTCCAAGCTCTCGATCTGTGTGCCCAACGTGGCCGCGTAGAATGGGTAGAAGTAGACACTGAGAAGAAGTCGGGCGTTTTCAAGAACGTTCCTGCTCGCAGTGATCTGTCCGCCGACATCAACGAAAGCCTGATTGTCGAGCTCTACTCCAAGTAAGGGCTAGAAAATAGGTGCATCCATGCAGATTTCGGTAAATGAGTTCCTGACACCCCGCCACATTGATGTGCAGGTTGTCAGTCCAACCCGCGCCAAAATTACTCTCGAGCCTCTCGAGCGTGGTTTTGGCCACACCCTGGGCAACGCGCTGCGCCGCATCCTGTTGTCCTCAATGCCCGGCTGTGCAGTAGTCGAGGCCGAGATTGACGGTGTGCTCCACGAGTACAGCGCCATCGAAGGTGTACAGGAAGACGTAATTGAAATCCTGTTGAACCTTAAAGGTCTGGCTATCAAGCTGCACGGCCGTGACGAAGTTACGCTGACCTTGTCGAAGAAGGGTTCGGGGGTGGTTACCGCTGCCGATATTCAGCTGGATCATGATGTCGAGATCGTTAACCCCGATCACGTAATCGCTAACCTGGCGTCTAACGGCGCCCTGAACATGAAGCTCACTGTAGCTCGTGGTCGTGGTTATGAACCGGCCGACTCGCGTCAGAGCGATGAAGACGAAAGCCGCAGCATTGGTCGCTTGCAGCTTGACTCTTCGTTCAGCCCGGTTCGCCGTATCGCATACGTGGTGGAAAACGCCCGTGTCGAGCAGCGTACTAACCTGGACAAGCTGGTTATTGATCTGGAAACCAACGGTACCTTGGATCCTGAAGAGGCTATCCGCCGTGCTGCAACCATTCTGCAACAGCAGTTGGCTGCGTTCGTCGACCTCAAAGGTGACAGCGAACCAGTGGTAATCGAGCAGGAAGACGAGATCGATCCGATCCTGCTTCGCCCGGTTGACGATCTGGAACTGACTGTACGTTCGGCTAACTGCCTTAAGGCGGAAAACATTTACTACATCGGCGACCTGATTCAGCGTACCGAAGTAGAACTGTTGAAGACTCCGAACCTGGGCAAGAAATCCTTGACTGAAATCAAGGACGTTCTGGCCTCCCGCGGTCTGTCCCTCGGCATGCGCCTCGACAACTGGCCGCCTGCAAGTCTTAAGAAGGACGACAAGGCGACTGCCTGATCGTCGTAATCACCGAACGTGAGTTTGGTAAGGAATGAACCATGCGTCATCGTAAAAGTGGTCGTCACCTGAGCCGTACCAGCTCGCACCGCAAGGCCATGTTCCAAAACATGGCGGTGTCGCTGTTCGAGCACGAGCTGATCAAAACTACACTGCCGAAAGCTAAAGAACTGCGTCGCGTTGCTGAGCCGCTGATCACTTTGGCCAAGACAGACAGCCTGGCTAACCGCCGTCTGGCTTTCGACCGTACTCGTTCGAAAGCTATCGTTGGTAAGCTCTTCAACGACCTGGGCAAGCGTTACGCTACCCGTGAGGGTGGCTACCTGCGCATCCTCAAGTGCGGTTTCCGCGCTGGCGACAACGCGCCTATGGCGTACGTCGAGTTGGTTGATCGTGCTACTGCCGGCGAAGCTGTAAGCGCCGAGTAAGACGACAAGCTGCAACAAAAAACCGGGCCTCGCGCCCGGTTTTTTGTGCGCGTAACAAAAGCGCAACTTATACAAGCTTCCATAGACAGTGCGCTGCACTATAGCGAGCGGAGTCTTGTTAGTTATTTTCTATCGACGCATACGATTTAATGAATTTGTAGGCGTAGTGTTGATGATCAATACTCCCTCCAAGCCGCTTAGCCGGCAGTTCAAAGTCCGACCTGAGGAAGATTGCGCATGAGCCAGAATAAAGTCCTTACCACCGCCAGCGGGGCTCCTGTTGCGGATAACCAGAACTCCCGTTCCGCAGGCCCTCGTGGCCCGTTGTTGCTCGACGATTTCCATCTGATCGAGAAGCTCGCTCACTTCAACCGTGAAAACATTCCTGAGCGGCGCGTGCATGCCAAAGGATCGGGTGCCTACGGTACGTTCACCGTTACCCAAGACATCACCCAGTACACCAGTGCCAAGCTGTTCGAATCTGTTGGCAAGCAAACGCCTACATTCCTGCGATTCTCCACTGTGGGTGGTGAGCGCGGGTCTGCTGACACTGAGCGTGATCCACGTGGTTTTGCCCTGAAGTTCTATACCGAAGAGGGCAACTGGGACATCGTGGGCAACAACACCCCTGTGTTCTTCATCCGGGATCCGCTGAAATTCCCGGACTTTATCCACACCCAGAAACGCCTGCCGCAGAGCAACCTGAAAAGCGCGCAGATGATGTGGGACTTCTGGTCGCACTCTCCAGAGGCGCTGCATCAGGTCACCATTCTGTTTTCGGACCGTGGCATTCCAGACGGCTATCGCCACATGCACGGCTTCGGCAGTCACACGTACAGTCTGATCAACGCCAAGGGCGAACGCCACTGGGTGAAGTGGCACTACAAGACCAAGCAAGGCATCAAGAACCTGGCCCCGGCCGAGGCTGCACGCCTGGCGGGTACCGACCCTGACTATGCCCAGCGTGATCTGTTTGGTGCTATCGAGCGCGGTGATTTTCCGAAATGGCGCGTCTGCATCCAGATCATGACTGAGGCTCAAGCAAACGCTCATTATGAGAACCCGTTTGACGTGACCAAGACCTGGTCGCAAAAAGAGTTCCCGCTGATCGAAGTGGGCGAGCTTGAGCTCAACCGTAATCCGCAGAACTACTTCGCAGAAGTGGAGCAGGCTGCATTTGGTCCGAGCAACATGGTTCCAGGCGTTGGCCTGTCACCCGATCGTATGTTGCAAGGTCGAGTGTTTGCCTACGCAGATGCCCACCGCTACCGTGTCGGCACTAACCACCAGCAACTGCCCGTAAACGCGCCGCGCAACCCGGTTAACAGTTACCAGCGTGACGGTTCTATGGCCTTCGGCAGTAATGGCGGTGCGGCTCCCAACTACGAGCCAAACAGCTATGCCGATGCGCCCAAGCAAGCCCCGCAGTACGCAGAGCCGGCACTGGCCCTGAGCGGCGCTGCTGATCGTTACGATCACCGCGAAGATACGGACTACTACAGCCATGCGGGCGCGCTGTTCCGCTTGATGAATGATGAGCAGAAAGCCCTGCTGACCAATAACATTGCCGGTGCGATGGCTAGCGTTTCCAGCGATGTGGTCCAGCGTCAATTGCAGCACTTCTACAAGGCCGACCCGGCTTATGGAGAAGCAATCGCAAAGGCACTGGGTGTATCGCTTAACTGACTCTAAACGATAAGCAGAACCGCCCTCATTTGGGCGGTTTTTGCGTTATTTCAGCTACTTTTCTACGGAAATCTTCACTTTTCTGCCGTTGATCCCGTGACCTTCAAGTCATCATGGTTCAAACTACAGTCTTTCAAGCAGGGAGATGTAGGGCGATGCAAGGTCACCCCGACGTAATCGATTACCTCAACACGTTGCTGACGGGCGAACTGGCAGCTCGTGACCAATATTTCATCCATTCGCGCATGTACGAAGACTGGGGCTTTACCGAGCTCTACGAGCGTATCAACCATGAGATGGAAGAAGAGGCACAGCACGCCGACGCACTGATGCGCCGTATCCTGATGCTCGAAGGCACGCCGCGTATGCGTCCTGATGATCTCGATGTGGGGACCACGGTACCGGACATGCTCGCTGCCGACCTTCGCCTCGAGTACAAAGTTCGTGCTGCGCTCTGCAAGGGCATCGAACTTTGCGAGCTGCACAACGACTACGTCACCCGGGAAATTCTGCGCGTGCAGTTGGCCGACACCGAAGAAGATCACACCTATTGGTTGGAAAAACAGTTGGGCCTGATCAAGTTGATTGGCCTGGAGAATTACCTGCAATCGCAGTTCTGATTCCCAGCTGTAAAAAAGCCCCCGTCACCGCAAAGTGACAGGGGCTTTTTATTGGGCTAGAAAAAGTCAGGCCCGGTCGCGCGCCAGCAACGGTTTCAAGTAGTAACCGGTGTGCGACTGTGGCATTTCGCAAACTTGCTCCGGCGTACCCACTGCGATGATCTGGCCACCCTTGGAACCACCTTCCGGCCCAAGGTCCACCAGCCAGTCAGCGGTCTTGATCACATCAAGGTTGTGCTCGATTACCACCACGGTATTGCCGTGGTCTCGCAGGCGGTGCAGCACGTCCAGCAATTGCTGGATATCCGCGAAGTGCAGACCGGTGGTCGGTTCATCGAGGATGTACAAGGTTTTGCCGGTATCGCGCTTGGACAGCTCGCGAGACAGCTTGACCCGTTGTGCCTCGCCACCTGACAGCGTAGTCGCCGATTGCCCCAGCTTGATGTACGACAAGCCCACATCCATCAGCGTTTGCAGCTTGCGCGCCAACGCCGGCACCGCGTCGAAGAACTCGCGAGCTTCCTCGATGGTCATCTCCAGGGTTTCATGGATGCTCTTGCCCTTGTACTTGATCTCAAGGGTTTCGCGGTTGTAGCGCTTGCTTTTGCACACGTCGCACGGCACGTAGATGTCCGGCAGAAAATGCATCTCCACCTTGATCAAGCCATCGCCCTGGCAGGCCTCACAGCGCCCGCCTTTGACGTTGAACGAGAACCGCCCAGGTCCATAGCCGCGCGAGCGGGACTCGGGTACACCCGCGAACAGCTCGCGGATCGGCGTAAACAGCCCAGTGTAGGTGGCCGGGTTGGAGCGTGGGGTACGCCCAATCGGGCTTTGGTCGATATCGACCACCTTGTCCAGGTGCTCCAGGCCCTTGATGCTGTCGTGCGCCGCCGCTTCCAGGGTGGTCGCGCCGTTCAGCGCGGTGGCACTGAGTGGGAACAGCGTGTTGTTGATCAGCGTCGACTTGCCCGAACCGGAAACACCGGTCACACAGGTCAGCAGGCCCAGCGGAATCTCCAGGTCGACATTGCGCAGGTTGTTGCCGCGCGCGCCCTTGAGATGCAGTGCCATCTTTTTGTTACGCGGCGTACGCTTGGCGGGCACTTCGATCTTCACCCGGCCAGACAGGTACTTGCCGGTCAACGAATCAGGATGCGCCATCACTTCGGCAGGCGTGCCCTCGGCAACGATATGTCCGCCATGCACACCTGCACCCGGGCCGATATCGACCACGTAGTCCGCCAGGCGGATGGCATCTTCATCGTGCTCGACCACAATCACGGTATTGCCGATGTCCCGCAGGTGTTTCAACGTGCCGAGCAGGCGATCGTTATCCCGTTGGTGCAAGCCAATCGACGGTTCGTCGAGGATATACAGCACGCCAACAAGGCCCGCACCGATCTGGCTGGCCAGCCGGATCCGCTGTGCTTCACCGCCCGACAAGGTATCGGCGCTGCGGTCCAGTGACAGATAGTCCAGGCCAACGTTGACCAGGAACTGCAGGCGCTCGCGAATTTCCTTGAGGATCTTGTCGGCAATTTCCCCACGACGCCCGGTGAGCTTGAGGACACCAAAATATTCACACGCATCGCCGATTGGCAGGTTAGTCACTGCCGGCAACGTTTTTTCGCCCACCCACACATGCCGCGCTTCACGGCGCAGGCGTGTGCCACGACAATCCGGGCAAGGCTGTGTGCTGAGGAACTTTGCCAGTTCTTCACGCACACTTGCCGATTCGGTCTCGCGGTAGCGACGTTCCAGGTTCGGCACGATGCCTTCGAACGGGTGGGAGCGCTTGACGATGTCGCCACGGTCGTTCAGGTACTTGAAGTCGACATTCTGCGAGCCGCTGCCATGAAGAATGACCTTCTGCTGGTCTGCCGGCAGCTGGTTGAACGGCACTTCCAGGCTGAACTTGTAGTGCGAGGCCAATGACCCGAGCATCTGGAAATAGTAGACGTTACGCCTGTCCCAGCCGCGTATCGCCCCCTCGGCCAGGGTCAGGTCGCCATTGACCAGGCGCTTGATATCGAAGAACTGCTTCACGCCCAGGCCATCGCACGTCGGGCAGGCGCCGGCTGGGTTGTTGAAGGAAAACAGCTTGGGTTCCAGTTCGCTGATGGCGTGCCCACAGATTGGGCAGGCGAAGCGCGCGGAGAAGATGATCTCTTCGCCCGGCTCGTCATCCATCGGCGCAACCAGGGCAATGCCGTCGGCCAGCTTCAGCGCGGTCTCGAACGATTCCGCCAAACGCTGCTGCAGGTCGGCGCGTACCTTGAAGCGGTCGACCACCACATCAATGGAATGCTTTTTCTGCTTGTCGAGCTTGGGCGCTTCATCCAGCTCATAGAGCTTGCCGTTGATGCGCGCACGTACAAAACCCTGGGCACGCAGTTCTTCGAAGACCGAAAGGTGTTCGCCCTTGCGCTCGCGGATGACGGGCGCCAGCAGCATCAGCTTGGCGCCTTCCGGCTGGGCCAGTACCAGGTCGACCATCTGGCTGACGGTCTGGGCTTCCAGGGGAATATCGTGGTCCGGGCAGCGCGGAATACCCACGCGCGCATACAGCAGGCGCAGGTAGTCGTAGATTTCGGTAATGGTGCCCACGGTGGAACGCGGGTTGTGGGAGGTCGACTTCTGCTCGATGGAAATGGCCGGCGACAAGCCTTCGATGGTGTCGACGTCGGGCTTTTCCATCATCGACAGGAATTGCCGGGCATAGGCCGACAGGGATTCCACATAGCGACGCTGACCTTCGGCATACAGCGTGTCGAACGCCAGGGACGACTTGCCGGAGCCGGACAAGCCGGTGATGACGATCAGTTTGTCCCGGGGCAGGGTCAGGTCGATGTTCTTCAGGTTGTGGGTTCTAGCCCCACGAATCAGGATCTTGTCCAAGATGGCCTCGCACGGCGGGCGTAAATAATGCCGGAGTATACGGCTAAAGACTGGATGAATATACACTGTCAAAAGGCCGCTTGCAGCCTTAGATGAAAGCTGCGCGGCAAAGCGCCGCATATACCCTCTCAATCGATGGGACTGGTAGAATCGCCGCCGGTTCACACGAGGTTTTTCCATGCACGATCCCCACAGCGAACGCATGAGTAGCGGCGAGACCCGAGCGGCAAGCGGTCTGGCCCTGGTGTTCGCCTTCCGTATGCTGGGCATGTTTATGGTGTTGCCGGTGCTGGCGACCTATGGAATGGATCTCGCAGGCGCTACCCCCGCGTTGATCGGCCTGGCGATTGGCGCCTATGGCCTGACCCAGGCGATTTTTCAGATCCCGTTCGGGATTATTTCCGACCGCATTGGCCGTCGCCCGGTGATTTATCTTGGCTTGATCGTGTTCGCCCTTGGCAGTGTGCTTGCGGCCCAGTCCGATTCAATCTGGGGCGTGATTGCCGGACGCATCCTGCAAGGCGCCGGGGCGATTTCCGCCGCGGTCATGGCCTTACTGTCGGACCTGACCCGAGAACAGCACCGCACCAAGGCCATGGCCATGATCGGCATGACCATCGGTCTGTCGTTCGCCGTGGCCATGGTGGTCGGCCCGTTGCTGACGAGCGCTTTTGGTCTGCACGGGTTGTTTCTGGCCACTGGCGGCCTGGCCCTGGTCGGGATTGTGATCGTAGCTTTTATGGTGCCGCGCTCTACCGGCACGCTGCAGCACCGAGAATCGGGCGTCGCACGTCAGGCGCTGCTGCCGACGCTCAAGCACCCGGACCTGCTGCGCCTGGATTTAGGTATCTTCGTATTACACGCAATGCTGATGTGCAGCTTCGTCGCCTTGCCCCTGGCCCTGGTGGAAAAAGCCGGCCTGCCCAAGGAGCAGCATTGGTGGGTCTATCTCACCGCGCTGCTGATTTCGTTCTTCGCCATGATCCCGTTCATCATCTATGGCGAGAAGAAACGCAAAATGAAACGAGTTTTACTCGGCGCCGTCGCGACATTGATGCTCACTGAACTATTCTTCTGGCAGTTCGGCGATAGCCTGCGGGCACTGGTCATCGGTACGGTGGTGTTTTTCACCGCGTTCAACCTGCTGGAAGCTTCGCTGCCGTCGCTGATCAGTAAAGTTTCACCGGCTGGCGGCAAGGGCACGGCGATGGGGGTGTACTCCACCAGCCAGTTCCTTGGCTCGGCGTTGGGCGGCATCATGGGTGGCTGGATGTTCCAGCATGGCGGTTTGTCGGTTGTCTTCCTCGGATGCGCCGGGCTGGCTGCACTTTGGCTGGTCTTTGCTGTTACCATGCGCGAACCTCCCTACGTCACAAGTCTGCGTTTGCCGCTATCGCCCGAGGCGATCCGCGAGGCTGGTCTGGTAGAGCGCCTGAAGGCCGTCGTAGGGGTAACGGATGCAGTCGTGGTCGCTGAAGAGGCGGCCATTTACATCAAATTGGACACCGAATTATTGGATCGCGCGACGCTCGAGCAACTGGTCAACCCAGTGCCGACAGCGCGCCCAGCCTAGGAGAACGTTATGGCCCGTGGGGTTAACAAAGTCATATTGGTCGGTACTTGCGGCCAGGATCCCGAAGTTCGCTACTTGCCTAACGGTAATGCCGTGACCAACCTGAGTCTGGCGACCAGCGAACAGTGGACCGACAAGCAGACCGGCCAGAAGGTCGAGAAAACCGAATGGCACCGCGTGTCGATGTTCGGCAAGGTCGCTGAGATTGCCGGTGAATACCTGCGCAAAGGTTCGCAGGTCTACATCGAAGGCAAACTGCAAACCCGCGAGTGGGAAAAAGACGGCATCAAGCGTTACACCACCGAAATCGTGGTCGACATGCAAGGCACCATGCAATTGCTGGGCGGCCGTCCACAGGGCGACCAACAGGGCCAGGGCGGCATGTCCAACTCGGCACCGCGTCCACAGCAGTCGCGTCCACAGCCAACCCAGCAGCCACAGCGTGAGTCGCGTCCAGCGCCACAACAGGCTGCGCCGCAACCGGCTCAGGATTTCGACAGCTTTGATGACGATATTCCGTTCTGATACTCAGCTTTTCAGAACGTAATCCAAAAAAGCGAAGCCATTGATTTGGCTTCGCTTTTTTTATGAGCGCAGATCTTGGTGGTGCAAAAAATACAGAGCCGGAACTCAGCTCGTCTGCTGCAGCAACGGATACAGCGATATCACCAGCAACGCCGCCATGCCGAAGTTGAACACGCGTAACCAGCGCGGGTTGCGCAGCACGTTGCGCAACACACTGCCGAATCCTGCCCAAACCCCCACGCTCGGCGCATTGATCAGGGCGAACACCGTAGCGATGATTACCACGTTCATGGTGTAGCCCTGCAACGGTGTGTAGGTGCTGATTGCACCGATTGCCATCACCCACGCCTTGGGATTGACCCATTGAAACGCCGCCGCGCCCCAGAACCCTAGAGGCTTGCCTTTACCTTCAGTGTCTTCGGATGCCGGGCCCGAACGGGCGATGTTCCACGCCAGGTACAGCAAGTAAGCCGCGCCCGCGTAACGCAGGATGGTGTAGAGCACCGGATAGGCGGTAAACGCCGCGCCCAGCCCAAGCCCCACCGCCAATACCAGCACCAGGAATCCGGAGCTGATGCCCAGGATATGCGGGATGGTGCGCTGGAAGCCGAAATTAACCCCTGAGGCCAGCAGCATGGCGTTATTGGGGCCCGGGGTGACGGACGTGACAAACGCAAATAAAGCAAACGCCAGCATCAAATCAAACGACAAGGACATGGTTTTTTCCTGGAACGGGCCTTAGCACGTCACCTGCCACTCGGGTTTCGCGGTTACAGGTGTACGGAGGCCACTTAAAGTTGGAGTCAGAGCAACGAACTGAGAAAGCCGATGGCAACCATCGAGTAGAACGCTGCGCAAATCAGCCCGAAGGACTTGCGGGTCCGGGCAAAAAAAGGTTCTGCCGAATGGGCGGAAAACGCCAGGGCGTAGGTGCAGAAAATCAGGAAACCCAACAACGCACAGGCCGCCACCAGCACAAAACTCGCCCATGCCGGTGCGTTGACGCTCAGCCCCACTGTGGTCACGGTGAACCAGGTCAAGGCCGCCTTGGGGTTGGTCAGGTGAATGCCCAACCCTTGTAGATAGAAGCCCAGGTTGCGCGTCTGTTTTGCTCGCGCTTTGGCCACCGTCGTGGCGTTATGCGCCAGCGCACTGCGCACCGACTTCCAGGCCAGGAAGAACAGGTAGCAGGCGCCGAACACCTTCAGCCACAGGATGATCTGGGTGTTGGACATTAACAGCGCCGACACGCCGGCAGCGGTCATCGCGCCCCAGCACAACGACCCGGAAATAACCCCCGCCGCCAGCGCCAGGCCCGGTGTGCGCCCGTAGTTCAAGGAGGTGTTGGCGATGGCCAGGTTGCCTGGGCCCGGGCTGGCGGTGCCGATCACGTAGACCCCCAGTGCCGCTGCAAAACTTGAAAACTCAAACATAGGTGCACTCATACCCGTGGCGCCAGCGCGCAGTGAGCACCCCAAGCCACCGCGGCTTGAAGTGATGGTCAAAAAAGCTACTTGAAGCAACGATGATCCGGCTCTTGGGCGCGAATCTTCTCCATCCAGGGCTTGAGTTCCGATTGCTTGTACAGGCGCTCGCCCCAATTTTCCGGCGAGACCGGCAATGGCCGCCCCTGCAGGATGTAGTCGGTGAGCAGGTGAATGAACTGCTGCAGACAATAGGCGCCCACGTGCAGGCGCAGCGAGGAAGCCGTCTCGGCGGGCGCGACGTTGAAGCGCGCCACATCGATGATCTGCCCGCTGTCCACCGAAGGGGCCAGGTGATGGCAGGTCGAACCGTAGGTTTCATCGTTGTAGTAGATCGCGTAATGCTGGCTGCCCAGGCCCCTATATTTGGGGGGCGCCGGGTGCAGGTTGATCGCGCCTTTGCGGGCATTCTTGTAGATGCTCTGCGGGAAGATGAAGTCGCCACGGTAGGAGATGATCCAGTCGCCTTCCCAATCATCCAGGTGATAAGGGTAGGGATCGCCCGGGTCCCAGCAAAACACCTCGAGGTTGGAGAACACGGTCTTGGCGAATTCCACGCCGTGATCACACCAGTCCATAGTGCACACCGACAGCAGGACTTTGTCCTTGCATGGTTCGATCGTCTGCATCTTCATTTCTCCCTTTCCAGCTAATGTGGGTGACAACGACCGTCCCCCGGTAAGCCCGCTCGATCGCTAGTAGGCGACAGCCCTGACCACTGCATTGAAGCGCTCGACCATTTGCCCCAGTTCCCCTTCGCTGGTGATAAACGGCGGTGCGAACAGCACATGATTGCCTTGTGTGCCTTGCACTGTGCCGCTGCCGGGATAAATCAGCAGGCCGCGTTGCAGCGCCTCTTGCTTGAGGGCCGCGGCATAGGCGCCGCCGCCTCTGAATGGCGCCTTGGTGGAACGGCTCTCGACAAACTCGACGCCCACGAACAATCCGCGCCCGCGCACATCGCCAACGATATCCAGGTCAGCCAGGCTTTCCCTGAGCCAGACGCGCAGTTGCTCACCCCGTTGGCGCACTTGCGTCAGCAGGTCTTCTTCGACGATGACTTGCTGTACCTCCAGGGCAATGGCGCAGGCCAGCGGGTGGTTGACATGGGTTTGGCCGTTGCCCAGTACACCCGAGCCACGGGCCATCACCGAATGCACCCGGTCACTGATCAACAGCGCCGAGATCGGCATGTAACCCGCCGCCAGGCCTTTGCCGACCGCGACCATGTCCGGCACGATGCCGTCGTCGGTATAGGCGAACAGCTGCCCGGTACGCCCCATGCCGGCCATCACCTCATCAAGGATCAGCAGCACATCGTGGCGCTCGCACACCGCCTTGATCTTGCGAAAATAACCGGGCACCGCAGGCACCGCGCCGTTGGTGGAGCCCACTACGGTCTCGGCAAAGAACGCCGCGACGTTTTCACTGCCCAGGCTACGAATCTTGGCGTCCAGTTCATCGGCCAGGCGTGTGGCGTACTGCTCCTGGCTTTCGTCGGGCCGTTGATCACGGTAGGCGTAGCAGGGGGAGACGAACTCGGCGGGTGCAAATAGTCGACCGAATACCGACTGGCGCTGCGGGTTGCCGGAGATGCTCAAGGTGCCCAGTGTGCTGCCGTGATAGCTCTGCTGGCGGGAAATGAACACTGATTTGTCGGGCAAGCCGCGCTCGCACTGGTACTGGTAAGCGATTTTCATCGCCAGCTCCATCACCTCCGAGCCGCCGGACAAGAACTGCGCACGCGCCAGGCCGCCACTGGCTGCCACCAGGCGCTCAGCGAGCTCCTCGGCGGCAGCGGTGGTGAAGCTGCCCGCATGGGCCCAGGCCAGTTTCTTCGCTTCGCGCTCGAATGCCGCGGCGATCCGCGGGTGCCCATGGCCCAGGCTCGACACTGCGACACCGCCGCAGGTGTCGAGGTAGCGTTTGCCCGTTGCATCCTCAAGCCAAACCCCACTCCCGCCGACCGCCAGGATCGGTGAGCTGTTGAGGTTCTTGTAGATCACTTTTGACATGGGCGCAGTTCCTCAGGCAATGGGCGTTACCGTTTACTCACAGCGTGATCCCAGGCTGTCGGCGCCTGGTGAAAGCGCCGGCCGAAACGGGAAGAGTGAAACACCGAACGCGTCAGCCCGATGGGCAGCAACACGACGATAAACATCAGAAACGCAAGAAATCTCAGCACGGTAAAAGCTCCATTGAGTTAAAGGTAAGGATCAATCCAGCGGGATCTCGCTGCGCCAGTCCACAGCCTCGACGAAGGCCGGTTGGCCGGGGCGTTCCAGCACGTAACGGCCCAAAACCAGTACGTCCATTTCGGTGCGCATGAAGCAGGCGTACGCTTCCTCGGGTTTGCACACGATGGGCTCACCGCGCACGTTGAACGAGGTATTGACCAGCACCGAGCACCCCGTGCGTTCCTTGAAACTGCGCAGCAGGTAGGTGAACGGTGCGTTGTTTTCCTCGGTCACCGTTTGCACCCGTGCCGACAGGTCGACGTGGGTCACCGCCGGCAATTGCGAGCGAATATTGTTGATACTGCCCAGCCCGCGCTCCGGGCCGCCTTCTTGCCGCGACTGCTGGGATTTGATCGAGTCGGTGACCGGCGCGACCATCAGCATGTAAGGGCTTTTTTCGCAGATATCGAAATAGTTGCCGGCGTCCTCGGCCAGCACGGCCGGGGCAAACGGGCGGAACGACTCGCGGTATTTGATCTTCAGGTTCATGGTGCGCTGCATCTCGGGGTTGCGTGCATCGCCGAGAATCGAACGCGCGCCCAAGGCTCGTGGGCCAAACTCCATGCGCCCCTGGAACCAGCCCACCACCGCGCCCTCGGCCAGGCGACTGGCAACCTGGTCATACAGCCCGGCGTCGTCATAGCGGGTGAAGGGGTAGTGGTTTTCCAGCAGGAAGCGGGCGATTTCTTCGTCGCCAAAGCCCGGCCCCAGCAGGCTGCCGCTCATGGCATCAGACTTGCCACCTTCCAGGTGCGGACGACCGCTGTGCTTGACGGCAAAGTCCAACGCCGCCCCCAGGGCGCAACCGGCATCACCGGCCGCCGGCTGGATCCAGATCGAATCAAAGCGCCCCGAGCGGCTGAGCACGCCGTTGGCCACGCAGTTCAAGGCTACGCCACCGGCCAGGCACAGATTGCGCTCGCCGGTCTGCTTGACCGCGGCAGTGGCCAGGCCAAGCACCACTTCCTCGGTGACTTTTTGAATCGACGCGGCCAGGTCGCACTCGCGCTGTGAGATCGGGCTTTCGGGTTGACGGATCGGCCCACCGAACAACTCTTCAAACGCTTCGCCGACCATGCGCTCACCGCGCAGGTACTCGAAGTACTTCATGTTCAGGGTGAACGAGCCGTCCTCGCGGATATTGATCAACTCGTCGCGAATCTTGTCGGCGTAGATCGGCTGGCCATAGGGCGCCAGGCCCATCAGCTTGTATTCCCCTGAATCGACCTTGAACCCGCAATAGTAGGTCATGGCCGAATACAGCAAACCCACCGAATGGGGGTAGGAAATCGAGTTTTTCAGTTCAAGATTGGTGCCCTGGCCGTGCCAGATCGTGGTCGAATGCCATTCGCCGATGCCGTCGATGCACAACACCGCCGCGTTCTTGAACGGCGACGGGTAAAACGCCGCCGCCGCGTGGGAGCGGTGATGCTGGGAAGCCTGGGTGCGCGGCGCCTTGCCCCGGCCCAGGATTTCGAGTTGCTCGTCGACGAACTTGAGCACGTTCCACTTCCAGCGAATCCATTCCGGCATCGCATTGATGAACGTACGTGCGCCGCCGATGCCGCCGCTGGCAAACGACGAAATCACCCGGGAGAATTTTTCCTGGGGGTCTTCGTAATAAACCACCGCCTCCAGGTCATCCAGGCTGATGCCCTCGGCGTCCAGGCAATAGGCAATCGCCTGGGCCGGGAACGCCGGGTCATGGCGCACGCGAGTGAAGCGCTCTTCCTGGGCGGCAGCGACGGGCACGCCGTCCTTGACCAGGGCGGCAGCACTATCGTGGTAGAAGGCAGAAATCCCTAAAACATAATTAGCCATTTAACTGTGCATCCTCATCACATTCCGCCAATCCATGGAGTCGCCTGCGCCAATCGAACTGCTGGCGTGTAGGCAACCTTCTCTGCGTATCAAGACCACCATTGCGCGAATGGCAGGCTTCGTAGAACCGGGATCAAGGACACCACGAGCACCAGGCTCATGGTGATATTGAACGCCTTCAAACGTTGTGGCTGGGTCAGGAAGCGCCGCAGGTACTGCCCGAAAAACACCCAGACCATCGAACACGGTGAACCGAATACAAAAAACAACAGCGCAATCAGAAACACCTGCACCGTGTACGAGCCCAAGGGCGAGGTGTAGGCCAGCACTGCGCCCACCGCCATCACCCAGGCTTTCGGGTTGACCCACTGGAACAGCGCCGCAGCGGTGAACCCCAAAGGCTTGCCTGATTGGTCACCCAGATCGGTGGTGGGGGCACTGGCAATCTGATACGCCAGGAACAACAGGTACAACGCGCCGACCACCTGCAAGCCGTCATGCAACCACGGGTACTGGCGGAACACCGCCCCGGCCCCCAACCCGACCGCCACCAGCATCAGCGGAAAGCCGATGTTGATACCGGCCACATGGCGCAAGGTACGGCCGATGCCGAAATTGGCCCCGGACGACATCAACATCACGTTGTTCGGGCCTGGCGTGACACAGGTGGCAATCACGAACAGCACGATCGAGTAGTAATCCAGTGCCTGCATGGTCATGCCCTGCTCAACGGTAATCTTCCAGCGTGCCCTGTCGACGAATGTCCACGGACACACAATGGAAACCGCCGCTCAGACTGCGCGCGTGGCGCATCTTCAGCGGTGCCACATCGATGCCGTGTTTTTCCAGTGCGCGAATCAGCGGCACTTGCTGGTCATTGATCACCGCCAGCGACGGGTTGACCATGATGAAGTTCATGCCCTGCCAGATAGAGGCACGCGGGTACGACCAGCAGTAACCGGTGTCTACCATGTCGGGGGCCCAGATGATGTCCCAGTGCTTGAACACTTCGGGCACCTGATCCTTGCCGATGCGTTCGGGGTTCAACACCACCAGCCCTGGACGCACCAGGGTGATGGTGGTGTCCAGGTGCGTACCGTCGTAGAACCCGCTGAGGGCGTGCACGCGGTATTGGTCGCCGAGCACGCGCTTGAGCCACTCGTAGCCCATGCGGTTACCGCTGCGCGACACCAGGTAAAGAATGTCGCGGCCCATGCGCAGCACGTTGGCGGCATCGAAAATCGGCTCATCGTTGGCGATGATCGAGCCCTCGCGCGGGTTGACCCGGTAGGTACTGTCGGGCAGTTCCGGCTTGGGCGCGGAAATCCAGTTGGCGCCGCTGGCGAAGTACGCCTGCAGGTGTTCGCGGTAGGCAAAAGGTTCGAAGTAACGGCTGCGCAAGGCCATCGGCGCTTCAATGATGGTTTTGCCGATCGGCAGCAGAACGTCCCTTGGGCAGTAGTTGTATTCGCCGTCGGTCTTCCAGTCGCCGGTGCCGAACAGTGCCGCGTGATAAGTCTCTTTGGGCCGGCGCACGGTCACCCCATGGCCGACCAGGAAGGCGGCAAAGGCGTCCAGGTCTTCCTGTGCTTCTTCAACCAGTTGTTCGGGGTAAGGCCCTGACGGAATCTCATTGGGCGAGTCGTGGTGCTCGCTGTAGTCGAGGGCGAACAGGCCCTTGTCCGGCCGCGGCACGCGTGCGCCATGGGCAATACCCACGATCATTTCCTCGAGGGGGTCCCATTCGTTATGCACTTCTACCAAAGACATAATTGCTCCTCGTGGCGTTATTGTTCGTGGGTTTGCAGCAATACCTGCCGCGTGATCGGCAAGTGATGCAGATAGCCTTTTGAAGCCGCTGTGCGGGTTGGGCGCGGGAGTACATGGTCGGCCGATGAGAGGCGCAAGCGACGCAACATCGAGGCCCATTTGCCTGGCATCGGCGCCAGGGACTCATAGCCCACGCGCACGCGCTGCCATTGCGCGGCGACCTGCTCGGCACTGGTCAACGCACGCATGTACGCATCGATCGCATCGGCAGCCCAGGCCGAATGTCCGGTGGACACGTTATCAATGGTGTTGTGCAGGTCGACGAACGCCGTGCTGAACCCGTAGTGCCGTAAAAAGCGCCGCGCCGAACGATAGCTGCCGCCCACGCCGGACAGCTCCATCGCCAGGTTCATGCCGAGCACTTCGGGCATGAACGTCATCGGCAGTTTGCCCAGGCACAGCCAATACACGGGCAGGCGGAAGGAGTCTTCCTCCAGGCGCGGGTCTTCGGCGAATTCACGGCTACCGGTGGGGGCCAGTTCGAAATCCATGTCACGCAGGCCATCGCGATAAATTTTCGGATGATTGAGCGCCTCGATGCCGTTGCCCAATTCATCCCAATAGGTCTGGAACAGGGTGTAGCCCACGTGGGAAGACGCCAGCCCCAGGTCGGTAAAGCCTTGCAGCCACGCACCGTCGATCAGCGTCAGCGGCGCCAGTTGCAGGGTCGACTCGATGATTTCTTCACGGCTGGGCATTTGCGCCGGGTCGCTGTCATCGAACTGTTGGCCGTTCTGGTCATGCTTGTCCAGCAACCAGGCGCGCAGCACATTGGGGCCCCACTGGTCGGGCAATTGGCGCTCGGACGTCTTCAGCGACTGGCGCGAACGCTCAAGCCAACGGCTCACATAGGCATGGGCAAACTGGCGGGTGGCCGGCTGCAGCGCACGCCCCTGCAAGACAAAATAGGCTTCGCGCAGGCTCTTGGGCCAGTGCCCGGTGTCGGCAGGGCTGGCTGAGTTAGTGCGGGGCACCGTGGCGGCGCTGTCGACTGGCTGGCGTGGCAGTTGCGGCGTGGCGCCAGCCTGGGGCAACCAGTCGATCCACTGGCGAATTATGCTCAAGTCTGCCTCGCTGAAGATGCGGAACATGCGCCCGGTCGGCGCCACCAGGCTGGTGACCAGCAGGCTTTTTTTCGAGTTGCCCGGCACGATCAAACGGCTGCGCGACAGCACATCCAGCAGGGGCAACGGGTCGCGCTGCGCTTCTTCGATCCACAGCGCCAGGCTGCGCCCTTCAATCAGGTAATTCTGGTGATACACCGCGCCCACCCGCGCCAGACGCTGCATCAAATGCGCCATGGCCTGTTGGGGCGAAGTGGCCGTCAGCGAGGCGTTATACAGCCGCGCATTCCAGCGTTGCAGTGCGCCGAACAGCCAGTTGGCGCCGCGTAGCAGACGGGCCTGGCGCTCTTCGCCCTGCTCGATGATGCGGTGCGCGACCCATTGGCTGATATGGCGCAACGAAGCCGGTTCCAGGCCGGGGAATGACGCGCTCAGATCCAGCCGGCCGAGTTCCAGCGCCAGCCCTTCAAGCTGGCCCATGGCTGCCCAGCCCGGGCAAAGCCCGACGGCGCGCAAGGCCCAATCGACACCGCAGAGTTCATCACCGTAGGCATCGCTGCGCCGGCTGAGGGCAAGCAACAGCGCGGGCAGTTCGAACGCGTCGTCATGCAGGTCCGGCAGGGTCGCCAATTGCGCCGGGGCCAAGGCGTAGGTGGTCAGCTGTAGCTGGCCCAACAACGCGTTGAAGTGATGGCCGCGGGAGGCGTTTGGGTAGCCGACGCCGATGTCATGGGCAAACAGTTGCATCAGGCGCAGCTGCGCGGGGTCTTCAAATACCCCGGGTGCGCTCAGGCCCTGCAGCCAGCAGCCGAGCACCGAGGCCATCGGTGCCGAATAAACCGCCAATGCCTGGGCAAAAGCGCGGGCGTTGTGCTGTTCGACGGCGGCGGTGGCGGCGCCGGCATATGCCGACGCCTGTTCCGACTGCCATGCATCGATCCGCTGTGACAGCAGCGGCAACTGCACCGGCTCGACGTCTTTGCCCAGCAGGGTGTCGAGGTACTCCGTATCCAGGAAACATTCAGGCTCCAGCGCCAAACGATAGAGTTCGCGCCACCTGTCGTCTGCGGGGATGCGTGTTGGAATCGAGCCATCCATAGCCATTACCTTCCAGTGCCGCGTCAGAACATCGGATAAATGGAGGAGTCAGGTTTCTTCTTCTTTTTTCCAAACAGGCGCTGGAAAAACTTCTTGATGGATTTCATGTGCAAGTCCTTTTAGCGGGTGACATCGAGAATAAGTTTTGAAACCAGGTCGTTGCCGGCATCGGTGAAATGGATGCGGTCGACGAACTGCCAGTCTTGCGGGCCCAGTGCCTCGGCCAGCAATGGCGTGATGTCGACAAACTCCACCCCCATGGCCCGCGCCCCGTCGCGCAAGCGCTGGGCGTAGGCTTCGCGCACCGAGGTTTGCAGGATGTCGCCATACACCTCGGTGAAATTACCGAGTTGGTCGAGTTCGGCAAACAGTTGCTCTTCCTCATGGCTGCCGGTCTCGCGGACCCAGCCGGCGAGCGGTTGCAGGATGAACGTCAGCTTCGCACCCATGTCGGTGGCCAGGGCGCGCCAGATATCCAGGTGCTGCAAGGTCAGGTTGGCGGCGTAGTCGATCTGTTCCTGCATCGACGGCGGCGTGGGTTGCTCGGGCTCCTGAGGCTTGCCGAACAGATTCGACAGGCTCCAGTTGCTGGCGGTCGGCTGCTGTGGCGTCAAGGCATCGAAAAACTGATGGCAGTTGAAAAACGCGCCGTGCTCGCCCCGATAGGCGTGAGGCTGACGTGCCAGGCCAAGGTTGTTGAAACCGGAGAACAGCACGATTTCATCCACCTTGGGCAGGTGGTGCCGGTTGAGGGTGAACAGCACCAGCTCTTGGGTAGAGTTGAAGCTGCGGCCGCCGAAATTGACCCAGCGCTGGCCACGGGGATCGTTCTTCGTGAGGCGCGAAGCAAGGGTCCAGCTGTCGGCGCTGGCGCCAATGCCGAACACGGTGGAGCTGCCCGCCAACAGGCGTACCGGGCCATTACCCTTGATACCGTCGACCACCGAATAGCGGGTACCCAATGACTCGGAGTAGCGAAAGCCGGATGAATCGGTATTGACCACGGGGGAAGCATGGTCAGTGGGGTGGAAGTACATCAAATAGGGCAGCCATCGAACTTCACCGGCATCGGTGAATTTCTGTTCGTACTCGGCCATCTGCGGTGTGAGCGTCGTCCTTGTCGTCATAGCGCTTGATCCATTTGGTATTCGCTGGGCAGATTCAAACACCTGGTTGGTTTGTCAGGTGCTTGCTTTGTAGGGCATTTCTGAAAATTTGGTGCGTACAGTGCTGCTTTACTATTTTGTGACTACTTTGTACCAACCTTGTCAAAGGTCTCGTGCACTGTTATGGGACCTATCATCCCAAGGCGACGACGTGTATTGCAGATACAGCAGAACTCAATCTTTTGAATACAGATTGGGGTTTTATGCTGAAAATTTTTCAAAAAAAGGCCAATCTGTAACTTCTTAAGCGACAGATCAGAAGCTACAGTCGGGCCTATGACTCTTTACCTGAACCTCGCCGAATTCATCAGCAGCCGCATCGAGCAGGGCCTGTACGGGCCCGGTGAGCGGTTGCCATCTGTACGCACCCTCAGCCATGAGCACGGCGTCAGCCTGACGACCGTGCAACAGGCCTACCGTGTATTGGAATGTTCGGGGTTGGCGGTATCGCGTCCCAAGTCGGGCTATTTCGTGCCGTCGGACCGGCGCGTGGCACCTTTGCCACAGATGGGCCGACCCATCCTGCGGCCGGTGGACATTTCCCAGTGGGACATGGTCCAGGAACTGATACGCCTCGATCAAGGCGCCGGTATCGTGCAACTGGGGTGCGGTATGCCGGACATCAGCGTGCCGACCCTCAAGCCGCTGCTGACCGCCATGGCCCGTATCAGCCGGCGCAGCGACAACACCAGCCTGCAATACAGCCACATCCAGGGTGTATTGGCCTTGCGCGAACAGATCGCCCGGCTGTCCATCGATGCGGGTGTTCGCCTGACCCCGGCCGACCTGATTGTCACCAGTGGCTGTCAGGAAGCCCTGTCTACCGCAATCCGTGCGATTTGCGCGCCCGGCGATATCGTGGCGATCGCCTCGCCGAGCTATTACGGGATGATGCAGATCCTCAAGGCGGCCGGTCTCAAGGCGCTGGAGATCCCCAGCGACCCCGTGACCGGCATCAACCTGGAAGCCCTTGAGATGGCCCTGGAGCAGTGGCCGATCAAGGTCATCCAATTGACCGCCAACTGTAACAACCCCATGGGCTACATCATGCCCGACGAGCGCAAGCTCAAGCTGATCCGCATGGCCCAACGCTTTGACGTGCCCATCATCGAAGACGATATCTACGGTGATCTGTCGCATCGCTATCCGCGGCCACGCTCGCTCAAGTCCTTCGATGAAGACAACCGCGTGGTGTTGTGCAGTTCGTTTTCCAAGACCGTGGCCCCTGGCCTGCGCGTCGGCTGGATCGCTCCGGGGCGTTACCTGCCCCAGGTGCTGCATATGAAGTTCATCGGCTCTGGCGCCACCGTCACCCAACCGCAATTGGCCGTGGCCGAATTTATCGCCAAGGGTAATTACCAGTTGCACCTGCGGCGTATGCGCAAGCAATACAAGCGCAACGGCGATCTGATGAGTGAGTGGGTCAAGCGCTATTTTCCGGCGGGGACCCGCGTCAGCCAGCCTCAGGGCGGCTTTACGCTGTGGGTCGAATTGCCCGGGGAGTTCGATACCTACGCCCTCAACCGACTGTTGGAAGCGCAGGATGTGCAGGTGGCCAACGGCAATATTTTCTCGGCAGCGGGAAAATACCGTAATTGCATCCGGCTGAACTTCGCCAACCCACCCACCCGCAAGGTCGAGATGGCCGTGCAAAAGGTCGGGCAAACCGTTGGCCAGTTGATACAGATGGAGCTGGACAACCCCCTCACCGCGCAACAATGGCAGCCTCAGCCCTCTGCGTTTTGATCGGTTGCGTGCTCACTTGGCGGCATTTGTTCTCAAGGATCACAAGATTTAGGCTGTAGCCCTCTTTGACAAGAAGGAAAGCAGCGATGACCTGGTCTGCCAAGCAGTACACCCTGTTCGAACAACAGCGCACTCGCCCGGTCCGTGACCTGGTGGCGGCGATTCCCGAAACCGACGTGCGCACTGCCGTCGACTTGGGCTGCGGGCCGGGCAACTCCACAGCGGTACTGGCCGAGCGCTTTCCCCAAGCGCGAGTCACCGGCATGGACAGCTCCGACGACATGCTGGCCGACGCCCGCGAGCGCTTGCCGGCGTTGAGCTTCGAACTGGCAGATATCGGCGCCTGGAATCCAGCACAAAAATTCGATGTGATTCTGGCCAATGCCTCACTGCAATGGCTGCCCGACCACGCCGCGCTATACCCGCACTTGGTCAAACAACTGAACCCTGGCGGTACGCTGGCGGTGCAAACCCCGGACAATCTCGACGAGCCCGCCCACCGGTTGGCCCGCGAAGTGGCGGCCGACGGCCCATGGTCGGCGAAGATCGGCGCGGTCAAACACAATGAGCGGCACACCGCGAGTTACTACTACGAGTTGCTGAGCAAGCACTGCAGTACGGTGGATGTGTGGCGCACCACCTATCAGCACCCGTTGGCAGATCATGCGGCGGTGGTGGAGTGGTTCAAGGCGTCGGCATTGCGGCCCTTTCTTGCGCCGTTGACCGACGATGAAAAGGCCGCCTTCCTGCAGCAATATCAGGCGCGAATTGCCCTGGCTTATCCAGCCCTGGCCGATGGCACTGTGTTGCTGCCCTTTCCGCGCCTGTTCATCATCGCGACACGCTAACGTGATCTGCGTAAGTGGCGGTCACGCGGCCGCCGTTTGCGTCTGCAAGTATTCCTGCGCCGACATGACGCCCGCATAGCCAAATGCCAAGGATGCCATGTACGCCCCATGCACCTGCGCCGCTGGAATCACCTGGCCGTTGAATTCCTGATCGCGAGTAGCACAAGCGTCATGGATCACCGTGACCTTATAGCCCAGGTCCGCCGCCGCCCGCACCACGGCGTCCACACACATATGACTCATGCTGCCGACCACCACCAGATCGGTGATGCTGCGCTGCTCCAGCAACTCGCGCAGGTTGGTTTGGCGAAACGCATTCACAAAATGCTTGAGCACTACCGGTTCATCACCCTCGTTCAACACCTTGTCGTGCAAGCGGGCGCCGTCGGAGCCGGGCGTGAAGAACGGCACGTCGTCGCCTTCAAACTCATGGCGTACGTGAATCACCGCATCGCCTGCCTGTCGAAATGCCTGTAGCACCTGCGCCGCCTTGTCCGCCGCGGCTTCTACGCCGTCAAGCGGCCACTTGCCCTGAGGGAAGTAGTCGTTCTGGATATCGATTAGGATGAGCGCTTGCTTGGCCATGTATGTTGCCTCCTGATGGGTTGATGGGCCCAGTATCTTAGCTGGCGCCGAGGTTGAGAATTGGCCGCACCGACAATAACAGGGGGAAAACTGACAATGGCAGTGGAACGCGCGACGCTCGAACTGGGTGTATTGATCTATCAGGGCGCGCAACTGGCCGCCGTGCATGGCCTGACCGACCTGTTCGGGGTCGCTAATCGCATCGCCGCCGAGTACCAATCTGCGCAACTGCCGCTGCTGCGGGTCAGCCACTGGCAGGTAGACGCCCACGGCACGCCTGCGCGCGTGTTCGACAGCCACCCAGCGCCGGCCCAATCGATGATGGCTCTGCTGGTACCGCCGTCGATTGGCGAGTTCACCGAAGACCAGGCGCCGCCCGTACTGCTGGAGTGGATCCGCCAGCAGCATGCTGCCGGCACGGTGCTTGGCGGTGTGTGCATCGGCTCGATCATGTTGGCGCGTAGCGGTCTGTTGGATGGGCGCAGCGCCACCGCTCACTGGTCGTCCTCGGAATCCTTCGCGGCCCGTTACCCGGCAGTGCGCCTGGAAGCGGATAAACCCATCGTCGATGACGGCGACCTGATCACCACCGCCGGGCTGATGGCTTGGTCCGAACTGGGCCTGCGCCTGGTTGACCGGCTGATGGGGCCCAGTGTCGCCGCCGACACTGCGCGTTTTCTGGTGATCGAACACAGCGACAGTGCCCGCCAGTGCGGCAGCAACTTTGCGCCGATCCTCAGGCATGGCGACAGTGCGATCCTGAAGGTCCAGCATTGGCTGCAAGCCAGTGGCGCAGTGGATGTTTCGGTGGCGGCGATGGCGCAGGCGGCAAACCTGGAAGAGCGCACGTTTTTGCGCCGTTTTCGCAGTGCGACGGGGCTTAAACCCACCGAGTACTGCCAGCATCTGCGGGTCGGCAAGGCGCGGCAGATGCTGGAGTTCACCAACGGCACGATCGACCACATCGCCTGGACCGTGGGTTATCAGGACCCCAGCGCTTTTCGTGCACTCTTCAAGAAGATTACTGGCTTGACCCCCAGCGACTACCGCACCCGGTTTGGCGTTTGAATCGTGCAGAACGCAGGGGGGTTGGGGCATCGTCGTGCAGAATAGAGCAGGCTAACTGCCATCGCTTTTAGTGCAACTCATTGATTTGATAAACATCCCTCACAAAGCCGCGTTGGCCTGATCCCTGCAACTTTCCCACCACACACATGGCGGGATAGCCAAGGGGGACGCATGACCCCGACAAATCGCAACAAATTGGTGGTCGCACACTCGACGCGCGAAGGTGCGCCATTGCATGAGGTTGAAACCAACCGCGCATTGGCCCGCTGGCTGGCGCAGATATTGGGGCTCAAGTTTGGTGGCAGTTACGACCCCCAGATGCACGCCGCTCGCGAGCTGTACCTGCTACCCACGCAAACTCTGGTCGGTCCCGCCCTGGCGTTGAAGCTTGACGTCAGAGGGCCGGAAGATTTGTGGGGGGGCTATGTCGATCACGATTTCATTTGTACCAAAGCGATCAGCCACGGCCTGTTGAGCCCTGAAGCAAAGGCACCTGAAGGTTGGTCGCCGATCTTCTGCGAGCGCGTACGCGACGTTGTGTTGGATGGCTTGAGTGTGTTCGCCCTGGAAGACGCCAAGCCCGCCGCCGCGCGCTTGCTCTATAGTGGCCCGATCCGTATGAAACCGGTGCACGCCTGTGCTGGACGGGGCCAGGAAGTTATCCACAGTCTCGATGAGTTCGACGCGATAGTGGCGCGTTCTGACGCCGCAAAGTTGTTCAGCGCCGGCGTGGTGCTGGAACAAGACCTGCACGACGTGGTTACCCACAGCGTGGGCCAGAGCTTTATCGGTGAGCACGTATTCAGCTATTGCGGCGAGCAATACCTGACCCAGGACGGGCAGGGCGAGGAGGTCTACGGCGGATCCAACCTGCTGGTCGTGCCCGGCTACTATGAAGACTTGCTGCAATTGGCCCTGCCTGACGATGTGCGGCAAGCCATCGAGCAAGCCCGGGTTTTCGATAATGCTGCCGACGAAGCCTACCCGGGGTTCTACGCCTCGCGGCGCAATTACGACATCGCCCAGGGCCTGGACAGTAACGGCCAGCGCCGTAGCGGCGTGCTCGAACAGTCCTGGCGCATGGGCGGGGCCAGCAGCGCGGAAGTCGCGGCGCTGCAGAGTTTCATCAACAACCCGAGCCTCAAGGCCATCCGCGTGTCCTCGGTGGAAACCTACGTGGATCAAGCGCTGCCGGCGGATGCCATTGAGGTGTACCGAGGCCCGGCCGAAAACAGCGACTTTCTTCTCAAGTATGTGACGGTTCAATCTTATGACGGCTAGAAGCGAGAGCATCAGTATCGATGTAGATGACGAACAGATGAGTGGGACATTCCTCAGCCCCAAGTCCAAAGTGCCCGGCGTATTGTTTGTGCACGGTTGGGGCGGCAGCCAGGAGCGCGACCTGGAACGCGCCAAAGGCATCGCGGGGCTGGGTTGTGTATGCCTGACCTTCGACCTGCGGGGGCACGCCGGCACCGGCATTCCCTTATCGCGCGTCACCCGCGAAGACAATCTGCGCGACCTGCTGGCCGCCTACGACCGGCTGCTGTCCCACCCGGCCATCGACACCTCGGCAGTGGCGGTGGTGGGCACCAGCTATGGCGGATACCTGGCGGCAATTCTCACTTCGTTGCGCCCCGTGCGTTGGCTGGCGCTGCGGGTGCCCGCGCTGTACCGCGACCAGGAATGGCTCAAGCCCAAGCGTGAGCTGGATAAAGCCGACCTGATGGATTACCGCGGCACGTTGGTACGTGCCGAAACCAACCGTGCCCTGCACGCCTGCGCGCAATTTACCGGTGATGTGCTGATTGTGGAATCGGAAACCGACGACCATGTGCCCCATGCCACCATCATGAGTTATCGCGCGGCGTGCCAGCAGACTCACTCCCTGACCCACCGCATCATCGACGGCGCGGACCATGCCTTGAGCGACCCGGTGTCGCAACAGGCCTATACCTCGATCCTGGTGGACTGGATTACCGAAATGGTAGTGGGGGAGCGGTTGAGCATTATCCAATCCCGATAGACGTTAAGCGGGTGTCTTCTTCACCCGCAACGCCTTGGCCTTGGCCTCCACCCCCAGGTACATCACCAACGCAATCAGCAATGGGCAAATAAAGTAGATTGCCCGATACGCGATCAACCCGGCCAGCAGACTCCCGCGCGACGCCTCATGCTGTAACAACCCGATAAACACTGCCTCCAACACCCCAAGCCCGGCGGGTATATGGGTGACCACACCGGCAATCGCGCTGATCAGCAACACGCCCAATACCAGCGGGTAATCGAGTTTGGCGGGCAGCAAGGTAAAAATAACCGCTGCCATGAGTGACCAGTTCAAGGCGCCCAGGGCCAGTTGCAGGCAGGCCATGCGCAGCGACGGCAAATTGATCTCGATGCCGCGGATCGACCACGCACGTTTTTTCGAAAACCGGCACGCCGCCAGGTAACCCAGGCTCGCGATCACCAGCAACACGCCCACACCTTGCAGAGCGCCGGTGCTGAGCTTCCAACCCGGTGGCAAGGTGACCAGCCCGCTGCTGAACACTACCCCGGCCAAGGCCATATAGCCGAACCAATTGGTGGCCAGGCTCAGGCCGAGGATCTTGGCGATATTGCTGGTGCTTACCCCCAATCGCGAATACAGCCGGTAACGCATGGCGATGCCGCCGACCCAGGCGCTCAGATTGAGGTTGAACGCATAACTGATAATGCCCACCGGCAGGATCTGCTTCCAGCGCAGGGGCTGGCGAATGTAGGTCCGGCCGATCAGATCGAAGCAGGCGTACACGATAAAACTGCACAGCGTCAGCGCGCCGGCGATCAGCAATGTGCTGACTTTGAAGTCGCTCAACGTCTGCAGCACTTCGCTCCAGTCGATGCGCCGGGCAAGCAGGGTGAAGAGCACGATCAGCAGCAGGAAGAACGCAATGGTCAGGGGCTTCTTCCAGCGCTGGAACCGTGAGCCGTTTTTCTCAGACGTCATGGGCCGGACTCTCAATGGGTTTCAAACGCGGCTTGTGTGCCGGCAACCAACTCGCCAGCGCGGGAAAGTGGCGCATGACATGGAACACCAGAAACCCCACGGTCAGGCGCCACAACCACAGGCGCGGCTTGCGCTTGGCCGGCATGGTCTGGCAATGGTCTCGTGCCAGGGCTTCCAGGCTCTGGTACAGCTGCTGGTTGAAGGCGCGGTCACGAATCAGCACGTTGGCTTCCAGGTTCAGCGCCAGGCTCAGCGGGTCGAGGTTACTTGAGCCCACGGTGCTCCATTCGTCGTCCACCAGCGCCACTTTGCCGTGCAACGGGCGTTGGCAGTACTCGTGAATCACCACGCCATCCTTGAGCAGATAGTCGTAGAGCATGCGCGCCGCCAGCTTGGCCAGCAGCACGTCGGGCTGGCCTTGCATGATCAACTGCACCTGCACGCCACGGCGCGCTGCGTTACGAATCTCGCGCAGCAAGCGATAGCCGGGGAAGAAATAGGCATTGGCAATTACCACCCGCTGCCGGGCCTGGCTCAAAGCGTGGATATAGGCTTCTTCGATGTCGTCGCGATGCTGGATATTGTCGCGATAAATCAGGCGCACCAGCCCGTCGCCGTGCTCGTCTGCCCATGGCGAAGGCCGTTGCTGGCGTCGGCGCCAACCTCTACGGGCGCGCACCTGGCGGCCACTTTGGGCGAGGGCGAAATGGTGCAAGTCGGCCACTGCCGGGCCGATGATCTGTACCGCGTAATCCTGCTTGGCTTCGGGGCCGAAGTCCCCCAGGTGATCAGCGGAAAAATTGATCCCGCCGATAAACGCCACGCTAGCGTCCACCACCACGATCTTGCGGTGCAGGCGACGAAACCAGTTGGTGCGAATGCCGAGGGTTTTGGATGCCGGGTCAAACATCTGCACGATCACGCCGGCTTCAGCCAGTGCGCGCAGAAAGGCCGGGCTCAGTTCGCCGCAGCCGAAACCGTCAAGGCTGACCACTACCTTGACCCCGCGTTGCGCCGCTTCGATGAGAATGCCTTGCAGCTCATGACCGACCTTGTCTTCAAAGAGGATGAAGGTCTCCAGCAGGATTTCCCGCTGGGCGTCGCGCATGGCCTCGAACACCGCGGGAAAATAGGCCTCGCCATTTTCCAGCAATTGCACACGATTGCCGCTCTGCCAGCCGTAGTCCAGGTCGCGGGCCTTGCTGTCATCCGGCGGCTGGTCGGTGGCGATATGTTCTACCGCAATGCTCATAACTCAATCTCCACCGACAGGGGCACATGGTCTGACAGGTGCGACCACGGCCGCGTGGTGAGCACGCGCGGGTTGTGGATGGTCAGGTTGCGCACATAGATGCGATCCAGCGGCAGTAACGGCAGGCGTGCCGGGAACGTACGCGCAGGCTTGCCGTGGGCGTGGATGAACACCTCCTGCAGGCCGCTTTGACTCAGGTCGGCCTTTTGCCGCCAGTCATTGAAATCGCCGGCGACCACCAGGGGCGCATCCGCCGGGATCTGGCCAATACGCTGCTCAAGCAAGCGCAGTTGCTGTTGGCGATGTACCTCGCGCAAGCCCAGGTGGATGCAGATGGCATGCACCTCGCGTTCGCCGCCCGGCAGGCGCAGTACGCAATGCAGCAGGCCGCGGTTCTCATGGCCGCTTTGGGAGATGTCGAGGTTGTCGTAACGAATGATCTGGAATTTTGACAGCAGCGCGTTGCCATGGTCGCCATGGGGGTAGACCGCATTGCGACCATAGGCAAACTGCGGCCAGATGCTGTCGGCGAGAAATTCGTACTGCGGCATCTTCGGCCAGTCGCTATAGCGCTGGGGATGGCGCTCGTGGGTGCCGTGGATCTCTTGCAGGAACACCATATCGGCACCGACGCTGCGCACCGCTTCGCGCAGTTCGGGCAGGATGAAGCGTCGATTCAGGGCGGTGAAGCCTTTATGGATATTCACCGTTAGCACGGTAAAACGCGTGATGGCGGTGGTGGGGGGCACGGGGATCAGCTCGGGGTGAGTCATGGCAACACTCCCGGTTCCGGCAACTGCCCGGGTGCCGTGAGCAGGTGCTTGTCCAGCCCGAAGCGCTGTAACAACTGGCGCGCATCGAAAGGCGCGCGCACCTTGATGTCATTGTCGAAAAAGCAGAACACGTCACGCTGTTTGCGCACGCGGGGTTTGCGTTGCGGGGCGACAAGGTGCGCATCCGCCGGTTGTTTGCCGTGCGCCCAGCGCTCGATACGGTCACCCCAGCGTTTGAGCGCCTCACTGGTATAGCCACTGGCGTAGAGCTGCTTGTCGCCGTGTAATCGCAGGTACATGAAGTTGGCGGTGACGTCTTCGATATAGGGCCACTTGCCGGCGGTGTCAGCCACTACGAGGGCAACACCGTACTTGTCCAGCAGCTGCACAAACTCCGGTACCGCAAAGCTCATGTGGCGAATTTCCACGGCATGGCGCAAGGGTTTTTTGCCATAGGCTTTCATGCTTGCCTTGCCGTTCAGGCGCGGCTCGTGCTGGCGGGCGAGGGCGGCGGCCTGTTGGGTGTTGGTGGGTAAATCGGCCAGGAAGGCTTCGAACAGTGCGGCGTCGAATTTGAAGCTGGGCGGGAACTGCCAAAGGATTGGACCGAGTTTTTCTTTGAGCTCCAGCACCCCGGAGGCGAAGAAATTGGCCACGGGCTTGTGCACCTCGCGCAAGCGCAGGATATGCGTGACATAGCGTGGCGCCTTGACGCTGAACATGAATCCCTCAGGCGTATCGGCGTACCACTGCGCATAGCGCTTGGGGGTTTGCAGCGCATAGAAAGAACCGTTGATTTCAATGCTGCTCACGGCGCGTGACGCAAACTGCAACTCGCGTTTCTGGGTCAGCCCGTCGGGGTAGAAGTCCCCGCGCCAGGGCGTGTAGCGCCAGCCGGAAATGCCGATATGAATCGCCGCCATGGTTGCTCCTGTGGAGGTGGGGTGCGTTATGGGATGACTGCGATATTTGGCTGAAAGTTTCCACGTTCCTACAGACGGTACGGGGTGCGAAATGTGGGAGGGGACTTGCCCCCGATAGCGGTGCATCAGTCATGAAGTTGTTGACTGACAGCCTGCTATCGGGAGCAAGCCCCCTCCCGCAATTTGAATCACATGCCCGCAAACACAGGGAACGATCAAGGCTCAAACCCGTCAGTTCCTTACAGACCCTTCTGAAGGAGCCCGCTGTTTTGCTGAATTTAAAGACTGCATTACTGCTAGGGGCGCTGCTGTTCTGCGGCAGCGGCGCATTGCAAGCTGCTGCCACCGCGCCTGAGTCCGACGCGGCGGCCAAGCCCGAGTTGCTGGTGGAGGGCGGCCTGCTCGGGGCCATCAGTTCCAGCATTGATGATGTGCAACAGAAGCTCGATCTGAACCAGAACTTTATCGACGAGTGGCGCCTGCGGGCCGACCGGGCCGCGAATGAAGTCGGGCGGCTGGTCGACCAGACCGCCGCACGCTCGCCGTGGAGTGTGGCAGGGGATTTCCTGCTGTTATCCGCCGTTTGGGTGGGTGCTTTTGCGCTGCTGACGTTACTGGGGCGCTTTATCGTGCGGCGCTTGAGCCTGCGCGCCTTTTTTCGCCGGCGGGCACGCTTGCTGGGCGTGCTGGGGTATGTGGTGCCTTACACCATCCCTGCGGTTATCTGCCTGCCATTGACGCTGTATGTCAGCCATTTTCTCGCCTCTTCCGTAGGACGGGCACTGGCGCTGTGTTTTGCCTACGCCACCAGTAGCGGCATCTTTTCCACCTCCATGCTGCTGTGCGTGATCGTCATGTTCAATGTCGGTCACAAGCGCCCGGCGGTGCAGATCATTCGCGACTATTGCCCCAAACCGCTGTTCCTGATCGGCTTCCTTGCCGCTCTCAGCGACGCGCTCACCAGCCCGCAGATCGCCCGGCAGCTGGGCGGCAACATCACCAGCAGCGTTGCGGTGTTTACCGGGCTGTTCGCGACAGTGATCTTCGGTGTGCTGGTGGTTCGCCTGCGTCGCCCGGTGGCGCATTTGATTCGTAACCGGCCGTTGGCGCAGCGCCTTAAGCATCCGGCGTTGCAGCAATCGCTGCGGGTATTTTCCGGGCTGTGGTATTGGCCGATCCTGTTGATGGTACTGGTCTCGGCGATCAACTTGATCGGTGCCGGCGACGATAATCAAAAGGCCCTGCGCTGCGCCTTGTTGACCACCATCCTGCTGATCGGCACGGTATTTCTCAGCACGGTGCTGCAACACTTGTTCAAGTCGCGCAGCCAAGTGGCGATACAGCGCAGCAGTGCCTACAAGGAGCGCTTTCTCAGCCTGTTGCACGCGATATTGCGCATTGTGATGGCCATCGCTTTTATCGAGATACTGGGGCGTATCTGGGGCGTGTCGCTGTTCGAGTTCGCCCAACGCAACTCAGTGGGCCGGGCGATCAGCGATTCGCTCAGCAGTATCGGCCTGATCCTGCTGATGACGTGGCTGTTCTGGGTGGTGCTCGATACGGCGATTCAGGAAGCGCTCAAGCCCCCGGTGAACAAACGTTCCAGCCGCCAGCCCAGTACGCGGGTCAAAACCATCCTGCCGCTGCTGCGTAATGCGGTGAAAATCATTCTGGTGGTTATCTGTGCGATCACCACCATGGCCAATCTGGGTATCAACGTCGCGCCGTTACTCGCGGGTGCGGGGGTGGTCGGCCTGGCGATTGGTTTTGGCTCCCAGCAGTTGGTGCAGGACGTGATCACCGGCCTGTTTATCATCATCGAAGACACGCTCTCCATCGGCGACTGGGTGGTGCTCGATTCCGGCCACGCCGGTACCGTCGAGGGCTTGACCATCCGCACCCTTCGCCTGCGCGACGGCAAGGGCTTTGTGCATTCGGTACCGTTCGGGCAGATCAAGGCGGTCACCAACCAGTCGCGCCAATTCGCCTATGCGTTCTTCTCGGTGCAGTTCACCTACGACACCGACGTGGACAAGGCCGTGGAGCTGATCCGTGAAGCAGGCCAGTCGATTCGTGACGACGTGTTCCTCAAGTACAACCTGCAAGGGCCACTGGAAGTGTTCGGCGTGGACAAGATGGACCTCAATGGCGTGGTGCTCACGGCGCAATTCCGCACGGTATCGGGTGGGCAATATGCGGTGAGTCGAGCGTTCAATCAGCGCTTGAAAAAGCTTGTGGATAACTGTGACGAGGTGCATTTTGCGCAGACTTATCCACAGCAGGTGTTGTTGCCCAAGCGTGTGGCGCAGGAGGATGAGCCAGAGGCCGAGCAAGCCAGGCCGCAATGATGAGAGTGGCTGTTCCGGCCCCATCGGGAGCAAGCCCCCTCCCACATTTGAATGTGTTCACACATCAAAATGTGGGAGGGGGCTTGCTCCCGATGAGGGCCTAAAGGTCAGCGCCTGATCAACTTCTCCTGCACTGCCTGCTGATCCATCTCCAGCAACACCTGCTGCTTGCCGGCGACCATCACCGCCGCCGGCAGCCCATCGCGATATACAATCCGATTACCGCTCACCGCCGGCACTTTGGCCCCCGGTAGCAGCGTGCCCACAAGGTTCAATGGATCCGCCCCGCACACCGCGATCAAGCTCCCGTCATGTGCCCGCCGCCGCACCTCGCGCAGCAAGGGTATCGCCTCCGGCAACGCAAACTGTTCGCCCGCCAACCCACTGACAAACCGCCCGCCACGAATCTCCCCGCGTGCCTCCAGCCGATGGAAGGTGCGCAGCAATTCACGCCAACTCGGTAACCAATCCGCCTCGCGCTCCAGCAAGCGCCAGAACACCACGCCGTAACGGCGCAGCAGGGTCATCGCCACATGCTCCAGGGTCTCGGTCGAATGTGGGCCAGCAGCGCTGGCTGAACGGCGGACCAAGGCCCAGCGACCGGCATCATCCATGCCGCCGACAAACGCCCCGCGCCCACGTCGACTGCTGCGAGCCTGGCGTTTGCTGGCAGGCGTGGTTAGGGCGCGCAGCCCGGCGAAGCTGTCGGCATTCACCAGGCCGGCGCCTACCAGTTCCTGCAAGGCTGTCTCCAGCTCGCTGCGCAGCAGGTGGGCCTCGTGCACCAGTTCATCAAAAAACAAGGCGCCGTGTTCGCGCAGGGCCGAGTGGACTTTCTGCGCCTTGGGCGACAGCGTGGTGCTGTCGGTGGGCTCGGTCAGCCCGCTCCACAACGCTACCTGGCTACGGGGGAGCAAAACCACCGGGGTGCTGCGCAACGCCATGGCGCCGGCCTTGTTGCTTAAGCGCGTCCATACCAGCTTGCCGCTGCGGCACAGGTCATCGAGCCAGGTCGATGAATAATCCTTGATGCGCGCGCTGAGCAGGTCAGTGTCCCAGGCCGACGTGGCGGCGGCGTAGCCCTCGAGTTGGCTGACTATCTGCGGCAATACGGCGCTGCCCTGGCCACGGGTGCTGTCGGACAGGTGCTGCCAATCGAACAGAAAACGCATGAAATCCTGCAACGCCACCGGCTCGATTTCCCGGCGCAGGCGCTTGACCGTGTAGCGATGAATGCGCGCCAGCAAGTGACGTTCGCACCATTGTTCCTGCGTGGCACCGGGGCTGAAGTGCCCGCGCAGCACGTAGCCTTCCTGCTCCAGGCGCGACAGGGCCTGAGTGATTGCCGCCACGGGCAGCGCCAGGGGGGCAGCGATTTCGACCAGGTTCAACGGGCCAAAACCACTGAGGCGCGCACGCAGTACTTCTAACAGCGCTTCGTCAAATTCCCAGGGCTCGTCGAACCCGGGCAGCAGTGGCAAATCGTTAGGGTAGAGCGCTTGCAAGCAACTCAAGCGCTCCACGGCGACCCACATGCCGTTGTGCAACTGACAGGCTCGCCCGGCCTTGGCCAAGGCGTGCAGCCATGCGGCCCATTGCGGCGCAACTTCAGGGGCTGCGATGCACGCCAGGCTCATCAGCGCTTCATGCATTTCATCCACGCCGTTGGGCGCGGGCCAGGCTTCTTCGCGAACGCCGGCGATGGCCTCGGCATCCAGTGCGCCCAGGTCGTCGGTGCTCTGCGGGTCGCTCCAGCGTCGGTTGAGCACGGCCTGGGTGCGGCGCTCTTCCAGCGGGGCGTCGTCGAGAAAGGTGTAGGGCTTGGCGCTGAGAATTTCCGCAGCCATGGGCGAAGGGGCGGGCAGGTCGCGGCTGATCAATCGGACTTCCCCGCGTTCCATGCGCCGCAGCAGTGCCAGCCAGGCTTCACTGTCCATGGCTTCATGCAAGCAATCGTCGAGGGTTTGTTCCACCAGTGGGTGATGGGGGATTTCGCGCTCGCCGGCGAGGTTTTCCAGGCAGGCGATCTGGTCCGGAAAGACGCTGGCGATCAGGTCTTCGCTCTTCATGCGCTGGATCTGCGGCGCCACCTTGCGCCCACCGGTGTAGCGCGGCAACGCCAGGGCCACGCCGGCATTCCAGCGCCAGCGCACGCCGAACAGCGGCGCATCCAGCACGGCCTGGATCAGGAGGTGTTCAGCACTGTTGCTGTTAAGGTAACGCCACACCTCATCCAAGGCAAAACTGTGGCTGGTGGACAGCGACAGCACGATGGCGTTTTCGCTGGCCGCCGCTTGCAGCTCGAAGTTGAAGGTGCGGCAGAAACGCTTGCGCAACGCCAGGCCCCAGGCGCGGTTGATGCGGCTGCCAAACGGCGTGTGGATGATCAACTGGGTGCCGCCGGACGCGTCGAAAAACCGCTCCATGATCAACGTGTCCCGGGAGGGCAGGGCGCTCAGGGCCTGGCGCGACCGGGCCAGGTAATCCAGCAGTTGTTCGGCGCTGGCGCGATGCAGGCCCAGGGTGCCGGTTAGCCAGTCGAGGGCCGGTTGCAGGTCGCCGGGCGTGGCACCCAGCAAGCTGTCGATTTGCCCTTGCAAGCGCGCCACGGCCACCGACAACTCGTTGCTGCGCCCGGGTGCTTCGCCCAGCCAGAACGGGATGGTCGGCGGTTGGCCATGGGCATCCTCGACACGCACCTTGCCCGCTTCGACCCGCAGGATGCGGTAAGAGGTATTGCCGAGTTGGAAGATGTCGCCGGCGATGCTTTCCACCGCGAAGTCTTCGTTGACGCTGCCGATGTTCAGGCTCTGAGGCTCCAGCAACACGCTGTAGTCGGCGTTGTCCGGGATGGTGCCACCGCTGGTGACGGCGGTGAGCCTGGCACCGCGGCGGCCGCGCAGGGTGTGGGTCACGGCGTCACGGTGCAGGTAGGCGCTGCGGATACCCTGGCGGCCGTTGTAGCCCTCGCTGAGCATCTGCAACAGGGCCTGGTAGTGGCGCTCATCCAGCTCGGCGTAGGGCGCAGCGCGGCGGACAAGCGCCAGCAGCGCCTGTTCCGGCCATTCACGGGCGCTGACTTCGGCAATGATCTGCTGGGCCAGCACGTCCAGCGGCGCCACTGGAATATGCAAGGTATCCAGCTCGCCACGGCGTACGCAGTCGAGCAACGCGGCGCATTCGATCAAGTCGTCACGGGTGGTGGCAAACAAGCGCCCTTTGGGCGTACCGCCGACCTGGTGCCCGGAGCGGCCGACGCGTTGCAAAAAGCCATTGATCGAGCCGGGTGAGCCGATCTGGCAGACCAGATCCACCTCGCCAATATCGATGCCCAGCTCCAGGGACGCGGTGGCGATCAGCACTTGCAGTTCGCCGGCCTTGAGCCGTTGCTCGGCGTCCAGGCGCAGTTCCTTGGCCAGGCTGCCATGGTGGGCGGCCACAGCGGTCTTGCCCAGCCGCTCGCTCAGATGCCGGGCCAGGCGTTCGGCCAGGCGCCGGGTGTTGACGAAAATCAGCGTGGTGCGGTGTTCGCGGGCCAATTGCGCGAGGCGGTCGTAGACCAGGGCCCACACATCGTTGGCCATCACCGCCGAGAGCGGCACTGGCGGCACTTCGATATCCAGGTCCCGTGGGCGCGCATGGCCGATGTCGACGATGGCACACTCACGGTCGGTGCCGACTAAAAACCGCGAGACCGCTTCGATGGGTTTTTGCGTGGCTGACAGGCCGATACGGGTCAATGGCTCGGCGCACAGCGCTTGCAGGCGCTCCAGGCTCAAGGCCAGGTGGCTGCCGCGCTTGCCGGCGGCGATGGCATGGATCTCATCGACGATCACCGTACGCGTGCTGGCGAGCATGTGTCGGCCGGAATCCGAACCCAGCAGCACATACAGAGATTCGGGCGTGGTCACCAGGATATGCGGCGCGCGCTTGCGCATCTGTGCGCGGTCTTTTTGCGGGGTGTCGCCGGTGCGCACGGCGGTGCGGATCACCAGCGGCGGCAGGCCCAGGCTTTGAAGCTGCTCGGTAATGCCGGCCAGCGGGTTTTGCAGGTTGATCTGGATGTCGTTGGACAGCGCCTTGAGCGGTGACACATACACCACCAGGGTCTCGTCCGGCAGTTGCCCGCCGTTGGCCAGGCCTTGGTGGACCAAATCGTCGAGTACCGCCAAAAAGGCCGTCAAGGTCTTGCCCGAGCCGGTGGGCGCGGCGATCAGCGTTGACCGCCGCTGGCGGATCAGCGGCCACGCCTGGGCCTGGGCGCCGGTCACCGAGGGGAAGGTCCTGCAAAACCAGGCACTGACGGCGGGGTGAAAACCATCCAGTGCGCTGGCCGTTGATTCGGGAAGGTTCATGAAGTGATTGATGCCACCTGCTCCAACAAGTTGCAAACACGTACTTTATCCGTGACGGTTGCGCTACAAACCCGCAAAATGCAACGATTCTGGCAACTACCTACGGCAAGGCGCACACGCCTGTCGATAATAACCATCGTTCCAAACAGACCGGGCCTGCTCAATCTATGCGAATGCGCCTTATGTTACTGGGCGGCGGGAATGCCCTCGGGCAGGCGCTGATTCGCCTCGGTGCAGAGGAAGACATCGGTTTCCTCGCCCCCAAACCGCCCCAAGACGGCTGGGATGCCGCGAGCCTTACCCAATTGCTCGACGACACCCGTCCCGATGCATTGATCAACCTCGCCTACTATTTCGACTGGTTCCAGGCCGAAACCGTGAGCGAAACCCGTCTGGCCGCCCAGGAGTTCGCCATCGAACGCCTGGCTGAATTGTGCCAGCACCACAGCATCACGCTGCTGCAACCGTCCAGCTACCGGGTGTTCGATGGCTCGCGCGCCACCGCCTACAGCGAAAAAGACGAGCCGGTGCCCCTGGGCCTGCGCGGCCAGGCGTTGTGGCGTATCGAACAGAGCGTGCGCGCCACTTGCCCACAACATGTGCTGCTGCGATTTGGCTGGTTGCTCGATGACAGTGTCGACGGCACGCTCGGACGGTTCCTGGCCCGGGCCGAAAAACCTGATGAACTACTGATGGCCGACGACCGTCGTGGCAACCCGACGCCGGTGGACGATGCCGCACGGGTGATTATCTCGGTGCTCAAGCAGCTTGATTGCGCGGCGCCGCTGTGGGGCACCTATCATTACGCCGGGCATGAGGCGACTACGCCGTTGGCCCTGGGCCAGGCGATCCTGACCGAGGCGCGCAACTTCCACGCGCTGGCCATTGAATCCCCCACTGCCCAGGCCCACGCGGCTCGGCCGGATGCGGCGGATGAACCGCAGCACGCGGTGCTGGCGTGCAAGAAGATCCTGCATACCTTTGGCATCAAGCCAAGGGCATGGCGGGCGGGGCTTCCGGCGTTGCTGGACCGGTTCTACCGCCACAGCTGACACGCTACAAAACCAAATGTGGGAGGGGGCTTGCTCCCGATAGCGATGGGTCAGTCCATGAATCTGTTGACTGACACTCTGCTATCGGGAGCAAGCCCCCTCCCACATGGGTTATGCAGTGTTGCTTAGAACTTGTAGCCAATACCCACCATGTAAACCATCGGATCCACGTCCACATTGACCTTGGCCCGAGTGCCCTGGCCCAGCGCATTGTTATCCACAGTCGCCTTGGTGCTGATGTCGATGTAGCGCGCCTGGGCGTTGATCATCCAATTGTCGTTGATCATGTAGTCGGCGCCGATCTGTGCGGCCCAGCCCCAGGAGTTTTCGGCCTTGAAGTTGCTGAAGCCGGCTTGTTGAGCGCGACCGCCGACGTGTTCGTCGTAGATCCAGGTGTAGTTGATACCGGCGCCTACGTACGGCTGGAATGCCGACTTGTTGTCCAGCGGGTAGTACACGACGCTCAGGGTCGGCGGCAGGTGCTTGAGCGAACCGAGCTTGCCATTGGCGGCGCCCAGTGCGGTGTTCTTGAGTTTCACGTCATGCTCGAAGGGCGTGGCGGCCAGCAGTTCGATACCGACGTGGTCGGTGATCATGTAGGCGAAGTTCAAGCCCAACTGGGTGTCGCTGCTCATGGTCGCCTTGCCGCCCAGGTTGGTGCCGGCCAGTGGGCCCTGGTCAACCTTGACTTTGCCGCTGTCGGCCTCCGGGTTCACGGTGATTGCACCGGCACGCACCAGGATATCGCCCGCTTGGTGAGCGTGTGCGACCGGTGCGACGAGGGCGAGCGCGAAGAGGGACGCGCCGAGCAGAGACTTGTTCATGGGAGCTCCAGAGGACGTTAAAAGTTGTACGTCCAATGGTAAAGATCGTTCCGTTCGGTCTTTTGACTCAGCTCAATGAAAGGGTGATCAGCGCTACTCCTGCAGCTCGTACATGTAAATCTTCTGGGCATCCATCTGGTAACCGGCGTCGGCCAGTTCACTCGTCGACGGCTTGACCTGCATCGCGCCTTCGATCCAGTACGGCTGGTACAGCTCATCGAGCTTCACGCCGACTTCGCTTTTGACATGCACGATCTGGTTCGACGGCGGTGGCGGCACGTGGATGCACGCGCCGAAATACGGCACCAGCAGAAACTCGGTGGTGCGGCCCTCTTCGCTGACTTCCAGCGGCACGATATACCCCGGCAGGCGGATGTGCTGGCCGTCGAGGCTCTGCACCACCGGCGCGTTGGGCAGATCCTGCTTGGCCGCCGGCGCCGCCTCGACGGACAAGGCATCGGCCATGTTCGACAGGTCGTGCAGCGGCTTCATATTAGGCACTTCCGGTGGCGCATCCGGCGGTATCATTTCCTGCCAGGACAGGTCCTTGGGCTGTTCATCCGCCCACACGGGCACGGCCGTCAGCAGTAACAGGGCAAACAGGGCACGACGCATCGAAGCCTTCCTCATACACGGATGGACAGGCCATCGGCCAAAGATTGTCGATAGGCGCGCCACGCGGGCACGCTGCCCATCAACAGCGCTGCCGCGAGGATACCCGCCAGCAGGGTCCATTCATATTCGCTCGGCCAGGACATCGGCAGGTCCAGCCCGTAGTTGGCCTGCAAGTAACCACGGGAGGCGGCGATGCAGACATACAGCAGGCCCACGCCTGCTACCACACCGGACAAGGCCAGGGCGAAGGCTTCGAAGATCAGCAGGCTCGCGATATGCCAGGGGCGTGCACCCACCGAACGCAGAATCGCCATCTCGCGGCGGCGCTCGTTGAGGCTGGTGAGGATCGCCGTGAGCATGCCGATCAAGCCGGTCAGCACCACGAACAGCGAGATCACGAACAAGGCTTTCTCGGCGGTGCTCATCATGCTCCACAGCTCTTGCAGGGCCACGCCCGGCAGGATCGCCAGCATCGGCTCGCCACGGAACTCATTGATCTGCCTTTGCAACGCGAAGGTGGAAATCTTGTTGTTCAGGCCGAGCATGAACGCGGTGATGGCTTGCGGCGTCAGGTCCATATTGCGCGCCTGGTCGGCGCTGATGCGGCCTTTGCCCTGGGCCGGCACACCGTTGTGCCAGTCGACATGGATCGCCTCCATGCCACCCAAGCTGATGTGCAACGTGCGATCTACCGGCGTACCGGTACGCTTGAGGATTCCGACCACGGTGAAGGGTTTGTCGTCGTGCTTGACCAGGCTGACCACCGCTACACCGTGGGCCAGCACCAGCTTGTCGCCGAGTTTGTAATGCAGGGCGTCGGCAACTTCGGCGCCGAGCACCACTTCAAACGGGTCGGTAGCGAAGGCGCGGCCGCTGGCCAGTTCGAGGTTTTGCTTGCGCCCGTACTGGTAATGCTCGAAGTAGGATTCGTTGGTGCCCATCACGCGGTAACCGCGATGGGAGTCGCCGAGGGAAATCGGAATGGCCCATTTCACCTGGGGGCTGGCGGCGAAATGCTCAAAGCTGTCCCAGCGGATGTTGTTGGTGGCGTTGCCGATGCGAAACACCGAATACAGCAGCAGGTTGACCGAGCCCGAACGTGCCCCGACGATCAGGTCGGTACCGCTGATGGTGCTGGCAAAACTGTTGCGCGCCTCGACACGCACGCGCTCCACCGCCAGCAACAAGCACACGGAAAGCGCGATGGCGAAGGCAGTGAGGATCGCAGTAAAGCGGCGGTTAGCCAGGCTGGCCATGGCTAGACGAAACAGATACATCTCAAACCTCTGCGGGCGTGGCGGCGCGATTGAGTTCGGCCAGTGACAGGTTGCGGTCGAACAGTGACGCCAGGCTCTGGTCATGGCTGACAAACAACAGGCTGGCGCCAGCTTCACGGCATTCAGCGAACAGCAACTGGATGAACGCTTCGCGGGCGTCATAGTCCAGGGCTGAGGTGGGCTCGTCGGCGATCACCAGTTCCGGTTGGCCGATCAACGCACGGGCGGCAGCCACCCGTTGTTGCTGGCCGATGGACAGCGAGTCGGCGCGGCGCTCCAGCAAGTCCTTGTCCTTCAAGCCCAGGTGCGCGAGCAAGGTCGCAGCCGCCTGGTCGACACTGCCGTGGCGCTGTTTGGCCCGTTGTGCGCGCAACCTGGAAAAATGGCAAGGCAACTCGACGTTTTCGCGCACCGATAGAAACGGCAGCAGGTTGAACTGCTGGAAGATGTAGCCGGTGTGGTCCACACGGAAACGATCACGGGCGCCGGCCGAGAGTTCGGTCAACTCCTGCCCAAGCAGGCGGATGCTGCCCTGGCAGGGTTTCTGCACGCCCCCCAACAGCCCCAGCAGCGTGGTCTTGCCACTGCCGCTCGGGCCCTTGAGGAACAGGGTTTCCCCGGGTTCCAGGCGGAACGCGGGGATGTCCAGCAACTGCGGGTAACCAGGCCAGTTGAAGCCCAGGTCGGACAGTTCGATTAACGCTTGAGTCATGGGAAGTCAGTGTCGCCTGGTAGTCGAAAATGGCGCCGATCCACTGTGGGAGCTGGCTTGCCTGCGATGGCGTCGCTACGGTGTGCCTGCTGCACCGCGTCGCCAGTATCGCAGGCAAGCCAGCTCCCACATGGACTGTGCTTTCAAGTCAGAACTTCAGGGTGGCGGCGGTGGCCGTCGCGTCAACACCTTGCTGACCGCTCGGGCCGATCAGTTGTACCTGAATTTTCTTGGTGGCGGGGAAGGTCTTGAACACTTGGCTCAAGTCCAGGTTGCCCAAGGCCGTCGGCGTGGCGCAGGTGAATTGGTAGTGGGCGTGGATTTCGCTGTGGTCGTGATGGTGCTCGTGAGCGGCGGCGCCTTTGCCGTCGGTGGCGTGGTCATCGTCGTCATGGTCGGCTTCTGGTTTGTCACCGAACAGCGGGCTATTGAGTTCCTGGCTGCTGACCACACACCCTGCGGCCTTGGGCAGGTTGAACAGGGCCAACGGGTTCTCCAGTTGTTTGCGTACACCGGCGACCTTGGCTTTATCGGCGGCGCTGGTCGCTACATGCTCGAAACCCACCAGGTTCATGGCCGGGCTGTCCAGTTCAAGCTCAAGGGCCTTGTCATCCAGCACGGCATTGAGACGGCCGACCCCATGTTCATGGGCGCCGAGGCTGCCGTGCTCGTGGTCATGCTCTTCGTGAGCGTGGGCAACAGCCAGTGGCAGCAGGGCGAACGGCAAAGCAAGCAGCAAACGGCGCATGGGAGGCTCCAGGATGAAAGTTTTGTTATGTGATCTTATAACAATAGAGCCGAGAGTTTGACCGCCTGCTTGGTGTTGCGCAAGCTGCATGGGAGCATGACGGTCAGAAAAATGCAGGAGTACAGCGATGTTGCGAATTCGTGGAACCATCGGCGACCTGCCGGTGGACTTGACCCTGGAACTGGACGACGGCGATTGGGCGCGCTTGGGCGCACAGCTTCAGGCCGCCCCAACGCCCAGTGCGCCAACCGCGGCGCCGGTCAAACAAAACGACGACCTATGGCAGAGCGCCCAAGAGGTGCTGCGCAAGGCAGGGCAGCTCAACGGTCTGGAATTACTCGATCAACTGGAAGGGTTGGCAGGCGATGCGGGCGCGGGCAAGCGCCTGTTGGTGCGCCTGCGCCATAGCGCCAAAGTCAAGGTGAGCAGCGGCGGGGATACGCCGCTGTACCGTTGGATCGGTGATTAGTACAACGCGGCAAACAATTTGCGGCGGTACACCGTGACCAGCGGGTGCTCATTGCCCAGCAATTCGAACACCTGCAGCAACGTCTTGTGCGGCAAGCCTTCGCTGTAGCTGCGGTTGCGTGTAAACAACTTGAGCAAACCTTCCAGTGCCGCATCGTACTGCTGGCGCGCCAGTTGCTGGATCGCCAACTGATAGGCCGCTTCGTCGTCCTGCGGGTTCTGTGCCAGACGGCTCTTCAGATCGGCGGTGTCCGGCAAGTCTGCGGCCTGGCGCAGGAAGGTGATCTGCGCCTTGGCCCCGGCCAGGGCGGCCTTGTGGTCGTCGCTTTTGACAGCGTCAAGCACGGCCTGGGCTTCACCCAACTCACCGCGCTCAGCCAGGCAGCGTGCATACAGGATCAGGGCTGCGGCGTTGGTATTGTCCTCGCCCAACAACTGCACCAGCAGCGCTTCAGCCTCGCTGATGCGCCCTTCGCTGAACAGCGCCTGGGCCTGTTCCAGCGGATCCGCCGCAGCCGGTGGTGGCATCTGCACATGTGGCTCCAGCATCGCCCGTACTGCCGACTCCGGCTGCGCACCGGCAAAGCCGTCCACCGGCTGACCATCCTTGAACAACACCACCGTCGGCAGGCTTTGAATGCCGAAACGCGCGACGATGTCCTGTTCGGCCTCGCAATCGACCTTGGCCAACAGCAACTCGCCGCGATAGGTCTCGGCAATCTGCGCCAGCATCGGCATCAGCGCCTTGCATGGCGCACACCATTCGGCCCAGAAGTCCACCAGCACAGGTTTTTCAAAAGAATTCTGAATCACCGCCTGGTCGAAGTTGGCGGTGGTGACGTCGAAGATGTACGGCGTGGGCTCACTCATGGGGCGTCTCGAATAAAGCGGGAATGGGGGCAACTATAAGGGCTGGCGCTAGCTATCGGAAGCCGCCTGGCATTCAGTAATCATGCGCGTGCCAAAACGGGTCCAGATACCAGTCCTGAGGAAAACCCATTGCTTCGATACGGACGTCGGGAAACTCGTCGATCAGCAGATGCAGGCTGTGACCCCAGCGAGTATGTGGGCTCACCTGGCCCATCAGGTGATTGAGTATGCATAGCGTGGAGAACATGCGGCTATGTGTCCCCGGTTGAAGCAAATACTGCGGCCATGGAAAGCTGGCTTTTTTGGGCAATTCAGGACGGATACCCAATTCTCGGTTCCACATGCGTGAATGGTGAGCGCAGATATTTCGGACAGTGGTCAGCGTGTGCAGCCAGGACTGCATGAGTGGTGCCGGGAGTAGAAGGCGCCTGGAGATCGCTTTCTTGTCGGCGTCCTTGGCCAAGCCTTTGTACAGATGGGATAAGTCTCCCAGTGTCAATTCTTCCAACATGGCCCAACCCGGCATCAACGCGGGCTGGACGTAGGTCACGGAGTAATGACGGGCATAACTTTCTTTTGCCCTTTGGCGTTTAAGAAGATCTTTTCGTGCATCGCTGGCATGTGATCTATCGATGCGTTCGCATTCGCGCTGGTAGTCACGGGTTGCGCTGGCTTGCTTCATGGACAGTGTTGCAAGCAGGCGTTGATGATCAAATTTGAGGTGGAACAACCCTGGATTGAGATACCAATGACTGCCATGGGCGGGTCCCATGTGATTACTGATAACCGAACGTGAGGCTATTTCGACGCGCTCAATGGCATCCATGGTCAGTAAGCGAAGCCTTCTATCAAAATCGTATAGGCGGGTTAATTGGCGGAACTGGCTACCTTCACGAAAAAGATGGTCAATAGCGTCAGGCTGTTGAAAGGGCCGCATATAAGGGCTGAGTCGAAAGAAACTGACGGATTGCAAGAAGTGCTCGGCACGAGCTTCATTGTGAATTATCAGTCCGCGCCGCTTGAGGAGTCCCAGCTGGGCAGGAACGTCGATGGCAGGTTTGCTGAATGACCTCATGCCCAAAAAGTACCGGGCATAAAAAACCCGCACAATTTGTGCTTAGTTACTGATGCAACCAGAGGCATGGCGGGTGTATTGCCGCAAAGATTAAGCAGGTGCCTGACGTTTGGCAAGGCCGTTGAGTCGTAAGTTATTAGCGAAACTGTCTGCCAGGACATGTCAGGAAATTTTCCATCCGTGAGCGAAGGATGGCATTTTCCATGCCTCGCCTTTTCCTGTCTTAGCCAATCTGTTGCCGGGAATTTGTAACGCGAAGGCTCAGCGCCGCGAATGGTACAGACTCACCTTGCGAAACTCCCAAGGCTCGGCCAGGTCCGGCAGGGTCAACGCGTCCAGAACCTCCAGCCGTTGATAACGCGGGTGTTGGAAGTCCCGCACCCGCGAATCGGCCACCAGCGCTTCGCGGCCACGGGTGAGGAATTGATCCAGCAGCGGCAGGTTGGCGCGGTCGTAAAGCACGTCGGCCACCAGGATCAAGTCAAAACGGTCGGCTTCGGCGAAGAAGTCGGCGCAATAGCCCAGCTCCACCGCATTGAGTTCGGCGTTGGCGCGGCAAGACGCCAGGGCCAGCGGGTCCAGGTCACACGCCACTACTTCCAGGGCACCCGCCTTTACGGCGGCGATCCCGGCTACGCCCGAACCTGCGCCGAAATCCAGCACGCGTTTACCGGCGACCCACTCGGGATGCGCCGCCAGGTAGCGCGCCAACGCCAGGCCGCTGGCCCAGCAAAAGCTCCAATAGGGCGGCTCATGCAGGATGCGCCGGGTTTCTTCTTGGCTGAAGGCGCGGTCCATATTGTCGGCATCGAGCAGCCATAGCGACAATTCGGTACCCGGTAGCGGGCAGGGCACCAATTGCGCGTCGCCGATCAACTCGCTCAAGGCGCGCTGCAGGTGCAGCGGTGGCGTCATGGCGCCTTGACGAGTTGCAGGGGGCCGGTGCTCTGGGTGATCGCCTGGGTGACGCGCACGGCGGGCAGGTGCAGGATCAACTGGCCGGACTGGCTGGCGCGGCCACGCAATTCAACGCGTGCACCGGCCGGGAAGGCTTCAGGGTTGAAGCGCAGGCGGAAGGCCAGGGGCTTGCCATTGCCGCTCAGCACGCTGCTGGCGAGCAGTTGCTGCGGGCGCGAACGGTCGTCGATCACCAGCAGCGCCATCTCGACTTCGGCGCCGGCGGGCACGTTGGTCAGGCTGCCGCTGATTTCCCGTTGATAGGCGGGCAGGGGGCCGAGGTCTTCAATACCCGGGACTTTTTTCTCTTGTGCCGGTGTCGGTTGAGGCGCGGCCGGTTTGGGGGCTTCGCTGCTGCAGGCGACCAGAAAACTGAACAGCGTGAGTAGAACGAGTGGTCGTAACTGCATGTACGGCTCCAGAAAGGACAAAATCCGTGGCTTAAAAAATATCAAACATATAAGCCTGCCTATATACCGTAAAGGCTATGGCTTGTCTTGCGACGGGGATGCGCTACCATGGCCCTCCCATTTTTTGTTGCCTGCCAACCATGCACTGTCCCTTCTGCGGTGCCAACGACACCAAGGTCATTGACTCGCGTCTGGTCGCCGAGGGCGATCAAGTGCGTCGCCGGCGCGAATGCCTGGCCTGTGGTGAACGTTTCACCACCTTCGAAACCGCCGAACTGGTATTGCCCCGTCTGATCAAGTCCGACGGCAGCCGCCAGCCTTTCGACGAAGAAAAACTGCGTGCCGGTATGCAGCGCGCCCTGGAAAAACGCCCGGTGAGTGTAGAGCGCCTGGAAGCGGCGCTGGTGCATATCAAGCACAAGCTGCGGGCGACCGGCGAGCGCGAGGTCAAGAGCCTCGTGGTCGGCGAGCTGGTGATGGGCGAACTGCAAAAGCTCGACGAAGTCGCCTATATCCGTTTTGCCTCGGTGTATCGACGCTTCCAGGACCTCAATGAGTTCCGCGAAGAAATCGACCGCCTGGCCCGTGAGCCCTCCAAACAATGAAGTCTGAACAGGCAGTCCTCGACGCCCATTACATGGCGCGTGCCCTCGAATTGGCGCGCAAGGGCCTGTACACCACCCACCCCAACCCACGGGTGGGCTGTGTGATCGTGCGTGACGGGCAGATTGTCGGCGAAGGCTGGCATGAGCGCACCGGCGAGCCCCATGCCGAGCCGAATGCCCTGCGCGCCGCCGGTGAAAAGGCCCGCGGCGCGACGGTGTACGTGACGCTGGAGCCGTGCAGCCACCATGGACGTACGCCGCCGTGCGCCGATGCACTGGTGAGCGCCGGTGTGGCGCGGGTGGTGGCAGGTATGCAGGACCCGAACCCGGAAGTGGCCGGGCGTGGCATGCAGCGTCTGGCCCAGGCGGGTATCGAGGTGCGCAGTGGTGTCCTGGAAGCTGAGGCGCGGGCGCTTAACCCGGGGTTCCTCAAGCGCATGGAGCACGGTTTGCCGTTCGTGCGGGTCAAGCTGGCCATGAGCCTGGACGGCCGCACGGCGATGGCCAGCGGCGAAAGCCAATGGATCACCGGCCCCGCTGCCCGCGCCGCCGTCCAACGTCTGCGTGCCGAGGCGAGTGTGGTGTTGACCGGTGCCGATACGGTGCTGGCCGACGGCGCCCGCTTGACTGTGCGCGCCGCTGAGTTGGGCCTGGATGAACAAACCACCGCCCTGGCCATGTCGCGCCCGCCGCTGCGCGTGTTGATCGACGGCCGCTTGCGCGTGCCGCTCAATGCACCCTTCTTCAAGGCAGGCCCGGCACTGGTCATCACCTGCGTGGCCCCGGAGAACCAGTTTCCCCGTGGCCCAGAGTGCCTGGTGGTACCGGGTGTGGAGGGCCAGGTCGACCTGCGCTCGGCGCTGGTGGCATTGGCCGCCCGTGGCGTCAACGACGTGCTGGTGGAAGCGGGCCCGAGCCTGGCGGGCGCGTTTGCCCAGCAGGGCCTGGTGGATGAGTACGTCATATTCATCGCCGGCAAGTTCCTCGGCTCCGCTGCCCGGCCGTTGCTGGACTGGCCGCTTGAGAAGCTGGTCGACGCGCCCCAACTCAAGATCACTGACATGCGCGCTGTAGGCGACGACTGGCGAGTCACTGCCATTCCCGTCCCGACAGCGAGCGTATAATTCCCGGCCTGCGCTTAAGCGTCAGCCCCTCGTTTTCAGGAGAGCGAAATGTTCACCGGCATTATCGAATCCATCGGCAGCATCCGTGCAATGACCCCCAAAGGCGGCGACGTGCGCCTGCTGGTTGAAACCGGCAAGCTGGACCTCGGCGACGTCAAGCTGGGTGACAGTATCGCCGTCAGCGGCGTGTGCCTGACCGTTATTGAGCTGCCGGGCAACGGCTTTGCCGCCGACGTCAGCCGGGAAACCCTGGACTGCACCGCGATGAACGACCTCAAGGCCGGCAGCCCGGTCAACCTGGAAAAAGCCCTGACGCCAACCACGCGCCTGGGCGGTCACCTGGTCAGCGGCCATGTCGACGGTGTCGGCGAAGTGGTGGCCCGCAGTGAAAACGCACGCGCCGTGGAATTCCGCATCCGTGCGCCCAAAGAGCTGGCCAAGTACATTGCCCACAAGGGTTCGATTACCGTTGATGGCACCAGCCTGACCGTGAACGCCGTCAATGGCGCCGAATTTGAACTGACCATCATTCCCCACACCCTCAGCGAAACCATCATGGCCTCCTACCAGCCGGGGCGCCGGGTGAACCTGGAAGTGGACTTGCTTGCCCGTTACCTGGAGCGCCTGTTGCTGGGCGAAAAGGCCGCAGAGCCTGCATCAGGCAACATCACCGAAAGTTTTCTGGCCGCTAACGGCTACCTGAAATCCTGACCAAGGGGGTGCCGCGTGGCGCTCAATAGCATCGAAGAACTGGTTGAAGACATCCGCCAAGGCAAGATGGTCATCCTTATGGATGACGAAGATCGCGAGAACGAAGGCGACATCATCATGGCCGCCGAGGCGTGCAAGCCTGAGCACATCAACTTCATGGCCAAGCACGCCCGTGGTTTGATTTGCATGCCCATGAGCCGCGAACGCTGCGAGTTGCTCAAGCTGCCGTTGATGGCGCCGCGCAATGGGTCGGGTTTTGGCACCAAGTTCACGGTATCGATTGAAGCCACCACTGGCGTCACCACCGGTATCTCCGCCGCTGACCGCGCGCGTACCGTGCAAGCCGCCGCCGCCAAAGATGCCAAGGCCGAAGACATCGTCAGCCCCGGTCACATTTTCCCGCTGATGGCTCAACCGGGTGGCACCCTGGCTCGCGCCGGTCACACCGAAGCCGCCTGCGATCTGGCGCGCATGGCCGGTTTCGAGCCGAGCGGGGTGATCTGCGAAGTGATGAACGACGACGGCACCATGGCCCGTCGCACCGAACTGGAAGCCTTTGCCGCCGAACACAACCTCAAGATCGGCACCATTGCCGACCTGATCCACTACCGCATGATCCACGAACGTACCGTTCAGCGGATTGCCGAGCAGCCGCTGGACAGCGAACTGGGCCAATTCAATTTGGTGACCTACCGTGATTCAGTGGAAGGCGACGTGCATATGGCCCTGACCCTGGGCAACATTTGCGCCGAAGAGCCGACCCTGGTGCGGGTGCACAACATGGACCCTCTGCGCGACCTGTTGATGGTCAAGCAACCCGGCCGCTGGAGCCTGCGCGCCGCCATGGCCGCGGTTTCCGAGGCTGGCAGCGGTGTGGTGCTGTTGCTCGGTCACCCGCTGGACGGCGACGTATTGCTGGCGCACATCCGCGAAACCGCCGACGCCGTGCCGGTGAAAAAACCGACCACCTACAGCATCGTCGGTGCCGGTTCGCAGATCCTGCGCGACCTGGGCGTGCGCAAAATGCGCCTGATGAGCGCACCGATGAAATTTAATGCGATATCCGGATTCGACCTGGAAGTTGTAGAATACGTGCCCTCCGAATAAAGGCCGGCGATTTCTGCCCCTTGTTCGCGGTTAAATCATCACTGAGGGACGCACTTTTCGCGTCCCGGCTCTTTAAGAGATTTGTCGAATGACCCTGAAGACCATCGAAGGTACCTTCATCGCCCCCAAAGGCCGCTATGCCCTGGTGGTTGGCCGCTTCAACAGCTTCGTGGTTGAAAGCCTGGTAAGCGGTGCGGTTGACGCCCTGGTTCGCCACGGTGTGAGCGAGAGCGATATCACCCTTATCCGCGCCCCTGGCGCCTTCGAAATTCCACTGGTTGCGCAAAAAGTTGCTCAGCAGGGTGAATACGCGGCGATCATCGCCCTGGGCGCGGTCATTCGTGGCGGCACCCCGCACTTCGAATACGTAGCCGGCGAATGCACCAAGGGCCTGTCCCAGGTGTCCATGGAGTTCGGCGTGCCAGTCGCTTTCGGCGTACTGACCGTTGATTCCATCGAGCAAGCCATCGAGCGTTCCGGCACCAAAGCCGGTAACAAGGGCGCTGAAGCTGCCTTGTCCGCGCTGGAAATGGTCAGCCTGCTGTCGCAGTTGGAGGCCAAGTGATTTCCGACGAAAGCGATCGTTTCAACCCGCGTGACGAGCGTCCAGCCGATGCCGGCAAGCCTTCGAAAAGCGAAAAGCGCCGTGCGGCCCGTCAGCTCGCCACCCAGGCGCTGTACCAGCGTCATATGGCTGGCACTTCGCTGAACGAGATCGAAGCGCAATTTCGCGTCGATAACGACTTCACCTTTGCTGACCAGAGCTACTTCCACGACATCCTGCACGGTGTTCCGGCCAACATGACCGAGATCGATGCTGCGCTGACGCCATGCCTGGACCTGACCCTCGAAGAGCTGGACCCGGTTGAGCTGGCGGTACTGCGCCTGTCCACCTGGGAGCTGCTCAAGCGCGTTGACGTACCGTACCGCGTGGTGATCAACGAAGGCATCGAACTGGCGAAGGTCTACGGTTCGACCGACGGTCACAAGTTCGTCAATGGCGTGCTCGACAAGCTGGCCCCGCGCCTGCGTGAAGCCGAAGTAAAGGAACACAAGCGCTAATCTGCGCTTGAGTCCCGCATGGGCGAGTTCGAGCTGATCCGCAAGTACTTCGCCGCCGCGCCTTGTGCGCAAGGCGGCGATGGCATTGCCCTGGGGATCGGCGACGACTGTGCCTTGCTGGCGCTGCCCGCCGGAGAGCAACTGGCGGTCTCTACCGATACGCTGGTGGCCGGCGTGCATTTTGCCGACCCCTGTGACCCGTACCTGCTCGGCCAGCGCTCGCTGGCCGTGGCGGTGAGCGACCTGGCCGCCATGGGCGCCGACCCCCTCGCGTTTACCCTTGCCCTGACCACGCCGACCGTGGATGCCGATTGGCTGCAACGCTATGCCCAAGGCCTGAACGCCATGGCGCAACGTTGCGGCGTGGGCTTGGTGGGCGGCGATACCACCCGAGGGCCACTGAGCCTGACCCTGACCGTATTTGGCCGCGTACCGGCCGGGCAGGCGTTGACGCGCAGTGGTGCGCAGCCGGGTGACCTGCTGTGTGTGGGCGGCGAACTGGGCGATGCCGCTGGTGCTTTGCCATTGGTCTTGGGCCAACGCACGGCGGATGCGGCAGTTGCCGAGCCGCTGCTGGCACATTACTGGTCGCCGCAACCGCAGTTGGCCCTGGGGCTGACGTTGCGGGGCAAGGCGAGCGCGGCCATGGATATCTCCGACGGGCTGCTGGCCGATTGTGGGCATATCGCCAAGGCTTCGGCGGTCAGCCTGGTGATCGAACGTCACAGGTTGCCGTTATCTACCGCCTTGCTGACATTTGTCGGCGAGGATCAGGCCCGCGTCGCGGCGTTGAGCGGGGGCGATGACTACGTGCTGGCATTTACCTTGCCGATATCCGCGTTGGCACCTTTGCGAGCGGGCGGCTGGCCGATTCACGTGATCGGTCGGGTCGAAGCGGGGCAGGGCGTGACCCTGCTCGATGCCCATGGTCAGGACATTACACCGGCCGTGCGCGGCTATCAGCATTTTCGCGAGACGCCGTAGCCAGCGTCCTGCGCTACCCTTTATCTGATGATTACCACGTAGGAAGCCGTCACTATGGTCGTGCGCTGCTGGCTGCTGATCGCTCTGTGTGCCTTTACCTCTGTACTTCAGGCGGATGAGGCGTCGGTGCCCGGCAAGGTCATGCTGGCCGGCGAAGAGTGGAACGACTACACCAATAAAGATGGCAGCGGCCTGGCCTGGGACGTGGTGCGCCAGATCTTCGAGCCGGTAGGCATCACCCTGCAGACCCGCAGCGAGCCCTACACCCGCTCGGTCGGCCTGGCCCAGCGTGGCGAGGTGGATGGATGCGTCGGCACCTATCGCAATGAAGTCAGCGGGGTGTTGTACCCCCGCTGGAACTTCGACGCCGACCACGTATACGCCCTTGGGCTCGCCACTGCGCCTACGCCGACACAGGCGACGCTGGGCGACTACCGCCTGGCCTGGGTGCGTGGCTACAAGTACGAGCAATACCTGCCCAATGTGCGCCGCTTCAACCAGATCGAACGGCGCGACGGTATCCTGCCAATGCTGCAATACGGTCGCGCCGATTTCTATATCGATGCCCTCACTGAAGCCAAGTATGTACTCAGCCAGGCGCAAGACCCGGCGCTGTTCAAACTTACGCATATCGCCGAGTTGCCGCTCTACATAGCCTTTGCCGATACCGAGCGCGGCAGGGCGTTGATGGCGGTGTATGACCAGCGTTTGGCCGCCCTGGTCAAGACCGGCGAGCTCAAAGCGACTTTTGCGCGCTGGAAACAGCCGTATCCGTTCCCGGGCCCATAGAACTGACGCGAAGGCCAATCGAACCTATTGATCTTTATCAGCGATAATTCAGCTTAAGCGTCTGTAGGAACCTGCTGTTACAATGGCCGCCTCTGTGAAATCTGAAATCAGGAGCACACGGTGCCCGTCGTTTTCGTCGCCGCTTCCAAGCTGCCTACCCCTTTTGCCACGTTCACCATGAACGGCTTTCTCGAAGAAGCCACCGGGCGCGAGCACGTTGTGCTCAGCCTCGGCGACATCACGGATGGCGCGCCGGTGCTGGGGCGCGTGCATTCCGAGTGCCTGACCGGCGATGCGCTGTTCAGCCAGCGCTGTGACTGCGGCTCGCAACTGGAAGCCGCTTTGCAAGCCATCGCCCGTGAAGGCCGTGGCGTGCTGCTGTACTTGCGTCAGGAAGGCCGTGGCATTGGCTTGTTGAACAAGATCCGCGCCTACGAACTGCAAGATGGCGGCGCCGACACCGTGGAAGCCAACGAGCGCCTGGGCTTTGCCGCCGACCAGCGCGACTACGCGATCTGCCTGCCGATGCTTGAGCACCTGGGGGTCAAATCCCTGCGCCTGATGACCAACAACCCGCGCAAGGTCAAAGCCTTGACCGAGATGGGCATCACCGTGGCCGAGCGCGTGCCGCTGCACACCGGGCACAATCCGCACAACAAGCTCTACCTGGCGACCAAAGCCAGCAAGCTCGACCATATGATGGGCAACGAGCACCAGGGCGAGGTCGACCGCGCGTGACTCGCGGCCAGGTGAAACGGCGGTTATCCTTCAACTGGTGGCAGTACCTGGCTTTGGCATTGCTGCCCCTGTTTGTGATCAATCTGCTGTTTGGCCGTGCTGAACCCCTGCTGCCCGTGCTGGCCATGCCGTTCTTCATTGCCGGCGTGGCCTCGATGTTTCTCAGCCTGCGTTATTTTCACGGCTATAAACATGCGCTGATCGCTACTTCCAAAGCCCTCGATACCCCTGAAGAACCTGCTGCCTGGATCACCCTGGCGGCGCGTCGGCGCACGGCTTTGCTGGTAGCCGCGCTACCGGCCTGGATCGGTGCGCTGGCGGTGTTCGTGGGGCTGGAAGCGGTGCCACTGTTCCTGCTGGCAATGTCGACCATGGTGCTGTTTTACCTCTACCGCATTCCGCGTCAACTGGGATGAGCCGCTACTGGCTGGCACTGCTGCTCGTATTGAGTGTTCAGGCGATGGCAGCCGAACGAGTGGTCAGCCTGGCGCCGTCGCTGTCTGAAATCGTCGTTGAGCTGGGCGCAGCCGACCTGTTGGTGGGTGTGCTTGATGGTGGTGAGCGGCCAACAGCACTGGCAACGGTTGCGTCGGTCGGGCATTACGGCCAGCTGGATATGGAGCGTCTGCTCAGCCTGAAGCCCGACCTGGTCCTGCTGTGGCCCGGCAGCGTCGGCCCGGCCCAGCGTGAGCAGCTTCAGCGGTTGAATATCCCGGTGTATATCGCCGAGCCCCATAGCCTTGAGCAACTGACTACTCAGGTCCAGGCCATTGCCGAGCAATTGGGCCGAGCTGAGGCAGGGCGCCAGCTCGCTGCACAACTACGCCAGCGCTTGGCCGAGTTGCGCCAGCGCTATCAGCGGGCCGAGCCGTTGCGGGTGTTTTACCAAGTGTGGAACCAACCGCTGTACACCGTGGGTGGTGGGCAGATCATCAGCGATGCGCTCAGTGTGTGCGGGGCGCGTAATGTGTTTGATGATCTGAAGTTGCCGGCGCCGCAGGTCAATATCGAGTCGGTGCTGGCGCGTGATCCCGAGGTGATCCTGGTGGGTGATCAAGCTCAGAGACAAGCGTGGAAGGCATGGTCGATGATGTCTTCGCGGGTGCGATTAGTGCCGGACAAGGGCCTGGAGCGGCCCAGCGGGCAGATGTTGGAGGCGGTGGGGCGGTTGTGTCAGGTTTTATCGCCTAACCTGTGAAACCGCTATCGCAGGCAAGCCAGCTCCCACAGGGGAATGCATTTCAATTGTGGGAGCTGGCTTGCCTGTGATGACGTCGGTGCAGGTCCCTCAGAACTCAGGCGTCCATGTCAGCCCAACCATCCACACCCGACCTTCTTCACGATAATTCTGAGCCTCGCCGAGGTAGCTGTACTTCGCCCGGGCATAAGACCTGTCCAGCACGTTATCCACCTTCAGCGACAACGACACCTCTCGGTTCAACGCCCAACTGCTGCGTAGCCCCAACAAGGCATACCCGCCCAAACGGTTGCGGTTGGCTTCATCATCGTAGCTGCTGCTGATCGCCTGCCAGCTCGCGCCAACGCCCAGCTTGTCGAACTGCCGATCCAGATCCAGGTTCAATGTACGCCGAGCGCGACGTGCCAGGGTGTGGCCGCTGTCACGGTCACGCGGGTCGATAAGCGACAGGCCCAGGTTGCCCTGCCAGCCAAACACTTCCTGCTTGAGCGCCGCTTCAAAGCCGTTGATCCGCGCCGATGCCACGTTTTGCGGCTTGCCGGCGTCAAGGATGATCGCGTCGCTCAGGTCGGTACGATACAGCGAGGCTTCCACCCGTGTGCTGTCGGTCAGTTGGCTGCGCCATTGCAGCTCGTAGCTCTTTGATGTCTCGGGCTGCAGATTGGGGTTGCTGTACTGCATGTCGGGGTAATAGAGGTCGTTGAAGGTCGGCGCGCGGAAGCCTTCGCTGTAGCTCAAGAGTAGGTCGTTGTCAGGGTTGACCGGTACGGTCAGGGTGCCGCTCCAGCTATTTTGACCGCCGAACTGCTGGTTCTGGTCGCGACGCAGCCCAAGCTCGGTGGAAAACCACTCGCTGTGGAAGCGGTGCTGCACAAAGGCGGCGCGGTTCCAGCGGCTGTTTTCGGTAAAGGTGGTGGAGCCGTGGAAGCGGTCTTCATACCAGTCGCCACCGACGATCAGGTTGTTCTGCTCATTCAGCGTCAGGTCGTTCTGCCAGTTGACCGAGTCGCGGTAGGTATTGAACACGCTGAAATCATCACTGAGCGTATCGCGCTTGGTGTCACGGTTTTCGCTGTGGCCCAACTCCAGGCGCGACTGCCAGGTCTCATTGAGCTTGGCATCGACATAACCGCTGGCGCTGCTGACGGTGTAATCGGTGTAGGGTTTCTGGCCGACGCTCTGCCCGGTGGCGCCGTTGTAGCGGCCATAACTGTTGTCGTACTCCGACTTGCCACGGTTATCCAGCAGATTGAAACCTACCTCCAGCTCATCGCTGAACGAATGGCGGAGGTTCAGGCTGATGGACTGGTTTCGGTAGGCATCATGGTCGCCGTCACTGGGGAACGACGCGTGGCTCGCGTTGATACCTGCGGTTTCATCCAGGCTTGCGCCCAGGTTGAAGCGCGTATGTTCATCGCCGCCCGACAAGCCCAGGCTACGTTCCCACGTCTGGTTACTGCCAAACCCGAGCTTCAAGCGCGGCTGCAAGCCTTGCTCGGCATTGCGCCGGGTAAACACCTGGATCACTCCGCCAATCGCGTCGCTGCCGTAAATGACCGAGCGGGAACCGCGCAGCACTTCTACACGCTCAATCTGATCGACGTTCAGATATTGCAGGCCACTATCACCGGTGGTGGTGTTGGCAATGCGCTGGCCGTCCACCAGTACCAGGCTTTGTGCGGCCTTTGTGCCTCGAATGAAGATCCCCGGCAAACTGCCACGCCCACCGGTCGGCGCAACCTGCACACCGGGCACGCGGCTGAGCAGGTCGGTGACGCTGGTGGGTTGCAGGCGGTCGATGTCGGCGCGGGTGAAGACGGTGTTGGCAGCGCTGCTGTCGTTACGCGCCTGCACTTGGCGGTTGGCGCTGATGACCACATCGGAGAGCTTCAAGGCCTGGTCGCGGGTGTCGGCGAGCAGATCGGCGGCGGGTAAAAGCAGCAGGGCGAGGCACAGGCGTTTCATGGGCTGTCCATAGCGGTTTTGAAGGTGATACAAGTTAAATGTGGGAGGGGCGGTGCGACGATTCGACTTGCTCCCGATTACAGTGTGTCAGTCAGAACATCTGGTACTGATACACCGCTATCGGGAGCAAGTCGAATCGTCGCACCGCCCCTCCCACATTTAGTCCCGGTTTCTACAGGGCCAGAAGCGCCAAACGCTCGCGCACCGAAGCCTCGATGCCGGCCTCGTCCAAGCCACACTCAGCCAGCATCTGCGCCGGCTTGGCGTGCTCGACGTACACATCCGGCAAGCCCAGGTGCAGCACCGATTTGAGGATGTTCTCCCGCGCCAGGAACTCGCTGACTGCCGCGCCGGCGCCGCCCATGATGGCGTTCTCTTCGACGGTCACCAACAACTCATGGCTGGCGGCGATTTCGCGTACCAGCGCCTCATCCAACGGTTTGACGAAACGCATGTCCACCACTGTGGCATCAAGCTTTTCAGCCACTTTCAGCGCTTCGGCCAGTTGTACGCCAAACACCAGGAATGCAGTTTTGCTGCCTTGGCGACGCACGACGCCTTTGCCGATTTCAATCGGCTCCAGGTCTTTCTCGATCACGGCATTCGGGCCATTGCCCCGCGGATACCGCACAGCGGCCGGGCCGTTGTACAGGTGGCCGGTGCTGAGCATCTTGCGCAGTTCGTTTTCGTCGCTGGGCGTCATCACCAGTATGCCGGGGATGCAGCGCAGGTAGGACAGGTCGAAGCTGCCAGCATGGGTCGGGCCGTCTTCGCCCACCAGGCCGGCGCGGTCGATGGCGAACAGCACGTCGAGGTTCTGCACCGCCACATCGTGAACCAACTGGTCATAACCGCGTTGCAGGAAGGTGGAGTAGATCGCCACCACCGGCTTGGCGCCTTCGCAGGCCATGCCGGCGGCGAAGGTGACAGCGTGCTGCTCGGCAATCGCCACGTCGAAGTAACGCAACGGGAAACGCTCGCTGAACGCCACCAGGTCGGAGCCTTCCTTCATCGCCGGAGTAATGCCCACCAGGCGTGGGTCGGCAGCCGCCATGTCGCACAGCCATTCGCCAAACACACCGGAATACTTCGGCCCGCTAGCCTTTTTCGGCGCGGCGGCGGGCGCGTCCAGGGGTTCGAGCTTGGTGATCGCGTGGTAACCAATCGGGTCGACTTCAGCCGGGGCGAAGCCTTTGCCCTTCTTGGTGACGATATGCAGGAACTGCGGGCCCTTGAGGTCGCGCATGTTGCGCAAGGTGGCGATCAGGGTCGGCAGGTCGTGGCCATCGATAGGGCCGATGTAGTTCCAGCCCAGCTCTTCGAACAGGGTGCCGGGCACCAGCATGCCCTTGGCATATTCTTCGGTGCGACGGGCGATTTCCCACGCGCCAGGCAGACGCGACAGCACTTTCTTGCTGCCTTCGCGCATGCTGGCGTAGGTGCGGCTGGAGAGGATTTTCGCCAGGTAATTGGACAGGCCACCGACATTGCGCGAGATCGACATGTCGTTGTCGTTGAGGATCACCAACATGTTGGCATCCACTTCTGGCGCATGGTTGAGCGCTTCGAAGGCCATGCCGGCAGTCAGCGCGCCATCCCCGATCACGGCAATCGCCTTGCGATCGCTGTTTTGCAGACGGGCGGCAATCGCCATGCCCAACGCTGCACTGATGGACGTGCTGGAGTGGCCGACGCCAAAGGTGTCGTACTCGCTCTCGGAACGGCGCGGGAAGGCGGCCAGGCCGTCCTTCTGGCGCAGGCTGCCCATGCGCTCGCGACGGCCGGTGAGGATTTTATGCGGATATGCCTGATGGCCCACGTCCCACACCAGCCGGTCGTCCGGGGTGTCGAACACGTAATGCAGGGCGATGGTCAGCTCGATCACGCCCAGCCCGGCGCCGAAATGCCCACCGGTCTGGCCGACCGTGTAGAGCAATTCCAGGCGCAACTCATCGGCCAGGGTTTCCAGCTCGGCTTCACCCAGTCGACGCAGGCCGTCCGGCGTGGCAGCGCGGTCGAGCAGGGGCGTGGACGGGCGTTTGCGGGGAATCTCTTGAAACGTCGTGGGCATCAGGCGAATCGTTATAGGTATAGAAGAGGCGGCAGTTTACCTCAAGCGGTGCAAACTGCCCACGCAGGGCGCCGAACTTGGCCGATATGCGGCGCAAATGGCCGGGGTTGTCAGTGGCGGCGCTCGACGATATACCGCGCCAGGTCACGCAGCGGCTCGGCCGCCGCGTCGAAAGGTCGCAGGGCATCCAGGGCCTGGTCACGCAGCTCAATGGCGTATGCCTTGGCGGCTTCCAGCCCCAGCAGAGCCGGATACGTCGGCTTGTCCCGTGCAATATCGGCGCCTTGGCGTTTGCCGAGGGTGGCGGTATCGCTTTCCACGTCGAGAATATCGTCCTGCACCTGGAAGGCCAGGCCGATCGCGCGGGAATAAGTCTGCAGGGCCGCCAGTTGCTCGGCGTCGGCGCGGCCGCTGGCCAGGGCGCCCAGGTGCACGGCGGCTTCGATCAACGCGCCGGTCTTGTGGCGATGCATGTATTCAAGGGCTTCTTGATCCAGCTTGAGGCTGACCGAACCCATGTCGATGGCTTGGCCGCCGACCATTCCGGCCGGGCCAGCAGCGTGGGCCAGAGCAGTAACCATGCGCAGGCGGATCTCGGCGTTGACGCTGCTTAGCGCCGGGTCCAGCAACGCGCTGAACGCCAGGCTCTGCAAGCCATCCCCGGCCAGGATCGCGTAAGCCTCATCGAAGGCTTTGTGGGTCGTGGGCTGGCCGCGACGCAGATCGTCGTCATCCATCGCCGGCAGGTCGTCGTGTACCAGGGAGTAAGCGTGGATCAACTCCACCGCACACGCTGCGCCATTGGCCTCGGCCGCCGGCGCGCCCAGGGCTTCGCAGGCCGCATAGGCCAGCAACGGGCGCACCCGCTTGCCGCCATTCATCACGCTGTAGCGCATGGCTTCATAGAGGCGCGTCAATTCCGGGCTTGGCGCAGCAAACAAGGGCTCCAGCGCCGCATTCACCCGGGCTTGGCTACTGGCCTGATACGCGCTGATCATTCCGGCTGTTCCGCATCGAAAGGCTCTTGCGCCAACTCCCCGTCGCGCTCCAGCAGCACCTGGACCTTCTGCTCCGCCTGCGCCAACGCGCTCTGACAGTCGCGGGTCAGGCCAATGCCTTGCTCAAATGCCGTCAACGAGTCTTCCAGCGACAACTCGCCGTTCTCCAGACGCTCGACCAGGGTTTGCAGGTCGGCGAGGGATTGTTCGAAATCCAGTGCAACTTTTTTGCGGGCCATGGCGGCAATTCCGGTAGACGGTAAACCGGCGCGACACTAGCAGACATGGGGGATTGGGGCAAATGAGTGGGGCTGTTACTGCTGGGCGGGATTGATCTGATAACGCGTGCTGCGGCCGCCTCCGGGGAGGCGTGTCAGGTAGTTTTTTCCAGTAGGTCGGCCAGGTGGCGTGTTGTTGATTCATAAGGGGACGCCTGGGGGCGTGTGAGCCGAATAGAAAGAGTATTCGGCTCATTTTGTGAGCTGATTGTGCTTTGTATTCGGCTCATCGTCGAGGCGCTACTGGGCCACAGAGTGCGTTCTCAGGGGGGCGTTTGATATTCAACGGAAGCTGACGTCGATTCTGTCGACTTTTAGTTTTATGAAGCGCTCGTTACATTCAGGATGGTCGTAGTGAATGTCCTCATCGTTTAATGAGACGAAGCTGTGAAATTGTGTGTCGCGTAGGGTTCCATAAAGTAGGTAAGCATATCCGGGATTTGTCTTTTCAATCAGTGGTGTTCTCGGTTCAACCCTTTCAATCTCGTAATCGTCAGATAGATTCATTGTCAGCTCGACGTCATACGTCTTTCCGACTTCTATCTCATGTGGGGAATAGCTGACGAAGCAATTAATGATGACTCCCTCGATGAGCAGTATTACGTCCTCTTCTATATGGATACTGGTTTCTATAACTCGTGCTTTCTTTAATTTCACGTCTAGTGCCTAGAAGTAGAAAAAAACACCGGTTTTTCTATCGATAGCTAACTGGGTTAAATGGATTATTTTTTCTAATAGTTCGGGGTTTTCAGGCAAGGATTTTTTTTTAAAAATTCTTAGCATTTCGGTGAGCTCTTCGGAGGTGTTAATGTGTTCGTCCTCATAGTCATCGATGATCTTTTTTAAAGAATCATTGATCTCCTCGTATATTCCCGATTTCAAGAGTTGTTGGTGCTCTATGCTTGTGAGGAGCACACGCTCCATCTGGTCGTTTGGGCACGCATTTAGGTCTAGCAAAAACATGGCTTCGCCAGTCAAGGGCGTACAAATCAATTTCATCGAGAATTTCCTTTTTTAAAATGTGTGACTTCATTGTATTCGCTTTGTGTTCTTCCCATCTGTTTGCCAGAAGAGGAGGTTTTGTTGTTGGGGATTGCTCCGGCTAAACTAAGATAACGCCTGGATCCCGGCAAGGACGGGTCGTGAATTCTAAAGTAATTACCATTAAGGTCCTCCACTATTTCAATCCCGCTCTGAGGGTTTTTGTATATTTTTTTTCCTTTATCTGTAGTTATTACTATCGGGTCAGGTCCAGCAAATTTAACGATATTTTCGTTCAGGTCAGCGGTCTGCCAATTGGCCGAGTACCGGGCTGCTCGCTGTGCTCCTCCTGCTTTTGGTAGCTCTGGTTGACCCTCATTAACTCGAACTGCCTGGGCTGATTCACGCGCTTCAATCTCGGGCTTACAGCCATCTTCACCGGGGCATGCATTTAGACCTAGTGGATCCACCCATCCCGTCGGATTGGGTACATACCGGTACCCATTGACCCCACCCGCCAACTTCACCGGATCCGGCGTCAGGTAACGACCAATATCTGGATTGTAGTAGCGATGGCGGTTGTAGTGCAGGCCGCTTTCTTGATCGAAATACTGCCCCTGAAAACGCAGCGGATTGTCGATTTTGCCTACGTCGAGCCGGGCGATCTGACCGTAGGCGCGGTAGTGGGCGGACCAGACGATTTCGCCCTCGGGGCTGGTCAGTTACTGCGGTGTGCCGAGGTGGTCGAGTTGGTAGTGGTAGGGTGTTGTGGCTTGTGGTCCGTAGCCTTCCAGCAGTGCCAGCGGGCGGAAGCTGTTGGGCTCGTAGATATAACTGTGATGACAGTCCCCATGGTGCTCGGCAATCAGCTTGTCGCCTTGCCAGAAAAACTCCGTGGTTATGTCATCCACGGTCTTGCTGACACGCCGGCCAAACGGGTCATAGCGATAACTAGCGGTTTCGCCGTTCGGCTTTGTAATGGTGATTAACCGATGCTGGCAGTCGTAGCGATATTCGGTGACGAGTTGATGGCCTTTGCCGCGCCGTTCGCGGATCAGGTTGCCGAAGGCGTCGT
>NZ_SPKL01000006.1:128844-233991 GCF_023127755.1 Pseudomonas sp. W2Aug9 | reverse complement strand
GCGCGAGCAGGTCAGCGTCGGTGAAACCGTGGTGGTGGCTCAGGAGGGCCCGACCGGCAAGCAGTTGGTGGCCTATGTCGTGCCGCTGGACTCAACACTTCTGGACGACGCAGTCGCTCAATCAAACGGCCGCGAAACCTTGCGTCGCGCGTTGAAATCCCGCTTGCCGGACTACATGGTGCCGACGCACTTGATGTTCCTCGAACGTATGCCGCTGACCCCTAACGGCAAGCTCGATCGCAAGGGCTTGCCGCTGCCGGATGTGAGCCAGATGCAGCAGGTGTATGTGGCACCTCAGAGCGAGTTGGAGCAGAAGATCGCCACCATCTGGGCCGACGTGCTGCGCCTGCCGCAAGTCGGCTTGCATGACAACTTCTTCGAATTGGGTGGCGACTCGATCATTTCGATCCAGGTGGTCAGCCGGGCTCGCCAGGCCGGGGTGCGCTTCACGCCCAAGGATCTGTTCCAGCATCAGACCGTGCAAAGCCTGGCGACCGTCGCCCGGGAAGGCGAGGGCACGGTGCAACTGGACCAGTCGGCACTGACCGGCGAGTTGCTGCTGCTGCCAGTGCAACAAGGCTTCTTTGCCGATGACATTCCCCAGCGTCACCACTGGAACCAGTCTGTGGTGCTGCAACCGCACCAGCCGTTGCAGGCGCCGCTGCTGGTGGCGGCACTGCAGGCGTTGATCGTGCATCACGATGCCTTGCGCAGCACTTTCGTCGAGGGGCCGCAAGGCTGGAGCGCAGCTTACCGCGGCCCCGATCAGCACCAGGCTGAACAGGTGCTGTGGCAAACCACCTTGAACAGCGTCGAGGAGCTGGACGCCCTGGGTGAAGAAGCCCAACGCAGCCTCGACCTGGCTGTCGGACCGTTAGTGCGTGCTGTGTTGGCGCAGTTGGCCGATGGCTCCCAGCGCTTGTTGCTGGTGATCCATCACTTGGTGGTGGACGGTGTGTCGTGGCGCATCCTGCTTGAAGACCTGCAAAGCGCTTACCAGCAACTGGCGCAGGGCGCTCCTGTGGCGTTGCCGGCCAAGACCAGCGCCACCCGCGCCTGGGCCGCACGCTTGCAGACCTATGCCCGTAGCGCTGCGCTGCAACACGAACTGGCCTGGTGGCAGACGCAATTGCAAGGCAGCCCGGTCGGCTTGCCCGGCGCTGATCCACAGGCAAGCTTGAGCAATCAGCTGGCGCTGAGCGTGAGCACGCAGTTGGACGGCACGTATACGCGACGTTTGCTGCAAGACGCGCCGAGTGCCTACCGTACCCAGATCAACGACCTGCTGCTCACCGCCCTGGCGCGGGTGATCACACGCTGGAGCGGCGAGGCTTCGATGTTGATACGGCTGGAAGGCCACGGTCGTGAAGACCTGTTCGATGAGATCGACCTGACCCGCACGGTCGGTTGGTTTACCAGCCTTTACCCATTGCAATTGGTTCCCGCTGACTCCCTGGGTACTTCCCTGAAACACATCAAGGAGCAATTGCGCGCCGTGCCCGACAAGGGCCTGGGGTTTGGCGCATTGCGATACCTGGGCGATACCGAGGCGCAACTGGCGCTGGCGGCCTTGCCACGCCCACGTATTACCTTCAACTACCTGGGGCAGTTTGACGCCAGTTTTGACAATGGCGAACAGCCAGGGCTGTTCACACCGACCGGTGATGCCAGCGGTGCCGAGCAAAGCCAGCAGGCGCCTTTGGGCAACTGGCTGGAGATCAATGGCCAAGTCTTTGGCGGCGAGCTGAAATTGAACTGGAGCTTCAGCCAGGCGATGTTCGATGAGGCGACGGTGCAATGCCTGGCTGATGAATATGCAACTGAACTCAAGGCGCTGATCGACCACTGCTGTGAGTCGACGCACCAGGGCGTGACGCCGTCGGACTTCCCCCTGGCGCGGTTGTCCCAGGCACAGTTGGATGGCCTGGCGCTGAACGTGGCCGAGGTCGAAGACCTGTACCCGTTGTCACCGATGCAGCAAGGCATGTTGTTCCAATCGCTGTACGGCGAAGGCTCGGGTGACTACATCAACCAGATGCGCATTGATGTGCAGGGCCTGGACGTAGCGCGCTTCCACCAGGCATGGCAGGTGGCGGTGGAGCGTCATGAGATCCTGCGCAGCGGTGTTGTCTGGCAGGCGGAGCTTGAGCAGCCTTTGCAGGTGGTCTACAAGCAGGCGCACCTGCCGTTTGTGCAGTTGGATTGGCAAACGCGTGCAGACTGCAACCAGGCTCTTGATGACTTGGCCGAGTCGGCACGGGCCCAGGGCTTTGTGCTGGAGCAGGCGCCGTTGCTGAGCTTGACGGTGGTGCGCACGGGGGTATCGAGCTACCACCTGATCTACACCAATCACCATATCCTGATGGATGGCTGGAGTGGTTCGCAGCTGTTCGGTGAGGTGCTGCAACAGTATGCGGGTGAGGCGCTGCCCGCGCCGACCGGGCGTTATCGTGACTATATCGCCTGGCTGCAGGCGCAGGATAAAGCTGCCAGTCAAGCGTTCTGGAAAGACCAACTGGTCAACCTGCAAGAGCCTACGCGTCTGTCCCGTTCCGCACAGTCTGAGGCGGACGCGGTCCTGGCGGTCAATGGCGAACATCGCTTGAGCCTGGATGCCGCGCAAACCGAACAGCTTAGAACCTTTGCCCAGCGCCACAAGGTGACCCTCAATACCCTGGTGCAAGGCGCCTGGTTGTTGCTGTTGCATCACCACACCGGGCAAGCCACCGTAGCCTTCGGCGCCACGGTGGCAGGGCGTCCGGCGCAACTTCGCGGGATTGAACAGCAGGTCGGATTGTTCATTAACACGCTGCCCGTGGTGGCGACGCCGGATGCGCAGATGTCGGTCAGCCACTGGTTGCAGCAGCTCCAGCAGCAGAACGTTGGCTTGCGTGAGCAAGAACACACGCCGCTGTTCGAGATCCAGCGTTGGGCCGGGCTGGGCGGTGAAGCCCTGTTCGACAGTATCCTGGTGTTTGAAAATTATCCGGTGTCCGAGGCGCTGGAGCAGGGTGCACCGTCGGGGTTGCGGTTTGGTGCAGTGCACAGCCTGGAGCAGACCCACTATCCATTGACCGTGTTGTTGGCCCTCGGCGAGACACTGGGCCTGGAATTCAATTACGCCCGCCAGGTCTTCAGCACCGCGCATATCCAGCGCTTGGCCGAGCACTTCCAGCAGTTGCTGCTGGCCCTGGCCACCGATGGCAGTCAACGTCTTGGCGCGTTGCCGTCACTGGCGCAGGCCGAGCGTCAGTTGGTGGTGCAGGATTGGAATGCCACGGCGGTGGACTACCCGCTCGATCAAGCAGTACACCGCTTGATCGAGGCTCAGGTATTGCGCACGCCGGATGCGCAGGCGTTGGTGTTTGACGGGCAAACCCTGAGTTACAGCGCGTTGAACGCCCGGGCCAATCGGCTGGCGCACCGCTTGATGGCTGCCGGAGTCGGCCCGGATGTGCTGGTGGGCCTGGCGCTGGAGCGCTCGGTGGAAATGGTGGTCGGCCTGTTGGCGGTGCTCAAGGCCGGTGGCGCCTATGTGCCGCTGGACCCGGAATACCCCGGTGACCGCCTGGCCTACATGCTGCAAGACAGTGGCGTACAACTGCTGTTGACCCAGACCCACCTGCTGGCGCAGCTGCCGGTTCCAGCGGGTGTGAACACTCTGGTGCTGGAGCAGGGCGATGCCTGGTTGGAGGCGTTCGGCAGCCACAACCCGGATATTACCGTGCATGGCGAAAACCTCGCCTACGTGATCTACACCTCCGGTTCCACCGGCCAACCCAAGGGCGCCGGCAACCGCCATAACGCACTGACCAACCGCCTGTGCTGGATGCAGCAGGCCTATGGTCTGGACGCCCGCGACAGCGTATTGCAGAAAACCCCGTTCAGCTTTGACGTGTCGGTGTGGGAGTTCTTCTGGCCGTTGATGACCGGCGCCCGCCTGGTGGTGGCGGCGCCGGGGGATCATCGTGACCCTGCCAGGCTGGTGAGCCTGATCAACTCGCAGCAGATCACCACGCTGCATTTCGTGCCGTCCATGCTGCAAGCGTTCTTGCAAGACGCGGCAGTTGCTTCGTGCCAGAGCCTGCAACGCATCGTCTGCAGCGGTGAGGCATTGCCCGCGGACGCCCAGCAACAGGTGTTCGCCAAGTTACCCCACGCCGGGTTGTACAACCTGTACGGTCCCACCGAAGCGGCTATCGATGTGACCCACTGGACTTGTGTCGAGGAAGGCCGCGATGCCGTGCCGATTGGCCGACCGATTGCCAACCTGGGTTGCTACGTGTTGGATGACAATCTGGAGCCGGCACCGGTGGGCGTGTTGGGTGAATTGTACTTGGGCGGTATTGGCTTGGCGCGGGGTTACCATCGCCGCGCGGCACTCACCGCTGAGCGTTTTGTGACTGACCCGTTCGGTAGCGGCACACGTCTGTATCGCACCGGCGACCTGGCGCGTTATCGCGACGATGGCGTGATCGAATATGCCGGGCGCATGGACCATCAGGTCAAACTGCGTGGCCTGCGTATCGAGTTGGGAGAAATCGAAGCGCGCCTGCTGGAGCTCGACAGTGTCCGCGAAGCCGCAGTGCTGGCGGTGGACGGCACGCACCTGGTGGGTTACCTGGTGCTGCAACAGCCGCTTGAGGATTGGAAAGCGGCGGTGGTTGCGTACCTGGCCGCGCAGTTGCCGGACTACATGGTCCCGGCGCAGTGGGTGGTGCTGACGCAGATGCCGCTGAGCCCGAACGGCAAGTTGGACCGTAAGGCACTGCCCAAGCCTGAGGCTCAGAGCGCTGAGCAACACCAGGCACCTGTCACCGAGATCGAGCAGCAGATCGCGGCGATCTGGCGCGAGGTTCTGGAAGTGGAGCGTGTGGGGCTTCGCGACAATTTCTTCGAACTCGGCGGCCATTCGCTGCGGGTGCTGATGCTCAAGGAGCGGATTCGCAAGGTCAGCGGCGTGAACCTGTCCGTCAGCCAATTGATGCTTAACCCCACCGTGGCGGGGCAGGTCAAGTGCTTGCAGGGCGATAGCCGAGCGTCGTTGATCGTCAAGCTTAACCAGCAGACGCAAGGCACGCCGTTGTTCATGTTCCACCCAAGCTTCGGCTCGGTGCATTGCTACACCGCGGTTGCCTTGGCCCTGCGTGAGCAGCGCCCGGTGTACGGGGTGATGTGTCGCGCATTGGCTGAAGAGGGCGCCGCGGTGCCGCATTGGCAGGTGATGGTCGAGGATTACACCGCGCAATTGTTGGCGGCCCAACCCCATGGCGCGTTCCGCCTGGCCGGCTGGTCGTTGGGCGGTAATCTGGCCATGGAAGTGGCCTACGGCCTGGAGCAAGCCGGCCGCGAGGTTGAGTTTGTAGGCTGGATCGACGCTGCGCCGCCGCAGTGGGTCAAACCCTACTGGGATGCTGCGGAGGTCGAGGACGACCTCGAAGTCTCAGCCAATGAGCGCCGTGCCGCCTTGCTGGGGGTGATGTTCCCCGAATTTGCCGAGTCCATCCAGGGTGCCTGGCAGCAATGCCGGCGGGATACCGAGGATGAAGCGCAGCAATGGCTGGGATTCGTGAGCTGGGCTGAACAGACCTTGGGCGAAGCATTTACTGCCGTCAAAGAGGAACTGCTGCGTGGCAATGAGGCGCAGATATCCTGGGACGTTGACCGGGCACTGAGTGAGCGCTTGCTGCAGGCTGACTTCAAGCCGATCAAGGCTCCCATCAGTTGCTGGTGGGCAGCCAAGAGCCGGGCAGGGCGATTCAAGGAAGTGATTGAGCAGCAGATGGCGACGGTGATCAGCCAGGGGCGTATCGAGCGCTCGGTGATGATTGAGACTGATCATGACGGCATCATCGACAGCGCGGTGTTCATCAGCAGTTTGGTGGATGCGATGAGGTAAGCCGCCGCTTTACGAGAAGCCCGGATCCTGTATCCGGGTTTTTTGTGGGTGAGCGGCATAGTCTTTTTGGCTGATGCCGATCAATGAAGCAGCCACAGACTATTTTCGTACGAAAAAAAAACGCCCGGTGAGCGTTCAACTCTCACCGGGCGTGCGGTCGATCAAGGTGTGCGATCAGAAGTCCCAGCGGGTGCTGACCATCACGTTGCGCGGCTCGCCGTAGGCGGCCGAATTATAGAAGCCCACGTTGCTGTAGTAGGACTTGTCGAAGATATTGTTGAAGTTGACGGTGGCCGAAAGGTTCTTGGTGACCTGGTAGCGAGTCATCAAGTCCACCAACCAGTAGGATTCCTGGGTGATGTCCTGATCTTGCTTGAGCGGCTCGTTCCAGATTGAGTTCCAGCCCTTGGTCTGCCAGCGTACCCCGCCACCGATGGTGAACTTGTCCAGGTCGCCCTTGAGCTTGTAGGTGGTATTCAGGTTGACCTGATGCTCGGGCTCGAAGGTAGAGAGCTTCTTGTCGTCTTCGTCTCGTACGATCTTGTGGGTGTAGCCACCCTGCAGTTGCCAGCCTGGGCTCAACTCACCGGAGATCTCTGCTTCATATCCCTTGGTGACGGCTTTGGAGCCCTTGAACGCCCAGTTTTGCGGGGCTGGTACTTGGTTGTTATAGGCATCGTCCGAGATCGGGCGGTTGGTCTCATGCACTTCGAAGTAAGCGATGCTGGTGTTGAGGCGGCCGTCGAAAAACTCGCCTTTCAGGCCCAACTCGTAGTTCTGTCCTTCGTCCGGTTCCAGCAGTTTTTCGTTGCGGTCCTTATAGGTGCTTTCCTGGGGTTGGAAAATATCGGTGTAGCTGGCGTATACCGAGAAGTTGTCGTTGAGGTCGTAGATCACGCCGGCGTAGGGAATAAAGCGACCCGTTTCCTTGTAGGAAGGATTGTTGCCGGTGACGTGATAGTTGGCCACGCGCCCACCCAGGATCACGTTCAGGTCGTCTATCACGTTAAAGCGTGCGGTCAGGTAGTAGCCGGTCTGGCGGATGGTGTCATCGATGTGCTGTTGGGCCGGGCCGTAGATCGGCTTGGCGATATGGCCGTTCCAGTTATAGAAGTCGACCTTGTTACCGCCTGGCCATTCCGGCGTCCAGTAGCCCTTGCCTTGCCAGCGCGAGGTGCCGATGGAGCCACCCACCACCAGTTCATGTTCGCGGCCAAACAGGCTGAACGGCCCGGTGGCGTAGAGGTCAGCCGAGGTGCTCTTGGTCTCTCCGGTGTATTTCTGGCCATTAATCTCGGCGGTGCCATCGGCTGCTGGCTGGACGAATTGAATCGAACCCAGGTCGGCATGGTAGCTGTTGATCTTGTGGTCTAGCTGGAATTTGGTGACCCAGCCGTCACCCATGTCATGTTCGAGCATGGCGAAGGCGGTACGGGTGTTCTGCTCCCAGGAACTCCAGGTGGTGCCGTTGTTATACGAGCGGGGCATCTTGTTGATGCTGCCGTTGGAGTTGACCAACGGGAAGGACCCGGACCAGCTCGACCCCTGCGGAATGTTGTCCTGGTAATCGAAGCCCACCGTCAGCATGGTGTCCGGGGAGAGGTCGAATTCGGTGATGCCGTAGTAGGTCTCGGTCTTGCGCGAGTAGTGGTCCATGAAGGACTTTTTGTCCTGGTATGCCGCCACCGCACGCCCACGGACATTGCCGCTGTCGGTCAACGGGCCGCTGACATCCACTTCGCTGCGGTAGTTGTCCCAGGAGCCCGCGCCCAGTTGGACGTGGCCCTTGAAATCCGAGGTGGGTTTCTTGCGGATCAGGTTGATGGTAGCGCCCAATGAGCCCGCGCCATTGAGCAGGCCCGTGGCCCCCTTGAGGATTTCGACACGATCATAGATCGCCATGTCGCTGAGGGTGTTGCCCGCCGAATAACCAACGTTGCGCACGGTGGACGGGATACCGTCGTACTGGAAACTGTTGACCGAAAAACCACGAGAGTAGTAGTTGGTGCGGTCGGAGTCATAGGCTGACACGGTGATGCCCGGGGTGTGGCGCATCACGTCATCCATGTTGTTGAGGCCGAAGTCCTCGATGTGCTGGCGGGTGACCACGGTGATCGACTGCGGCGTTTGCCGCGGCGTCAGGGTCAGGCGCGTAGCCGTGGCAATGGTACCCGGCGTGTAGGAACCGGAACCTTCGGTGATGTTGCCCAAGTAGTTGGCGGTCACCTCAGTGGGGCTCAGCTCCAGCCCGCCACCGCTGCTGGCGGCGGCAACGGTCAAGGTATTGCCATTGAGGCTATAGGTGGTCTGGCTGCCAGCCAGCAACGCGTCAATGGCCTGCTGCGGCTGCATCTTGCCCTTGACGGCGCGGCTGTTCTTGCCCTGTACATCGCCCGGGCTGTACAGCACTTGCACATTGGTCTGGCGGCCAAATTCCTGCAGTGCGCTCCCCAGCGACTGTGCAGGAATATTCAGCTCGATCTCCTGGGCTTGCACATAACCTGCAATTGGCATCGACACAGCCAGCGCCAGGGTACTCGGCAAGAGGTTGATGTTCAGGGCCCGGCGCATGGATAGCGCTTTGCTCAGGGGGCTGAGACCGAGTCGTGCTGGCATGGATGCTTTCTCTTCTGTGTTTTAAGTGGGCAATTATAAGTGTTTATTGAGGTTAGTTCTCATTACCACTAGTGAGACGTTCCTACTTCGCAAAACCGGAAAAAATATTCCGATGCATCATGCAGGCTCCATTTCATGCACCACCTGGCCGGCGCGCAGGCGCACCAATTGGTCGGCAATGTCGAAATAACGGTCGTCATGGCTGATCACGATGATGGTCTTGCCCAGGCGTTTGAGGTCCGGCAGTAGCTCGGTGTAGAAGATGCGGCGAAAGGCCGGGTCCTGGTCGGCGGCCCATTCGTCGAACACCAGTACCGGGCGCTCCTCCAGCCAGGCATTGACCAGGGCCAGGCGTTTGCGCTGGCCGGTGGACAGGTCGGTGGTGCTGAACACACCATCCTTGACGCTGACCTTGTGGGCGATTTCCAGGCGTTCCAGGTATTTGGTCGCGCTGTCCAGGGACTGGGCTGCGCTGCCTTGTACCAAATCGTCGAACAGGTAGTAGTCAGAAAACACCGTAGTGAACAACTGCCGATAATCGTCGCGTTCAGGGTCGGTCACCGCTGTGCCGTTGAGCACAATCTCGCCAGCCTGAGGCGGATACAGGCCCAGCAGCAGCTTGATCAAGGTGGTCTTGCCGCTACCGTTTTCGCCGACGATAAATACGATATCGCCTTGCTTGATGCTGAGGTTGATCGGCCCCAGATGGAACGGCTGGCTGCCTTCTACCGCTGGTGGGCTGTAGCTGACGCCACGCAGTTCAAGGCTGTTGACCAGCGGCTTTGGCGCTTCACTGTCGTCCATCAACAAGTGGGGCTCTGGCGAAGAAAAACGCTCCGACAGTTCGCTGATGCGCCCAAAGGCAATCTTGGCCTTGCCCACGACCGGCAAGTAACCCAGCAGGTGCTCCAGCGGCCCCTTCATGTACAACAGCACCAGCACGAAGCCAGTAATCACCGTAGGGTCGGGGTTGGGGTTGTACGCCTGCATCGCCAAAGCCAGGCCGATGACCACGAAGAACAGCATCGAGCCGAAGGTCTTGGCCAGAATATAAATATTGACCGAGCGCACCTGGATGTCGCTGATGCGGTCAGCGGTTTCCTGGATGCGATGGGTGTTCATGCGAAACCGCCGCGGGCGGTGCATGCGCAATTCCTTCGCGCCGGAGGCAATCGCATTGTAATAGCGCTGCAATTCATCCTCGTGGCTGCGTGCCAGGTCGAAGCCCTGGATGCCTTTGCCGCCGGCAATGAACTGCACGGCGCTACCGACAATGATCGCGACCACCATCATCAGAAACATCGGCACCGACAGGTAAGCCAGGTAACCGAGGCAACCCAGGGTAACGGTGGCGGCGATGGCCAGGGGCGTGAAGGCAAAGGAAAAATCGCTGATGGTGTCCACGTCGTGGGTCAGCACTGGGATCAGGCGGTGGGAGCGATACTGCTCGATCTGCCCGATCGGAGCTGACAGCACCTTTTCACCCAGGTCCTTGCGCAGGGCGGCAATGATCCGTTGCCCGACATAGTTGGTGCCGATGTCGGAAATGATCGAACTGATAAGCGCCACCACGCACAAGGCGGCAAAGGTCAGGACCACGCCCTGTGTCATGCCGCCCTCGGAATGCAGAGCATTGTTGATGGTTGCCAGCAGCAGGGTGATGGCCAGGCCGCCGACCATACCGAGGGCGACGGAGACCGTCACAATGGTGCGAAAGGGCCGGAGCAATGCGAGCAAACCTTTGAAGGCGCCGCGCTTGGGGTCGGTCATAAATACTTCCCGGGAAATGAAAAAGAGGGGGCTGGGCACACAGACCCTTACCCATGACAAACGAAGCATCGGCGTGACTATTTAGCTCGGTGCGCCAGGCGGTGGCAGTGAGCGATAAATTGCCTGGGGCCTGGTTCGTTCTTGTTGTGTAGGCGCACGCGTATCGACGCTGTGCATGGCCCTTTCAGCGAGAGCGAAACAAATGACGAAGAAGAACCTGGTGTATGTCTGGTCCCTGAGAAATGCCGCTGCCGACAAGGCCGGGCAGCCGGTGGCCTACAAGGACCACGAGCGCTACATGAAGTCGGTGCTGGAGTTTCTGGTGGGCTCGCTCAACGACACGCCGCTGGGCGAGGTCTACAACCTGGTGGGCGTGGTGTATGACGACGATGAGCAAAACCCGCGTGACCAGCAGTTGGTCGCGGACTATGGCTTCTCCTGCAAGCCGGGCCGCCAGTGGTTGTACCCGGCGGATTTGCGCGTGCAGGGCAAGTTGGTCAATGACCTGCTGCTGAGCGTGCCATCCACCTATCGCCGGCTGCCACGGGGCAGCGCCGAACATATCGCCGGCAAGCAGGATTTCGAGCGGCGCCTGCATGACACCCTGGTGGAGTTGAAGGCCGACATCGTGGTGCTTGACGGTTTGCTGGTGATTCTTGATGAGTTGGTGCGTCCGGGGGCGCCGTTTGCCCGTCGCATCATGAATATCCACCCGGGCATCACCCGCATCGAATCGCCTTACGAGCGCCGTGGGGCCTATGCCACCTGGAATGCGTTGTACGGTGCGCGTGGGCAAGTGGTTGTAGATTGGGCGACCAGGCAGACCCAGCCGTGCGAGCCGCTGTACCTGACTGGGGCATCGTTCCATTACGTGGATAACGGTATCGACTCCGGTGAAGTGTTCCACGACGTGCTCAAGACAGAGATTTCGCCTGAGGACACTATCCTCGAACTGCGCTGGAACAACTTCAATAACAGCCTGTTCCCGGCGCTGCACGAAGGCTTGGAGCTGTTGGCCAAACAAGGCTGAGTACAATCTTGCTGATGCATGGGAACTAAATGTGGGAGGGGGCTTGCTCCCGATGAGGGCATGTCAGTCAATGCATGGGTGACTGACACACCGCTATCGGGAGCAAGCCCCCTCCCACAATTTAGAGCTCGCGCACGACCCGAAACCCAATCCAGTCCCCGCGCGTCTGCGGATAGATGTTGTTGCGGTTGCCCGAACGTGAAAACACCGGCGCCTCGCCCCAGTCATTGCCGCGAATCTGGTAAGCCTCACAGTTCGGCTCCACCCACGCACTGCCATCAGTCGGTGCGCCGATGTAGTTCGGGTGCTCGCAATCGGCTACCCGCTCATACACATTGCCGTGCATGTCATACATCCCGAACGCATTCGGCGGGTAGCTGCCGACCGGCGACGAATAGCTATAGCCGTCCGCCGGGCCGTAGGTGTTGGCGTGCTTGGCGATGCTGTAGCCCTTGCCCTCGTCGAACGGAAAGGGGAACGGTCCGGTGGTACCGGCGCGCGCGGCGTATTCACGCTGGGCTTCGCTGACCATGTGGTACGTGTGTCCGGTCTTCTTCGACAACCAACTCACGTATTGCTTGATGTCGTCCATGTCCATGCACACTGCCGGCTGGCGTGGGCCCTGGGGGTAGCGCGGCTTGCTGGCGATACATTCGCGGCCGGGGCGGTCGTCGCCGTTGGCGATCTTCACGCCGGTCTGGCGCACGTAACTGTCCCATTCGCCGGCGGTGATGTGGAAACGGCTCATGGCGAACGGCTTGGCGAAGGTCACCTCATGCATCGGGCCTTCATCGGGCTCGCGCCCCACTTCATCGTCCGGGGTGCCCATGGTGAAGGTGCCGGCGGGCAGCACCACCATCTCGGGGCAGTCCTTGCAGTCCTTGAAGACCTTGCCCGGCTGCGGGGCGGCAGCCTGGGCCAGGTTGGGCAGCAGGGCGCTACACAGGGCGGTGAGCGCCAGGGCGGTCAGGGGTTTGAGTCGGGATGGAGTCATGTGGGCATCTCGTTCAAAGGGAAAAAGGTCATAACCGCTGGCTCAGCAAGGTCATGAAGCGCTGGATCTCGGCCGAGTTGTTGAGCAGGCCGGGCGAGGTACGAATGACCGGGCCGACGTCACGGTCTACCGCGTCCACCACCACGCGGTTTTTCATCAGGTGGGCCGCGACTGCATCGCTGTCCTGGCCCTTGACCCGAAAGAAGGTGAAGCCCGCCGACAGCTCGGGGCTGCGTGGTGTGACCAGTTCGATCTGCGAGTGAGCCAGCAACTGGTCTTTCAGTTCGGTATTGAGCGCATGGATGCGTGCCTGTACCGGCGCCTTGCCCAACTGCAGGTGCAACTTGAAGGCTTCGTCGGCGGCCCAGCGATGTTCGAAGGCGTGGTAGCCGCCGGGTGTCATGGTCGTGGCGAAGTCCTTGTCTTCCGAGAAGGTCGGTATCATCGGTGTGACGTATTTGTTTTCGGTCTCGCGGGCGCACACCAGGCCGGTGCCGCGCGGGCCGAACATCCACTTGTGGGTGCCTGATATAAAGAAGTCGCAGTGCATGTCCGGGAAGTCGAGGTTCTCGACGCCGAAGCCGTGCACGCCGTCGACCACATAGAGAATGCGGTCCGGCTCGTCGCGGTTGCGGTTGTGTTCGTCCACCAGCTTGCCGATCTCGCCGATGGGCAATTTCACGCCGCTGCCCGACTGCACCCACGTCATGCCCAATACGCGAGTGTTGGGGCGGATATTGCGCTGGATATTGCTCAGCACCTCATCGACCGATACCTGATTGGCGTTTTCGAACAGGCGTATTTTACGAACCTGGGTCTGCTCCTTGCGCACTCTGAAATCCAGGCTGAACTCGGTGGCATAGTGCTCGTGCACGGTGGTGAGGATTTCCTGGTCGGCGCGCACCTTGATCCCGCCGTAAATCATCGCCAGCCCTTCGGACGTGCTACCGGTGAGGGCGATCTGTGCGGGTTTGGCTTTCAAATAGCGGCCGGCCCACTCGCGTACCTGGCCTTCGCGCTTCCAGGTCTCCTGCAGGTCCCAGTCCATGGCCAGCCCGGGGTTGCGATCGATCTGCTGGCGGTAGCGTTCAATGGCTTCGCGCACCGGCTTGGGGTGCGAGGCCACCAGGAAGTTGGAAAAGTGCAGGTAGTCCGGGTCCTGGTTGAACAGCTGTTTGAGTCCCGTCCATGGGTTGTTTGCAGTGGCTGCCAGTGCCTCGGGCAGCAGTGCGGCGCCCAGTGGCAGGCTCGCGGCAAAGACGCCGGCCTGCTTGAGAAATGTACGGCGGTCGGTCATGGACTTACTTCGTGCTGGTTAGCGATTGGCCAATGGTTTGGCGGCTTTTTGTACCTGGTCCCACACCCGCAGGAAGTTGCCGCCCCACAGTTTGGCAATATCGGCTTCGGAGTAGCCGCGCTGGATCAATTCGGCGGTGACGTTGCGCACTTCGCCAACGTTCTCCCAGCCCTGCAAGCCGCCGCCGTCGTTGAAGTCCGAGGCGATGCCGACGTGATCGATGCCGATCTTGCGCACGGTGTAGTCGATGGCGTCTCCCAGGTCCTTGAGGGTGGCCTTGGGTTCTTCTTCAAGGATGGCGTACAGCGCGCCGGCATACTCGCCGAAGCGTTGCTCGGGCCAGGCGGCAATGATTGCATCGCCGGGCATCAAGGCCATGGCCAGGTTGGGCAGTGGTGGCAGGTCGAAGCGTGCGCGCAGGGTGTTGAGCTTGTCCTGGGTCGGCTGGCTCAAGGGGCGCAGGTACGCGGGGAAGCCCACCACCTGCACCACGCCGCCGCTGTTCTTGATCAGTTGCAGTTCTTTGTCGCTGAGGTTGCGCGGGATATCCACCGACGCCCGAGGCGCCGAGTGGGATGCCACTATCGGCGTGCGGCTCAACTGCGCGACTTGTTCCAGGGCCTTGGTCGACATCTGCGACACATCGATGATCACGCCCAGGTCATTCAGGCGATGCACCGCCTGCCGGCCGATCGGCGACAGGCCTTCAAGGGCGTCGGGCGAGTCATTGAAAAACGGCAGCGGGCGCGAAGAGTCGGACCAGGCGTTGTTGCCGATGTAGCTGAACCCGAACATGCGCATGCCGCGTGCAGCCCACAGGTCCAGCTGGTTGAGGTCGTTGCCCAGCGGGTAGGCGTTGAGCATGCTGATAAAGATCGCGAACTTGCCTTCGCCGTGCAGGCGCCGCATATCGTCCGGGGTGTAGGCGATGCCCACCTGGTTGGGAAAGTCGCGCACCATGCCGGAGATGATCTTGTAGCGCACCTCCTGTTCGTGGCGGGCCTCTTCGACAAAACCGTCGGTGGGCTTGTGCGGGGCGTTCGCGCCGTTCCAGATTTCCGGCCAGCCGAAGATCGTCAGTGCGGCACCCGACAATCGGCCCCGCGCCGCCTTGGCCAGGTCGAACTGGCCGCTGCCATCCTTGTCGGCTTCATTGCCTGCCGTACCGAAATCCAGGGGCAGGGTGATGTGGCTGTCGAACGACAACAGGCGATCCTGCATTTCATTGGCCTGCTTGATCACCTCCAGCGGGTATCCGGCGTTGCCCTTGAACCATTGGTCCCAGACCAGAAAGCCGGCCCCGGCGCCGATAGCCAGGGCCAACGGCAGGCCGATATACAACGCCTTTTTCGAACGTGATTTTGTCATTGCCATCTCAGTCAGTTGCGGCCTTTGCTATCAGGGAAGAACGAGCGCTGACGGGGGAAATTTAGGCGGCGCTGGCGCGACGGTAAATTTCAGCGGGCTGCAAACGTTCTAGCTCTGATCAAGCTGTTTCCTAAGGTAGCCAATGACAATCTCTCGACGTGGGTTCATCGCAGGCCTGGCGCTGACCGGCGCGGCCGTGCCGGCGGCCTTTTATGCCCATCGCGAGCTGACGCGGGAAGAAGAATTCCCCATCACCCCCGGCGAAGCCACGGTGGACCTGGCCGACACCCAGGGCCAGCACCTGGCGAACACCCTGCGCGGCGTCTGGAGCCTGCGCCTGGCAGGGCGCGATGCCGGCCTTGCGGGTTTGCCGTTACACGGCCTGGAGCTGCTGCTCGACATCGCCCCTCGTGGCCGTGGGCTGCGGGGTTACCTGGATACCGCCGAGAACCTGCGTGCCGACGGCGAGCCACGCTATCGAGTCTTGGGCGACCTGCTGACGGGCGAGAGCGCCGTGCTCTATTGGCGGTTGATCGACCGCGACTCAGTCGGCGGTGTGCCGGCCTATGAGTTCAAGATGACCCTGGATGAAGTCTGGGCTGCCTTCGGCAATGCCGGCAGCGCCACGCTCAGCGGGCAAATCCTCGACCTCGATCGCCCCCTGGCGTTGATCGAGCGCGACAATCGTTTCATCGCGCACAAACAGCTGTTCCCCGAGGCTCGACAACGCATCGGTCTGAATCCCACGCTGCTGGCCTGGCTGGTTTCTCCCGAACATCGCCTGTTTCACCAACTGTGGCACGCCACGCGTGACCAGTGGCACAAGCTCTCCGAAGAAAAACGCGAGGCCCTGCGTGGCATCGGCTGGCAACCGGGGCCCCGTGGCCAGGAGCGCGATGCCCGCGGCAAACGCAAGGATCGCAATGGCTCGGGCATCGACTTCTTCTTCATGCACCGGCATATGCTCGGTACTGCGCGCTCCATGCAAGACCTGCCGTCGTGGCCGCAATTCCCCGCGCCGCAACCGGCGCTGGAGCGTGATCGCCTGGGCTTTGTGCGCTACTTCGACAACCACGACGGCTTCGCGCTGCCGCCCTGTTGGTCGGCGCCGGACGACGCCGACTACACCCAGTGGGTCAGTGATATCAAGACGGCCGAGACCTACCACAGCAACTTCCAGGTCTGGGAATCCCAGTACCGCGACCCGCGCTACCTGGCCAAGTTGACACTGGGCCAGTTGGGCTCGGAGATGGAACTGGGCCTGCACGACTGGCTGCACATGCGGTGGGCCTCGGTGCCCCGCGACCCGTCCAACGGCGCACCTGTGCCGTTCGCCCGTGACCCAGCAGACTTCTCGGCACGCTGGTATGCGCCTGAGAATGACTTCCTTGGCGATCCGTTTTCATCCCACGTCAATCCGGTGTTCTGGCACTTCCACGGCTGGATCGATGACCGCATCGAAGACTGGTTCCGCGCCCACGAGCGCTTCAATCCGGGCGAAGTGCGTCGCCTTGAAGTCAACGGTGTGGCCTGGTTTGCGCCGGGGCGTTGGGTTGAAGTGGGCGACCCCTGGCTGGGCCCGGACACCCACGGTTGCAGCACCACGCCGGGCTTGCAGCAGGGTCGCTCGATGGAAATGGACCCGGAAATCATGAAACTGGCCCTGCGTATTACCTTCGGCGCCGATGAGGACCTGCTCAAGGGGTTGTTCAAACGCGTACCGCGGCGGCCTTGGTATGCGCGGCATTTGAAGGTCAAGCGCGAGACATGACTGCGCGGTAGACCTTGACACCTTCAGGTCCGTACGCAACGATCAACTCAATTTTAATAAATTGAGTTTCGGCCATGGCTAAGATCCAGAAACCGGTTGATTTCGAGGTGTTATTAAAACGCCACGGCCTGGAAATTTTCGAGCTGGCTCGCACTTTCAAGGCGATCGACGACAAAGGTAGGTATTTGCACTGGGATGAGTTTCGCCGTTATCCCGCACCGGGCCTCAACAAAGAGGCAGCGTGGGCCGCTATCAAAATGTCCCGTGCGTGTGCGAGCAAAACCTTGGAGCTGCGCAGTGAATGCGGCAGGCCTTTTTTCCTGTACACCACTGATTTTTGCGACGCGGTGATTCATGCCGTGGAGTCAGTCACGTCCAGGCTAGGAGGGGCGACTGCTTCCTCTCCTCAATACCGCGACAACACTCAGTATCTGGTCGATTCATTGATGATGGAGGAGGCAATCTCCAGTGCCCAGTTGGAAGGCGCTGCTACCACTCGCAAGATCGCCAAGGACATGTTGGCCAAGGAGCGCACGCCGCAGAATGACGATGAGCGGATGATCCTGAACAACTATCATCTGATGAAGCGGGCCAAATACAGCAAGGATGCAAACCTCTCTATCGCGCTGATCTGCGAGTTTCACGGCATCGCTACGGCGGGGATTGAAGAGGGCGACGTTCATTCTGGGCAGCTTAGAATCGCTGACGATATTTTTGTGGGCGGGGCTGCGGGAGAAGTCGTTCACCAACCTCCTCAGGCAGCGCTGCTGCCGGACAGGCTCGAAGCGCTTTGCCGGTTTGCAAATGACCGACATGACGGCCAAGCCGGCAGGCATTTTATCCATCCCGTGGTGAAGGCGATCATCCTGCACTTCATGCTCGGTTATGAGCACCCATTCAGGGACGGCAACGGGCGCACTGCGCGGTGTTTATTTTACTGGTTCATGCTCAAAAGCGGTTACTGGCCCTTTGAGTACATCTCCATCAGCACACTGCTCAAGGAGGCACCCATGCAATATGGGCGCTCATATGTTCATACGGAAACCGACGCTTTTGATTTGACCTATTTCGTCATTTATCAATTAAGGGTTATCGAGCGCGCCATTAACGAATTCATGGCGTACTTTGAAAGCAAACGTAAAGAAGCCGTGGAACTGATGGGCTGGCTGGGTACGCTTGGATTGCAGGCTGAGCTGAATTACCGACAAGGGCATTTCTTGAAAAAAGTGCTCCACAACCCTGGGCGCATCTTTACGCCCAAGGAACTCACGCACGACTATGACATTTCGGAAAACACCGCACGCAAGGACCTGGAGAGGCTGGCCGGCATGAAGGTGCTGTTCAAAGTGCAGGAAGGCAAGAGTTTCTTGTACGTTGCCAGAGAGGATGGTCAAGCCAACTTGAAGAAGCTGAAGCCGAAAAGCTAGGGTTTTTCAATCTTGCTCCTCTGCCCGCAGTTGCGCACTCATCTGATCGCAACTGCGCGCCCAGTCGCTGAGCCATTGGGGCATAGGCGGCGAAGTCTCTTCCAGACCCAGTTCGCGCACGAAATCCGACGGCGGCACGTTGCCCTTGGCGCCGCGGAACACTCCACGGATCACCACCACGCCAATCACTCGGCCATGGCTGACGAAGCGGTGCTCCATCAGGCTCCACTTGTGGTCCCAGCCGAGCATTCGGGTGTGCACTTCAAATACCTCGAACAGCTTCAACTCGCGGCGAAACTTGCCCCAGGTATCGCCTACGATCGGCACTGCCTTGTGGCGCAGCGCTACGCGAAAGGCACCCGTGCGCAACACAAAATCCATGCGCGCCACATCTGCCAGGGTGAAATAACGACCATTGGTGACATGCCGGTTCAGATCCAGGTCCAACGGCCAAACCCTCATGCGCACCACCGTAATGGCCAGGCCGTGGACCGGTTTGCGCCAGGGGCGACGCAACAGCATGTGCAGTAATCGAAACCAGAGATTCATGAAAAGACGCCAGACAGTTGAACAATGACCGCACTGTAAAGGCGAGGAATCGGATAAGGTAGGTGCGCAAATGACTTATTTCATGCGAAAAGCGCAAACTGGTTTTTAAATGCACATTACCTTGCTTCTGGCTGACCGATGTTCCGCTGCCAATGCCACCCTTGCCATGGAAGTACTCAGTGCGGCCAACCTGTTTGCGGATAGCCCGTGCTTTGAGGTGGTGCTGGCTTCCCTGGATGGGCAGGCGGTGGTGACATGGGGCGGCCAGCGCCTGGAGGTGGATTGCAGCGTGGCGCAGGTGGCCCGGACCGACCTGGTATTGATCCCAGGCTTTCTGTTTACCCTCAAGGAAGTCTTGCCGACGTTTGCCGCTTACGGCCCTTGGTTGCGTGAGCAGCATGGTCGTGGCGCAGTGCTGGCCTCGATGTGCACGGCCGCGTTTCTCTTGGCCGAAACGGGCCTGTTGCAGGGCTTGCGCGCCACCACCCATTGGGCGTTTACCGAGTTCTTCCGTCGTCGCTATGCCCAGGTCTGTCTGGATGAGGGGCAGATCCTCTGCGAAGAGAACCGCTTGATTACCTGCGGTGGCGCCACGGCGGCGATGGATTTGATGCTGCACCTGATCCGCCGCTTCGGCTCTGCGGAACTGGCTTATACCTGCGGCAAATATTTGCTGATCGATACCGGGCGCACCGAACAGTCGGTGTATGCCATGTGGTCGTTGCCCAAAAGCCACGGGGATAGCGAGATTCTGCGCGTACAGCACTGGTTGGAGCAGCACTTTACCGAGTCATTGGTGATCGACGAGGTGGCCCGGCGCTTCGGCTTTGGCGTGCGTAATTTCAAGCGCCGCTTCAAGGACGCCACCGGTCATACGCCAATCGGCTACCTGCAAACCCTGCGTCTGGAACGGGCCAAGCAGATGCTTGAGTCAACGCGCATGACGCTCGACAGCATTACCTATGCCGTTGGCTATGAAGACAGCAATTCGTTTCGGCGCCTGTTTCAGCAGCGGGTGGGTATGTTGCCGGCGGCGTATCGCAAGAAATTCCTGATCGTCCAGGGCTGACTCAAACGTGGAAGGGGCGGTGCGACGATTCGACTTCCCCCGGAGGCGACCTGACAGCCGAGCAAATCGCAGACGAAAAAAAACCGGCTGATCAGGCCGGTTTGGGGGCTCCCGCAAACAGCGCGGGGTTATACGTGGGAGCTCAGCAGACGCTCGGCACCACCTTCGGCCAAGCCACGTTCCTGCAAGCGGTCAGCACCACCTTCGGCCAGACCACGTTCCTGCAAGCGGTCAGCACCGCCTTCGGCCAGGCCACGTTCCTGCAAGCGATCGGCACCGCCTTCGGCCAGGCCGCGTTCCTGCAAGCGGTCAGCACCGCCTTCGGCCAGACCGCGTTCCTGCAAGCGGTCAGCACCGCCTTCGGCCAGACCACGTTCCTGCAAGCGATCCGCGCCGCCTTCGGCAACACGGGTTTCTATCAGCCGGTCGGCACCGCCTTCAGCGACTACCGGGTGGGCAAAAGCGTTTGCAGCGAGTACCGAGAAAGCGAGGCTAAGCAGGATTTGGCGTTTCATGATGGTGTGCTCCGAGTGCTTTAGTTGGGTGCCGTTTGGCATGGGTTTGATGTTACGCGCTGCATGTTTTAAGAGAACTTCATTGCGCTGATGGTGACTATCGATGCCAGCGATGGTCCCGCTTACGGGGCCATCACCGTGACCGTCATGGCATCTGCGGCAGTTCGTTGGGGCGCAGGTCAAACACCAGCACTTCGGCGTCCTCGCCATGGCTCAGGCGGATCTGGCGCTCGTCGCGCACTCGCACACCGTCGCCTTCCTGCAAGCGCTGGCCATTGAGTTCAACGCTGCCGCGTGCCACATGGACGTAGGCGTAGCGATCCGGTGCCAGCTCCAGGCGGGTGCTTTCGTCAGCGTCGAACAGCCCGGCATACACCCGTGCGTCCTGGCGCACTTTCAGCGAACCGTTGGCGCCGTCCGGCGAGATGATCAACTGCAAGCGCCCACGTTTTTGCGCTTCACTGAAGTGCTCCTGCTGATAGCGTGGCTTGGCGCCGGCTTCGTTGGGCACGATCCAGATTTGCAGGAAATGCACACCAAGGCGCTGGCTGTGGTTGAACTCGCTGTGGGCCACGCCGCTGCCGGCGCTCATCAGTTGCACATCGCCGGGGCGAATCACCGAACCGGTGCCCAGGGTGTCCTTGTGTTCCAGTGCGCCTTCAAGCACATAGGAGAAGATCTCCATGTCGCGGTGGGGGTGCTGGCCGAAGCCTTTACCCGCGGCGACACGGTCATCATTGATCACCAGCAGGTCGGAAAATCCCTGCTCCTTGGGGTTCCAGTAGTTGGCGAAAGAGAAGGTGTGGAACGACTTCAACCAACCGTGATTGGCGGCGCCGCGTTCGGAAGCTTTGCGAAGGGTCAGCATGGTCCAGTCCTCAAGTGAGCGCAGGCTGCGAGATGCAGGGCGCTTGCGTTGAGAAGAAGGTTAATGGTTAACAAAAGATTGATTAAGAAGGTGGAAATAGAATTACTGTCAACTTCAGGTTGACAGTAAAAGTCGTGCCATAATGCCCGTCGCACTCCTTCTCGATGGACATTTCCCGCTTATGAAAACCGTGGCCATGGCGCTGTTCCCGGACTTCCTGCTGCTCGACATGGCCGGGCCGCTTGAAGTGTTTTCGATTGCCAACCGCTATCTGCCGGCGGCCGATCACTACCAGATCCTGACCATTGGCACGGAGCCTGGTCCGTTGCGGGCATCCAATGGTGTGGTGGTCCAGACCGATCTACTGTTGGAACAGGCCCAGGCGGCTTATGACCTGCTGCTGGTGCCGGGTGGCCCAGGTGCCTATAACGAGTGCCATCCCGCGTTGCTGCCTTGGCTGAAGGCCGCCGCGCCGCGTGCCCGGCGCTTCGGCTCGATCTGCACCGGGGCCTTTGTGCTCGGACATGCAGGTTTGCTCGACGCGCACCGCGTGACCACCCACTGGCACTACACCGAGCGCTTGATCAAGGCTTTTCCCAAGGCCATCGTCGAGACCGACCGCATCTACTTGCAGGACGGGCGCCTGATTACCTCCGGCGGCGTCACTGCGGGTATCGACCTGGCCCTGTCGGTGGTTGCCCAGGACCATGGCAAGCAAGTGGCGGTGGATGTGGCCAAAGTCTTGCTGGTGGTGATGAAGCGCCAGGGTGGCCAGGCCCAGTTCAGCCCCATGACGGCTGCGGTAGCGCCCCAGGAAACCGCGATCACCCGCGTGCAGAACCACGTGCTGGCGCATCTTGATCAGCCGTTTACCATCGAGTCCATGGCCGAACTGGCCGGCATGAGTGCACGCCATTTTGCGCGACTGTTCGCCAAGGACGTGCAGATGACGCCCATGGCGTTCTTGCAGGGCGCGCGCATCGACCGTGCCCGGCAACTGCTGGAAACCACCGACCTGCCGCTCAAGACCGTGGCGTTCCACGCAGGCTTTGGCAGCGTGCGGCATATGCGCTTTCTGTTCAGTGAAAAACTGGGCCTGAACCCGACCCAATACCGACAACAGTTCAGTTAACGACACAATGTCCGTCTGAGGCACTCGATTGTCCGTATCGCTCCCCGTGCCAGCATTGTCCTGTCATCGGTAGCTGGCAAGATAGGGCCGAGCCCATGGAAAAGGATGCGCAGGCACTCAAGCACGGGTGTTTCAGCGCAGTTACGGACATGCAAGATTCTGCGACGCTGAGCTTCGGCCCCTACACCTTTCATCGGCAACAGCGCCTGGTCAGCAAGTCTGGCTGGCCGGTGCCGTTGGGCGGGCGTGCGTTGGATATTCTTACGGTACTGCTGGAAGCGCCGGGGCAGTTCATCAGCAAGGCCACCTTGATCGAACGGGTCTGGCCCAACAGCGTCGTCGAAGACAATAACCTGCGCGTGCATATTGCCGCGTTGCGCCGGGCGCTGGACGGACGACGCCTGATCCTCAATCACCCCCAGCGTGGTTATTGCTTCATTGGCCCCGTGCAAGCCACTGTGCCGACGCTGCCGGCCGCGCATAACCTGGCTGCCCGGCTCAGCCCGGTGTTCGGTCGCGAAGAGCTGGTGAGCCTGCTGGCGCGGCGCTTGTCCGGGCAACGCTTGCTGACCCTCATCGGTGTGGCCGGCGTCGGCAAAAGTACGCTGGCCCTGGTCCTGGCCGAACGCGTGTTGTCGCGCTATCGCGACGGGGTGTGGTGGCTCGACCTGACCCAGATGCAAACCCTTGGCGAACTGCTTGCCAGCGTTGCCACGGTCATGCAGTTCAAGCCCACTGACAGCCTCGATGAGGTGTCTCGCCAGTTGGCCTCGCGCCAACTGCTACTGGTGCTCGACGGTGCCGACCTGTTGCTCGGCGCCTGTCGAAAGCTGGTGCGCACACTGCGCGAAAGAGCGCCCGAGGTGAGTATCCTGATCAGCAGCCGCGAACCCTTGCTGGCGCCCGGCGAGTGGGTGTTGCGTGTACCTGCGCTGGCACTGCCTTCACTGTCGGTGTGCCGCAGTATCGAGCAGGCCATGGCGTGGCCCGCAGTGCAGCTGTTTGTCGCCCGCGCCCGCGCCAGCCAGCAGGATTTTGTATTGCGGCCGCAGGACCTGGCGCCGTTGCGCGATATTTGTCGACGCTTGGACGGTATCCCATTGGCCCTCGAACTGGCGGCCGCCCAGGTCGATGCGCTGGGCATCGGCGCAGTGCAGCAGCAGTTGCGCAGCGGCCTGCAGGGGCTGACGCGCGGTCGCCGCACAGCGGTAGAGCACCATCGCTCAATCACCGCTGCCCTGGATTGGAGCTACGAGCGTCTGAGCCTGCCGCAGTGCTGGCTGTTCTTGCAGTTGGGCTTGTTCAAGATGGCGGTGAGCTTGCCCACGTTGAGTGAGATGGTACGCGGTACCGAGCTTGAGCACGCCGACCTGTCCTATCTGTTGGCGCGTCTGGTCAATACCTCGCTGCTGGTCATCGAGCCTGGGCTTGGCCCGCGGCGCTACCGGTTGCTCAACTGCGTGCGCAGCTATGCTTTGGCACAATTGCGTGATCCGGACCAGGTGCAGCGGTTGCAGCAAGGTTATGGAGACTGCCTGGATGTGTGTTCAGGCCGGCCGTTTGTCTTGCAACTGGTCGAGCAGGCCGCGCACGCGCATTAAGTCCTGGGTGGCGAAGCCTTCGGTAAATTGCGCGTGGATCGGGCTCAGCAGGTTCCTGGCAGCCAGGCTGCGCCCTTGCTGTTGCCACAGTTGCGCCAGGGAGTGCGCACATCGCAGCTCCCAGGCGAGCGCGCCTTGCTGGCGCGCCAGGCCAAGGGCCTGGAGCAAGAGGGCTTCAGCGACGCGCATATCACCTTGACGCGCCAACTGTTCGGCGCGCACCCGCAGAATTTCCGCGGCGCACCAGCCGGCAGCGCCACTGTGTGCCCTTTCGATGGCGGCCGCGTCGGCTTCACGGGAGCCGAGTGTGATCAAGGTATCCTCGATCAGTCCCAGACCCTGCAAATGGTTGTCACCCAGGATGCCGGCGTAATGCCCGGCCCAGGTCTGGAACAGTTGCACTGAATGCTTGTGGGATTGCTCCAGCAGCAGCGTTTGCAACGCGTGTGCGTCGTCTTCGGCGCCGTTGTAGCGGGCGATTACCACGCTGGCCAACGCCAGGGTGTAGCAAATCGATGTGCCGTGATTGATCTGCAGCGCCAGCTCCAGCGCCTGGCTGGCGGTGCGCCAGGCGCGCTCGGGAAAGCCTTGTAGCCACAGAATTCTCGCCAAGATGGTCAGGGACGCGACGTTTTGGTCGTACTGCACGCCCACGCCATGGGCGAAGCGGTTCACGTGGCCACTGTGGGTCATGCGCTGCAGCACCTGCTCGGCATGGTGACGAGCAAGCGGCTGATTGCCCATGTAGTGCTGGCCCAGCGCGCGCAAGCGTTGGACGCTGAGGCCCAGCAGCGGTTCGGTGCGCGGGTCGAGGCGCTCGAACTGTACGCTTTGCTCCAGCGCCTCGGCATAGCGTCCGGCACACAGGTTCACGGCCATATGGCCTGAGACCGCACGCAACTGGCCGGCCAGGTCCTGATTCATTTCGGCCAGACGTGCGGCACCCACGAAGGCTGCGACGGTCTGGGGCGCGGGGCCCAAGGCATGGTACGAAAGACTGCCCAAAGCCAACTGCAATTGCAGGGTCAATTGGGTGCAAGGGGCCTTGACCTGATCAATCAGCGCCAGCGCCTTGTGCACATAACCGCCGTGCTCGCGCAGTAACGACAGCTCCTGCCACAGCGGCATCGCACTGACCGTCAGGCGAATGGCCAACAGGTGCTCGTTTTCCTCGGTAAAGCTCCAGTCGAGTGCGGCGCGCACGTCCTCGCGCAGCGGTGCGTAACGGTCGAGCCAGGGCTGCGTGGCGATCAGTTCCCAGTCGCCTTGCGCCTGTTCCATCAGCGCCAGGCACCTGGCGGCGTGGCGTTCGCGAGTGGCGTGCAGCTCGCCGGCCTGGCTGAGCTTTTCCAGGGCATAGGTGCGGGTAATATCCAGCAGGCGATAAACCATCTCGTCATCGCTGGCTTCCACGTTCAACAGCGACTTGGCCACCAGTTGCGTGATGGAGCCCAGCACCTGGGAAGGGGCAATGTTTTCCCCGGCGATCACCGCCGCCGCGCTGACCAGGCTGAAACCACCGCGAAACACCGCGAGCCGGCGCAGGCAGATTTTTTCGCATTCGGTGAGCAGGTCAAAACTCCAGTCGAGCGTAGCTCGCAGGGTTTGCTGGCGGGGCAGGGCACTGCGTCGCCCGCGGGTCAGCAGACGGAAGTTGTCCTCCATCTGCACCAGCAGCCCCTGCAAGCCAAAGCGTTCGATCTGCGCGGCGACCAGTTCGATCGCCAGGGGAATGCCGTCCAGGCGCTGACAAATATCGATTGCCAACGGCAGTTCGGCTTCGCTGAGGGCAAAGCTGTCCTGATGAGACATCGCCCGCTCGATCAGCAACTGCATGGCCGGGTAACCCAGGGCCTGGGCACGGTTGCCGGTGGCGGGCGGGCAGGCCAGCGGTTCGAGGCGTTGTACATGTTCACCCTCGGCGCGCAGGGCTTCGCGGCTGGTGCTGAGAATGTGCAGGTGCGGCGCATGGCGCAACAGGGTTTCGCTGATCAGGGCAATGTCGTCGAGCAGGTGTTCGCAATTATCGATCACCAGCAGCATCTGGCGCGCCTGCAGGCTGCGGGCGAAGCTGACCAGTGGCGCATTTTCGCCGGGAGTGAGGCCGAGCAGGGCGGCGAGATTGGGCAGGATCATCGATGCGGCGCTCAGCGGCGCCAGGTCCAGCAGATGAATCCCATCGCGGTAATGCCCGATCAGCAATTCGGCGACACGCAGGGCCACGGTGGTCTTGCCGATGCCACCGGCGCCGGTCAGGGTGATGAAGCGTTGCTGCGGCAGTTGCTGCACCAGCGCGTCGATCAGGGCCTGGCGGCCGATCATTCGCGTGCGTCGCAGCGGCAGGTTATGGCGCGGGCGCTGGGGGGCGCCGTCAGTGGGTAGCGTCATCGGTTCGATGCTCAGTGGCGCAACAAAGCTGTAGCCGCGCTGGGCGACTGTGACGATATAGCGCTGCCCGGCCTGGCCGTCACCCAGCGCCTTGCGCAACGCCGCCATGTGTACCCGCAGGTTGCCGTCTTCCACCACGCTTGTGGGCCAGACCCGCGCGATCAGCTCCTGCTTGCTCACCACATTGCCGGCTTGCTCCAGCAGGATCAGCAGGATATCCACCGCCCGCCGCCCCAGGCGCAACGGGCGACCAGCCTCCAGCACCAGGCGCTGGCGCGGGTGGATGCAGTAGGGGCCGAAGTGCACGGCCTGGTCGCTCAGGTCTGTCATGGTTGCCCAGGTTATGGAGTAGGGGTTGGGCCAGCATATTCCAGCTGCGTCACGACCACTAGGCGGCGATCACGTCAGGTTTGGGACGCGAGTGGTGATTTCGCCAGGTCATCGGGTTCACACCTTCGCTGCGCGTGAACATATGGCAGAAGTGCGCCTGGTCGCAGAATCCGCATTCCAGGCTGATTTGCGTGAGGCTCAAGGACGAACCGGTGATCAATTCCTTGGCCCGCAGAATCCGCTGCTGGCGAATCCATTCCTGGGGCGACACCCCGGTGGTGCATTTGAAGGCGCGGGAGAAATGGCTGCGCGACAAGGCGCAGGCCTGGGCCAGGTCGGCGATGGCCAGGCTTTCGCCGAGATTGGCGAGGATCAATTGCTTGGCGATGCGCTCGCGCCGGGGGCACAGGCCACCGGTGGCGGACAAACGAGGGGCATATTGCTCAAGTCGGGCCATGACAAATATCCGCAGTCGATGGGAGCGTTCCCGTGAATGGATGCAGTGTAGACGCGGCTTATCTTGTTGCCGGGCCGCCTGGCTGACGAGTTAATCGTTGTTAATTTCGCCAGGTGCCGTCGCATAAAAGACAGCACGGCTATGCAATCGCAGGCGTGCGGGGCATGCTTTGCTTGCCCTCTGCAAATTGTCTGGATACCGCCATGAACCGCAACGACCTGCGTCGCGTCGATATGAACCTGCTGGTGATTTTCGAGGCCCTGATGTTCGAAAAAAACCTGACCCGGGTTGCCGAGAAGCTCTTCATGGGCCAACCGGCGGTCAGCGCGGCGCTGGGCCGTCTGCGCGATTTGTTCGACGACCCGTTGTTGCTGCGCAACGGTCGCGGCATGGAGCCCACGCCACGTGCGGTGGCAATACTCAAGGAGCTGCAACCGGCCATGGACACCATCTCCGGCGCCGTCAGCCGCGCCAAGGATTTCGACCCTTCCACCAGTTGCGCGGTGTTTCGCATTGGCCTGTCTGATGACGCCGAGTTCGGGCTGTTTCCCGCGTTGCTCAGCCAATTGCGCGAGGAGGCCCCGGGCATCATCGTGGTGGTGCGCCGGGCCAATTACCTGTTGATGTCATCGCTGCTGGCCAGCGGCGAAATTTCGGTCGGGGTGAGCTACACCACCGAACTGCCGGCCAATGCCAAGCGCAAGAAACTGCGGGATATTCCCTGCAAGGTGTTGCGCGGGGATGACGGTGAGGCGCCGCTGAGTCTGGATGACTACTGCGCCAGGCCCCATGCAATGGTGTCGTTTTCAGGGGACTTGAGCGGCAATATCGATTTGGACCTGGCGCGCATCGGTCGCTCGCGGCGGGTGGTGCTGGCGGTGCCGCAGTTCAGCGGGTTGCGCGCGTTGCTGGCGGGTACACAGATCATCGCGACCGTGCCGGACTACGCAGCGTGCGCGTTGACCGAAGGCACCCGCTTGCGGGCCGAGGATCCGCCGTTTGCGATTGATGCGGCGGAGCTGTCGATGGTCTGGAGCGGGGTGCATGACAATGACCCGGCGGAGCGCTGGCTACGCGGGCGGATTGCCGAGCATATGGCGGCGAGCTGACTGCCAAGTGACTGTCGGTGATCTCCTCCCACAGAAACCCAGACAGCACATACATCCAATTCCCAGTACCCCCCGGCCCGGCAAACTCCTCCCATCGCTCAATCCTGCGGGGGAGTCACCCAATCATGGACCCAACACCTAAAACCAGCTCTGACGAAGTCGTCACGCTGGTCGTCAAGCACCGGGTCAAGCCCGGCCGTGAAACCGAGTACGAAGCCTGGCTACGCCGCATCGTGCGTATCGCTGGCGAACGCCCCGGCCACCTGGGCGTCGACGTGGTGCGCAGCCAGCAAAACGGCACGGCCCTGTTCACCTGCGTATTGCGCTATAGCTCCACCGATGCCCTGGAACTGTGGCTCGACTCCCCGCAACGCCAGGCCCTGATCGACGAAGCCGCGCCGATGCTGGCTGACGGCGATCAGACTGAAATCGGCGGCGCCAATGAGTTCTGGTTCGCCCCTCAGGCCGACGGCGCCGCCAAGCCGCCGCGCTGGAAGCAGGCGGTGGTCAGCCTGCTTGTGATCCTGCCGCAAACCTTGCTGCTGCCCTTTATCTGGGGGCCGATCCTGCGGCTGCATCCGTTTTTGTCCAACTACGTGGTCTCGACCTTTTTGGTCACCCTCACCATCGTGCTGTTGGTGGTGTACCTGCTGATGCCGGCAGCCACCCGCTTGTTCGCTCCCTGGCTTGAAGCCTCTGTAAAGGAAACCCTATGAACGCCGATCTGATTCTGTTCAATGGCCAGTTCCACACCGTGGACCGGGAAAACCCACGCGCCAGCGCCGTCGCCATTCGCGACGGGCGCTTCGTCGCTGTCGGCACTGACGGCGAGGCCATGGCCCTGCGCGGCAACGGCACCCAGGTGATCGACCTCAAGGGCCGCACCGTCATCCCCGGCCTCAACGACTCGCACCTGCACCTGATCCGTGGCGGGCTGAACTACAACCTCGAACTGCGCTGGGAGGGCGTGCCGTCCCTGGCCGATGCCTTGCGCATGCTCAAGGACCAGGCCGATCGTACGCCGACACCGCAATGGGTACGCGTGGTCGGCGGCTGGAACGAATTCCAGTTCGCCGAAAAACGTATGCCCACCCTGGAAGAACTCAACCAGGCCGCGCCGGATACCCCGGTGTTCGTGCTGCACCTGTACGACCGCGCCTTGCTCAACCGTGCGGCGCTGCGCGTGGCCGGCTACACCAAGGACACGCCGAACCCACCGGGCGGCGAGATCGTACGTGACAGCAACGGCAACCCCACCGGGATGCTGGTGGCGCGGCCCAACGCGATGATTTTGTATTCGACCTTGGCCAAAGGCCCAAAACTGCCGCTGGAATACCAGGTCAACTCCACCCGCCAATTCATGCGCGAACTCAATCGCCTGGGCCTGACCAGCGCTATAGATGCCGGCGGTGGTTTCCAGAACTACCCGGACGATTACGCGGTGATCGAGCAACTGGCCAAGGACCAGCAGTTGACGGTGCGCATCGCCTACAACCTGTTCACCCAAAAGCCCAAGGAAGAACTCAGCGACTTCAAGAACTGGACCGGCAGCGTCACCCTGCATCAGGGTGACGACTACCTGCGCCACAACGGTGCCGGGGAGATGCTGGTGTTCTCCGCTGCGGACTTCGAAGACTTCCTCGAACCACGTCCGGACCTGCCGCTGACCATGGAACAGGAGCTGGAACCGGTGGTGCGCCACCTGGTGGAACAGCGCTGGCCGTTCCGCCTGCACGCCACTTACGACGAATCCATCTCGCGTATGCTCGACGTGTTCGAGAAGGTCAACCGTGACATTCCGTTCAATGGCCTGCCGTGGTTCTTCGACCATGCCGAAACCATCACCCCGAAAAACATCGAACGGGTGCGCGCCCTCGGCGGTGGTATTGCGATCCAGGATCGCATGGCGTTCCAGGGTGAGTACTTTGTCGAGCGCTATGGCGCCAAGGCCGCCGAAGCCACGCCACCGATCAAACGCATGTTGGCCGAAGGCGTGCCGGTAGGGGCGGGCACCGATGCCACGCGGGTCTCCAGCTATAACCCCTGGACCTCGTTGTACTGGATGGTCAGCGGGCGCACGGTCGGCGGTCTGGAGCTGCACGCCGAGGGCTTGCCGCGCCTTACCGCGCTGGAATTGTTTACCCACGGCAGCGCCTGGTTCTCGTCCGAGCAGGGCAAGAAAGGCCAGATCAAGGTCGGTCAGTTGGCCGATGTCGCAGCGCTGTCGGCGGACTTTTTCAGTGTCGATGAAGAGGCCATCAAGTGGATCGAGTCGGTACTCACCGTGGTCGGCGGCAAGGTCGTCTACGGCACTGGCGACTTCGAAGATTACGCACCGCCGCGCGTGCCGGTGCTGCCGGACTGGTCGCCGGTGGCCAAGGTGCCGGGGCACTGGCGCCCGACTTCGCCGATGCAGGCGCAGGTACATCAGTGCAGCGGCCCGTGCGGCGTACACGCCCACAGCCATGAAAAAGCCCGTCTTTCCAGCGTGCCGGTCAGCGACTTCCAGGGCTTCTGGGGTGCGTTTGGCTGCTCATGCTTTGCCTTTTAATCCAGAAACCCAAGGAGTTACCCCATGACTTACAAGCGCTTGAACAAAGATGACGCCGTTGTCCTGCTGGTCGATCACCAGACCGGTCTGATCTCCCTGGTGCAGGATTTTTCCCCCAACGAATTCAAGAACAACGTGCTGGCCCTGGCCGATGTAGCCAAGTTCTTCAACCTGCCGACCATCCTGACCACTAGCTTTGAAAGCGGCCCCAACGGCCCACTGGTTCCGGAACTCAAGGCACTGTTCCCGGACGCGCCGTACATCGCTCGCCCTGGCCAGATCAACGCCTGGGACAACGAAGAGTTCGTCAAGGCCGTCAAGGCCACCGGCCGCAAGCAGATCATCATTGCTGGTGTGGTGACGGATGTGTGCGTTGCCTTCCCGACCCTGTGCGCCCTGGCCGAAGGCTTCGAAGTGTTTGTGGTCACTGACGCCTCCGGCACCTTCAACGAGACCGTGCAACAAGCTGCCTGGGCACGTATGACCGCCGCCGGTGCGCAACTGGTGAACTGGTTCTCGGTGGCCTGCGAGCTGCAAGTGGACTGGCGCAACGACATGGAAGGCCTGGCCAACCTGCTGTCGCCGCGCATCCCCAACTACCGCAATCTGATGAACAGCTACTCGGCGTTTACTGCCAAATAACCGGTTCTCGAAACTTGTAGGTAATCCCTGTGGGAGGGGGCTTGCTCCCGATAGCGGTGAGTCAGATATGGATTAATTGACTGACCCACCGCTATCGGGAGCAAGCCCCCTCCCACATCAGGTTTGTGGTGTGCCTCTTAACCCGCTATAAAACAGCCCATCGTCCACCGAGTAGCGACAATGAACCCCTTCGAAGACATGCGCCTGTTCTGTCAGGTCATGGAGTCCGGCAGTTTCACCGCCGCCGCCGAGCAACTGGGCCTGTCCAAGCAATTTGTCAGCCGCCGCCTGATCCAGCTGGAAGAACGCCTGGGCGTGCGCCTGCTCAATCGCTCCACGCGGCGCCTGGATGTCACGCCACTGGGCCAGAGTTACTACGAATCCGCCTTGCGCCTGCTCAGTGATGTCGAGCAGGTGGAGCAGGGCATTGCCGGGCAGAACAGCGAACCGCGCGGCACGATTCGCCTCAGTGCGCCGCTTTCGTTTGCCATGGCGCACTTGGGTTGCCTGCTGCCGCTGTTCCTGCAGCGCTATCCCGACGTGTCGGTGGAGGTTGATCTCAGCGACCGCCCGGTAGACCTGATCGGCGAAGGCTACGACTTGGTGCTGCGGATCGGCACCCTGGAAGATTCCACCTTGATCGCCCGCCGTATCGCCAGCATCCCGAGGGTGTATTGCGCCAGCCCCGATTACCTGGCTTTGCGCGGCACGCCGCAAAAACCTGACGATCTTGCCGACCACGACTGCCTGCCCTACGGTCACGGCCGCCAGGTGCAATGGCGTTTCAAGGGCAAGCTGCAAGCGCTGAATGTGAGCGGGCGCATGCGGGTCAACAACGGCGATTTGCTGCGTGACACCGCCATTGCCGGGCTGGGGGTTACCTACCTGCCGACGTTCATAGTCGGCGAGGCATTGAAGGACGGTCGCCTGGTCAGCGTATTGGACGAGTTCGCGCCCGAAGCCCTGACGTTGTCGGCGGTGTACCCCCAGCACCGGCAGAGTTCACGGCCGGTACAGGCGTTGGTCGAGTTCCTGCGTGAACGCCTGGCTGGCGGTTGCTGATACGTGTGGGAGCAGGCAAGCCAGCTCCTGTAATTTGAATAGCGTCAGGCGTTTGCAACGTTGGTTAATTCAAGGCCCGCCACATACCGCTCCAGATTCGCCAGGAACGTATCCGCAATCTCCTCCTTGCTGTTGGTAGAGATCGCCGACGTATGCGGCGACAACCGCACCCTGGGATGGGTATACAGCGGATGCCCGTCCGGCAACGGCTCCGGCTCGGTCACGTCGAGCGATGCCAGCCCGATCTGCCCGTTATCCAGCGCCTCCAGCAGCGCCTCCTGATCCAGCAAGCCACCGCGTGCGATGTTGATCAGGTGCAGCCCCGGCTTGGCGCTGCCCAGTACGTCACGGTTGATAACGTGCCGCGTTGCCTCGGTCAGTGGTGCCGCCACCACCAGGTGGTCGGCGCGGGCGAACAGGTCGTGGATGTCAGTGGCGGCCTCCACGCCGGCGCTGAACGGAGCCTGGCTCTGACGCAGCGCGATCACTTTGAGGCCAAGGCCCAGGGCTTTTTGCGCCAGGCTTTCGCCAATCGCCCCAAAGCCCAAGATACCCAGGGTGGTACCTTTGAGCGGGCGCAGGGCGGTGAAATTCCACTGCGAGTCTTTCACCCAGATGTCCGGCAGGTGTTTGGCGGCGGCAAAGATTGCTGCCAGGGCGAATTCGGCCAGGTTGTCGGCCGCGCTGCCCTTGGACGTGCTCACAGGCGGGCCGTTGAACAGCCACTGCGGGTAGAAGTCGATGCCCGATGACACCAGGTGCACCCATTGCGCGCCGTAGGGCCAGCCCGGTGGGGGCGTGTCGGGGGCGATATAGCCGCGCACATTGATCGGGCGCAACAGCAGGATATTGGCCTGGGGTGGCAGGTCGTTCGGCGCACCCACCGGCACACCGATCACCTGAGCTTGGGGGTGCAGCGGCGCCAGTCGTTCGCGAATGACCTGGTTGAAGTCTTCGTCCAACTGGCTGGCAATTATCACGTGGCTCATGGGCGCTCCTTCTGGTGTTGGGTAAACACGGCTCTGCCGACACCTTGCAGCACGGCGTCGTTTTGTGGGGTATGCACGCGGCTGCACAGCACATCGCGGTAATGCCGTTGCAGTGGGCTATGGCGTGACAAGCCTGGGTTGCCCGAGGCTTCGATGGCCAGCTCGACGGCGCGGATCGCGTTACCGGTCACCAGGTATTTCAATTGTGCGGCGTTGGCGGTCGGCGTGTGGCCTTGAGCGGCAGCCTCAAGCAGGCTGCGATTGGCGAACAGCAAGGTGTCGATATGGCCGACGGTTTCCTGAAAGCGCGGCAAAGTGGACAGCGCAGCACCCAGGTTGGATGGCTTGCGCTCTTGCAGCCAATTCACCAACCAGTCCCGCGCCGCCTGGGCCACCGCGTCGTAAACCGACGACAGCAGCACCGACATCCACAGCAAGCCTTCGCCATCCAGCTCCGGCTGCGGCGCGCTAAAGGGGCTGACGCTGACGGCGTGGTCCAGTGGCACCAGTACGTTGTCGAGCACCACCTCGTGGCTGCAAGTGGCGCGCATACCCAGGTGATCCCAGGTGTCGATGATGCTCACGCCGGGGCTGTCCTTGGCCACCAGCCAGGCGCCCACCAGCGGGTCTGCGTCGTCGCTGCGCGCCCATACGCTGAACCAGCTCAAACCATGGCTGCCGGTGGAGTAGAGTTTGCGCCCGCTGATACGCCAGCCGTCAACGGTGCGCACGGCGGTGGTGGCGGGCAAACCGCCCCGGGCCGGTGTGCCCAGGTCCGGCTCGACGCGCAGGGCATTGATCAGCGCACCGTTGCGCACCGCGTCCTCGGCGACGCGTACGCGCAGGTGCCGGGGCCAGGTTTTGCTGTCTTGCAGGCGGGCGTGTTGCAGGTACTGCATCACCAGGATCAGCGCGGTGGATGGCTCGCCCTTGGCGACGGCGCTGATGGCCTTGCGCGCCTGTGCCAGGCTGGCACCGCCGCCGCCGAGGGCGCTGGGGACGGTGAGGGCGACCAGGCCGTGTTGGTGCAACAGGTTGAAGTTGGCGTGGGGGAAGGCGCCGCTTTCGTCATAGACATGAGCGGTCCCGGCCAGTTCGGCGCTGAGGCGGGTGAGCGTGGTGTCGAAATCGACGACGTCTACAGCGCGTAGAGACGAGTGAGTCATCAGCATGTACTCGGTCAAGTGTGGGAGGGTGTCTAGCCTTGAGCGGGGCTCGCACTGCATCCCTCTTTAGCGCGAGGCCTGGTCGAGGGTGGCACGCTTGGCGTTAAAGCTTGGGTCGAAGCCTTGGGAGACATCGATGCGATTGGGCAGCAGTCCCTCTTTTACATACGTGTCGGCGGTGGCTTGCAGGCCGCTGATCACCGCGTCGTCAATCGCGACCGGCGACAGGTGAGTGTCCTTGGCCACTTCGATATGCACGGCCAGCGGCAAGCCGGTGATCCTGGCCTGGGCGGCGGCATACTCATCGGGGTGCGCGTTGGCCCAAGCGTAGGCGCGGTCAACCCGTGCGACAAAGTCGTCCAGTTGCGCGCGCTTGTCGGCAATGGCCTGGCCGGTCGCAGCGAAGTACAGGTGATTGCTCAGCAGGTGTTTACCGCTGACCAGCACGCGAGCGTTGCTCTGTGAGGTGACCACGGTGGTGTACGGGTCCCAGGTGGCCCAGGCGTCTGCAGTGCCGTTGTCCAGCACCAGCCGCGATTCGGCAGGCAGCAGGAATATGAACTGCACATCCTGAGTGCTCAGGCCCGCATCGTTCAGGGCCCTGATCGCCAGGTAATGCCCGATGGAGCCGCGCCCGGTGACGATTTTTTTGCCTTTGAGATCGGACGCGGTCTTGATCGGCGAGTCCTTGGGCACCAGCAGTGCGGTGGTGTTACGCCCTTGTGCATGGATGATGCTGATCACTTTGAGCGATGCGCCGGCGCCCAGGGCGAACACATAAGGAGCGTCACCGAGGGCGCCGACATCAACGGCGCCGGCATTCAGCGCTTCGCCCAAGGGCGAGGCCGAGGGGAATTCCGACCACTTGATTTCGTAGGGCACGTTGCGGGTTTCGCCAGAGGCTTGCAGCAGCGCCTTGATCGTGGATTTCTGGTTGGCCACGCGCAGCGGTTGCAGGTCGGCAGCCTGTACGCTGGACAGCAGGCCGAGGGCCAGGGCGGCGCCCAGTAGCAGGTGTTTGAAAGGGATGGCGTACAGCATGGGACACACTCCAGGCGTTGGATAAGGGGGATACCTCCACCTGGAGAAGGGGTCGGATAGGCGAAAACGATGCAGCAGCAGGTCAGATCACGTAGAAACCATGGGTGCCGTCGCGGGCCAGTTGCTCGACCAGGCCGAACTCCCAATCCAGGTAAGCCTGCATGGCTTCCCGTGGGTTGTCGGTGCCTTCGTAGGGGCGACGGTAGCGGTCGATACGCGGTGAGGCGAGGTGGGTTTCGCCTTCCTCCAGGGGCAGTTGCGCGGCGATCCAGGCGGCAGTGCCGTCCTGCAACACGAACACCTGCTGGCCGGTCAGCGCTTGCACCTCGGCCACCGCCAGGCGTGCCAATTGGCTGCTGCCGCAGGTCAATACGTAGCGCTGGGCACGCGGCACCTTGGCCAGGGCCTGGGGCAGTTGCGCACGCAGCACCCACCAGGCACCGGGGATATGGCGTTTGACGTAATTGGCGCTCGCGGTGAAGTCCAGCACCACGGTGTCACCATGGCCCAGCCAGTCGGCGAGGGTGTGCGGGCTGATCAGTTCGGCCTGGGGTGGCGCAGGCACTGGCGCGACCCACCCGCCGCGTTCGCTGAAGTGCTCGGCTTGCAGATCATCCAGCACGTGCACTTGCCAACCCAACTGAGCCAGCCAGGAGGCGGACATATTGGCACGCACGCCGTCATCATCGACCAGCACCAGGCGCGCACCGCGGACGCTGGCGACATGATCGGTCTCCTGCACCAGTTGCCCGCCGGGTGTGGCGCGTGCCCCGGGCAGGTGCCCGGCTTCGAATTCTTCCGGGGTGCGCACATCGAACAGGTAGGTGGTGCGCGTCGTGTCCTGCTGCCAGTGGTGTAGATCGCCAAGGGTGGCGCGGCCGACACGGGCCTTGTCGGCAACGCGGCGTGCAGCCTCGGCGGCGGGTTGGCGATGTTCCTCTGGCGTTGGCGCGAAGCGGCGGGCTTGGCTGTGGGCAAGTGTTTGCCCGGCCAGGGTCCAGCCGATGGTGCCGTTGCGTAGCGCCGCGACCGGGTTGGGAAGGCCGGCATTGATCAACGACTGGGTACCGATAATGCTGCGGGTGCGCCCGGCGCAGTTGACGATAATGCGCGTGGCCGGGTCTGGCGCCAGTTCGCGGGCGCGCAAGACCAGCTCGGCACCCGGCACGCTGATACCGGTTGGAATACTCATGGTCTGGTATTCGTCGAAACGGCGGGCATCGAGCACCACCACATCGGCCTGGCTGTCGAGCAGGGCCTGGACTTCTTCGGCGGCCAGGGATGGCGTGTGGCGCTGGCTTTCCACCAGCTCGCCAAAGGCTTTGCTCGGCACGTTGACGTCGATAAACAGCTCGCCACCCGCGCGGCGCCACCCGTCCAGTCCCCCCTCAAGCAGGCTGACCTGGGTGTAGCCCAGCTCAAGTAGACGTTCGGCAGCGCGGCTGGCCAGCCCTTCACCGTTGTCATACAGGGTGACCTGGGTATCGCGGCGTGGAATGCGTGCGTACACCTCCAGTTCCAGCTTGGACAGCGGGATATTGGCGGCGAACAACGGGTGGGACTCGGCAAACGGCGCTTCTTCACGCACGTCGATCAACGCCAGCTCCTCACGGTCCAACAGGGCCTGACGAATCTGGGCAAAGCTGCGGGTCGATACGGTGGTCATAGGGCAGGGCTCTTTTCTTTGGACAGGTCCCAGATGTTCGGGAGCGTGGCGTTGGAATAACCGGAGATAAACAATTTTTCGCTGCCGTCGGGCTGGTACACCGCACGGCGTACCGCACCGATATTAGCGCCGTATACATGGATGCTGATGGATACCTGATCGCGGTGGGCATTGCTGACCTGATGGATATCGCCGATCTTGGGCGATACCGCCTCGACCTGGCCCGGCAGCAGCTGGACGGGTGAGCCTTGCGCCACCAGGCTGCCGTCGGGCGCACGAGCAAAGCCCTGGGAAAACTCAGCGCCCCGCAACATGCCGATCAGCCCCCACACCCGATGGTCATGAATCGGCGTGCTTTGCCCTGGCCCCCACACAAAACTGACCAGGCTGAAACGCTGGCGCGAATCGGCATGCAGCAAAAATTGCTGATAGCGCTCGGGATCGGGCTGGGCGAACTCGTCGGGGAGCCAGTCATCATGGCTGACCAGTTGCGCCAGCAGCTTGCCGCCGCGGTGCAGCAGGTCGCCTTCACGTGGGTTGGCGTCGATCAATTCCGCCAGGGCGCCTATGAAGGCTCTGAGTCTTTCGGGGTGTCGGGCCTGGGGCATGACCATTCCATCGTGCTGTTGTGATGGGTTTATATAAGCATAATGTTTATAGTTAATATGCTATTTTTTAATGATTAGCTTATAGCCACAGGTAATTTAGAACCGCCGTGAATAGCGTTAGACGTTATCGATCCCAAGGCGGGCTATCCAGAGCGGTGCGCGACAACTATGCTTCACGCACATCTTAATGACTGATCTCTATGTGCGACCCAAATGAAAATTGACGATATCGATGCCTTTGTCGAAGTGATTCGTTGCCAGTCCATCAGCCATGCCGCCGAGTCGTTGCAACTGACCCAGCCGGCTATTACCCGCCGTGTGCAGAACTTTGAGCAGGCGCTGGGGGTGGAGCTGTTCGACCGCAACACCAAACCCCTCAAGCCGACGCTGATCGGCACCCGCGTCTATGAACAATGCCGGCTGATCCTGCGCGAGATGGATGCCCTGCGCGAACTGGTGGCCACCGATGCACCGCCCACCGGCGTGTTACGCCTGGGCGTTCCGCAAACCATTGGCGATGTGGTGTTGCTGGATGCGCTCAAGCACCTGCGCACTGAATACGCCGACCTGCGCGCCCAGGTTGCCACCGGCTGGGGCAGCCAACTGGTCGGCAAGATCGAGCGCGGCGAGCTGGATGCGGCGGTGGCGTTGTTCCCGGCGGGCAAGATTTTCCCGGACAACATTGTCGGCGAGTCCATCGGCAAGATGGAACTGGTGGTGGTCTGTGCCAAGGCGCAGTTGCCGAAGAAGCCGTGCAAGCTGGCGGACGTGTACCAGAACGGCTGGATCCTCAACCCGGATGGTTGCGGCTTCCGTGCCGGGCTGCAACGCACCTTGTCGGACCAGGGCCTGGCGCTGCGGGTCAACCTGGAAACCTTCGGCACCGAGTTGCAACTGGGTCTGGTGGCGGATGGGCTGGGCCTTGGCCTGGTGCCACGTCCGTTGCTGGAACGCAGCGCTCAGCGCGAGCACCTGGCAGTGATGCCGCTCAAGGATTTCAAACCGGTGATGGATTTGTGGCTGATCTATCCGCACTTTCTCGGCAACCTGCAAGGGCCGGTGGATGCGTTCGGGCAATGGGTGGCGGCTTCTTTGCATAAGGTTCGCGAAGTGGCGTGATATGAAAAAAAATAATAATTAGCTTAGATTAAAATGTGCTTTTTATTATTTTTTTGCTTCCCCTAGGCTGGCCTGACGTCCTTAAGGCCATCCAGGAAGTTTTGTCATGAGCAGCGTCACCTCGCTATCGAGTGTTTCCAATACTGTCCGCCAACGTGTTACGCCAGAAGAATGGGAGGTGCGTGTCAAACTGGCCGCCGCCTATCGCCTGGCGGCCCTGTACAAGTGGACCGACCATATCTATACCCATTTCTCGGCCCGTGTGCCGGGGCCCGATGAGCATTTCCTGATTAACGCCTTTGGGCTGTTGTTCGATGAAATCACTGCGTCCAACCTGGTTAAGGTCGATCTGGACGGCACTCTCGTCGATGATCCTACGGGCCTTGGCATCAACTACGCCGGTTATGTGATCCACAGCGCCATTCACGGCGCGCGCCACGATTTGCAAGCGGTGCTGCACACCCATACCCGCGACGGCATTGCCGTGTCGGCGCAGAAAGGCGGCTTGCTGCCGATCTCCCAGCACGCCATTGCGTTCTCGGGGCGCGTGGCCTACCACGGCTATGAAGGCGTGGCCCTGGACCTGGACGAGCGCGAGCGGCTGGTCGCGGATTTGGGCGACAAGAGCGTGATGATCCTGCGTAACCATGGCTTGTTGACGGCGGGTGTCAGCGTCGAGCACGCCTTTCAGCAACTGCAAGGCCTGGAGCGCGCGTGCAATATCCAGATTGCTGCGCAGGCGGCGGGGAATGCCGAGTTGGTTTTCCCGCCCGCAGAGGTGGTAGCCAAGGTCGAGCAGCAGGCCAAGGTGTTCAGCAATGGGGAAGGGCCGGGCGTGGCACGGCATTGGAATGCGCTGGTACGCCAGTTGGAGCGCACTGATACCGACTACAAGAACTGATCCTGAGTGCGCAGCAAATCAAATGTGGGAGGGAGCAAGCCCCCTCCCACATTGTTCTTAAGCCACTTGCTGGGCCTGTTCCCTCTCTGCGACCAACTGGCGGGTGAGGGGAATCAACTTCTTGCCATAGTCGATCGCATCATTGAGCGGATCAAACCCGCGAATCAGGAAAGTGGTAATCCCCAGGTCGTAGTAATCCAACAGTGCCTCTGCAACTTGTTCTGCGGTGCCCACCAACGAAGTGGAGTTGCCCTGTGCCCCGAGCAACCCGGCAATCCCGGTCCACAAACGCTTATCCAGCCGCGACCCCTGCGCCGCCGCCGCCAGCAACCGCCGCGAGCCTTCATTCGGCGGTTCACGGCGCACAAAGCCATTCTTCTCGGCCAGCGCCGTGGCCTGCTGCAGAATTTGCTCGGCACGTTGCCACGCCAGTTCCTCGGTGTCGGCGAGGATCGGCCGCAATGACAGGCTGAAGCGAATCGTGCGCCCATGCTTGGCGGCTTCGGCCCGCACCTGGCTCACCACGTCGCGCACCTGCTCATAGGTTTCACCCCACAGCGCATACACATCCGCATGCTTGCCGGCCACGGCAATCGCCGCCGCTGAAGAGCCGCCGAAATACAGCGGGATATGCGGCTGTTGTGGCGACTTCACCGTGGAGTGCGCGCCTTGCACTTGGTAGTACGTACCGGTGAAGTCGAAGGGATGCTCGCTGGTCCATTCCTGGCGCACCACGCTCAGGTACTCGTCGGTGCGCGCATAGCGTTCATCCTTGCCGATATGACTGCCATCGGCACGCAGTTCGTTGTCATCGCCACCGGTGATGATGTGCACGGCGGTACGCCCTCCGTTGAACACATCCAGCGTGGCGAACTGGCGGGCAGCCAGGGTGGGCTGGGCAAAGCCCGGGCGGTGGGCGATAAGAAATTGCAGTCGGGTGGTGACGCTGGCCGCATGGGCCGCGATCAACGTGCTGTCCGGGCTGTTGGAATGGAATGCCACCAGGGCGCGGTCGAACCCCGCCGTTTCGTGGGCACGGGCGACGCTTTCAACGTAGTCCGGTTGCAGAGTCGGGCCGCTGCGTGGATGGATTTCCGAGGCGTGGTGGCCGCCGATATAGCCGATGAATTCGATGCTCATGGTCAGGTCCTTGTCGAGGTCGGTAAACAAGCCTCCACCGGGCAGGGGGTCGGTCCGTCGCATGAAAGTAGGGCTCACGGGCGAATCTGTAAAATGCCGATTGGTTCTAACCTAATTATAAAATTAAAGAATAATTATGATTGATTATTATAGAAGCTGTTTTTTGGCTTCGATCTCAAATGGAGAGCGTTTATAGATAAGGCCTCTAAAAAACTGTTCTCGGACGTGGCGCATTTCTAATGCCTCGCCTTGGCTCGACAGCGCCTGCAAATGAACTACCTTGAGTGACGAGCCCTCCCAATCGGTACTCAAGTATGCGCACGTTATGGACGCGATATCTGGCGTTGCTGGACAACGACCTGAGCACACAGATCTTCGACAACGTAAAGAACCTGCTGGTGTGCGCGCTGTTGTTCGCAGCGGGGACCAATACGCTGGTGGGGCAACAGGAGTTGTTTATCGGGGTGTTCGCCTCCAACGTCGCCGGTTGGGGGTTGATTATCCTGTCGACGCTGTTGATGTTGCTGAACGTCAGTGACGGCATTCGAAGGCTGGCCAAGTTGCGCTATCACCTGGCGCTACAACTGTTGTTGATCCTGGTGTACGTGGTGGTTGCCGAGCGGGTGGTAGAGATTGTGTGGGGCTTCCGCGCCCATTGACGTATCCTGCGCGCCTGGTTTTTCACTGATTCAAACAAAGATGACAGGACAAGATATGCAGGCGCTGCTCGAGTCGATTCTCGACGAAGTGCGCCCCCTGATCGGCCTCGGCAAAGTGGCCGACTACATCCCTGCGCTGGCCGACGTGCCCGCCGACCAACTGGGCATTGCGGTCTACGGCAACGATGGCGCGGCCTACAGCGCCGGTGATGCCGACACACTGTTCTCGGTGCAAAGCATCTCCAAGGTCTTCAGCCTGGTGCAGGCCATCGATCACGGCGGCGAAAGCATCTGGGAACGCCTGGGCCATGAGCCCTCAGGGCAACCGTTCAACTCCATGGTGCAACTGGAATTCGAACGCGGCCGCCCGCGCAATCCGTTTATCAATGCCGGCGCTCTGGTGATCTGCGACATCAACCAATCGCGCTTTGCGGTGCCGATCTTGTCGATGCGCGACTTTGTACGGCGCTTGTCGGGTAACCCGCAGATCCTGGTCAACAGCGTGGTCGCCGAATCCGAAGCCCAGCACGGTGCGCGCAATGCGGCCATGGCCTACCTGATGAAATCCTTCGGCAACTTCCATAACGATGTGGACGCGGTGCTGCACAGCTACTTCAACTACTGCGCCTTGCAGATGAGCTGCCTGGACCTGGCCCGGGCGTTCAGCTTCCTCGCCAACGAAGGCGTGAGTGCCCACAGTGGCGAGCAGATTTTGACAGCGCGCCAGACCAAGCAGGTCAACTCGATCATGGCCACCAGCGGGCTGTATGACGAGGCGGGCAATTTTGCCTATCGCGTTGGGTTGCCGGGCAAGAGCGGGGTAGGCGGGGGGATCGTCGCGGTGGTACCGGGGCAGTTTACGGTGTGCGTGTGGTCGCCGGAGTTGAACGCGGCAGGGAACTCGCTGGCGGGGATGAAGGCGTTGGAATTGTTGAGTGAGCGGATTGGGTGGTCGGTGTTCTAGGGGCGAGTGGAATGCTGATCAACAGGCGCTATAAAAACACAATGTGGGAGGGGGCTTGCTCCCGATAGCCGTGTGTCAGATATAAATTAATTGACTGACGCACCGCTATCGGGAGCAAGCCCCCTCCCACATTTGCATCTTCAGTGTTCTGGGGAGTGGTGTACGGCCTGGCTTTATGCGGCGGGGCAGGCTTCACCAAGACTTTGTCTACCAGCAACTGCGCGCCTTCAGCATCCGGCAGATGCCCAGCGTTCATCCAGGCTGCCTGCGTCATCCTTGACGATCTTCGCGAGCAAACTCGCTCCTGCAGGAATCTAGCGACGTGGCTTTTTGAGGCGCGGCACAATCATGCCCACCTCACGCCTGTAGCGTCGATACCGCTCACCAAACAGCTGCACCAGATCCCTTTCTTCGAAACGGGCACCCACGAACAAATAAACCGACATCCCCAGCGCAAACAACAGATGGCCTGCCGTCATATGCGGGGTTGCCCAGAAAGCGATCAAAAATCCCAGGTACATCGGGTGACGCACGACACGGTAGAACAGCGGCGTTTTAAATATCGCCGCCTTTTGTGGGGTGTTTCGCCAATGATCAACGGCCTGTTTTAACCCGAACAGCTCGAAGTGACTGATCAGGAAGGTTGCCAGCAACACCATGCCCCAGCCCAGCCAGAACACACCTGACAACAGTGCCTTGGCCCAAGCCGCTTCAACCTCCCAGACGGTGTATGGAATGGGTTGCCACAGCCAGAACATCAACCCAAGCACCAGGCTGCTGAGCAGCACATAGGTGGAACGTTCAGCCACGGGGGGAATGAGTGTGGTCATTGTGTTCTTGAAGCTTCTACGTGCCATGAGGCTATGCTGGGCAGCGAACAGAATCATCAGCAGGCCGTTACTCAGCGCTGCAAGCGGCCAGTTGACAGGTTGCCCATCGTTAATGGCTTTGGGCACCAGCACGCTACCAGTGAAGCCTATAAGGTATAAAAACACGGTCAGGAAAATCAGATAGCAGGCAATGCTGTAGAGCAGCCAGGCCAGATGTACCGTGAGGTCGTTGGTTTGTTTTTGCGGACTCATGACGATTCCTTTCGCACATGGTGAGGGGATAAGTGAGTCAGACTAGTGGAATTTGTGCGGCCCTTAACCTGTGAGAATTGACAGTTGCTTAGATGGATTGGCGATTATCTTGCGTGGATTGTGGTGTGCTTGCCCAAACAAAAAATGCGCCCCTGGGGGCGCATTTTTTGTCAGTCAGCAATCACCTATTCAGGCAATCGCATCCCAAGCCCGATCACCGTTCTCGTCCTTGATCCGAGTCGGTAAGCCCATCACGTCCAGCGCTTTCAGGAACGGCTCAGCCGGCAGTTCCTCGACGTTGGCCATGTGCTTCACATCCCATTCACCACGCGCAACCAGCAGCGCTGCGGCTACCGGTGGTACGCCTGCGGTGTAGGAGATGCCCTGGCTGTCGGTCTCGGCAAAGGCTTCTTCATGGCAGGCCACGTTGTAGATGAACATCTCGCGTGGTTGGCCGCCTTTGGTGCCTTTGACCAGGTCGCCGATGCAGGTCTTGCCGGTGTAGCCCGGGGCAAGCGATGACGGGTCGGGCAGCACGGCCTTGACCACTTTCAACGGCACCACTTCCAGGCCTTCGGCGGTCTTGACCGGTTTTTCCGAGAGCAGGCCGAGGTTTTTCAGCACGGTGAACACGTTGATGTAGTGCTCGCCAAAGCTCATCCAGAACCGCACGTTGGGCACGTCGAGGTTTTTCGACAGCGAGTGCACTTCATCGTGGCCGGTGAGGTAGAGGTTTTGCGAGCCGACTACCGGCAGGTCGTCGGTACGTTTGACTTCGAACATGGTGTTGCTGGTCCACTGGCTGTTCTGCCAGCTCCACACCTGCCCGGTGAATTCGCGGAAGTTGATTTCCGGATCGAAATTGGTGGCGAAGTATTTGCCATGGGAGCCGGCATTGACGTCGAGAATGTCGATCGAATCAATGCGGTCGAAATGCTGTTGCTGCGCCAGCGCGGCGTACGCGTTGACGACACCCGGGTCGAAGCCCACGCCAAGGATGGCGGTGATGTTCTTCTGTTTGCATTCTTCCAGGTGATTCCATTCGTAGTTGCCGTACCACGGCGGGGTCTCGCAGACCTTGCCCGGCTCTTCGTGGATGGCGGTGTCGAGGTAGGCAACGCCCGTGTCGATGCAGGCACGCAGCACCGACATGTTGAGAAACGCGGAACCTACGTTGATGACGATCTGCGACTCGGTCTCGCGGATCAGGGCCTTGGTCGCTTCCACGTCCAGGGCGTTCAGCGCAAAGGCCTGGATATCGGCGGGTGCCTTGAGGCTACCCTTGGCCTTGACGCTGTCGATGATGGCCTGGCATTTGGAGATGTTGCGCGACGCGATAGCAATACGACCGAGTTCGTCGTTGTGCTGCGCGCACTTGTGGGCCACCACCTTGGCGACACCTCCTGCACCAATGATAAGAACGTTCTTTTTCAATTGCTTTATTTCTCCTATATCCGCCAGCTTAGGAAAGGCTGGACAGGTAGTCGTCGTAACCAAATTCACGAACCACCTCGACTGTACCGTCGAGTTGTTTCACTACGATGGACGGCATTTTCAGGCCGTTGAACCAATTTTTCTTGACCATGGTGTAGCCCGCGGTGTCGATGAACGACAGCCGATCGCCGATGGCCAGCGGACGATCAAATTGATACTCGCCGAAGATGTCCCCGGCCAGGCAGGATTTGCCGCACACCATGTAGGTATGTTCGCCCTCGCTCGGCGCCAGCTTGGCGTTGAGGCGATAGATCAGCAGGTCCAGCAGGTGGGCTTCGATGGAGCTGTCTACCACGGCGAGGTTCTTGCCGTTGTAGAGGGTGTCGAGCACGGTGACTTCCAGGGAGGCGCTATTAGTGATCGCTGCTTCGCCGGGTTCCAGGTACACCTGCACGCCGTACTTCTCGGAAAACGCCTTCAAGCGCGCGCAGAACGCGTCCAGCGCATAGCCTTCACCGGTGAAATGGATGCCGCCGCCGAGGCTGACCCACTTGACCTTGTGCAGCAGCTCACCGAAGCGTTCCTCGATGGTGCCGAGCATCTTGTCGAACAGGTTGAAGTCGCCGTTCTCGCAGTTGTTGTGGAACATGAAGCCGGAGATCTGATCGATCACGGCATCGATCTTCACCGGGTCCCACTCGCCCAGGCGGCTGAACGGGCGCGCAGGGTCGGCCAGCAGGTAATCGGAGCTGCTCACCTGCGGGTTTACGCGCAGGCCACGGGTCTTGCCTTCGCTGCGCTCGGCAAAGCGCTGCAGCTGGCTGATGGAGTTGAAGATGATCTTGTCGCAGTTCTCGAGCATCTCTTCGATTTCATCGTCGGCCCAGGCCACGCTGTAGGCGTGCGCTTCACCTTCGAACTTCTGGCGACCGAGCTTCAACTCGTACAGCGACGACGAGGTGGTGCCGTCCATGTATTGCTGCATCAAGTCGAACACCGACCAAGTGGCAAAACACTTGAGCGCCAGCAGAGCCTTGGCGCCGGACTGCTCGCGCACGTAGGCAATCTTCTGCATGTTGACCAGAAGCTTCTGTTTATCGATGAGGTAGTACGGCGTTTTGATCATTTTTGAGAGCCTGCGGCGGTGCCTGCCAAAAAAGGACACGCATTGTGCCCGCACTTGGGGCAGATCGAAAGGTTAGCGGGCGGAAATTGCACGCTTGCGTTTAAGCATACGGAACGAGTGTGACCGTTCGTTAGGATGACGGTAATAACTGCCAGTGCGGTTATGGGCAATGCGCAGTCGTACGAACATGAATGGATCTTGTGATGATCTAGAATTAAATGAGTTTGTCTCACTATTGCCGACTGCCGACAATGAGCGCCATAAACATCGACATTGGAGCTTTACGTCATGGCAGTCGCTCATTCCCTCGGATTTCCGCGCATTGGACGCGATCGTGAACTGAAAAAAGCGCAGGAAGCGTTCTGGAAAGGCGAGCTCGACGAAGCCGGCCTGCGCGCCGTTGGCCGTGACCTGCGCAAGACCCATTGGGCGCTGCAAAAACAGGCTGGTATTGAACTGCTGCCTGCTGGTGATTTCGCCTGGTACGACCAGGTGCTGACTCACTCGCTGATGTTTGGCGTGATCCCCGAGCGTTTCCGCCCGGCCGATGGCCACGCCACGTTGCACACCTTGTTCGCCATGGCTCGCGGCGTCAGTGACAACTGCTGCGGCGGTGCTCACGCCCAGGAGATGACCAAGTGGTTTGATACCAACTATCACTATTTGGTGCCGGAGTTCAGCGCCGATCAGCAGTTCCACCTGGGTTGGGATCAACTGTTCGAAGAGGTCAAGGAAGCCCGTGACCTGGGCCACACCGTCAAGCCTGTCGTCATTGGCCCACTGACCTACCTGTGGCTGGGCAAGGCCAAGGGCGACGCTTTTGACAAGCTTGATCTGCTTGAGCGCTTGCTGCCGCTGTACGGGCAGATCTTCCAGCGCCTGGCGGACCTGGGCGTTGAGTGGGTGCAGATTGATGAGCCGATCCTGGTGCTCGACTTGCCGCAGGATTGGAAGAACGCGTTTGAGCGTGCCTATAACCTGATCCAGCGGGACCCGCTGAAAAAACTGGTGGCTACCTACTTCGGTGGCCTGGAAGAAAATCTCGGCCTGGCGGCCAACTTGCCGGTGGATGGCCTGCACATCGATCTGGTGAGAGCACCGGAACAGTACCCGACCATCCTGGATCGCTTACCGGCCTATAAGGTGTTGTCCCTGGGCGTGGTCAATGGCCGCAACGTGTGGCGTTGCGACCTGGAGAAGGCCCTGGCCACGTTGCAGCATGCCCATGAGAAGCTCGGCGATCGCCTGTGGGTCGCGCCGTCCTGCTCGTTATTGCACAGCCCGGTCGACCTGGGCCGTGAAGACAAGTTGGATGCCGAGTTGAAAAGCTGGCTGGCCTTTGCCGTGCAAAAGTGCGAAGAAGTGGCGCTGCTGGCCCAGGCTGTCGACCAGCCCGAGGCACCCGCTGTACTTGCCGCCCTGGCTGAAAGCCGTGCCGTACAGGTTGCTCGCCAGGCATCGACACGGATCCACAAGCCTGCCGTACAAGCCCGCGTCGCCGCCATCACCGAGCAGGACAGCCAGCGCCAATCGCCGTTTGCCCAGCGTATCGAGAAGCAGCGCGCCGGCCTGAACCTGCCACTGTTGCCGACCACCACCATCGGTTCGTTCCCGCAGACCGCGTCGATCCGCCTGGCGCGCCAGTCGTACAAGGCTGGCAAGTTGAGCGAAGCCGAATACGTCGAAGCCATGCACAGCGAGATCAAGCACGCTGTCCAGGTGCAGGAAAACCTCGGCCTGGATGTGCTGGTGCACGGTGAGGCCGAGCGTAACGACATGGTCGAGTACTTCGCCGAACAACTGGATGGCTACGCGTTCACTCGTTTCGGCTGGGTGCAGAGCTACGGTTCTCGTTGCGTGAAGCCGGCAGTGATCTTCGGTGACCTGAGCCGACCGAAAGCCATGACCGTGGAGTGGATCCGCTACGCCCAGGGGCTGACCGACAAGGTATTGAAGGGCATATTGACCGGCCCGGTAACGATGCTGATGTGGTCGTTCCCGCGGGAAGATGTGAGCCGCGAAGTGCAGGCCCGGCAACTGGCCCTGGCGATTCGTGACGAAGTGGTGGACCTGGAAGCCGCCGGCATCAAGATCGTGCAGATTGACGAAGCCGCGTTCCGCGAAGGGTTGCCGTTACGCCAGGCGCAGTGGCAACACTATCTGGACTGGGCCACTGAAGTGTTCCGCCTGTGCGCCTGTGGTGTGCGCGACGAAACCCAGATCCACACTCACATGTGCTACAGCGAGTTCAACGATGTGATCGAGTCGATCGCAGCGATGGATGCCGACGTGATTACCATCGAAACGTCGCGTTCGGACATGGAGTTGCTTGATGCCTTTGAAGCCTTTGACTACCCGAACGACATCGGCCCCGGTGTGTATGACATCCACTCGCCACGGGTGCCGGATGTATCGCAGATGGCTAACTTGCTGCGCAAGGCCGCCAAGCGGATTCCGGCAGAGCGTTTGTGGGTCAACCCCGATTGCGGCTTGAAGACCCGCGGTTGGCCGGAGACGGAGGCGGCGCTCATTCACATGGTCACCGCCGCCCGCCAACTGCGCGCCGAATTGGCCTGATATTGTCTGCAAGTGTGGGAGGGGGCTTGCCCCCGTGGCGGCCTGACAGCCGAAGCATCTCTACCTGACACCCCAGGATCTAAATGTGGGAGGGGGCTTGCTCCCGATGGCGGCCTGACAGCCGACCAGGATGTTGGATCAGACCGAGTACATATCCATTCCTGCGGTAACGGCTGATATTGGTTCCGCTTTTACAGCGGCTCACTTTTGAAAAGCGCAAAAGCAAAAACGCTCTTGCCCCACCACTCGGCACCTCGCTTAGGCTCGGTGTGCCCGTAATCCGACACTGATTTGGGGGGGGCGCCTAAGATCAAGATCAAAAGCAGATCAAGAGCGGCTCGCTTCGCATCGTGGTTACGGTCGGCAGCTACAAAGTTGTGTAGATACCTATGCCCCGATAGCGGTAGTTCAGCCAAGGAATTGGATACTGATCCACCGCTATCGGGAGCAAGCCTCCTCCCACATTTTGAGCCGCGTCAGGTCAGAGGTACTTGAGCCAGGCGATATCGCGCCGGCGCGCTTTGAGCCCGGCAAACCAACGTACCGGCGGGTATAGCACCAGCGGCAACACCAAAGCTGTCAGCCACACCGCACCGATGCTGTCGAAGCCGAAATAGTTGCCGTGGTTGAGCCCAAGCCACGCCACACAGGCGACATACAGCACCTTCAACACATACAGATGCAGTAGATAAAAGAACATCGGCGCTGCGCCAAACACCGCCAGCACGCCAATCCAGCGCTTATGCCCAGCGCGTTCGAATGCCAGCAACAGCAACAACCCAACCCCCAACGTCAACGCCAGGAACAACAGCGACGGCGGGTACTTGGTGATGTTGAAGAAGCTCATCAGGGTCTGCACGCCATTGTCATACACGTACCAAGGCTGCTCGCCGTAGCCATTGACTGCCCGCAGCAGCACAAAACCCATTAATGCCGTCACGCCCGCGATCAGCAAATGACGCTGACGCACAGCCGGTAGTGCGGTAGCGGCAAACCATGGCCCGAATCCATAACCCAGGGCGATCACACCGATCCACGGCAGCACCGGATAAGTCACGCGCAGACGCAGGTTTTCCGACGCCTCGATCCAGCTGCGCTCATGCAGGATTGACCAGCCACTCTGCAACGCCGAATTCTGGGCAAAGTGCACTCCGTCGAGCAGGTTATGCCCGGCGATGATCATCAGCGCCAAGCTGATCAGCAGCGGGCGCGGCAACCACACCAGTGCTGCGAGGGCGATCATGCTCACGCCGATGGCCCAGATCACTTGCATATAGATCACACTGGGCGGCAACTGGAAGGTCCACGCGAAGTTGACCAAGGTGAATTCCAGCACCACCAGAAACAGCCCACGTTTGAACAAAAAGGCCGACACATCGCGTCGCCCCTGATACTTCTGGCCGTACAGCCACGCCGACAATCCAGTGAGCAACACAAATACCGGCGCGCAGAGATGGGCGAGGGTGCGGCTGACAAACAGCGCAGGCTCGGTGCTGTCGATGCTCATGGGGTCGCTGACCTGGCGATGCAACAGGAAGGTTTCACGCACGTGGTCCAGTAGCATGAACAGGATCACCAGGCCGCGCAGGGCGTCGATGGACTGCAGGCGTTGGCGTAAGGTAGTAGCGTCAGTCATAAGTGGGAATCACAAGCGGGCAAATAATTGACGTTATCCTATAACATTTATTGAGGCACATGATGATCAGCATGAAGACGCAATCAGCCGAGGCCGTGATCGAATTCTGGAAACAGGCGGGGCCCAAGCGTTGGTTCGCCAAGGACGATGGCTTCGATACAGCCTTTCGCGACACCTTCCACGCCACCCATATGCAAGCCGCGCGGCGCGAGCTGGACGGTTGGCTGGCCACGGCCGACGGCGCACTGGCGTTATTGATCCTGCTGGACCAATACCCGCGCAACGCCTTTCGCGGCACTGCGCATATGTTCGCCACCGACCCGCTGGCGCGTCTGTATGCGCAGCAGATGGTGGACGCCGGGTTGGATCAACAGATCGATCCCCAGTTACGCGCGTTTTGTTATTTACCGTTTGAGCATTCGGAAGACCCGCAAGACCAGCAGCGCTCGTTGGTGCTTAACCAGCAGTTGGACGCCAGCACCTATCACTGGGCCAGGGAACATGCCGATATTATCCAGCGGTTTGGGCGCTTTCCCCATCGCAATGCGGTGTTGGGCAGGGTCACCACCGAGCAGGAGCACCTGTTCCTCAAAGCGGGTGGTTTCGCTGGTTGATGCTATTCCCATCAGGAATGCCCCCATAAAAACCCTGCATTGTCCTTATCGACCTGAATCTCGTAGCGTGGCGTTTCATCTTCGGAGATAGCCCATGAGCCAACCCCCGCTGCGCCTCTACGTTGATTCGCTGTTCACCAGCCCCTACGCCATGTCGGTGTTCGTTGCCCTGCGGGAAAAAGGCCTGACGTTCGACACGGTCACCCTGGACCTGGATGCTGGGCAAAACCAGTCGGCAGATTACGCCCAGCGCTCCCTGACCCAACGGGTACCGACTCTGGAGCACGGTGATTTTACGCTGTCGGAATCTTCGGCAATCACTGAGTACCTGGACCAGGCGTACCCCCAGATCAGCGTTTACCCGGCTGATCTGCAGCAGCGGGCGAGGGCGCGGCAGGTTCAGGCATGGTTGCGCAGCGACTTGCTGCCGATTCGCCAGGAACGCTCGACGCTGGTGGTGTTCTGCGGGCAGAAGATGCCGCCTCTATCGCCGGTGGCTCAGGCTGCTGCGCGTAAGTTGATCGGCGCGGCGCAGGTTCTCCTGGCAGGCAACCCTGAGCATTTGTTTGGCGAGTGGTCGATCGTCGATGTAGACCTGGCGGTGATGCTCAATCGCCTGATCCTCAACGGCGACCCCGTGCCGGCCGAGCTGGTGATGTACGCGCAACGCCAGTGGCAACGGCCGTCAGTGCGGGAGTGGGTCAACCTGCGACGGCCTGTGCTCTAGCTGCCACTCTTCCTCGACACGTCGGTCCAGGTCCTCCCAGTGGGCCATGCCCAACACCCGCATGGTGTTCAAGCCCCGCAGGTAACCACGCAGTTGCTGGGCGCTGGCCGAGCGTTGTTTGGCGTCGGCACTTGGGTCCAGCAACACTTCTTCATACTCGACCAGGTAATCGGCGACCCGCTCGCGAAATTCCGGCAGTACGGCATCGCGGATACGGTCGAAGGTTTTCTGGTAGGGCTTCATGGCGGGGTCCTTATAGGTTTTATGGGCTGCCTGACACTATTGGTTCAAATGATAGTCACCATCAAGGATCACAAGTTCTGTTTTTTCGCCAAGCGCGCAGAATCTGCTCATCCAGACGCAGCTCAAGGAAATGCGCGATGAGGACGATTATCCAGCTTACTTTAATGGCCCTGATGTTGGGCACCACCCTCATGACCACCCCGGCGATTGCCGATGAGCTGCGTACAGGCCATTTGCTGCCGCTGGCCGCTAGCGTAGAATCCCTGCAACGCACCCAGAGGGTAGGGGTGTTGTTCAGCGAAAATACCCGCGACAACCTCATCTACCTTGAGCGCTACCATGCCATGGCACTTAACGGCGCCAAGGATGCTCTGGATGGGCGGATTCGCCAGGCGTTCGTCAACAGCTCCGATCCCGAGCTGGCCATCGACTGGTTGATGAACTCGCTGCAGGGCGCTTTTTTCTCGGTGACGGTCTATGGCAGCCTGGATGACATGGTGCAGGCGCATCCGGATGTGGTGGTGGTGCTCGATACCCATAACCAATTGCTGACCCAGCGTAACGACCGGGTCGAGGCACGCTTTGCAGCACGCTTCTATGACGCGAACCTACAATACATCGCCAAGGCCGAAGGTTCGGTGGACAGGCAAGTGCCGTCAGTGTGGGTGCACGGCAAGGCGGCGCCGGAGATTGCCGCGCTGATCGAGCAGCAGCGAGATGTACAGCAAGATGCCCTGAAGCAGTTCGATGTGTCGCTCAAGGCCCTGGTTCGCGCAGGTTGATTCGCGAGTGGATGTGAACCCTATTGGTTATTTTCAGGAATCTGTATGCGCTCTTTTTTCGCTCCGGCCCTGGCTTTTGCAGCCTCGTTGCTGACCGGTTGTATCACGGCTCCCAATGCCCCATCGCTGACCCTGCAAACCGACAAGACCCCCGAAGGCTATGTGCAATGCGTATTGCCCAAGCTGGAAAAACACGGCATCACCTCGACCGTGACGCAGAATTCGCGTCACGCCAAGGTGCTGTTGACCAGCAAGATTGCTGCTGATGATGTGCTGGAAGCCTACAAGTCCCAGGACGGCACCAAAGTGTTCCTGTATGAGCGCAAACCGCTGGCCTCGGCGATCAAACCGTCGCGGCTTGAGCAGGCGGCCCAGGACTGCAAGTAAGCCCGCTCTGAAAGGCAATGCATTTCAAAATGTGGGAGGGGGCTTGCTCCCGATGGCGGTGGGTCAGCTACAGATGAGCTGACTGACACACTGCTATCGGGAGCAAGCCCCCTCCCACATTTGGACCAACACTCGGCTCAGGGTTTGGCTTCGTTGCTGAAACTGCTCACGGTCTTGATCAGCCCCAGCGCCGCCAACGCCACCAACTCACCGCCTTTCTCCACCGTCGCCAGCGCCGGGTCCGAACCCATGCGGCCATCGGGGAAGCGCGCGCGAAAGTCCAGCGCCTCGCGGATCGGCCCGGTGTTGGCAATTTGCGGTGAGTAATCGGCAGACTTGATCGACTGCGGGTAAGCCCACTGCGTCACCGCAATCTCCGACGGCGTGGCGTGGCTGCCGTGGCCGACCGGGAATTGGCGCTGGGCCAGGTCGGTGACGCCTTCCAGGTCCCACCAGTTCACCAGCTTCAGCGCAAACCCGGCCGGGCGACGGGCGAAGCTGGCTTCGGCGTACAGCTCGGAAAACGCCGCTTCGATCGTGGCGATATTGCCGCCGTGGCCGTTCAGGAACAGGATTTTCTCGAAGCCATGCCCGGCCAGCGAACGCACCCAATCGCCAATCGCGGCGATAAAGGTGGAAGGGCGCAGCGAGATGGTGCCGGGAAACCCCAGGTGGTGCTGGGCCATGCCGATATTGAAAGTCGGGCCGATCAGGATGTCGGCGTCTTTTTGCGCTTCATGGGCGATGATCTCCGGGCACATCCAGTCGGTGCCCAGCAGGCCCGTGGGGCCGTGTTGTTCGTTGGAGCCGATGGGGATCACGACCGTGCGGCTGCGTTCCAGGAACTGCCCGATTTCGATCCAGGTGCTGGTGTGTAGAAGCATGCGAGGCTCTCTTTTATCTGTGGGGACAGGCTATCCGCCACGGATTGTACGACTACTCGCTACCTGTTGGGGCTTGCAATTGAGGTACGTCGAGGACTTCAACCAGCGCTGGTCGGGGTACCAGGAAAACATGAACTGCCCATCCTTGAGCTTGTCTACCACTTGACGGGCGACCTGCGGGCGTACTGCCGGGCAGCCCTGGCTGCGGCCGATGCGGCCTTCGCGCTTGCTCCACAACGGGCTGACGTAGTCGGCGGCATGGATCACGATGGCGCGGTCGCGCGCCAGGTCATTGAAGCCGGGCTCCAGGCCATCCATGCGCAGCGAGTAGCCATGAGCACCGAGGTAGCTTTCCTGGGTGCGGAACAAGCCCAGGCTGGATTGATGGCTGCCTTCGAGATTGGAGAACTGGGTGGCGAAGTTTTCCCCGGACTTGGCGCCATGCGCCACCAAGTCACGCAGCAGCAGGGTCTGTTTGCGCAAATCGAAGATCCACAGCCGACGGGCGGTCGAGGGCTGGGAGTAGTCAATAACCGCTAGGCGATCGGAACGTTCTTCGCCGTTATTGACGGCGCACTGCACCGCGCTCAGGGCGCTTTTGAGTACAGTGGGATTGAGTTCTGGAGCCGAGCGCGCCAGGCTGCTATACAAGGAAGGTGGGGTGCCAGTGGCCGCGAGCGCAAAATTGCTCAGTAAAGCCAGGCCCCCGGTGATCAAGCCGAGGTGGCGCATAAAAGTCAGCATCTACAGTCGATTCCCCCGCTGTGGAGTGGAGCTAAGTCAATTGTTCAAAAAACACGCATGTTACTTGAGCATTTGCCTGCTCGTTGCACCATTGGTCGCGACAGCCGATGCGCTGGCGCCTGAGCCGCTACCTGTGACCACGCCTGCGCCCGTCGACCTGGCGCCGGTACAGCAGGCGCTGGCGCAACTGTCCAGCGTCTGCCCCCACCTGGTCTCGCGGGTCGATGCCACCGCCCAAGTGCGCCTGCAAGCCTTTTACCAGCAGCAAGGCAATGCACCGTTATGGTCGGCCGACGAGTCCCGGCAAGCCTTGCAAACCCAGTTGTTGATGCTGGCCGACGACGGCCTGGACCCCACCCACTATAGCTTGCCTGCGGTAGATGCCACGGCCAACGTGCTGTGCAGCGATATCGCGACCAGCCAGCAATACCTGCAAGCCCTGCACGATTTGCATTACGGGCGCCTGCTGCAATCGCGCTATGAACCGCTCTGGCATTCGCAACCGCCTGCGACGGATCCGAACACCGTAGTATTGGCATTTGCCGCCACTGGCTTGCAGGACATGGCCAAAGCGTTTGACCAGGCACGCCCAAGTGCAGACTTGTACCGCAGCCTGCGCAACGTCTATTCCAGCCTGCGCCAGCAGCCTTTACCGCACTGGGATGCGGTGGGTAGTGGCCCGTTGTTACGCCCCGGCATGGAAGACCCGCGCGTGCCGGAGTTGGCGCGACGCCTGCACAGTGGCGGCTATCTGGCCAAGTTGCCCAACGGCAAGCAATATCAGGGCGACCTGGTCAAGGCGGCGAAGGCGTTCCAGCTCAGCCACTCGTTGCAAGCCGATGGCGTGATCGGCGCCGGCACCGTGGCCGAACTTAACATCAGCCCGGCGGTACGCCGCGAGCAACTGCGCATCAACCTGGAGCGTTTCCGCTGGCTGGCCCAGGACCTTGAGCCTGAAGGCGTAGTGGTCAATGTGGCCGCCGCGCAATTGAGCGTGTACCAGAGCGGCATCCCGGTGTGGCAAACCCGCTTGCAAGTGGGCCGCGCCGAACGCCAGACACCGCTGCTCAAGTCGCGCATCACGCGGCTGACCCTCAACCCCACCTGGACCATCCCGCCGACCATCATGCGCGAGGACAAGCTCCCGGCTATCCGCCTCAACCCCGAGTACCTGCGCCAGCAAAACCTGCAAGTACTCGACGCCGAAGGTCATCCGCTGACCCCCGAGCAGGTCGATTGGGCGCGCCCTGGTAATATCCTGCTGCGCCAACAGGCTGGCCCGCGCAACCCGCTGGGCAAGATCGTGATGCGCTTCCCCAACCCGTTCTCGGTGTACCTGCACGACACGCCCAGCCAGCCGCTGTTTACCAAGGGGCCAAGGGCGTTCAGTTCGGGGTGTGTGAGGGTCGAGCAACCGCTGCTGCTGCGTGACCTGCTGGTGACCCCGGCCGAACGCACCCGTACCGATGAACTGTTGGCCACCGGCTTGACCCATGAATTCAGACTGGCCACCCCGGTGCCGGTGCTGTTGGGGTATTGGACGGTGGAAGTGGATCGTCAGGGGAGCCTGGTCTATGCGCCGGATATCTATGCGCTTGATCCGGTGTTGATCAAAGCCATGGGAAGTGTGCTCTAGGCACAATGTGGCAGGGGTCTTCATGACCCCATCTGACCTATTCAGGTATCAACTGCTGGCGACATTCCAGCACCAGTCGGGCGCCGCCCAGCTCACTGGTACCGACGTCGAGCTTGAAGCCATGCAGGTTGATGATCGCTGCCACAATCGACAGCCCCAGACCAAAGCCACCTTGCTGATCGTTTTCATCCACCCGATAAAAGCGCTGGAACACCGACGCGCGTTCAGCCGCCGGAATTCCGGGCCCCGAGTCGAGCACTTCAATGCGCGTACTGCCCATATCATTGACCGCTCGCAGGATGACCTTGCCATTGGGCGGAGTGAACTTGATCGAATTGCTCAACAGGTTGGCCAAGGCTTCAAACAACAGGGCGCGGTCGCCCGTTACCCACGGCAGCGATTCGGGAGCCTGCAATACCAACTCCATTTCACCTTCCTCCGCCAGGGGCAGATAAAAGTCATGCAATTCGCGCAGCAACGGCAGCGGGTCCAGCACCAGGAAGCCCGACCTGCGCTGGTGATCTTCCAGTTCGGAAATGCGCAGCAGCCCGCGAAAGCGCGCCATCAGCGTGTCGGTTTCGGCAATGGCGTCATCGAGTTTCACTGCGTGGGCGGAGTCTTCCTCGGCTTGCTGCTTGATGCGGTAAAGCTGTGCGCGCAGGCGGGTGAGGGGGGTACGCAGGTCATGGGCGATGGCGTCGCACACGCCCTTGACCTCGTTCATCAGTTTCTCGATGCGTTCGAGCATGGCGTTGACGATGGCCGCGAGCATGTCCAGTTCGTCGCGCCGATTGGACAGCGGCAAGCGGTGCGTCAGGTCGCCGGCGACGATGGCTTCGGCGCTGGCCTGGATCCCGCGGATGCGCCGCAACGGACGCCGGCGCAGCAGGTGCCAGCCCGCAGCGCCGGGGATGATGGTCAACGACAGCGCCCACAGCAGGGCATGCCAGATGATCCGCGTCACACCGAACAACGACCCGTTGGCGCGCACCAGCACCAGCCAGCGGCCGTCGTCGGTGTGGGTGGCCACGGCATCGCAGCTGTCCTTGGGCAGCTTGGGGTCATCGGATTCGACGCAATTGGCCAGGGTGTGGATCTTGCCATCCAGGGGCAGGTCCGCCGGTACCGTGCGGATTGGCCCGCTCAAGGGCCGAAACTGCTCATCGAACAAGCCATAAGCATCCACGCCCTTCATGTCGAAGGTCATGCTGGTGGTCAGCGCTTCCACCAGGGCTTCGCCGTCGAAGCGCTGGAACAAGTGCTGGCGTTGCAGAAGAGAATGGCGCGAGAGGTCGCTGAGGTAGCCCGACACCTCGTAATACAGCACCCCCATGAGGATGCAACTCCACGCCACGAACAACGAGCTGTACAGCGCCAGCAGGCGGCTGCTGGAAGAGCGCCAGCCCTTAGAGGGGTTCAGCAATGACATACCCGGAACCTCGTACCGTGCGGATCAGCGGCGTGAGGCCCGGGGGATCGATTTTCTTGCGCAGGCGACCGATGTGCACATCGATCAGGTTGGTGCCCGGGTCAAAGTGATAACCCCAGACTTCCTCGAAAATCATCATCCGCGACAGGATCTGCCCGGTGTTGCGCATCAGGAATTCCAGCAGTTTGTATTCGGTGGGCAACAGGGTCAGCGGCTGCTCGGCGCGGCTGGCTTCGCGGCTGATCAGGTTCAATTCCAGGTCTGCCACGCGCAGGGCGGTTTCGAACTCCTTGACCGTGCTTTTGCGCCGCAGCAGCACTTCGACACGGGCGGCCATTTCGTCGGAGGCGAACGGCTTGGTCAAATAGTCATCACCGCCGGCACGCAGGCCACGTACACGCTCGTCGACATCGGAGAGGGCGCTGATCATCAGGATCGGCGTCGATACGCCAATCGTGCGCAAGGTGGTAACGATGGCCAGGCCATCCAGTTCGGGCAACATGCGGTCGAGGGTGATCAGGTCGTAATCGCCGCTTACGGCGCGGACCAGGCCCTCGCGGCCGTTGTCTACCCAGTCTACGTCCAGTCCATGGCTACTCAGCTCGGCGACGATCTCGCGGGCCGTTACGGCGTCATCCTCGATGGTCAAAATGCGGGTCATAGGATTACCTGGTGAGCGTTCACACTAGAAGTGGACGTCATTTTGCCAAGAAGTTGCTGAATGTTTCCTAAATAAAACTTCATCTTGGCAAAACTGCCACCTGTTCATGACTGGCACGAATCGATGTGGGAGGGGGCTTGCTCCCGATAGCGGTGTCTCAGGCAAGAGTTTGTTGACTGACACAGTGCTATCGGGAGCAAGCCCCCTCCCACATGAATGCATATCGCCCGCCCTTAACGGCCGTTTCTTGCAACTTGCATGACTTAAGTAAGTTCAATTTAATTAACTTATTGAAATACAAGGAATTTAAATTATTTGCCGACTGGCATGGTGCCTGCACTGTCCCTTTTGAGACTTGTAACACTATTTTTCATGCCTGGAGCAAAACAACAATGATCACATCCTCATCCGCGCTGCAAGAGTCAAGCACGCTCTCCGGGGTTTCCTGGGGGGCGATCTTCGCCGGGGCCGCTGCGGCGGCTGCGCTGTCACTGATTCTGGTGCTGCTGGGCTTCGGCCTGGGCTTTTCGGCGGTGTCGCCGTGGGCCGATAGCGGTATCAGTGCCAAGGGCCTTGGCATTTCCACGATTGTCTGGCTGGCCTTTACCCAGATCGTCGCTTCGGGCCTGGGTGGCTACATCGCCGGCCGCTTGCGGGTGAAGTGGGCCAACATGCATGGCGATGAAGTGTACTTTCGCGATACCGCCCATGGTTTCCTGGCGTGGGCCGTGGCCACATTGATCACGGCAATGCTGGTGGTCGGTTCGGTCAGCAGTGTCGTCAGTGGTGGTGTGAAAGCCGGTGCCAGCGTTGCGTCGGGCGCCGTCAGTGGCTTGACCCAAGCAGCCGGCAGCGCAGCCAAAGGTGCCGACAGCGGCGACTTCGGCTACTACGTCGACAGCCTGTTCCGCGATGACCGCCCAGCCGCGGTCAGCGACGATGCGGCCCATGCCGTGGTCGGCCGTATCTTCGCCCGGACCCTGAGCAATGACGGTCAACTGGCCGCCGAAGACCGTGCCTACCTGGCCCAGTTGATCACCCAGCGTACCAACCTCAGCCAGGCGGATGCCGAAGCGCGTATCGATAAAGTGTACGGCGATGCCCGTAAAGCCATCGAAGACGCCAAGCTCAAAGCCAAGCAGGCCGCCGAGACCGCCGCGAAAGTGGCTGCCTATACCTCGCTGTGGACCTTCGTGGCGCTGTTGATCGGTGCATTCTTCGCCAGCTTCGCTGCCACCTTCGGCGGTCGCCGCCGGGATGCCGTGGTGTACGTCGAAACCGAAAACTACGTTCGTTAATTCAAGGCCCATTCATTTAAGGAAAGCATCATGCGCTCATTACTGCTGTGGTTCCTCGGCGTGCCGATTCCGGTGATCATTCTGATCGCGATCTTCATGCACTAAACCCGGGCCTGGCTCGGTAAAGGGTGGGAAGGGCTTTGCTCCTTCCCACTTTTCGTTTTGCGCAACGTCAGCCAACTGATGACCAGCAAGGTGCTGGCCAGCGATGTCATGATTACCAACGGTTGTGCAGTGCCATCCGATAGCAGCCCGGTGGCCCAACTGCTCACAGCCGTCACAAACATCTGAATAAAAAAGAACAACCCCGACGCCGTACCGGCAATCGCGCCGTAGGGCTGCAACACCGACAACTGGCAGGCAGGCATCGTCAGCCCCACCGACACCATGATCACCACCATCGGCAACACAATCGCCAGCCAATCCTGCGCCAGCAGTGTCGTGGCCGTCGCAAGCAGTACGCTGCCCAGCACATTCAGGCCGATGGCGAAGCTGATCAAGCGGTCTGCCTCGAACCGCGCTACCAGGCGGCGGAACAGGTTGGCGCCGAACATATAGCCACTGATCGTTGCGGCAAATACCAGGGCGTAGGCGCTCGGCGATAAATCAAAGCCGCGTTGCAGCAACGCCGAAGACTCGCTGATAAACGGAAAATAGGTGCTGTACACGCAGCCGATCGCCAGGGCATAACGCAGGAAATAGCGGTCGCGCAGCAGTTGGCCGTAGATGCGCAGCAAGTGGGTGGGTGGTGCGGCGGCCACTTGTGGCGGACGGGTTTCCGGCAGGCGGCGCTGGACCACCAGGCACAACAGGCTGCCAATCACCGCCAGCAAAACAAACAAACCCCGCCAACCCAAGAGGGGCAACAGCACGCTGCCAAGCACCGGCGCGGCCATGGGCGAGACCGCCATTGCCATGGAGATCAACCCCAGCAAGCGCGCCTGCTCCTGTGGGGCAAAATAGTCGCGCACGATCACCCGGCCTATTACCGTGGTGCAACACCCGCCAAGGGCCTGGAACAGCCGCGCAATGATCAATACCCTCAGGCTGTCGGCCAGTGCGCAGGTGAGGGTTGCCAGTACATACATCGTCAACCCGGCCAGCAACACCGGACGCCGGCCGAAGCGGTCGGTAAGCGGGCCGCTGACCAGCAAGGAAATCGCCGATCCGAGCGTGTAGAGCGTCAGTACCAGTTGCAGTTGGCTATCGGAGGTCTGGAAGTAGTCGGCCATAGCGGGCAGGGCGGGCAAGTGCAGGTCCAGGGTGAGGCGCGGCAAGCCCACCAGGACCGTCAGCAGCGTTAGCCAGAACCAGGGAGCGAGAATGCGTTGCGTCATGGGCGGTTACTTCGCGAGGGGTAGAGCCCGGACTCTAGCGGCGTTGTGGTTTAATCCGCAGAACCACTTGTGCATGGAAGGATTGGACCACTATGAGCCGAGGAAAAGCCGCCTCCAACCTTGACTTGCCGCGCCCGGACAACTTGGGCGAGGGTAAACAGCAGGGCGCCTATGAGGCTTTGCGGGGGGCGATCCTGACTCGGCAGTTGCCGGCCGACAGCCGTTTGCCATCGACCCGCAGCCTGGCCGAGCGCTGGCAGGTTTCGCGCGGCACCCTTGAGGTCGTGTTCGACCGCTTGCACAGCGAAGGCTATGTGCAGCGCGTGGCGGGCTCTGGCACGCGGGTGCGCGCGGTGATTCCCGAGCAATTCATTGCGGCCCCGGCGTCAAAACAAATGCTGCGCCGCCCGGTTGACCCCGACCCACCCCACGCCGGGGTACAGAGCCATGTGCCCTTTGTCGCACGGCGCCCGGATGCCGGCCTGTTCGACCTGAAAGCCTGGGCGCGTTGCGTCGCCCGTGGGTTGTTGGCCGCAGGCCCTGGTGTACTGGAGGCCGCGCATCCTGGTGGGCTGCCGGCCCTGCGTGAGCACATTGCGGATTACTTGCGCAGTTATCGCGGCATGCACTGCGAGGCGGATGAAGTGATTGTCACCACGGGTATTCGTCATGGCCTTGACCTGATCGCCCGCACGCTGCTCCAACCGGGTGACCTGGCCTGCGTCGAGGACCCCGGCTACACCCCGGCGCGGCGTCTGTTCAAGCTGGCCGGCGCACAGGTGCAGTCGATCCCGGTCACCGCCGAAGGGCTCGATACCGCTCAGTTGCCTGCCCACGCACGACTGGTGTATGTCACCCCCGCGCACCAGGCCCCGCTGGGCGTGACCCTGTCGGTGTCGCACCGTCTGGCGCTGCTGGACTGGGCAAGTCGAGCCGATGCCTGGGTGGTCGAAGACGACTACGACAGCGAGTACAACTACAACAGCGCACCTTTGGCCGCGCTCAAGTCCCTGGATGCGAACGACCGCGTGCTCTACTGCGGCAGCTTCAACAAGAACCTGTTTCCAGGGTTGCGAGTCGGTTTCATGGTGGTGCCCAAAACCCTGCGTCCGTCACTGCTGCGCACCTTGCAACTGACCGGGCATTCGGTGGGCGCCAGCGATCAGTCGGGCCTGGTGGACTTTCTTGGCAGCGGTGCGTTTGTGCGGCATTTGCGCGCTTCGCGTCAGGCCTATCAGGCGCGGCGTGATGCCTTGCTCGCTTGCCTCCCGCCGGACGTCACGGTCACTGGCGAGCAGGCCGGGCTGCATTTTGTGCTGTGGTTACCGGCAGGGGTGCCAGAGGCGGATTTCTGCGCCCGCGCCGCCGACGCCGGGCTGAGTTTGCAGCCACTGGGCAAGTTTTGTGTCGATGTAACGTTGCCGCCCGCCGTGATTGTCGGCTACACCGCATTGACCCTCGCGCAGATCCGCTTCCACGGCCGGGCTCTGGCGCAATTGCTGTAGGAGCGCGTCAGTCGTCGAACCCGACCTGCTCATGAATTTCATCCACCTTCAATTCCAACCGATAGGCCACCGCAATAAACAACGCCTGGCACAGGCACAAGGTGGCGCTCAGCGAGCGAAAGGCAAACGATGAGCCTTCATTGACCAACAGCACCGCATTCGCGCGCTTGGCCAGCGGCGACAGGTTGCTGTCGGTGATGATCAAGGTCTTGGCCTGGTGATGCTGGGCAATGCGCAGGCAGTGCTGGGTCTCTTTGCCGTAGGGCGTAAAACTAATGGCAATCACCAGGTCATTGGCGCGCACGCTGCGCATCTGCTCGCGATAACTGCCGCCTAGCCCCGAGATCAGGTGGATGCGCTTGTTGGTGTGCTGCAGGTTGTAGACCAGGTAGTCGGCCACGGCAAAGGAACGGCGCACACCGACCACGTAGATGTTGTCGGCATTGACCACCAGGTCCACGGCTTTCTCGAAGGCCGCATCGTCCAGTTCCAGGCCCAGGCGTTCGATCCCGGACAGGGTGGCGTTGACACACTCACGCGCCAGGTCGCCGCCGCTGGCTTTCTGCGACTTGTTGGCGATCATGCTGCGGATGCGCTGCTGGTAGTTCTGCACCGGTGTGGTCTTGTGGGTATAGGCCTCGCGAAACAGCGCCTGCATTTCACTGAAACCGCTGAAGCCGAAACGCTGGGAAAACCGCACGATGGCCGAGGGGTGCACTTCGCATTCACGGGCGATGTCACTGATGCGATCGACCATGATCCGGTCGCTCTGCTGGCTCATGTAACTGGCGATGCGCTTGAGCTGGCGCGGCAGGCTTTCGTATTCGTCGGTGATCAGCTGCAACAGGCGTTCGGCATTGATCGGAGGGCTGGCGACAGTTGCTTCCAGGGTGGTCTCGGGATCGGTGCGGGACATGGGCAATCCTTCTGGCGTGTTCGTCTGATGCGCTGATGGGTGGCGCAAGTCTACAGGGTAGGCGCAAAAAAATACCTCGGCATCACGGCCCGCGTGGCCTGCTGAAACGATGCACGGGCGCTGGCGTGCCGCTATGCTGACGTATTGGAAAATATATTCCACTAAAAATAATTATGGAATAAATATTGATTGCCGCCGTCGGACGTTCTAGTCTGCTCCCACCAAGAGCGTTTGCCGCCACTACGGCGGCACAACGCAGGCTGATAAAAATAACAGGAGCCAGCATGGGCCAGACTCGTTTTGCCAGTGGGCGTCAATTGGATCTGATTTGCCTGGGGCGCCTGGGCGTCGACCTCTACGCGCAGCAAGTGGGTGCGCGGCTTGAGGATGTGTCCAGCTTTGCCAAATACCTCGGCGGTTCCTCCGCCAACATCGCCTTCGGCACTGCCCGGCTGGGGCTCAAGTCGGCGATGCTGAGCCGGGTGGGCGACGACCATATGGGCCGTTTTCTGATCGAATCCCTGGCCCGCGAAGGTTGCGATGTCAGCGGCATCAAGGTCGACCCCGAACGCCTCACCGCCCTGGTGCTGCTGGGTCTCAAAGACCGTGAAACCTTTCCCCTGGTGTTCTACCGCGAAAACTGCGCCGACATGGCCCTGCGCGCCGAAGACATCAGCGAAGCCTTTGTTGCATCGAGCAAGGCGCTGCTGATCACCGGCACGCATTTCTCCACCGACGGTGTGTACAAGGCCAGCATTCAGGCGCTGGATTACGCAGCCAAACACAACGTCAAACGGGTGCTGGATATCGACTACCGCCCGGTGCTGTGGGGCCTGGCGGGCAAGGCCGATGGCGAAACCCGTTTTGTTGCCGACCAGAATGTCAGCCAGCATGTGCAGAAAATCCTGGCGCGTTTCGACCTGATCGTCGGCACTGAAGAAGAATTCCTCATCGCCGGTGGTAGTGAAGACCTGCTCACCGCCCTGCGCACGGTGCGCGAACTGACGGCCGCCACCCTGGTGGTCAAGCTCGGCCCGCAAGGCTGCACGGTGATCCACGGCGAGATCCCTGCGCGGTTGGAGGACGGGGCGATCTATCCCGGTGTGCGCGTTGAAGTGCTTAATGTGCTGGGTGCTGGCGATGCCTTCATGTCAGGCTTTCTCAGTGGCTGGCTCAACGACGCCAGCGACGAGCGTTGCAGCCAGTTGGCCAATGCCTGTGGCGGCCTGGTGGTCTCGCGGCACGCCTGTGCGCCGGCCATGCCCACGCCCGCCGAACTCGATTACCTGTTCAACAGCCCGGTGCCGATCACCCGTCCCGACCAGGATGCGACCCTGCAGCGCCTGCACCGCGTCACGGTGCCGCGCAAGGCTTGGAAGCAACTGTTCGTGTTTGCCTTCGACCACCGCTGGCAGCTGGTGGACCTGGCGCAAAAAGGCGGCCAGGACTTGACGCGAATCAGCGCCATCAAGCAGCTGTTTATCCAGGCCATCGAACGTGTGGAGACCAAGCTCGCCGAGCAGGGCATCGAGGCCGACGTGGGCCTGCTTGCCGATCAGCGTTTTGGCCAGGATGCCCTCAATGCCGCCAGCGGCCGAGGCTGGTGGATTGCCCGCCCGGTCGAAGTGCAGAACTCACGGCCTCTGGCGTTCGAACACGGTCGCTCGGTGGGCAGCAACCTGATTGCCTGGCCCCAGGAACAGATCATCAAATGCCTGGTGCAATTTCACCCCGATGACGAACCTATGCTGCGCCTGGAACAGGAGGCGCAGCTCAAGGCGGTGTATGAGGCGTCCATCGTCAGCGGCCATGAACTGCTGCTGGAAGTCATCCCGCCCAAGGATCACCCCTCCACTTATCCCGACGTTTTGTATCGCAGCCTCAAGCGCCTGTACAACTTGGGTATCTACCCGGCCTGGTGGAAGATCGAAGCGCAGTCGGCCGCCGACTGGAAAAAGCTCGACGAACTGATCCAGGAGCGCGACCCATACTGCCGTGGCGTGGTGCTGCTTGGCCTGAACGCGTCGGCTGAATGTCTTGCCGACGGTTTTCAGCAAGCCCGCCTGAGCACCACCTGCCGCGGATTTGCCGTCGGCCGCACGATCTTCCAGGAGCCGAGCCGGGCGTGGATGGCGGGGGAGATCGATGATGAGACCTTGATCCAGCAGGTACAGGCTACCTTCGAACAACTCATCAACGCCTGGCGCAGTGCTCGAATTTAGTCACACATTCCAAATGTGCAATGCAATCCAATGTGGGAGGGAGCAAGCCCCCTCCCACATAAAGCAGATCTCAGTGATCTCTAGAGAAAACAATAAAAGGTGCAGCCATGCCCGCAATCCGAATTGGCATCAACCCGATCTCCTGGAGCAATGACGACCTCCCGGCCCTTGGCGGTGAAACCCCGCTGAGCACGGCCCTGAGTGAAGGCAAGGACATCGGCTACGAAGGTTTTGAACTCAATGGCAAGTTTCCCAAGGATGCCAAGGGCGTCGGCGACGTGCTGCGTCCCTATGACCTGGCGCTGGTCTCGGGCTGGTACTCCAGCCGCCTGGCCCGTCGTTCGGTGGCCGAGGAGATCGAGGCCATTGCCGGCCATGTCGAACTGCTCAAACAAAACGGTGCCAACGTACTGGTGTACGGCGAAGTCGCCGATTCGATCCAGGGTTCACGCATTCGCCTGATAGAACGTCCGCGTTTTCATAGCGAACAGGCCTGGCAGGCGTACGCCGACAAGCTCACCGAGCTGGCGCGTTTCACCTTGTCTCAAGGCGTGCGCCTGGCCTACCACCACCATATGGGCGCCTACGTCGAGTCTCCCGAAGACATTGACCAGTTGATGAAACGCACGGGGCCGGAAGTCGGCCTGCTGTTCGATTCGGGCCACTGCTACATGGGCGGCGGCGAACCCATCGAGGTGTTGCGCAAGCACATCGACCGCGTTTGCCATGTGCATTTCAAGGACGTGCGCAAACCCGTGGTGCAATTGGCGCGCAATCAGATGTGGAGTTTTCCCGATTGCATCGTCAACGGCACTTTCACCGTGCCAGGGGACGGCGATATCGACTTTGCGTCGTTACTGGACGTGCTGCTGGCTGCGAACTACGCAGGCTGGCTGGTGGTGGAAGCCGAGCAGGACCCGGCCGTGGCGCCCAGTTATATCTACGCGAAGAAGGGCTATGACACCTTGCGTGCGCTTCTCAACGAGAGGGTTTGAGTGATGAGCTTGTTGGTCAAAAGCAGCAAACGCGGGCAAACCATGGTTGCCCTGGAGGCGGGGCGCCTGGAGTACGTAGGTTTCGCCGCTTACCGCTTGAGCCTGGGCGAAACCTTGCCGGTCAGCGCGGGCGATCAGGAGCTGTGCCTGGTGCTGCTCAGCGGTCGGGTGAATATCGAAGGCGAAGGCTTCAATTGGCAGAACCTGGGTGATCGCCAGTCGGTGTTCGAAGACAAATCACCGTTCGCCGCCTATTTGCCGCCGGGCATCGACGCCCAGGTCACGGCCCTGAGCGATGTACAGATTGCCGTGTGTGCGGCGCCGGGTGCGGCGGGTTTTGCCCCGCGCCTGATCCGCCCCGAGCAGTGCAAACGCAGTGTGCGCGGCAAAGGCGCCAACACTCGCTACGTCTGCGACATCCTGCCCGACAGCGAGCCGGCCCATTCGCTGCTGGTGGTGGAAGTGCGCACACCGTCGGGGCATTCCTCAAGTTACCCGCCGCACAAACACGATACCGATGACCTGCCGCACCAGAGCTTTCTGGAAGAAACCTACTACCACCAGGTCAATCCACCCCAGGGCTTTGTGTTCCAGCGCGTGTACACCGACGACCGCAGCATCGACCAGGCCATGGCCGTGGAAAACAGCGACCTGGTGGTGGTGCCCAAGGGATATCACCCGGTCAGCGTGCCGTATGGCTACGAGTCTTATTACCTCAATGTCATGGCCGGCCCCAAGCGCGCCTGGCATTTCCATAACGACCCGCAGCACAGTTGGCTGCTGGACCTTTAAACGGTTTTGGACGGAGAACAACAACAATGAAGTCGCCGCTACGTTTTGCCCTTAACCGTATGGTCGCGCCTGACTTGCCCCTGGCGGATTTTATCCAGCTGGCCAAAGCCCTCCAGTGCGATGCCATCGAGATTCGCAACGACCTCAAAAACCGCGAAATCGAATACGGCATGTCCGCCGCCCGCGTGCGTGAGTTGTGCGCGGCGCAGGGCATCAAGGTGCTGTCGATCAACGCGCTGTACCCTTTTGATGTGTGGAACGACGAACGCCGCGCTCAGGCAATCGAACTGGCCACCTACGCCCGTGAGTGCGGGGCCCAGGGCCTGGTGATGTGCCCGTTCAATCAGCCTGGCGATACGCGTAACGACGCGCAGCGCGCCGCTGGTTTGCGCACCGCGTTGAGCGAACTGGCATTGATCCTGCGTGAGTACGGGATTCTCGGTTTCATCGAACCCCTGGGCTTCGCAGTATCCGCCCTGCGCCGCAAGCGCGTGGCAGTGGATGCAATCAAGGCCATCGGTGGCCTGGATGTGTTTCGTGTGGTGCATGACACCTTTCACCATCATTTGGCCGGCGAGCATGAGTTCTTCCCGGAGCTGACCGGGCTGGTGCATATCTCCGGGGTGGAAGACCACGAGGCGCCGCTTGACTCAATCCGCGACGGCCACCGCGTGCTGGTGGGCGAGGACGATATTCTCGGGAATGCGGCGCAGATCGACACCTTGCTGAGCACCGGCTACAGCGGCTATCTGTCGTTCGAGCCGTTTGCCGAAAGCGTGCATGGATTGGCGGATATCCGGCAGGCGTTGGGGGCAAGCATCGCCCACCTGCAAAAACGATAAGGGGCGCGACATGAGCACCACACGATTGACCATGGCCCAGGCCCTGGTGAAGTTTCTGGATAACCAATACATCGAAGTCGACGGCGTACAGAGCAAGTTCGTTGCCGGGGTATTCACTATTTTCGGGCATGGCAATGTGTTGGGCCTTGGCCAGGCGCTTGAGCAGGACAGCGGCGACCTGGTGGTGCACCAGGGCCGCAACGAACAAGGCATGGCCCATGCCGCCATCGGGTTTGCCAAGCAGCACCTGCGCCGCAAGATCTATGCGTGCACGGCCTCGGTGGGGCCTGGCGCTGCGAATATGCTCACTGCCGCAGCCACCGCCACGGCCAACCGCATACCGCTGCTGCTGTTGCCCGGCGATGTCTACGCCAGCCGCCAGCCCGACCCGGTGCTGCAGCAGATCGAGCAGTTCCACGACCTGAGCATCAGCACCAACGACGCGTTCCGCGCCGTGAGCAAATACTGGGACCGCATCAACCGCCCCGAACAGTTGATGACGGCGGCGATCCACGCCATGCGCGTGCTCACCGACCCTGCCGAAACCGGCGCGGTGACATTGGCCTTGCCCCAGGATGTGCAGGCCGAGGCCTGGGACTATCCCGACTACTTCCTGCAAAAGCGCGTGCACCGTATCGACCGGCGCCCGGCCACCGCCGCGATGATCGGCGATGCGCTGGCGGCGTTTCGCGGCAAGCGCAAACCGCTGATCATTTGTGGCGGCGGGGTGAAGTACTCCGGCGCCAATGCGGCGCTGCAAGCCTTTGCCGAGCGCTTTGAGATTCCCTTTGCCGAAACACAGGCCGGTAAAAGCGCGGTGGTCTCCAGCCATGCACTGAACGTCGGCGGCATCGGCGAAACCGGCTGCCTGGCGGCGAACCTGCTGGCCCCCGAGGCGGACCTGATCATCGGCATCGGCACGCGGTATACCGACTTCACGACCTCGTCGAAATCGCTGTTCAAGCACCCCGAGGTGACTTTTCTCAACCTCAATGTCAGCGCCTGCGACGCGTTGAAGCTGGACGGTGTGCAAGTGGTGGCGGACGCCAGAGTCGCGCTTGAAGCGCTGGCCGATGCCCTCGGCGATTACCGTTCCGGCTGGGGCGAGCAGATCGCTGACGCCAAGGCGCAACGGGATGCCGAAGTGGATCGCGTGTACCAGGTGCAATACTCAGACGATGATTTCGTGCCGGAAGTTGACGACCTTCTGGACCGCGGCGTACTGCGCGAGTTTATCGAGCTGACCGGCTCCTGCCTGACCCAAAGCCGCGTAATGGGCGTGCTCAACCAGGCGCTGGCCGACGATGCGATCATCGTCGCCGCCGCCGGCAGCCTGCCCGGGGACTTGCAGCGCGCCTGGCGCAGCAAGGGTGTCAATACCTATCACGTCGAATACGGCTATTCGTGCATGGGCTACGAGATCAATGCCGCCCTGGGCGTGAAGCTCGCCGAGCCGACCAAAGAGGTCTACGCCCTGGTCGGTGACGGCTCCTACATGATGCTGCACTCGGAGCTGGCCACTTCGATCCAGGAACGGCGCAAGATCAACGTGGTGCTGCTCGACAACATGGCCTTCGGTTGCATCAACAACCTGCAAATCGGCAATGGCATGGACAGCTTCGGCACCGAGTTTCGCTTCCGCAACCCCGAGAGCGGCAAGCTCGACGGCGGCCTGGTGCCGGTGGATTTCGCCATGAGTGCGGCGGCCTATGGTTGCAAGACCTACAAGGTCAGCACGCTAGAGCAGCTGGAAGCGGCCCTGGCCGATGCGCGCACGCAAACCGTCTCGACGCTGATCGATATCAAAGTGCTGCCCAAGACCATGGTCCACGGCTACCTGTCGTGGTGGCGGGTAGGTGTGGCGCAGGTGTCCACCAGTGAACGCACGAATGCAGCGGCAAAAAAACTCAATGAACACCTGGCCAAGGCCCGGCAGTACTAATAACAAGAGGAGTGTTTACATGTCTTTGAAGCTTGGAGTGATTGGTACGGGCGCCATTGGCCGGGACCATATCCGTCGTTGCAGCCAGACCTTGCTCAACAGCCAGGTGGTGGCGGTCACTGATATCAACCTTGCGCAGGCCGCGCAGGTGGTGGCGGACTTGAAGCTTGACGCCGAGGTGTACCCGGACGGCCATGCGCTGATCAACTCGCCAGAGGTCGAAGCCATCCTTGTGACGTCGTGGGGGCCGAGCCACGAAGAGTTCGTGCTGGCCGCCATCGCCGCCGGCAAACCGGTGTTCTGTGAAAAACCCCTGGCGGTCACCGCGCAAGGCTGCCGCAAGATCGTCGAGGCCGAAGTGGCCTGCGGTAAGCGCCTGGTGCAGGTGGGCTTCATGCGTCCGTATGACGAAGGCTATCGGGCCTTGAAAACCGTGATCGACAGCGGCCAGATCGGCGAGCCGTTGATGCTGCATTGCGCGCACCGTAACCCGACGGTGGGCGAGAATTACAACACCGACATGGCGATCACCGACACCCTGATCCACGAACTGGACGTGCTGCGTTGGTTGCTCAATGACGACTATGTGTCCGTGCAGGTGGTCTTCCCGCGCAAGACCAGCAAGGCCCTGGCCCACCTGCGCGACCCGCAGATCGTGCTGCTGGAAACCGCCAAGGGCACGCGTATCGACGTGGAGGTATTTGTGAACTGCCAATACGGCTACGACATCCAGTGCGAAGTGGTGGGGGAGACCGGCATCGCCAAGTTGCCGGAGCCGTCCCAGGTGCAACTGCGCAGCGGTGCGAAGCTGTCCAATGCGATCCTGATGGATTGGAAAGATCGCTTTATCGGTGCCTATGACGTGGAGTTGCAGGCGTTTATCGACAGCGTGCGGGCTGGGCAGGTCGGCGGGCCGTCGGCGTGGGATGGGTATGCGGCGGCAGTGGCGGCGGATGCGTGTATTGAAGCCCAGGGCAGTGGGCAGATTGTGCCGGTGAGCTTGCCGGATCGCCCACACTTCTACGGCTGATCCCAATCTCACAGGTGGAACCTGGTCAATGTGGGAGGGGGCAAGCCCCCTCCCACATTTGAACAGTGTTTGCACTTCAAAGCAGGAGTGAATCATGCGAATTGGACTAGTCGGCTATGGCCACGGAGGGCGCTTCTTTCATGCGCCGCTGATTGCGACGTTGCCTGGTGCGACGTTTGTGGGCGTTGTCACACGCTCGCCGGAGCGTCGCCAGCAATTAAGTACCGATCTACCAGGCGTGAAGGCCTTCGACTCCATCGGCCAGATCGTCGAAGCCGGCGTCGACGCCCTGGTGATTTCCACCACCCTCAAAGGTCGCCCAGCGTTGGTACTGGAAGCCATCGAACACGGCGTGGCGGTGGTCAGCGACAAACCCTTTGCGGCCAACGCCGAACAAGCCCAAGCCCTGATCACTGCCGCCGAGCGCCAGGGCTCGCTGCTCAGCGTCTACCAGAATCGGCGCTGGGATTCGGATTACCTGACTCTGCGCAAACTCATCGATGCCGGTGCCCTGGGCACCATCACCCGCTTTGAATCTCGTGTAGAACGCTACAGCCCACAAGCCGTGGGCAATGCCAGCGGCGGCGGGTGGCTGCGTGACCTGGGCAGCCACTTGGTCGATCAGGCGCTGCAACTGTTCGGCCCGGTGGACCGAGTGTTCGCCCAACTGCACTACACCCCTGAACACCCCAGCGTGGATCACGGCTTTTTTGTTTCCCTGAGCCACGCCAACGGCGTGATTTCACACCTGTGGGGCAACGCCTTGCAGAACAGCCAGGCGCCGCGCTTTCGTGTCAGTGGCACCTTGGGTTGCTACACCGTCGAAGGGTTGGATGGCCAGGAAGAAGCGCTGATCGCCGGTAAATCGCCGAAGACCGAAGGCGAGCACTGGGGCGCGGAGGAGCATCGACGCTGGGGCTGGTTCGAACAAGGCTCGGAGCGTGAGCGGGTGCCGTCGGAAAAGGGCTGCTGGACACAGTTCTATCGCCAGTTGCAGTTGGCGGTGCAAGGGCAGGGACCGCTGCCGGTGAGCGCCTATGACGCGCTGGAAACCACCCGTATATTGGACGCCGCACGCCTGAGCGCCGAGCGCCAGCAAGTGGTTTCGACAAAAATAGAATAAAATTCTAAAACAGGTTGATATGGAAATTATTTTCTAATACAGTCGTTTCCAGGTTGCATAAAGTACGTCCCGGACCCAGCGGGCGACTCAACAAAAACAAGATCAAAAACAACCAGGTACCGTCAGATGAAAATCTTCAACGCTGTACTTCGAGTTTTACGCCCCGCCCAAGCGCCACGCGGACTGCCCCGCGCCCGGCCGTTCTACTTCTCCTTCCTTAACGTGCTGTGCGTCGAAAACCAGGGCGCGCTGGTGTGCTGCATTCCAGGGGCGCCAGTGGTGCGACTGACAGCCGAGTCCTGATAAACGCAACGTCGAAAAAAACCAACAAGAAAGTGGAGACAGACCGTTCATGAAGACCCCGATCCGTTTTACCGCGCTGGCCCTGTCCATGCTGCTGGCCAGTGGCGTTGCCGGCGCCGCCGATCTGAAGGTGGGCGTCACGATGTCTGCGTTCGATGACACCTTCCTCACCTACCTGCGCGAAGACATGGACAAGCAAGCCAAGTCCTACCCCAAGGGCGATGGCGTGCAATTGCAGTTTGAAGACGCGCGGGCCGATGTGGTCAAGCAATTGAGCCAGGTCGAGAACTTTATCAGCCAGAAAGTCGACGCCATTATCGTCAACCCGGTCGATACCGCTTCGACCAAGAACATCATTGCGGCTGCGACCAAGGCGGGCATTCCGCTGGTGTTCGTCAACCGCCGCCCGGACCAGAAAGACTTGCCCAAGGACGTGGTGGCAGTGACCTCCGATGACGTCGAGGCCGGGCGCCTGCAAATGCAATACATCGCCGAAAAACTCGGCGGCAAGGGCAAGATCGTGATCCTGCTGGGTGACCTGGCGAACAACTCCACCACCAACCGCACCAAGGGTGTCAAGGAAGTGCTGGCCAAGTACCCGGACATCAAGATCGAGCAGGAGCAGACCGGCGCCTGGCTGCGTGACCGGGGCATGACCCTGGTCAACGACTGGTTGACCCAGGGGCGTGATTTCAATGCGGTGCTGGCCAACAACGATGAGATGGCGATCGGGGCGTCCATGGCCCTGCGATCGGCCGGCAAGGAAAAAGGCAGCGTGCTGATTGCCGGTGTTGACGGTACGCCGGATGGCTTGAACGCGATCACCAAGGGTGACATGGCCGCCTCGGCGTTCCAGGACGCCAAGGGCCAAGCGGTGGGTTCCGTGGAAGCGGCGCGCAAGATGGCCAAAAAAGAGCCGGTGGAGCAGAACGTGGTGATCCCGTTCCAGTTGATCACCCCGGACAACGTCAAAGACTTCAAGTAGCCCTGACACAACAACAATAAGCCGGCAGGGCGGTCACGGCCGCCCTGCAGATGGAGTGCCTCCCTATGCTTGCTCAAGCCGCTGCCTCGCAGCCCCCGGGCATCCAGCCGTTGCCGCTGGACGAACCCTACCTGCTGGAAATTCTCAACATCAGCAAAGGCTTTCCCGGTGTTGTCGCCCTGGACGATGTGCAACTGCGTGTGCGCCCCGGCACGGTGCTGGCATTGATGGGCGAGAACGGCGCGGGTAAATCGACGCTGATGAAGATCATCGCCGGCATCTACCAGCCCGACGCCGGGGAAATCCGCCTGCTTGGCAAGCCTATTACCTTCGAAACGCCGCTGGCGGCGCAAAAGGCCGGGATCGCCATGATCCATCAGGAGCTCAACCTGATGCCCCATATGAGCATCGCCGAGAACATCTGGATCGGCCGCGAGCAGCTCAACAGCCTGCACATGGTCAACCACCGCGAAATGCATCGCTGCACCGCCGAGTTGCTGGCGCGCCTGCGCATCAACCTCGACCCTGAAGAGCAGGTGGGCAACCTGAGCATCGCCGAACGGCAGATGGTCGAGATTGCCAAGGCGGTCTCGTACGACTCCGACATCCTGATCATGGATGAACCCACCTCGGCCATTACCGACAAGGAAGTGGCCCACCTGTTTTCGATCATTGCCGACCTCAAGGCACAGGGCAAAGGCATCGTGTACATCACGCACAAAATGAACGAAGTGTTCGCCATCGCCGATGAGGTGGCGGTGTTCCGCGACGGCCAGTACATAGGCCTGCAACGTGCCGACAGCATGAACAGCGACAGCCTGATCTCGATGATGGTGGGGCGAGAGTTGAGCCAGTTGTTCCCGGTGCGCGAGACGCCGATAGGTGAGTTGCTGCTGTCGGTACGCGACCTGAGCCTGGACGGCGTGTTCAAGGACGTCTCGTTCGACCTGCACGCCGGGGAGATTCTCGGTATCGCCGGCCTGATGGGCTCTGGGCGTACCAATGTGGCGGAAACCATTTTTGGCATTACCCCAAGCACCGGTGGGCAAATCACCCTGGACGGCAAGGCGGTGCGCATTACCGACCCGCACATGGCCATCGAGAAAGGCTTTGCGCTATTGACCGAAGATCGCAAGCTCAGCGGCCTGTTCCCGTGCCTGTCGGTGCTGGAAAACATGGAGATGGCGGTGTTGCCGCACTATTCGGGCAGCGGCTTTATCCAGCAGAAGGCCCTGCGCGGCCTGTGCGAAGAGATGTGCAAGAAGCTGCGAGTAAAAACTCCGTCCCTGGAGCAATGCATCGACACCTTGTCGGGCGGTAACCAGCAAAAGGCACTGCTGGCACGCTGGCTGATGACCAACCCAAGGCTGCTGATCCTGGATGAACCGACCCGCGGTATCGATGTGGGCGCCAAGGCCGAGATCTATCGCTTGATCGCCTTTCTTGCCAGCGAAGGCATGGCGGTGATCATGATTTCCTCGGAACTGCCCGAAGTGCTTGGCATGAGCGACCGGGTGATGGTGATGCACGAAGGCGAACTGATGGGCACCCTGGATCGTGCCGAGGCCACCCAGGAAAAAGTCATGCAGTTGGCCTCCGGCATGTCTGCGGTCCACTGATCTACAGAATAAGAAGGTGATGGGCTATGAACGCAATAACAGACAACAAGCCGGCGACGGCACCGGTGAAGAATCGTCGACGCATGCCCACCGAGCTGAGCATCTTTTTGGTGCTGATCGGTATCGGCCTGGTGTTTGAACTGTTCGGCTGGATCGTGCGCGACCAGAGCTTCTTGATGAACTCCCAGCGCCTGGTGCTGATGATTCTGCAAGTCTCGATCATCGGCCTGCTGGCCATCGGCGTGACCCAGGTGATCATCACCACGGGGATCGACTTGTCGTCAGGCTCGGTGCTGGCGTTGTCGGCGATGATCGCTGCCAGCCTGGCGCAGACCTCGGATTTTTCCCGGGCGGTGTTTCCGTCCCTGACCGACTTGCCGGTGTGGATCCCGGTGGCGATGGGCCTGGGCGTGGGGCTGCTGGCAGGGGCGATCAATGGCAGCATTATCGCGGTGACCGGCATCCCGCCGTTTATCGCGACCCTGGGCATGATGGTCTCGGCCCGTGGCCTGGCGCGTTACTACACCGAAGGCCAGCCGGTGAGCATGCTCTCGGATTCCTACACGGCCATCGGCCATGGTGCCATGCCGGTGATCATCTTCCTGGTGGTGGCGGTGATCTTCCATATTGCTCTGCGTTATACCAAGTACGGCAAGTACACCTACGCCATCGGCGGCAATATGCAGGCGGCGCGCACCTCGGGCATCAACGTCAAGCGCCACTTGATCATCGTCTATAGCATCGCCGGGCTGCTGGCGGGCCTGGCCGGCGTGGTGGCCTCGGCACGTGCCGCGACAGGGCAGGCGGGCATGGGCATGTCCTACGAGCTGGATGCGATTGCCGCTGCGGTGATCGGCGGCACCAGCCTGGCGGGCGGGGTGGGGCGCATCACCGGCACCGTGATCGGCGCGCTGATCCTCGGCGTGATGGCCAGCGGGTTTACCTTCGTGGGGGTGGATGCGTATATCCAGGACATCATCAAGGGCCTGATCATCGTGGTGGCAGTGGTGATCGACCAGTACCGCAACAAGCGCAAGCTCAAGCGCTGAGTGAATCCAAGGGCCGACTCAGATCAAATGTGGGAGGGAGCATGCCCCCTCCCACATTTAGTCCGGGATCAGCCACTTTCAACCGTTTGTCTTCTATATAGCTCCACAAACTTGAATTTCTTGCTATAAACGCACTCCGATGACCGTTCGCCAAGCCCGTCCTGGTGCCTTTGGGGGTTAATTGGGAAAAAATGCCTGTCTTTTCAGTTGCTGCGCTCTCAAGTCGGCCTTAGACTGCCGCCCCTCGTAAATTGAGTGCCGGGTGGCGCTTGAAATGGACGGCGCCCTTCCGAGACCTGCACAGGCCTTGCGGAACGCTCCCTTATTCGCCTTAATGCACGTATTTTTTATAGAGAAATCAATGACAAAGGAAAAGTTGCTGGCCATGCCGGCGGATGACTACATGAATGCCGAACAGCACGCTTTTTTCGAGAAGTTGCTGCAAGACATGAAGGTGGAACACCACGAGCGCATTGAACAGAACCGCATCGCCATTGAAAGCCTGGACACCCCGGCGGACCCGGCTGACGCGGCTTCCGTCGAAGAAGAACGCACCTGGCTGGTAAATGCCATTGACCGCGACCAGCGTATGCTGCCGCAACTTGAGCGCGCCCTGGAGCGCATCAAGGAAGATTCTTTTGGCTGGTGTGATGACAGCGGCGAGCCGATCGGCCTCAAGCGCCTGCTGATCAGCCCGACCACCAAGTACTGCATTGAAGCCCAAGAGCGCCACGAGCAGATCGACAAGCATCAGCGTCAAGCCTGATGTGCTGAATGGGGGGGCCTGCCAGTGAGCTGGCTGCCCCGTCTGCAACAACCTCCCGAGATCATCCGGCCCGCGTCTGGCGCGATGGATTGTTGCTGTTTATGCAATGAAGCTATTCCCAGGATAGCTTTTTCCAACTGGAATAAAACCGTAGCATGGCCAACATTGTTAGGCAGCTAACTAATGCTACGGAGAACTTCCATGCAAAACAAAGTCGATGTGGCCGTGATGATCGGCAGCGGTGTACCTGAGACCCTGCGTGCCTTGGGTCAGAAAGCCTGCTGGGTAGTGTTGCTCAATGGTGAACAGCGCGGCACCGCTTTTGCCAGTCGCGATGAGGCGCAGGAGTGTCAGGCTGCCTGGCAAGCGCTGTTGCGCATGGAACAGTCAGACAGCCTGCATTGAGACCTTGCTAGTGAGATTGATGCAGGCGCTGATTCAACTCATCCACCGGGATGGCCCACTCAGCGTCTTCACGCAGTTCTTCCTTAAGAAACTGCGCCTGTTGGGGCGTCCAGAACGGCGCATCGATCAACTTCACGCCTTCCGGCAACGGATGCGCGACGATGAAGGCATCAATGGCCTCAGGGGTTGAGTCCAGGCCCAGTTGTTCAAACAGGGTTTCGAGCGTGGGGATTGGCGCGTCCATCGGGTACTCCATACAAAGTGAGGATCGTTGTGTATGGGAGGCTTGAGGCGCGTTAGAGTTCTATCGAGGTGTCAGGAATTGAGAGCACCCGAATCCACGGCGGTTTTCAGGGCTTTTGCGGCTTCTTTTGCTGCAAAGGCAGCGGCGTCTACAGTCTTGAACCAACGGTCTTTTTCTACCTGGTGCGCGGTCACAGTGGTCAGCGGTGGTTTGGCCCGCATGATAATGACTGCTTGAAACTCTCCGTCTACTTCCCTGGCATCGCCGTGGATAAAAAATTCGCCAATATCAAATTCCGTCACGTATAGCCTTCCCTTCAAGGTAACTGCACTGATGAAACCTGACCCGCACGGGGCAAACTTCAATGGACGGGCCAGTATGGCAGTTGTTGAGGGGCGCAGGCGCAGTAAAGTCACCCAGGTGACGAAACGAGTCCCCCGCAAAGGGCATGCAGCCTGGCTTCAAGCATTTTGGCCAATTCACAGGCTTTATTGTGGTCGCTGCGAAACCCCTTGATCCTGCCACTGGGCACTTCAAGAATGTGGAAAAAGTTCTTTCCGGCCGGTACCACTTGGTAAATAACCGAATGGGAGTACCCATCAAGGTTATGCAAGCAGTAGTATTGGCGTTCGTCTGGACATGATGAACGAGTGTGGAAGGACGTAGCATTGTGTTGACGTCGTTGCATGCTCAGCTCCTGTCGATCGATCTTGTTAGCCTGTGTTTGGCGTTTCGGGTGGTTTTGACCCGGCTTGCTGTTTTAGTATTGTCGTCGGTAGTTCGCAACTGGTTCCATGCCCGTGTATTTTTTGTTTCGGGTGTCGGAAAGTGCACTTTTGACTGGGTTATTCTCTGAAGTTGGTCGACTCGTATTCTCGGGTCGTTGAACCTGTGATTTGCTGTGCCACCGGCTGACCTTGCTTTAGGTCCACCGCGGCTGGGTGTACGAGTCCTGCGGGTTATCTTCAGGTTTTTGACGAATGTGTGATCGTGCCGTAACGGCCGTTTTTTTGTGCTGCCCGCTTCGGCGGCCAGCGCTTTCTTGATGTGGGGGCGTTTCCTTGGCAGTCAGTAATCTGGATATGCACGCGTTATTCGTGCTGGGTGATTTGCGCGCAAAGTTGGTCAAACAGTTTCAATCCCGGTTTGTCTACGTCACTGAACAGACGCCGGAAGGCATCTACATCGCCGAGATCGATACCGAAGCGGCACTGGTCGTGGATGACAAGCCACGCCTGGAACTCAAGGTGGGCGACCATTTCCGTGCGGCTGTTTTACCCAGCCGCGAAGGTGGAAAGTTCGAACTCAAGTTTCGCGATATCAAGTTGACCGTTTACGGCCTCGGCGACTACGCCTTTGTATCGTCGAACGAAGGCCAGGGCATTGTGTTCAAGGAAGGCCATAGCGTGATGCTGGTATTTGCCGTCCATGAACAATTGCAGGAAGGGTTGACCAAAACTCTCAAGGCCGTGACGGGCAAGGCCGCCAAGTGGCGCAAGGGTGAACTGGTGACGTTCAAGGCCAGCGAATAACCGATAAATACTCTGTGCACCTTTGTCTTTCGGAACCTCTACTACAGTTGAGTTGACTTAACTATTCAGAGGCTTCGCGCATTAGCGGCAAAGCCGTTTGCCATGACTGCGAGAACGCGAGGTGCAAAGGCATGAGAGGATTGAAGTCACTGGTGGCAGCGTCACTGACGGCCCTGAGTCTGTCACTGCCGGTATCGGCTGCTCAAGCACCGGTGCATTTTGCCGACCTCAACTGGGAAAGCGGCAGCCTGATCACCGAAGTACTGCGCTTTATCGTCGAAAAGGGTTATGACTTGCCCACCGACACCTTGCCTGGCACCACCATCACCCTGGAAACCGCCCTGGCCAAGAACGACATCCAGGTGATCGGCGAAGAGTGGGCGGGCCGCAGCCCTGTTTGGGTCAAGGCTGAAGCCGAAGGCAAAGTGGTAGGGCTTGGAGACACAGTCAAAGGCGCCACTGAAGGCTGGTGGGTGCCGGAATACGTGGTCAAGGGCGACCCGTCCAGAAACCTCAAGGCCCTGGCGCCGGACCTGAAGAGCGTACAGGACCTGGCGCGCTACAAGGATGTATTCAAAGACCCGGAATCCCCGGGCAAGGGGCGCTTTCTCAACAGCCCCATCGGCTGGACGTCCGAAGTGGTCAACAAACAGAAGCTCAAGGCCTATGGCCTGGACGACACTTATGTGAACTTCCGCAGCGGCTCGGGCGCAGCGCTGGATGCCGAGATTGCCTCGTCGATCCGCCGGGGCAAGCCGGTGCTGTTCTATTACTGGTCACCCACCCCGTTGATGGGGCGCTATAAATTGATCCAGCTGGAAGAACCGCCGTTTGATGCCGATGCATGGAAGACCCTGACCGACGCGGACAACACTGACCCCAAGCCTACGCGCTCGCTGGCATCCAAATTGAGCATTGGCGTATCGACGCCGTTCCAGCAGCAATATCCGCAGATCACCCAGTTCTTCGAAAAAGTCGAGTTCCCCATCGAGCCGCTTAACAAGGCCCTGGCGAAGATGAGCGAAAACCACACCGCGCCACGGGACGTGGCCCAGGCGTTCCTCAAGGAGCACCCTGAGGTGTGGAAGGCGTGGTTGACGCCGGATGTAGCCCAGAAGGTTGAGGCGGCCCTTAAATAGCCTGAATGCAGAACAAAATGTGGGAGGGGGCTTGCTCCCGATGGCGGAGTGTCAATCACAGATAAATTGACTGACACTCCCTTATCGGGAGCAAGCCCCCTCCCACAATTTTTTTGCATTCCAGATTTAGAATCGCGTTTGTACCGCTATTTCGAAGGTCCGCGGTGACCCCAGATAGTAAGCTGGCGACACATGCGCAAACTCGGCATACACCTCATTGGTCAAGTTACGCACCCGCCCGGTCACCGAGGTACGGGCGTCCAGCTTGTAGCGCAGGAACGTACCGAACAGCGTGTAAGCCGGCACTGTCTGGGTGTTGGCATAATCGGCATACACCTGGTCGACATAGCGCGCATCCACCCCCCCTTGCCAATCCTCTGAGAAGTCGTAGGTCAACCACAGGTTGCCCACGCGCTTGGGCACATTGGTCGGCGTATTGCCTTTGCGCGATACCACGGCGCCGCTGGCAACTTTGTCATTGAATTCATCGTACTCGGCATCCACCCAGGCAAAGTTGCCTTCGGCCAGCAGCCTTGGCGTGATGCGCAGTGAGCTGGCCAGTTCGATACCCTTGGACGACTGCGCGCCCACCGGGATGCTGTTGGTGGGGTCCTGTGGGTCGGTGACGGCAAAGTCTTCGCGTTCGATCTTGTAGACGGCGACCGTTGCCGAGCCGCGACCGTCCAGGTAATCGAACTTGCTGCCGATCTCCCACTGCTTGCCGGTGGACACGTCGAACACCTGGGTGGTGGTATTGGGCTGTTCGACGGCGGTGCTGTATTGCACATAGACGTTGGCCGACGGAACAAACTGATAGGTAAACCCCACACGGCCGGTTACTGGCTCCCAACTGCGCTTGAAGTGCCGAGGGTTGGTAGCGGTGATTGTGCGGTGGTTGGTCACGTCCAGGTCGATGGCGTCATAACGCAGGCCGGTCAGCAGTGACAGCTTGTCCGTGAGCCCCAGGCGGTTTTCCACGAACAGCGCCTTGGTGGTGACCTGGTTGGTCTTGTCCTTGATGAAGCCCGGCCGGGTGCCGGGGATGTCATAGAAGTGTCCCGGGTTGTAGTTGTTCGGGTCGACGGTACTTTGACCCGATACGTTCAAGGGGCTGTTGGTGGTGCTGTTGACCTTGTACTCAAAACCGCCAGACCAAGTGGTGGAGAGGCCGAACACGCCGGTGTCATGGCGCAGTTCAAACTGGTTGCCGTTCTGTTCGCCCTGATGCCGCACCTGATAGGCCGTGGAGCGGTTAACGGCGCTGTTGTCGGCGTTGTACTGGTAGGTCTCCAGGTTGCGGTAATCGCGCTGGCTGTCGAGGTGGTAGAGGGTATTTTTCAGCGTGGTGCTGTCGTTGATCCGATAGTCGATGATCGAGCGGGCCCAGATTGTACGCTGCTCATAACGTCCGTCGGCGACGTTGTAATTGTTGAAGCGGTTGTGCTTGTCGATCTTCAGTTCGCCGGCCTTGGGGTTGAGCACCGGTGTGCCCCAATACGGGCTGTCTTCATGCTCATCCTGATATTCCAGGGCCAGGGTGTGGGAAAGGTTGGGCGTGAGGTCGCTGAGCAGGGAAAACGCCACGCTCCAGGCATCCCGTTGAGCGCGGTCGATGTGGCTGTGGTTGGTGTTGCGGCTCACATCCAGTCGCGCGTAATGCTGCACATCGGCGCCGGGCTCGGTCAGCGCGTGATTAAGGCCGAAGGCCATACCGGCGGTGTCGTAGCTGCCGTAGGTCAGTTGGCCTTCTGCGGCCTGTTCTTCACGGGTGGCCAACTTGCTCACGTAATTGAGCGAGCCGCCCACGGAGCCGGCGCCGTTGATCAGGGAGGAGGGGCCGCCGACCAGTTCCACGCGGTCGTAGATCCACGCATCCACCGGCCGCGCCAGGCCTGTGGCGACATTGATGCCGTTGAACATCTGGGTGATCTGGCTGCTGGTAAACCCGCGGTACGAGACAAAACCACCAAACCCGGGCGGCGCGCTGGCGTTGACGCCGGGCAGGGTATTGGCCGCCTCGCGAAAGGTCCTGGCGCCACGGCGCTCGATATCGTTGCGGTTGGCAATGGCCACCGAGGCCGGGGTTTCCCGCACGCTCAGGCCCAGGCGCGAGGCCATGCCGCTGGATTGATCCAGAGCCAGGCCGGGCTCAATGTTTTGATCACCTTCAATGGTGGTCGGCGCCAACTCAAGGGCGCAGGCGCAAACGGGCAGGCAGCCGAACAGGCCCGCCAACAGGGGTAGATGTTTCATGGTTGAATCCTGAAAACTTGGCTTGAAAACAACGCACAGCCACCGGTCCTTCCTCTCGGAAACGGTCGGCAATGCAGATCAGAAAGCGCAGGGATCAGGCGTAGGCAGGTGGCGCACGCGGGTTAGCCGTGGGCCAGGTGAAACGGGCCGGAATATCAGCGGCGAGCACCACCGCAGCAGGTGGCGCATGGGGTTGTGGCAGTACCGCCACATTCAGATGGGAGTTGAGCGCAGGCCCCATGCCGCCGGTAGAACACAGCGGGCAACCAAAGGCCTTCGACAGGGTTGGCAGACTTTCATCCGTGGAGTTGCTGGGCAGGGGCGCCTGGGTGCGCGGGTCCACCGTACAGAACTGGCCGCTGATGCCGTTGAGCTGCATCCCCACCATCTGCCCATGACCAATGCTGCAGGCGAATACATTGAACAGGACGCAGCAGTAGAGCATCCAGGCAATGAGCGAGCGGTCGGCACGGGCGAGTTTCATGGGGCGGCACTTTAACATCAGCCGCCGACGAAATGCCTGCAAAAAATCTCAGGGCGACTATCCTGATTCCCACATTTTTCGGGAGCGTCCGCCATGAGTTTTGTCATTGCGCGATGGATTGTCGGGGTTTTTACCTTTATCAGCATGGTGCATCTTTACTGGGCGGCTGGCGGCAAATTCGGCAGCCTGGCGGCGATTCCGCAACTGCCTGGTGAATTTGCCAGCGGGCCGCGACCGGCGTTCAAGCCGTCGGCGCTGGGCACCTTTCTGGTCGCGATGGGGCTGGTAGCGATTGCCTTGCTCGTTTGCCTGCGCGCCGGGCTGTATTTCTCGCCGGTGTCCCATGGCGCGTTGCAGTGGGGCATCAGTGCGATTGCGGTGCTGATGTTTGCCCGGGCGATTGGCGATTCGGAGCTGGTAGGTTTTTTCAAGAAGGTCGGCAACTCTCGGTTTGCACGCCTGGATACGTACCTGTACTCGCCGTTGTGCCTGGTGTTGGGTGCCGGGTTGTTGGTGGTGGCGTGGACCTGATGGTCTCGGCGCCATACCTGTGGCTAGGGAGCTTGCTCTCGTGACGGTCGGACAGCCAGCACATATCTACCTGACAAATCGAGATCCAAATGTGGGAGGGGGCTTGCTCCCGATGGCGGCCTCAGGGCCGACCAGGATGCTGGATCAGACCGAGTACATATCCGTTATTCAGGTAACGGCTGCTATTGGTTCCGCCCTTACGGCGGCTCACTTTTGAAAAGCGCAAAAGTAAGCAAAACGCTCTTGCCCCACCACTCGGCACCTCGCTTAGGCTCGGTGTGCCCGTAATCCGCCATGGATTTGGGGGGCCGCCGCCACGCGCCATCCATGGCGCGGGGCGGCTAAACCGGCATCCCTGCCGGTTTACCCCCCAAATCCCTGTCGAATTACGGCCAGCGTGGTTTGACGGGGCGCCTAAGATCAAAAGCAGATCAAGATCAAGAGCGGCTCGCTTCGCATCGTGGTTAGCCACATCAAAGTGGCTATAGCGCCGGTAGCGCTTGACCTGCGCATCCAATCCCCACTCAAAACACCCTCCAGACAAAAACACACCCTCCCGGTTTTATAGCGCTTGACCTTCCCAATGTGGCAAGCCCGATAAAAACCTCCAGTGTCGATTTGTCTTGAAAATTCCAAGGAGGGTGAACGATGTACGCCAAACCAATAAGCCTGATCACCGGGGCAATGGCCGTGGTGTTGACGCTGGGCGGATGCACAGACAACGCGCCGCCGGCCGCTGCCGCCAAGCCGCCCAGCGTGCCGGTGGCCGAAGTGGTGGCGCGAGCGGTGACGCCGTTTGTCGAGTACACCGGTTCGTTGACCGCCATTGAGCAGGTCGAACTGCGCCCGCGTGTCAGTGGTTATCTGCAAAGTGTCAGCGTGCCCGAAGGCCAGTTCGTCACCAAGGGCAGCCCGTTGTTTGTGATTGACCCGCGGGGATTTCAGGCCGCGTTGAACGCTGCCAAGGCGCGTTTGCGCGAGGCCGAGGCCAATGCGTTGCTGGCCCAGGCCGAGCATGGCCGAGCCGAGCAACTGTTCGCCAAGAAGGTGGTGGCGCGTGATCGCCTCGACACCGCCATTGCCTCCTTGAATGCCGGCAGGGCCCAGGTCGAGGCAGCGAAGGCGGCATTGGATACGGCACAGCTGGACCTGAGCTACACACGCGTCACCGCGCCCATCAGCGGCCGCATCGATCGTGCCCTCGTCACCGAAGGCAACTATGTCACCCGAGGGGAGACGCCGTTGACGACGATCGTTTCGGTCGATCCGTTGCATGTGTACTTCGATGTCGACGAGCGCACCTATCTGCACTCGTTGGCAGCGACCCGTGAACACGCCGGATCGAAGGGGGACAAAGCTGCCAAGGTAATGGTGGCGATGCTCAATGATGCGACCTATGCGCGGGCCGGGCGGGTGGACTTTCTGGCCAACGCAGCCGACCGCAAGACCGGCACCGTGCGCGTGCGTGCGGTGGTCGAAAACCCGGACGGGCGCCTGACCCCTGGGCTGTTCGCCAAGGTCAAGCTGGACACCGGCGCGGCACAAGCGCGGGTGTTGATTGCCGACCATTCCATCGGCGCCGACCAGGGCCGGCGCTATGTGCTGGTGGTCGGTGACGGCGACAAGACCCAATACCGCCCGGTCGAATTGGGCCCGATGGCTGACGGCCTGCGGGTGATCGAGCAAGGCCTGCGACCGGGCGAGCGCATTGTTGTCAAAGGGCTGGTGCGCCCCGGTATGACGGTGACGCCGCTGGCCGCCAGCATCGAGGGCAAGCCGCTTGAGGCACCGCTGACTGTGGGAGGCGTGCAATGAGCTTTCCACGGTTCTTTATTGATCGGCCCATCTTCGCCATCGTCCTGTCGGTGTTGATGATGATCGGCGGCCTTGTCGCCTTCTTCCACCTGCCGCTGAGCGAATACCCCGCGGTCACGCCACCCACTGTGCAAGTCACCGCGAATTATCCTGGGGCCAACCCGCAAGTGATTGCCGAGACGGTGGCGGCGCCACTGGAACAGGTGATCACCGGCGTTGAGGGCATGCTCTACATGACCTCGCAGTCGGCCACCGATGGCCGCATGATCCTGACGGCGACCTTCGCCCAGGGCACCAATGCCGACATGGCGCAGATCCAGGTGCAAAACCGCGTCTCGCGTGCGTTGCCGCGTTTGCCCGAAGAGGTGCAGCGTCTCGGCGTGGTCACGCAGAAGACCTCGCCGGACATCCTCATGGTGGTCCACCTGCTGTCTCCCGACCAACGTTATGACCCGCTGTACATCTCCAACTACGCCTACTTGCAGGTGCGCGATGAGCTGTCGCGCATACCGGGGATCAACGACGTGCTGGTGTGGGGCGCCGGTGAATACAGCATGAGGCTGTGGCTCGACCCGGACCTGATCGCTGCCCGTGGCTTGACCGCCGGTGATGTGATCGGCGCCGTACGCGAGCAGAACGTGCAAGTGGCAGCCGGCTCGGTCGGCCAGTCACCTGATTCCAATGCGGCTTTCCAAGTCACGGTCAACACTCTCGGGCGCCTGACGGACGAAGCGCAGTTCGGCGACATCATCATCCGCACCGGCGATAACGGCCAGGTCACGCGCCTGCGCGATGTGGCCCGTATCGAGATGGGCGCCGATGCCTATGCGCTGCGCAGCCTGTTGGATGGCGAGCCGGCCGTGGCTTTGCAGATCATCCAGAGCCCAGGGGCCAATGCGCTCGATGTAGCGCAGGCGGTGCGTGACACCATGCAGCGCCTGCAGGCCAACTTCCCCGAAGGGCTGGTGTCGCGGATAGCCTACGACCCGACCGTGTTTGTGCGCGCTTCGCTGGAGTCAGTCGCCATCACGCTGATGGAAGCGATCCTGCTGGTGGTCATCGTGGTGGTGGTGTTCCTGCGTAACTGGCGCGCATCGCTGATCCCGTTGATGGCTGTGCCGGTGTCGATCATTGGCACCTTCGCGGTCATGCATCTGATGGGGTTTTCCCTCAATACCTTGTCGTTGTTCGGGCTGGTGTTGTCGATCGGCATCGTGGTCGACGATGCCATCGTGGTGGTCGAGAACGTCGAGCGGCATATCGAGAACGGCGAGGAGCCCACCGAGGCAGCGCGCAAGGCAATGGGGGAGGTCACCGGCCCGATCATCGCCATTACCTCGGTGCTGGCGGCGGTGTTTATTCCCACAGCGTTTCTCAGTGGTCTGCAGGGTGAGTTCTACCGGCAATTTGCGCTGACCATCGCGATTTCCACGATCCTCTCGGCGGTCAACTCGTTGACCCTGAGTCCGGCGCTGGCCGGCCTGTTGCTGCGCCCGCGCAGCGCCGCCGTGGCGCACGACCCGCGCAGCCTGCGCGGTCGTGCTGCGCATTGGGTGCAGGTGCTGAGCCGACCGTTCCAGCGGGCGCCGCAGGCGTATGGCAACTCGGTGCGCAAGGTCGTCGGCCGCCGCGGGGTGGCGCTGGTCGCCTACAGCGCATTACTGGCGCTGACCTGGTTCGGCTTCAACGCTGTACCGGCGGGCTTTGTGCCGATGCAAGACAAGTACTATCTGGTGGGTATCGCCCAATTGCCCAATTCGGCCTCGCTGGACCGTACCGATGCGGTGGTGCGGCAGATGTCGAAGATCGCCCTGGATGAACCGGGCGTCGAAAGCGTCGTGGCGTTCCCGGGGTTATCGGTCAACGGCTTCGTCAATGTGCCGAATGCTGCGGTGATGTTCGTCATGCTCGATCCATTCAAGGAACGAACCTCGCCCGATATGACCGCGGTTGCCATCGCCGGGCGCCTGCAAGCCAAGTTCGCGAGCATCCCTGACGGATTCCTCGGCGTATTCCCGCCGCCGCCGGTGCCCGGCCTTGGGGTGACCGGTGGCTTTAAGTTACAGGTCGAGGACCGTGGCGGGGTTGGGCTTGAGGCATTGGTGCAGCAGACCCAGGTATTGATGACCAAAGCCACTGAGTCGGGCCAGGTCGCCGGATTGATGACCAGCCTGGACGTCAACGCACCGCAGTTGAACGTCGACATCGATCGCACCCAGGTCAAGAGCCAGGGCGTGCGTCTGGCGGATGTGTTCGAGTCTTTGCAGGTCTATCTCGGGTCGCTGTATGTCAACGACTTCAACCGTTTCGGCCGGACCTACAAGGTGACCGCCCAGGCTGATGCCGATCATCGTATGCAGGCCGAAGCCATCGGCCGCCTGCAAGTGCGCAATGCGGCCGGGAACATGTTGCCGTTGTCGGCGTTTGTCACCGTCACACCGGGTTCCGGCCCGGACCGGGTGATTCACTACAACGGCTACCCTTCGGCGGATATCTCCGGTGGGGCGATGCCTGGGGTCAGCTCGGGGCAAGCTGTTGCGCTGATGGAGCGGCTGGCGCAGGAGGTACTGCCCGAAGGCGTGACCTATGAATGGACGGATTTGACCTACCAGCAAAAACTCGCCGGGTCATCGGCGCTGTTTATTTTCCCGCTGTGTGTGTTGCTGGCGTACCTGATCCTCGCCGCGCAGTACAACAGTTGGCTGTTGCCTCTGGCGGTCTTGCTGATCGTGCCCATGTGCTTGCTCAGCGCGATCATCGGCGTGTGGCTGGTGGACGGTGACAACAACGTGTTCGTGCAGATCGGGTTGGTGGTGCTGGTGGGGCTTGCGGCGAAGAACGCCATTCTGATCGTCGAGTTTGCCCGCAGCCTCGAAGCCGAAGGTGCGAGCCCGTTGGAGGCGGTTGTCCACGCGTGCCAACTGCGCTTGCGGCCGATCCTGATGACGTCTCTTGCGTTCATCGCCGGCGTGGTACCGCTGGTATTGGCCAGTGGCGCCGGGGCCGAAATGCGTCATGCCATGGGGGTTGCAGTGTTTGCCGGGATGTTGGGGGTGACGCTGTTCGGACTGTTCCTCACGCCGGTGTTCTACGTGGTGATGCGCAGCCTGGCGCTGCGCTTGCAGCGTCAGGGTTCGAGTCCGAAGTTGCAGCTGGAGGAGCGCGCATCATGAAACGGTCTTTTCCACTCTTTATGTTGCCGTTGCTGCTGGTGGCCGGCTGCGCTGCGGTAGGGCCTGACTATTCCGCGCCGGTGCTGCCCGCCCCGCACAGGCCGGCAAGCTTCGGTGCGCCCGTTGCAGGTCTGGGCAGCGGTGAGGTCGAGGTGCAGTGGTGGCAAGTGTTCGACGAGCCGGCACTCAGCCAATTGATCCAGCAGGCGCTGGCGGCCAACCACGACATCGGCATCGCCGCCGTACGCCTGGATGAAGCCAAGGCGATGCTGCGCGAGAGCCGCCAAGGGTTTCTGCCCAGTGGCGGTGCCGCCCTCGGTTATGAGCACCGACGGCGCAGTGAAGTCGAGACGCCGCTGGGCCAGGAACGCTCAATCGAAACCACCCGCGCGGCGCTGGATGCGGCCTGGGAAATCGACCTGTTTGGGCGCGTCCGCCGCTCGGTAGAGGCAGCGCAAGCGCAGGCGGGGTCGCGCCAGGCATTGCTGCGCAGTGTGCAGGCGAGCGTCGCCGCCACCGTCGCGGCCACCTGGTTCGAACTGCAAGGGATCGAAGCTGAACAGGCGGTGGTCGCGGATATCAGCCAGAGCCAGCGCGACAGCCTGGGCCTGGTGGAACATCTGGTCAGCGTCGGCGCCGCCACCGAGTTCGACCGGCTGCGCGCCGAGGCCTTGCTGCGCAATGTCGAGGCGGTAGCGCCCGACCTTGAGCGGCGACGCGCAACCTCCAACAACGCGTTGGCGGTGCTGCTGGGGCAGGCACCACAAGGGTTCAAGCCACCGCTGGCCAGGCCCGGTCGTGAGACTTTGAGCCTGCGCACCCTGCAAGTGGGTGATCCGGCCGGCTTGTTAGCCCGGCGCGCTGATATTGCCGCGGCCGAACGCACCCTGGCGGCTGAGACTGCGCAAATAGGCGTGGAAACCGCCGGCCTGTATCCGGATATCCAGGTGCAGGGCTCCATCGGACTACTGGCCGGAAGCCTCGGCTCCCTGGGTGATGCAGGCATGCAGTCGAACGTTATCGCCCCGGTGATTCGCTGGTCGCTGCTGGACACCGGGCGTGTACGCGCACGGATCGCCGCCAGCGAGGCGCGTACCCAAGCGGCCTTGATCGCCTATGACCAGACCGTATTGCGTGCCCTGCAGGAAACCGACGATGCGTTCCAGGCCAACAGTGCCGCGGGCAGCACCTTGGGCCTGCGGCTGCTGGAGGCGGCGGCCAATCGCGAGGCGGCCAGGTTTGCGCGCACGCGATTTGCCGAAGGCGAGGGCATGTATCTGGATGTGCTTGAGGCCGAACGTGCCGACTTCACCAGCCGCCGTGCGTTAACGGCGGCGCGCACCCAGCAGCGCTTGGCGGTGGTGGGGATCTACAAGGCGCTGGGCGGTGGCTGGCAGATTTGTGAACAGGCGGGGCAGGCTTGCAGTGGGGCTGCGGCGCTGCGTTAGCCACAGCCGAGCAAAAACACAGCACGGCAGTGCAAATGTGGGAGGGGGCTTGCTCCCGATGGCGGCGGGTCAGTCAGTACATCTGGCACTGACCCACTGCCATCGGGAGCAAGCCCCCTCCCACATTTTGCTCTCCACACGCCAGGTAAATGTCCATTGGGAAAAGAAATTTCCTACAGGTATTGACCTTGCCACTAGAGGAACCTTTAGCCTTTTCTTCGAGTACGCCAAATCACAAAAACAAGAATCGAGGGGTTATCAATGGATACTGCTGCCCTGTTACAACGCTCGGATTCCGACCTGTTCACCACGGCCTCGACACTGATGGCCAGTGCCCTGGAACCCGGCGCCCACTACGCCCAGGTCATCCGCGCGCTGGAAGCACTGCTCGCGCTGACCCGGCAAGGCTTGTCGGGGGATGCCGATGCCTACGCCCACTACCAGGCAGCCCTGCTGCAACTGCACATTCCGGGCGATCCACGCACTGAGCCGACCCGCCGTTGGATGGCCAGTGAGGTCTACCGCGCCGAAGATGAGTTCGCCGTTGACCTGCCGGGCTTCACCGCGTTGCCGGTGGATGAGTTCCGACAGCTGGTCGACGCTGAAATCGCCGCGCGCAGCCGGGTCAACCACCCCATGTCGGTGCACCTGTTCCAGGGTACGCCGCCTGTGCAAGATGTGCGGTTCTTCCTGGCGCATCACTGGACCCGCTCCTACAACTTTTACAGCCTGCTGGCCGAACTGGCCTTTCGCTTTGAAGCGATCGAAGACGCCTCGGTGTTCTACCGCAACCTTTACGGTGAAGCGGGTGCCGAGATGCCGGAGCGTTCGCACCCGGCGATGCTGGCCCATCTGATGGAGTATTTCGATATTGCGCTGGCGATCGATTTTCCTGCGCTGCATCCGTTGGAAAAGGCCTACCTCAATAATCGCATTCGCTGCGTGCGCCACACCGATGTCGCCTGGGGCCTTGCACTGCTCTATGCGGTGGAGTCAGTCAGTTGCGTCAACCATCGGCGCATCTACGAGCTGTTGCAACGTCTGGATGTTCCACAGCAACCCAGTGAATTCCATCGCCTGCATGGCACCCAGGATGAGATCGATACCGAGGAGATGTGGGCACTGATTGCCAAGTTCGCCGGCGATGAAGGCTTCCAGCGCACGTTCATGCGCGCGTTGAAACGTCACTTCGAAATCAACAAGGCCTACTTCGACAGTTTGTGGCAGCAGATGCAGGCACAGCGCCTGTCTGCCTGAGCCCTGTGATCGTAGAACAACAATAATGGAGCACATGATGAGCCCACGTAATTTCTCGCAGCCGCAGTTGCAGAATATCCACACCGCCGAAGCCCGCTTGTTGGCCGAAGCGCTGAAGCCCGAGGCAACGTTCAATCGCATCGAAATTGCCGCCAATATGCTGAGCGGCCTGTGCGAGTCGGGCTTGCAGGGCGACGCCGCAAACGCGGCGCAGTGCCAGCAATTGCTGTATATCCTTTCGCTCAGCGATGACGTTGCCAGCGCCTCGACCCGTCGCTGGCTGGCCAATGCCATCTATCGCGTGCAAGAGCGCTTCATGCCGTCGGTGGATCTGGCATCGCCCTTGTCCGAAACCGGCTTCCAGCAACGCCTGGAAGAACAAATTGCCGCGCAATCGCGAGAGCATCACCCGATGTCGCAGTATGTGTTTGAGGGCAAGGCTTCCCGCGAACAACTGCAGGTATTTCTGCGCCATCAATGGTTCCGCACCTACCGCCTGTACCGTGATGCCGCCGACCTGTTGGTCAACCTGACCGACGTCGACGAGGCCGCCGCACTCGGCCGTTATCTGTACGGCGAGTTGGGTGAAGAGGACGAGCAGCGCTCCCACCCTCGGTTGTTGGCCAAGCTCCTCGCCGCCATTGGCCTGACCGCCGATTTCGAAGCCATCTCGACCATGCCCGAAGAAATCGCCTACCTGAACAACCGCGCGCGGTGTTTCCGTAACCCCGATGTCGGCTGGGGCCTGGCGGTGTTCTATATCACCGAGCTGGTGGTGCCCGGCAATCACGGCAAGCTGTACAACGCTTTGCGTAACGCGGGCTTGAGCCAGGACGACGCGCAGTACTACGAAGTGCATATCAGCCTGGTGCCGCCACGGGCCAAGCGTGAATGGGCGCTGATTTCACGTCGTATTCCGGACCTCGGGTTCCAGAACGCGTTTCTGACGTCGCTGGCCGAGCACTTCCGGCTGGAGCGGGCTTATTACGATGCGGTCTGGGAAGAAATGCAGCGCGTGAAATAGCCCTCCCTGGACAACGCGAGTACCCCGACATGCCAAGTCATATAACTGAATCCCGTATCCACGGGGGCGCTTACTCGTCCCCGGAATTTGCCGCGATCTTCTCTGATGCCAATCAGGTGCAGAAGTGGCTCGATGTTGAAACAGCACTGGCGGCGACCCAGGCGCAGATGGGCATCATCCCCCCTGAGGCCGCGCGGGAAATCGCCCGGGTCGCCAGTGTGGAACTGCTGGACCTTGATGCCCTGGGACGCCAAAGCATGGAAACCGGGCATATCCTGGTGCCGACCCTTCGCGCACTGGAGGCCCTGTGCGCCGATGGCCTGGGTGAATACGTGCACTACGGCGTGACCACCCAGGACATCCTCGACACCGGCCTTATGTTGCAGGTCCGCGATGCCTGGGGCCTGGTGTTGCAGCGTTTGCGCGCTATCCGTGGGCATTTGCTCAAGCTTGCGCTGCGACACAAACACACGGCGATGGTCGCCAGGACCCACGGGCAACAAGCGCTGCCCACCACGTTCGGCTACAAGGTGGCAGTGTGGGTCGATGAGATTGATCGACACCTTGAGCGTTTTGACGAAGCCTATGCCCGGGTCATGGTGGGCAATCTCACCGGCGCCGTGGGCACCCTGGCCGGTCTTGGCCCGCAGGGCCTGGAGGTGCAGCGCCGGACTCTGGAAAGCCTCGGCCTGGCGGCACCGTTGAGCAGTTGGCACAGCGCCCGCGACCGCATTCTGGAGGCGGCGTGGTTGCTGGTGCAGGCATCGGCAACCCTGGGTCGGGTTGCCAATGAGATCTACCACCTGCAACGCACCGAGATTGATGAGGTGCGCGAAGGGCGACGGGCAGGGCAGGTGGGGAGCAGCACCATGCCCCACAAGCAAAACCCGTCGACGGTGGATTTGATCAGCGCGCTGTCGCGCCTGGTGCGTGCGCAGATGCTTGCGCTCACCGACGCGGCATTCCAGCTGCATGAACGAGACGGCACCACCTGGCGGATTGAGTGGGCTGCCTTGCCGGAGCTGTTCATCTATGCCGGGGCCTTGCTCGCCCGTATGGAAGGCGTACTGCTGGCCGGCCTGGACGTGCGCGAAGCACGGATGCGCAGCAACCTGGATATGCTCGGCGGGCTGATCCTGTCGGAACGCATCATGCTCGCGCTGGCGCCGCGTCTGGGCAAGCAGACGGCCCATCACCTGATCCACGACATCGCCCTGCAGGCTCAAGGTTCGGGCGGTTCTTTTCGCGAAGCCTTGCTCAGCGATCAACGTCTGCACGGCTGTTTCACCCGCCAGGCGCTCGACGACCTGCTTGACCCGGCCGCCTACACCGGGTTGGCGGCGGAGATGGTCGAGCAGGTGGCCAATAAAACAATCCACCGCTGTTCAAGCGATGACCTTGAAGCGGTGATGGCAACCCAAGGCAATACCAGTCAGTCCCAGTACGCTATGGAGGGTATGTAATGGATGCGCAAACGTTGGAAACGGTAGCCCGTGCGTCTTGCACCGCACGCACCGAACACCTGGGCCTCGATCATGAAGGCGAGCAATGCCGCCATGAACACAGCCACATTCTCGACTCGAAAACCCACGGTTCAGGCTATGCCGGCCCGCAGAGTCGCAAGATCTTCTGCAGTCACTGTCGCTTGCAACGCTGGCTGGATGTGGAAGCCGCGCTGGCCATGGCTCAGGCCGATGTGAATATCATCCCGCGCGAGGCCGCCCTGGAAATCGAAAAAGCCGCCTTGCTGTCGGGCATCAATGTGCGCCAGTTGGCCGACGGCGTGGCTGCCACCGGCCATTCGCTGATGCCGTTGCTGAGCGCCCTGCAAAAAAATTGCAGCCCAAGCGCCCGCGAGTATGTTCACTACGGCGCCACCACCCAGGATATTCAGGACACCGCCCAGTCCCTGGAAATGCGCGACGTCCTCGACGCGATGGACCAGGCCCTGGAGACCTTGCTCGGCAAGTTGTCGACCCTGGCCGATGCGCACCGTGACTCGCTTATGGTGGCCAGGACTCACTCGATCCCGGCATTGCCGACCACCTTCGGGCTGAAGGTCGCCGGCTGGATCGATGAACTGTTGCGGCATCGCCAGCGCCTGGCCGAAGCGCGTCAGCGTGTGCTGGTAGTGCAGCTGTTCGGCGGGGTTGGCACCATGGCGGCGTTCGGCCCGGAAGCGATACCGATGCTGGAACGCTTTGCGCAGCGCCTGTCGCTGCAAGTGCCGCTGACGGGGTGGCACGTGTCCCGTGACCGCGTCGCGGAGTTTGTCAGCACCCTTGCCATGGTCACGGCCTCCTTGGCCCGTGTGGCCGATGAGATCCGCACGCTCAATCGCTGGGAAATCGCTGAAGTGGAAGTGGGCTGGAGCGACCAGCAGATCGGCAGCAGCACCATGCCGCACAAACGCAACCCCGAAGGCTGCGAGCAAGTGGTGGTGTTGGCGCGGCTGGCCAAGGCCCAGGTCATGCTGGCCCTGGACGCGATGATCCTCGAACACGAGCGCGATTATCGCGGCACACGCCTGGAATGGTGTGCGGTGGCGGACGTTTCTCACTATGCGCTGATGGCGCTGTCGATCCTGACCGACACCATCGATGGGCTCACCGTTAACGTCAAAAAGATGGAGGGCACTGCCCATGCCTACGGCGATGCGATCTGCACCGAAGCCGTGGTGTTCGAAATGGCGCGCAAGTTGGGCAAGAGCAGCGCCTACCAGATCATCTTTGAAGTGTCCCAGGCCAGCCAGCGTGATCACGTGTCGATCCGCGCCGCAATCGAAGCCGACGCCCGGGTGCTTGCCGTCATGAATGCAGGCGCTTTGGCGCGACTGTTCGAGCCGAGAACTCACCTGGGCATGTCCGAACACATCGTCGATAACGTGCTGTCCAAACTGGCGGCGCGTTGATCACTGAACAGACTTACACAATCATCAAGGAGCGACAGATGTCCAAACTTATGGAAGTTGATCAAGCCAAGGTTCAACAGTTTTCGGCGCGCATCATGGAGGACTACGGCAACACGCTGCGCGGCGCCATGCTCTACATCGGCGACCAGTTGGGCTTGTTCAAGGCACTGGCCGACGGCGAGGCCGTCACCTTGGAACAATTGGCGCACAAGACCGGCTACAACGCCCGCTACTTGCGTGAATGGCTGGGCAGTATGGTCACCGGAAATTATGTGACCTATGACGCTCAAACTCGCCGCTACCGGATGCCCGCTGAATTTGTGCCGGTACTCGCCGATGAAGACTCGCCGTATTTCGCCGGTGGCATCATCCAGTTGAGCGTGCCGTTCGTAAGCATGGCGCCCAAAGTCATCGAAGCCTTCCGCCATGGCGGTGGCTGCGCCGAAGAAGCGTTCCCGCTGGAAACCTGGAAAGGCATGGAGCGCATGACCATGCCTTGGTACAAGCACTACCTGGTCCAGCACTGGATCCCGTCCCTGGACGGTGTCGAAGAGAAGCTCAAAACCGGCGGCAGTGTGCTGGATTTCGGCTGCGGCGCGGGCCTGGCGGCGATCACTATGGCCAAGGCTTACCCCGAGGCGCGCATCGTCGGCTGCGACTTCCACTTGCCTTCCATCGAGTTGGCGCGCGCCAACGCCGAGGCGGCTGGGGTGGGCGACCGGGTGCAGTTCGAGGTCAACGATTCGGATGCCCTGCGCGGCCAGCAGTTCGACTTCGTGACCACTTTCGTGGTGATCCACGACGCCACTGACCCCCAGCAAATGCTCAAGGATCTGCGCGCCGCCACGGCCAAAGACGGCACCTACCTGATGGTAGAACTCAACCTGTCCGAAGAGTTGCACGAGAACATGAACCTGTTCGGCCGCGTCATGTACCCGCAGAGCACCCTCTATTGCATGACTTGCTCGCTGTCCCATGGCGGGGAAGGGCTGGGAGCGTTCATGGGTGAGAAACGTGCGCGCCAGATGGCGCAGGCGGCCGGTTTCAGCCATTTCCGCAAAGTCCCCTCGGAGTGGCCGCCGATGCCCGCGCTATTCGAACTCAAGCCTTGATGTGAGCTTGCTGTGGCGAAGGCGCTTGCACCCTCGCCACGGTGCGCAGCGTTCCCGAAATATTGCGCAATAAGGCAATTTAATGGCCCCTCTGTAACAAAATCCTCGCCAAAATCACTTTTATTTTCAGGTGGTTAGGCGGGGATGCAAATGCGCACTGTTGGAATGATGCTGATTGCCTGCTCCCTGGCGGGGGGCGCGACCACCGTACAGGCTCGGGAGTTGCGTGAGGGTGACAAGTACATGTGCAGTTGGGGCGCGGGCACAGCTGCCAGGGCTCAGGAGTTGAAGTTGTCCGGAGTGTCGCTGTATGCCGCTCGGCAGAAGATCCAGACCATCAAGTTCAACAAATCCTGGATGCGCATGATGGCCATGGGGATTACCGAGCAAACCTATGACAGCCACTCAAGACTGAAGCCGGAGGCGATCCGCAAAAGTTTTTACCAGGATTGCCTGCGCTACAAAGTCGCACGTAAATAAGCCGAAGCCGTTTAACGACGCTTACAAATCCCCCACAAACCCTGTGTGAGTATTTGCATACAATTGCGCACTTCTTCATGGAGGCTTGTATGCGAGTGCTTATTCGAGCGGCGACAGCCGATGATGTCGATACGCTGTGCGCTATTCGCACCTCGGTGGTGCAAAACCATCTGAGCCTTGAACAGATGGCCGAACGGGGGATCACGCCGCCGGTACTGGTCGATGCGATACGCCAAGCGCCTTGCGCCTGGGTCGCCGAAGTCAACGGCCAGGCCGCCGGATTTTCCATGGTTGATCTGGATGAAGGTGAAGTGTTCGCGATGTTCGTGTTGCCCACACACGAGAACCTGGGCCTGGGACGGCAACTGATGGCAGTGGCTGAAGCCGCTTTGTTTGAACGCCACAACAGGCTGTACCTGATCACTGACGGGCGTGATGAAATCCGTGCCAACGGTTTCTATCAACGCCTGGGCTGGTCCAGCGTCGGCCCAGTTGATGGCGACGATGTTCGCTACGAAAAGAGCAGGGCACCCTAAGGTCATGAGTGCCCAAAAAACCCCATCCTCCAACGGCTTGCTGTATCTCGCCGTGGGGGTGCTGTGCCTCGCGGCGCTACTGGGGTTCTATTTCGTTCAACTCAACGCCCAGGTGGACCGCCAGCGTGAAGAGGCCGCTGAGCGCCTGGCGCTTTGTCGGCAAATGGAGACCGTCGTGGAGGTGAGCGCTGCCAGGCGCGCTGAACTTCAACAGACGTGCAAGCAATTGAGTGAACAGTGATTGAACAGTGTGCCGTACCTAATCAATAACCCTTTTTTATAAATGGACTTATGGCACGGGTATAACCGTTACTTGCACCAAAAAGTGGCACTAACTGTTCCGTTACCATAAAAAACATGTGGTTATTGAATGACTTACGGCGCTTTCAATCCGACGAAAGGATTAAAATAATCTTGTTACACGTTTTTACAGTTGCTACTATAGCCGGGCGTTCACCTCCCACGGTTTATGCATTTTTAAATCCCAAGTTTCCATCAGCTACTTGGGATTTTTTTTGCCTGGAATTAAGTACGGGCAATAACGGCAGCGATACGGCCTGTCATTCGAAACGCGCTCGTTGCCGGGCGAAATGAGGCATGGCTAACACTTTTGCATCAATCGTCCGGCCTGCGGCAAAACCTCATCTACGCTGTTTGGATCACAACCATCAGGTAGGCCCGTACAAGGGCGCTTGTCATGATCTCGATCGTCGAATTCAACCGCATCATGGCCTCGGGGTTCCAGCGTCTTTGCTGCGACTGCACCTTGAACAGCGATGGCTCGCTGCGCATCAGCATCTATGAGCCGCAGTCCGGTCGCGTCGATCTTCTGTTGACGTGCGTATCCCCTGAAGGCCTAAACAGCATCCGTTCCATCTCAAACCTGATTGGTGAGTTGCGTGCCGAGATCAAGGCCGGGCGCCGTGGGTTTGCGGCGGTAGGTTAGTGGTTGTGCGCGGCGTCAGAGGCGCCGCAGGAAGGATTTGACGATGTGACGGGTGGCGTCGGTGGTGTCCAGTTCGTCCAGGGCGCTGTAGGCGTACCACTGGCAGGCAACGATTTCGTTGCACGGCCGCGCCTCCTCGATATTCACCACCGAGGCCTCGAACACGTGGTGCAGCGTGTCGCGGGCCTTCAGCTCTTGCAAGTACAGCAAGCCATCGACGCTTAATCCGGTTTCTTCTTCCAGCTCGCGTTCGGCGGCGCCCACCGGGCGTTCGTCGCGTTCTACCTTGCCGCCCGGCAAGGCCCACTTTGATCTGGCCTTGCGCACAAAGAGAATATGCCCTTCATGTTCGCAAATGACGGTTGCCCTAATTTTCATCGTATGTGCCCCCGCGCCGGATGAATGTCACAAAAGTGTAATGCAAATGTCATGCTAAGTGGTTATGGCGTGCCGGGTTCTGTATGTGGATACTGCCCGATTGACGAAGACGAACGAGGGCATTCGATGAAGACCATACGCTGGGGCATGATCGGCTGTGGCAGTGTCACTGAGTTAAAGAGTGGACCCGCTTTCTACAAAGCGCCAGGTTCGGCATTGGTGGCCGTGATGGGGCGGCGTATCGAGGCGGTGCGCGATTATGCGGCGCGGCACGGTATCGCGCGTTTTCATACCGATGCCCAGGCACTGATCAATGACCCTGAGGTGGATGCGGTCTACATCGCCACACCGCCCGACAGTCACCTTGAATACAGCCTGATGGTGGCGGCGGCGGGCAAGCATTGCTGCGTCGAAAAACCCATGTCGCTGAATGCCGAGCAGAGCGCATTGATGCAACGCACCTTCGAGCGCGCCGGGCTGCACCTGTTTGTTTCCTACTATCGGCGCTCGTTGCCGCGCTTTCAGCAAGTGCGCAGCTGGTTGCAGGAAGGGCGTATCGGTGAGTTGCGGCACCTGACCTGGACCCTGTGCAAGCCTGCCGCTGCAACTGATAGCAACGCCGCCAATTGGCGCACCGATCCGGCCATTGCCGGTGGCGGATATTTCGCCGACCTGGCCAGCCACGGGTTCGACCTGTTCCAGTACCTGGCCGGGGATATTGTCGAGGTCTCAGGCTTTTCCGCGCGTCAGGCCGGGCGCTACGCGGCAGAGGATGCCGTGACGGCCTGCTGGACCTTCGCCAATGGTGCCTTGGGCATGGGCTGCTGGAACTTCGTGGCGGACCGTCGCGAAGACCGTGTCGAATTGATCGGCAGCCGTGGCCGCATTCAGTTTTCAGTGTTCGAGGACCAGCCGTTGCGCCTGGAAGGCGAAACCAGCGAGGTGTTGGAAGTGCCGTGCCATGCACATATCCAGTGGCACCACGTACTGGGCATGAATGCGCATATTCGCGGGGACGCCGAACATCCGTCGCTGGCGATCGAGGCGTTGAAGACCGATATCATCCTGGACAAGGTGTTGCAACGTTACTCCAATCATCCCTAGCTGCCGCGATAGCGTAAGACTTCATTTTTTAAAGGAATACCGGGATGAAATACTGGATGGTGTTGTGGCTCCTGATCGCCACAGTTGCAACTGCGGCGCCGCGTGACCAAGGGCTGCCGGGGGAGTTTGACTTTTATGTGCTGTCGTTGTCGTGGTCACCGACCTTCTGCCTGACGCACCCAGGCAATGAACAGTGCACGGGCAAGGGCTATGGGTTTGTGTTACACGGCTTGTGGCCGCAATACGCGCGGGGAGGATGGCCGGCCTCCTGTGCGCCACAGTCACGCTTGAATGACGAGGAAATGGACAAGGGTGCGGCAATGTTTCCAACCCGTGCGCTGCTCAAGCACGAGTGGGCCAAACATGGCACCTGCAGCGGGCTTGAACCGCTGGAGTATCTGGACAAGACCGACACGGCACTCGGCGCGGTGGTCATCCCGCCGCAACTGCAGCCGTTCAATACACCCGCGTCGCTACAGGCGCGTGAGATTGAGGACTTGTTTCGCGAGAGTAACCCGCGCATGGGCAATCACGGCTTGGCAGTGATCTGCAAGGGCAAGGTGCTGTCGGAGGTGCGCGTGTGCCTGACCAAGGAACTGGCATTCACCGGATGCCCGCGCAGTGTAAAAAGCCAATGCCGTAGCGGTGATATTCGCATTCCGACGCAGCGCTGAGCTCGATTGCGGCAGCCAGGTTGTTCTCGTGACGGCCTAAAAGCAACACTGATCTTGTGGGAGGGAGCTTGCTCCCGATGGCGGCCTCAGGGCCGACCACGAGGCTGGATCAGACCGAGTACATGTCCATTCCTGTGGTAACGGCCGCTATTGGTTCCGCTTTTACAGCGGGTCACTTTGGAAAAGAGGATGGCATGAAGGCTCCAGGACAAAGGCGAAACACGGGTTTTACCAGAAGGTCCGCGAGTGCAGGTATTAATACGACGGTCGTGACGGATGAAAGTGTTACAGCATTGAACAACACGGGTGCCGATTGTTAGGGTAGACGGCCAACAGGAGGGTAAGTACATGGATTTCACCGGCAAAACCGCGATCGTCACCGGCGGCGCACGCGGCTTGGGGCTCAGTTATGCACGAGGGTTGGCCCTGGCCGGTGCCCGTGTGGTCATCAGCGATATTGGTGCCGACAAGATGGGGGCAGGCACCGATGCGTCGGTGGTGCAACAGGCCGCCGACACCCTGCGTGACGAAGGGCTGACGGTGGTGGGCCATGGCGGTGACTTGTCCACGGACGAGGGGTGCCGGCAACTGATCGCGTTTGCCCTCGAAATGTTCGGCCGGCTCGACATCCTGATTCACAACGCCGGTTGGGTGGGTTACCAGCCCATCGCAGAACTGGACGCCAGCTTCCTTCAGCGCGCCATGGACATCAATCTCTACGCGCCGCTGTGGCTGTGCAAGCACGCTTGGCCGCACCTGCTGCGCTCTAGCGCGCCGCGCATCATCCTCACCACTTCCGACCGTGCCATGTATGCGCAATACGAGCAAACCGGGCTAGTGGCTTACAGCGCCGGCAAGATGGCACAGTTGGGCATCATGAACGCGCTGAGTCATGAAGGCGCCGAGGCCGGAATCCGCGTCAACGCGATCTCGCCGGTGGCCAAGACACGCATGTGGGGCGTGACCGACGAGCCGGACGAACTCAAGCCGGAGTGGGTGACGCCGGGGGTCTTGTTCCTTGCTTCGTCGCAGTGCACGGATACCGGCTACATACTGCGCGCCAGCAACGGCCAATTCACCGCGACGCGTTTCAGCGAAAATCCCGGTGTGGATTACCCGCGCAATCTCGCCCGTATAAAAGCGGGGAGTGCTGAAGATGTTGCTGCCGCATGGTCGCGCATCAAACAGCCGCCTACCCAGGCCGTCACCTGAATCTGTCTCCCTCTACCAAGGCTTGACCATGAACAATAGCCCCGTGCGCATCACTGGCGAAGAAACCCTTTCGGACAACTGGTACCTGTTGAAGAAATACAGCTTCGACCTGCGCCGTCGCGACGGTAGCTGGCAAGCCCAGACGCGTGAGGTCTACGACCGGGGCAACGGCGCAACGATCCTTTTGTACAACCGCGAGCGCCGCACGGTGCTGCTGATTCGCCAGTTCCGTATGCCGACGTTCGTCAACGATTACTCCGGCTACCTGATTGAAGCAGCGGCCGGCTTGCTCGACAACACCAGCCCCGAAGAGCGTATACGCCTGGAAGCCGAAGAAGAGACCGGCTACCGCGTGGGGCATGTGGAGAAAATCTATGCAGCGTTTATGAGCCCGGGATCGGTGACTGAACGGATTCACTTTTTTATCGGTGAGTATCAGCCAGGCGATCGAGTTGGGGCGGGCGGTGGCCTGGAAGAAGAGGGCGAGGATATCGAGGTGTTGGAGCTGGGCTTCGAGCAGGCGCTGGCGATGGTGCAGAGTGGGGATATTGTGGATGGAAAAACGATTATGTTATTGCAGCATTTGGAGTTGCGGATACTGAGAGACGGGTGGTGATGGGACCAGGCGTGCAGGCAAAAAAATCCCGCCTGTAAAGACGGGATTGTTTGACCCGGGTTACCGAATCAGGAAGGGAACAGTTCGCTCAACTTCATCGCCAGCATCATGTCGCCTTCGGTGCGCAGCTTGCCGCCCATGAACGCCTGCATGCCGTCGGTGGAACCGTCGACGATGCCTTCCAGGGTCTCGCTGTCCATCACCAGGGTGACCTGGGCGTCAGGGTTTTCACCTTCCTGGAGTTCGCAGGTCTTGTCCTTGACCACCAGCGAAAAATTCTTGGTGTCGTCGATACGGAAACCGAACACCAGGTCCAAGCCTTCGGCAGCGCTTGGGTTGAATTTGGCTTTCATTGCTTCTACAGCTTTGGCTACGTCAGTCATGGTTTCGATCCTTTTATGGTGAGTCCAGTGACCTTGGGGTCACGGTTGGCCGCAGTTCATCGGAAAGTGATGAGCTGCGGCGCCTTCAACAGTTGCAGGTGGGCATGACTGTTGAAGGAAGCCAGTGCCACCTCGCGACCACGGAATTTCAGCTGGTTGAGCGAGGTGTTTACAATTTGCCAGTTCATTTCGAACGCCTGGGCTGCAGGCATTCGGGTAATCAGGTGGAGCAGGGCAGTGATGGTGCCGCCGGACGTGAACACCGCGATTTTGTCGGCGCTCTGGGCGGCCTCAAGGATGCGTTGCAAGCCACCCTGGACCCGCTCGACAAACCCCAGCCAGCTTTCCAGCCCAGGTGGGTCATAGATGCCGGCCAGCCAGCGCTCGATGATCAGGGCGAAGATGCGCTGGAACTCGCTGCGGTTCTGCGGGCCATTGCGCAGGATATGCACGGCATCGGGCTCGCTGCCGAGTAAATCAGGCAGCAGGCCGCGGATGATGGCTTCGCCGTCGAACTCGTTGAAGGCGCTGTCGGTTTCGAGTATGGGGGCCGGCAGGCCGAGGGCGCGGTATTGATCGAACGTGGCGCTGGCGGTGTGTTGCTGGCGACGCAGGTCGCCGGCGATACAGCGGTCGAACACCAGGCCCAGGTCTGCCAGATGGCGACCGAGCACTTGCGCCTGTTCCACGCCGACGGGCGACAGGACGTCATAGTCGTCTGCACCGAAGGAGGCCTGGCCATGTCGAATCAGATAGATGCTGCCCACGTCCGTTTTCCCGGTACGTTGAAAGTCTGGCGAGGTTATGAGGATGCCTGCGAGCTGTCAATGAAAAAACATACGCTTGTTTTAAAAGCCCGTTGGAGCCCGCCTGCTGGCGGTTTGAGCACTGGCTCCAACGCAGTGGCGTCGGTATGCTGGGGCCATCCGCGCCTGGCGCAGTGCATTTTTTAAGGAGACATATGGATTTTCTGGCCGAATACGCGAGCTTTCTGGCGAAGACCGTCACCCTGGTGGTCGCTATTCTGGTGGTATTGATCAGCTTCGCAGCGCTGCGCAGCAAGGGTCGTCGCAAGTCCGCCGGCCAACTGCAGGTCAGCAAGCTGAATGATTTCTACAAGGGCCTGCGCGAGCGCCTGGAGTCGAGCCTGCTCGACAAAGACCAGCTCAAGGCGCTGCGCAAGTCCGAGAGCAAAGCCGAAAAGAAGAAAGACAAGAACAAGCCCCAGGCCAAGGCACGGGTGTTCGTGCTGGATTTCAATGGCGACATCAAGGCGTCGGCGACCGAAAGCCTGCGCCATGAAATCACCGCGCTGCTGAGCCTGGCCACACCCAAGGATGAAGTGGTGCTGCGTCTGGAAAGCGGCGGCGGCATGGTGCACAGCTATGGCCTGGCGTCGTCGCAACTGGCGCGCATCCGCCAGGCCGGCGTGCCGTTGACCGTGTGCATCGACAAGGTGGCGGCCAGCGGCGGCTACATGATGGCGTGCATCGGCGAGAAGATCATCAGCGCACCGTTCGCCATCCTCGGCTCCATCGGCGTGGTCGCGCAGTTGCCCAACGTCAACCGCCTGCTGAAAAAGCACGACATCGACTTCGAAGTGCTGACCGCCGGTGAATACAAACGCACCCTCACGGTGTTTGGCGAAAATACCGAGAAGGGCCGGGAGAAGTTCCAGGAAGACCTGGACATTACCCACCAGTTGTTCAAGAACTTTGTCTCGCGGTACCGCCCGCAATTGGCGATTGATGATGTAGCGACCGGTGAAGTGTGGTTGGGTGTGGCCGCCCTCGACAAACAGTTGGTCGACGAGCTGCAGACCAGCGATGAATACCTGGCCACCAAGGCCAAGACTGCCGAAGTGTTCCACCTGCACTATGCCGAGCGTAAAAGCCTGCAAGAGCGCGTGGGCCTGGCGGCCAGCGGTTCGGTAGACCGGGTATTGCTGACCTGGTGGAGCCGTTTGACCCAGCAGCGGTTCTGGTAAATCCTCAGGCTGTAGGCGGTCCCCTGTGGGAGGGGGCTTGCCCCCGATGGGCACGGACATCCACACAACCTATTAGCTGCCGACCGTAACCACGATGCGAAGCGAGCCGCTCTTGATCT
>NZ_SPKL01000006.1:0-128834 GCF_023127755.1 Pseudomonas sp. W2Aug9 | reverse complement strand
CCCGTTAAACCACGCTGGCCGGAATTCGACAGGGATTTGGGGGGTAAACCGGCAGGGATGCCGGGTTAGCCGCCCCGCGCCATGGATGGCGCGTGGCGGCGGCCCCCCAAATCCATGGCGGATTACGGGCACACCGAGCCTAGGCGAGGTGCCGAGTGGTGGGGCAAGAGCGCTTTGGTTACTTTCGCCTGGGCCGGCATTCCGGCTTTTCGAAAGTGACCCGCTGTAAGAGCGGAACCCATAGTGGCCGTTACCTAAATAACGGATATGTACTCGGTCTGATCCAGCATCCCGGTCGGCCCTGAGGCCGCCATCGGGAGCAAGCCCCCTCCCACATTCAGCTGTGTGTGGGTATCGGCTTGCGCATCAGGCTCCCCACCATCAGCGCGCCCAGCAACCCCAATAAACCCGCCACCCACAACACCCCGCTGAACCCACCCACAAACGCCTGCCGCGCCAGCGGTTGCACTGTTACTCGCGCTGCTTCGGGCACCAAGTCCAGCGCCGCGGACATATCACCGGCTACCACCCGCGAAGCAATACCCGCCACCTGCGCCTGCCACTGCGGGTCGATACTCGCGCTCAGCAACTGTTCGCTGTGGCTGCTCAGCAATGCGCCATACACGCCGATGGCCAACATGATTGCGCTGAAGCGCATGGTGGTGCTCATGCCCGAGGCCATGCCCGCGCGATCCCGCGGCACGCAGGCCATGATGTTTTTCTGCGTGTCGCCATTGAGTAACCCCGCGCCTGCACCGGTGACGGCGATCGCCAGGGCAAAGGGCAGATAGCCGCCGGCCTGCACGGCCCACGCGCTCAACAGATTGCCGCAGCCCACCAGGGTCAAGCCACTCGCCATCATGGTCGCCGGTGTGAAGCGTGCCGCCAGACGTACACCGACGCGCGGGCAGATCAGCATGGTCAAGGCAAACGGCAACATGCCCAGGCCCGAGGCAATCGCGGAGAAACCCAGGCCGTTCTGCAGGTAGAACGGCAGCAACGTCATCATCACCTGGGCGCAACCGGCGTAGGCAAACATGCCGAGCAAGGCGCCGATAAAGCGTGGGTGCCGAAACAGCTGCAAGTCCACCATCGATCGCTGCTGCAGGTGCTCGACCAGCACAAACACACCCATCAGCAGCCCACCGCCGAGCAGGCGAGCGTAGGTCAGCGGGCTATCCCAACCGATGCGATTGGCCTCGATCAGCCCCCAGATCAGGCACAGCAAGCTGCCACTGAACGCCAGGCTGCCCCAGGGATCCAGACGCGCCGATCGGGTATCGCGGGACTCGGGAATCGCCCGCAGCACCAAGGCCATCAGTACCAGCCCCACCGGCAGGTTGAGATAGAAAATCCAGCGCCAGCCCAGGTACTCGGTAATCAAACCGCCCAGGGTCGGCGCCGCGGTCATCGCCACGCCCATGCACGCGCCCCAGAACGCCCAGGCCTTGGCGCGTTCTATTTCATCGTGGAAGGTATGCCCGATAGACGCCAGTGCCGAGGTCAGCAGCAGCGCCGCACCCACCCCCTTCACGGCCCGGGCGATGTCCAGCCACAGCGCGGTGGGTGCTGCGCCGCAGCCCAGGGAGGCGAGGATGAAAATACCCAGGCCCCAGACCAGGGTTTTCTTGCGGCCAAAGCGGTCGGCGATACTCCCGGCCGGCAACAACAAGGCGGCGAACGCCAGCATATAAGCGCTGACGACCCACTCGATATCGGCAAAGTTGGCGCCCAGGTCGCGGGCGATGCTCGGCAGCGTGACGGCAACGATGTTGGTATCCAGCACGATCAACGAGCAGACAGCGGAGGCGGTCACCAGCGTCAGGCGTGGACTGACCCGGCTCACAAGCAAATTACCTGGTAGGCAATACGGAAATCTCGGTTGACTTGCATCGCAAGGGCTCTCTAGTGTTCAGGTACTGCGAGCTTATCCCTGGCGAATCACATTTTTGTTAGGCACCAGGAAGTACTTCATTACCTTTGAGCTAATACTGCCATGGAAATCCGCCATTTTCGTTACTTCCTGGCCGTGGCCCGGCAGCGCAATTTCACCCGCGCCGCCGAGCAATTGGGCATTGCGCCGCCGACCCTGAGCCGGCAAATCCAGGACATGGAAACCAGCCTGGGCACGCGCTTGTTTGTCCGCCGGCAGCGCGAAGTCAGCCTCACCGAAGCGGGTGCCGCGCTGCTGAGCGAGGCCGAAGCCGCCGTGCGCCAATTCGAGTTCGCACAGCGCAATGCCCAGCGCGCCGGGCGTGGCGAGATCGGGCATATTGAGTTGGGTTACGTGGCCTCGGCGCTGTACTGCGGGCTGTTGCAGCGCCAGGTACGGGGGTTCAGCCAGGCGTTTGCCGATGTGAACGTGAACCTGCGCGAATGGGCTATGGCTGCGCTACCGGGCGCGGTGGCAGATGGGCGCTGCGATATCGGTTATATCCGTTCGCCGATGACTCTGCCGGACGGCGTGGAGGCGGTGCGCCTGGACAGCGAAGGCTTTGTGCTGGCGCTGGCCCATGATTCCTGGCTGCTGGGGCTTAAGGCAATCACCTGCGAGCACCTGGAAAACGAGACGTTTATCTTGCCGGAACAAATCAGCGGCACCTTGCATGTCGCCGCCCAGGGCGGCTACGCACCGCGCCTCGGCGCGCAGCCGGGCGGGTTGGTGGCGGTGGTGGCCCTGGTGTCGTTGGGGCAGGGGGTTGCGGTAGTGCCGGCATCGATGGTCGGGCATGTGAGCCTGCCGGGCGTGGTGTATCGCAATATCCAGGGCAATGAGGCGTCGTCGTGGTTGTCGTTGATTTACCGGCGTTTTGAAAAAGCGCCGGCGGTGGCGCGGTATATCCAGCAGGTCAAGCAGTCAGTCGCGGCTGTACCGAGTCGGCCAGGCGCGTAAGAATCAGGCAGCACGACACCGCCCCGGCGTCCAGCACCCCGAGAGAGCGCTCGCCCAGGCGACTGGCGCGGCCGATCTTGGCCACCAGGTCCTTGGTCGAATCGCGCCCCTGGGAGGCGGCGGTTTTCATCGCCTCCAGCGCATCGTTGAAAGACGCCCCGGATGCATGTGCCTGTTCAAACGCCTCTACTGCAGGAATAAGGGTATCCATCAGGCACTTGTCGCCCACGCCCGCCTCGGTGATGTCCTGCAGTGAAGTCAAGCCGCCGCGCAACAGATGGGCGAAGGTCGCGGCGTCGATGTCTTCACAATTGCGCACTTCGTCGGCCATGCCAATAAACAGGCTGCCATACAGCGGGCCCATGGAGCCGCCGATGCCTTCCATCAGGCTCAGGGTCAGTTCATCCAGGGCTTGGGCCAGGCTCAGTTGGCGGCCTTCGATAGTGCGACCGCAGTGGGCGAAGCCCTTGGCCATGTTGATGCCGTGGTCGCCGTCGCCAATGGCGCCGTCGACCTCGCTGAGGTATTCGCGATTGGCCACGATGACGCTGACCAGGTCGGCGACGATGGCGCTGCCGTCACGGGTGGAAAAGTGCTGGCTCATGTTTACTCCGCCTGGGTCATGCCGATGGAACGGCAGGGTTGGTCGATCAGGGTTTTCAGCTCGGCGTCGAGGCCGAGCAGGGTCAGGGTCACGCCCATCATTTCCAGGGAGGTGAAGTAGTTGCCGACGTAGCAACGGTGAATCTTCAAGCCCTTGGCCTTGAGTTGTTTTTCCACCTCGGCGTAGAAAATGTACAGCTCCATCACTGGCGTGGCGCCAAGGCCCGAGACCAGCACCACCACACTGTCGTCCTGGCTGAAGTCGCGGTCGGCCAGGATCGGCGCAAGCATGCGCTCGGCCATGGCCGCAGCCGGTTCAATCGGAATGACTTCGATGCCCGGCTCGCCATGATGGCCGATGCCCAGTTCCATCTGGCCGTCAGGGATTTGGAAGTTCGGCTTGCCCACGGCGGCGATGGTGCAGGGCGTGAGGCCGATACCGATCGAGCGGCACTGGTCGACGGTTTTCTGCGCGACGCGAATCACCCCGTCCAGGTCGTAATGCTGGGCGGCGGCGGCACCGCCGATCTTCCACATGAAGATTTCCCCGGCCACTCCGCGACGTTTGGCGATATCGGCCTTGGGCGCCGAGGCCACGTCGTCGTTGGCCACCACGGTGCGGATGCGCATGTCTTTGCTGGCGGCCATTTTCATCGCCAGCTTGACGTTCATATTGTCGCCGGCGTAGTTGCCATACAGGCAGGCTACGCCCGCGCCATGGTCGGCGGCGCGGAAGGCGTCGAAAAAGCTCTTGGCGGTGGGCGAGGAGAAAATCTCGCCGACGGCCACGGCGTCTACCAGGCCCGGGCCGACATAGCCGAGGAACGCCGGCTCATGCCCGGAGCCGCCGCCGGTGACGATGCCGACCCGACCCTGGCCGGAGGGCAGGGCCTTGACGATGACCCGTGGGTTGGTTTCGTACTGGCGCAGTTCGGGGTGCGCGACCAGGATGCCGCGCAGCATGTCTTCGACCACTTGGTCGGGATCGTTGATGACTCGATTCATAACGCGGGTTCCTGTTGTTGTTCTAAAGGGCGACACCAATCCATTGTGGGAGCTGGCTTGCCTGCGATGGCGGTGTGTCAGTTGGCGAATCTTTATCTGATACACCGCCATCGCAGGCAAGCCAGCTCCCACAGGGTTGTGCGTTGTTGCTGCAATCAGGGTTCGAGGACCACTTTGAGCGATTTATCGCCGCGCTCCATCACCGCAAACGCCTCCTTGAAGTCCGCCAGTGCAAACTTGTGGGTCACCACATCGCGCATGTCGATTTTGCGGTTGCCGATAAAGTCGATGGCTCTCGGGTACATATAGGGCCCCAGGTGCGAGCCGAGGATGTCCAGCTCCTTGCGATCGCCAATGATCGACCAATCGACCGTGGCCTCGTCATTGAACACGCTGAACTCGACGAAGCGCCCCAACTTGCGCAGCATCGCCAGCCCCTGGTTGACGGCCTTGTGGTGCCCGGTGGCTTCGATGTAGATGTCGCAGCCGTAGCCGTCGGTGATCTCGCGGATTTTGGCCAGCACATCGACCTCGGCCGGGTTCCAGACTTCGTCGGCGCCCATGCGCAGGGCGAGGGCGGCGCGCTCGGGTTTCATGTCCAGCACGATAAGCTTTTTCGGGTTGCGCAATCGCACCGCGCCGATGATGCCCAGGCCCAAAGTGCCGGCGCCTGCGACCACCACAATGTCGTCATGGTCGACGTCGGCGCGCTCCGCGGCGTGCAGCGAGCAGGCCAATGGCTCGATCAGGATCGCTTCATCGGGGGCGATGGATTCCGGCACTTTGTGGATGATGCCTTCCTTGGTGAAAATCATGTACTGGGCCATGGCGCCCTGCACATTATTCTGGAAGCCATACAGGTCATGCTTCTGGCACATCCAGTACTGGCCGTGGTTGCAGAAGCGGCAACCCCAGCATGGCACGATCTGTTCGGAAATCACCCGGTCGCCGACCGCCACGCCGCGCTTTTCGGCGCCTGGGCCAAGGGCGACCACACGGCACACGAACTCATGCCCGGGAATCATCGGCGGCTTCACATAGCGCGGTTGCTCGGCATCGCCCCAGAACGACGGCGCGCCGCGATAGGTCTTGATATCGCCCATGCAAATGCCGCACAGCTCGACCTTGGTCAGGATCTCGTCGGGGCCGGGGGTGGGCACGTCGACGGTTTCCAGGCGGTAGTCTTCCGGGCCGTGGCAGACCACGGCCTGCATGGTTTTCGGGATGCTCGGGGCGAGTTGTTCAGGTGTGCGTTCGGTGACAGTGGACATGACAAAACCTCACGACATAACGATGAATTACTGAATGCTGTAGCCGCCGTCGATCACCATGTTGGCGCCGGTGATCATCTGCGCGGCATCGCTGAGCAGGTACAGCGCCAGCCCGGCGATTTCTTCCGGCTGGGCAAAGCGACCTGCCGGGATCTGCAATTTGGCCCGCTCACCCACGTCGCCGGCCCAGGCTTTTTTGCCCAGGGCGGTTTCGACGATGGTGGGGGAGATGGCGTTGACGTTGATCTGCGGCGCCCATTCCATGGCCAATACCTTGGTCATGCCGACGATGGCGGCTTTGCTGGCGCAGTAGGCGACGTGACGGTCCAGGCCAATCACAGCGGCCTGGGACGCCAGGTTGACGATGCGCCCGCTGCCTTGGGCGAGCATATGTCTGGCGCAGGCCTGGGCCACGAAGAAACTCGCCTTGAGGTTGATGTCCAGGGTAGTGTCCCAGGCGCTTTCGCTGACCTCGATGGCTTTGTCCAGCAACACCACGCCTGCGCTGTTGATCAGGTAATCCAGGCGTTGGAAATGTGTGAATACGCGGTCGATGGTGGGTTGTATCTGGCCGACCTGGCCGAGGTCGACGGCAATGCCCAGATGCCCGGCACCCAGGCGGGTGGCCACTTCGACCACCGCCGGGTCGCGGTCGAGCAGTGCCACCCGCGCACCACGTTCCACCAGCAGGGTGGCGCAGGCCAGACCAATGCCGGCGGCGCCACCGGTGATGACCGCGCAACGGCCGCTGAGGTCGAAGGCTTGGTTCCAGAAACCAGACATGAATAACTCCCGTTACAGATCAAAAGGTAGAACGCGGTCCAATGTGGGAGCTGGCTTGCCTGCGATTGCATCGACCCGGTCTACCTGATGCACCCAGGTGCCTGCATCGCAGGCAAGCCAGCTCCCACAGTTGACTGTGTTTCCGGCCACTGACTACTTGCCGCCGCTGACTTGCTTGTACAGCGCATCCGCATTGGCATTGGTCACCGGCACCCACGGCAGGATGTAGTTCCTGGCCGTGCCGTCACCCCATTTCACGTCCTTGGCGTAGCGCTCCCAGATCACCGATTGCGGCTTGTAGTCCTCGCCGGCCAGGGCGCGCAGGGCCACGTCCAGTGCGCCTTGGGATTGGGCCTGGGCGTCCTGGAGGAATGTGGTGACTTCGTCTTTTTTCGCCGCCTGGATCGCATCCGGCATACCGTCGATGGAGGTCACGGGCACCTCTTTGGAGGTCAGTCCGTGAGACTTCAGGGCCTGCACAGCGCCGAGGGCCATGTCGTCGTTCTGGGCGATCACGCCGTTGATGCCCTTGGGGTGGGCGTTGAGCCAGTCTTCGGTGAGGGTCATGGCCTGGGCGCGGTCCCAGTTGGCGGTTTTCTTCTCGATGATCTTGATATCAGGGTGTTTGCCCAACACTTCCAGCTCGCCTTTTTCCCGGTCGATCTGCGCCGACTGGCCAATCGGGCCCTGGATGATCACCACGTTGCCCTTGCCGTTGAGCTTGTCGACCATGGCCTGGGCCTGCAGGCGGCCGCCTTCGACGTCGTCGTTCCCCACATACGGCACGCTGGCATCGGCTACTTTCGTATTGGAGGCGATGACCACCACGTCGTTGCTCATGGCCGCCTTGACTGTGCCGACGCCGGCCTTGGTATCAATGGGCACGAACAGAATCGCGTCGTAGCGTTGGGTCACCATGTTTTCGATCTGGTTGTTCTGGGTCAGGGCGTCGTAGTTGCCGTCGAATACGGTCAACTGCACGGTGCCATCCTTGACGGCCGGATGTTCCTTGAGCTCACGCACCCAGTTCTGCATGAACTGGCCCTTGAGGCCGTAGACGGCTGCGCCGATCTTGTAGGTCTTGCCATCGGCTGCCATGGCGACACTGCTGGCGAGCAGGGAGAGGGCCGCCGCGGCGGCCAGGGTAGTACCCAGTTTCATAAGTCGAACTCCAGTTATTGTTATCGGTCGTTCTTCAGCGTTTTTTCTTGCGCCACACGTCGATCAGTACTGCGAACACGATGATCAGGCCCTTGGCGACCTGCTGGTAATAGGAGGACACGCCGAGCAGGTTCAGGCCGTTGTTGATCACGCCGATCAGCAGCGCCCCGAACAAGGTGCCGACAATGCTGCCGGTACCGCCCGACAGGCTGGTGCCGCCGATCACCACCGCGGCAATCGCGTCCAGCTCATAGGAAACCCCGGCCTGGGGCAGGGCAGAGGTGGTACGTGCCGACAACACCACGCCGGCCAATCCGGCGAGCAGGCCCGAAACCACGTACACCGAGAACATCACCTTGCGCACGCCGATGCCGGAGGTGCGTGCGCTTTTTTCATTGCCGCCCACCGCGTACACGTAGCGGCCGTAGGTGGTGTAGCGCAGCACCATCCAGAAGATCAGCGCGACCACAGCGAAGATAATGATCGGCACGCCCACTGGGCCGATCTTGCCGATACCCAGCGCCAGGTAGGCGTCGGGCAGGTCGGTGATCGGGCTGCCGTCGTTGAGGATAAAGGTCATGCCGCGGGCGATGCTGAGCATACCCAGGGTGGCCACGAACGGCGGGATCGACAGGTTGGCGACCATAAAACCGTTGACCACGCCAAGCATCGCCCCGGCAAACATCCCGGCGCTGACTGCCGCCAACAGGCCATAGCCCTGGGTGGCGACCATCGCGCTGCACAATCCGGCAAAGGCCAGGATCGAACCTACCGACAAGTCGATGCCCTTGGTCAGGATCACATAGGTCATGCCCACGGCGAGGATGCCGTTGATGGAGGTCTGGCGCAGGATGTCCATCCAGTTGCGCCAGGTCATGAAGTATTCGCTGGAAAACGCCATCACCACGCACAGCAGGATAAACGCCAGCGGCAGGCCGAAGCGGTCCAGAGACAGGCGCAAGCGGTTGCGTGGCGCGGTGGTGACAGGGGCGGCAAGGGTTTTGGCATTCATGAGGCAAGACTCAACAAGGCTTCCTGGGAAAGGGCAGTGTCGGTGCTGATGGTCACCAGCCGGCCGCCCTTGAATACGGCAATGCGATCACTCAAGTGCAGCAGTTCCGGAGCTTCGGACGACACCACAATGGCGGCGCCGCCGGCCCGTACGAACTGGTCGAGCAGGTGGTAGATCTCCTGCTTGGCGCCTTCATCGATGCCGCGGGTGGGTTCGTCGCAAAGCAGGCACACCGGCTCGGTGGACAGGCATTTGGCGAGCACGACTTTTTGTTGGTTACCACCGCTCATGGACGCCACCGGCAGGTCCAGAGAGCTGGTCTTGATCTGCAGGCGCTTGACCATGTCTTCGGCCAGTTGGGCTTCCTTGCGCGCATTGATCAGCGACCAACTCGACAAACGCTTGTAGGCCGACAGCGCGATGTTCGAGAGGATGCTGCCGGTCAGCACCAGGCCACTGTCCTTGCGGTCTTCGGTGACCAGCGACATACCGGCGTTGATGGTGGCCTTGGGCAGTCCGATGGGCATGGGCTTGCCTTGCAGGGTGACGCTGCCGGAATCGGCTACGGTCAGGCCGTAGATGCAGTTGAGAAACTCACTGCGCCCGGAGCCCATCAGCCCGTAAATGCCAAGAATTTCGCCACGGCGCAATTGCAGGCTGATGTCGTGGAACTCGCCGTTGCGGCTCAGGTTGTCGACTTGCAGGCAGGTGTCGGCGGCGCATTCACGGCCGACCTTGTGGTCGATGCGCGTCAGTTCCTGGCCGACAATACCGCGCACCAGGTGGTCGCGGTCGATATCGGCCATGCGCCCGCTTTCCACAAAGGCACCATCGCGAAAGATGCTGTAGTCATCGGCGATCTGCGCCAGTTCGCTCAAGCGATGGGACACATACACGATACCGGCACCCCGTGCAGTGAGGCGGCGAATGGCCTTGAACAGGGTTTCTGCCTCGCGCTCGCCGATGGCCGAGGTGGGCTCGTCCATGATCATCACCTGGCAGTCATGGCTGAACGCCTTGGCGATCTCCACCAATTGAATCTGCGCCACGCTCAAGCGGTGCATGGGGCTGGTGGCGTCGACGTCGAACTCCAGGCTTTCCAGCAGCTCGCGGGTGCGGCGATTCAGGGCCTTGCTGTCGACGATGCAACCGGCGCGGCGCGGTTCGCGGCCCAGCCAGATGTTTTCGGCGACGGTCATGTAGGGGATGGGTTCGAGCTCCTGGGTGATCATCGCGATCCCCGAGGCCAAGGCTTCACTGGGGCGGTTGAACTGCACCGGTGCACCGTTGAGCGCAATGGTGCCGGCGTCACGCTGGGTAATGCCCATCAGGATGCTCAGGAAGGTCGACTTGCCGGCACCGTTGCCGCCGCACAGGGCGTGGACGCTGCCGGCGCGCAGAGAGAGGCGCCCGTCACGCAGGGCAGGTACCCCGGCGTAAGCCTTGGCGACGTGTTCAGCCTGGAGCAGTAATGGCTTGGCCATCGGCGTGTCCTCGTGCTGTGAATTCTTATTAGGTCGCACAGTCATGTTTCGCTGTGATCATATGTGTATCAAATGAAATTCTGATCAGTCAATCTCTTTCATTAAAAAGCGTTGATTCTCATCTGGAGTGACTATATCGGCTGTTTAGCCCGCTTTGACTGCAAGGTCAGTTAAATCTCGCTTGACATGAAGGGCATAATGATCGCGAAATGACTGAGCGAAATTTCATTGAGTGATCATATGATCAGTCTTAATCTAGATCAGGGCAGCGGAGCCAGACGCCATGAACACACCTTTTCCGGTGGCTATCGGATGCGATGAAGCGGGTTTTGAGCTTAAAGAGCTGTTGAAGCGCCATATCGAGGCGCTGGGTTACCCGGTCACTGACTTCGGTACCCATTCCATCGCGCCGGTGCTCTATCCGGACATCGCGCTGGCCGTGGCCAACGCTATCAGCGCCGGGCAGCAGCGCCTCGGTGTGCTGGTGTGCGGCACCGGCATCGGCATGGCCATCTCGGCCAACAAGGTGTTGGGTATCCGCGCGGCTCAGGCCCATGACACCTATTCGGCGGAGCGGGCGCGCAAGAGCAACGATGCGCAGATTCTGTCCATCGGTGCGCGGGTGATCGGCGCCGAACTGGCCAAGAGCATTGTCACGGCGTTCCTGGCCTCGGAGTTCGAGGTGGCGCGTTCCGGGGCCAAGGTCGAGCGCATCAACGCAATCGAGCGCGATGGGCATCAGTAGTGGACGGCACGGGGCAAGAGTCGGGAGAATGCGCCTTTGACGCCGAAACGGAAGCCCGTCCCCATGAGTGACAGTACCCAGCGCATGGCCAGCGATATCGATCAAATGACCGAAGTGGCGATGCTCTATTACCTTGAGAACGTCACTCAGGAAGCCATTGCCAAGCGCTTTGACCTGTCGCGGGCCAAAGTCAGCCGCCTGCTCAAGCGTGCGCGAGATGAAGGCATTGTCGAGGTGCGCGTGTTGCAGCACCCGGCGATGAACAACGAACTGGAACGCGCGTTGGTGGAGCGCTTCAAGCTCGACCGCGCCTTGATCGCCGTTGACCATAGCGACCCCGACACCCAGCGCTCGGCAGTCGCTAGCCTGGTCGCCAACTACCTGAACAAAACCTTGGGCGATGGCATGATCGTCGCCGTGGGCATGGGCCGTAACGTCGGCGCGGTGGCCGATAACGTGTTCCTGCCGGTGACGCGCAACTGCACGTTCGTATGTGCTATCGGTGGTTCGCTCAAGGCCGGCGAGTACATGAACCCCGACCATATCTGCCGGCGCCTTGCCCTGCGCTTTGGCGGCGAGAGCGAAAGCCTGTACGCCCCGGCGCTGGTGGCCAACCCGGAACTGCGTGGTGTGTTGATCAATAACGACACGGTACGCTCCACCCTCGACCGCGCCCGGCGTGCCGACATTGCCCTGATCGGCATTGGTGATATGAGCGAAAACAGCAACATGGTGCGCATGGGCTGGTTCTCGCCCCAGGAAATCGCCCAGGCGCGGCTGTCCGGCACGGTGGGCGATATGATGGGCTATGACTTTATCGATATTCACGGCCAGCCGGCGGTCAACGCCATTCAAGGCCGAGTGATCGGGTTGACGGTGCAGGAGCTGTTCCGCATCCCGGATGTGGTGGCGATTGCCAGTGAAAACACCAAGGCCGCGGCGACGCTGGGGGCGTTGCGGTCGGGGGTGATCAATACGCTGGCGACGACCGTCACCAATGCCCACACCATCCTGGCGCTGGATGATGCCACCCGAAAGTCTTGATACCACACCGTTCCAAATGTGGAATGGGGGGCTTGTGTGGGAGGGGGCTTGCTCCCGATAGCGGTGTGTCAGCCAGCTTATATATTGACTGACACACCGCCATCGGGAGCAAGCCCCCTCCCACATTGGTTTTGCATCGGCTGGAAGACAGGTTTTGTAATAGTTTTGCTATGTGGGAATTGTGTATTTGGGCTGTAGGATTCAAGTCCTTTTGTTATTTCAGGACTTGCATGAACACCCTCTCGGAGCCTCCCAGTCGTCTTTCCCCAAGACACTTACTGTCGCTGTTCCCCCTGAAGCACCCCGTATTCCGACTGCTAACCTTGTCCCGGTCCACTGACCGCGCATTGCCGTGTCCGGCATTCTGAAAACTTTGAATACAGAGACTCTATAAATGGAATGGTTAGCGGATCCAACGGCCTGGCTGGGCCTGGCGACCTTGATTGTGCTGGAACTGGTGCTGGGTATCGACAACCTGGTGTTTATCGCGATCCTGGCAGACAAGTTGCCGCCGGAGCAGCGTGACCGTGCACGTTTGATCGGTTTGTCCCTGGCGCTGCTGATGCGCCTGGGCCTGTTGGCGAGTATTTCCTGGTTGGTGACCCTCACCCAGCCGTTGTTCGAGGTGTTCGACAAGAGCTTTTCCGGCCGTGACCTGATCATGCTGTTCGGTGGTGTGTTCCTGTTGTTCAAGGCCACCATGGAGCTGCACGAACGCCTGGAGGGCCACGTGGCCCAGCACAAGGGCAATGTGGCTTATGCGATGTTCTGGCCGATTGTGGCGCAGATCGTGGTGCTCGACGCAGTGTTCTCCCTCGACGCGGTGATTACCGCAGTGGGCATGGTCGATGAGTTGGCGGTGATGATGATCGCGGTGATCGTGTCCATCGGTTTGATGATCGTGGCGAGCAAGCCGCTGACCCGTTTCGTCAACGCCCACCCTACGGTCATCATGCTGTGCCTGGGCTTCTTGATGATGATCGGTTTCGCCCTGACCGCCGAAGGCTTGGGCTTCCATATTCCCAAGGGCTACCTGTACGCGGCCATTGGTTTCTCGATTCTGATCGAGGTGTTCAACCAGATTGCCCGCTCGCGTCGCAAGAAATCGGCACAAGGTGTGCTGCCGGTGCGTGAGCGTACGGCCCATGCAGTGATGCGTTTATTGGGTGGCCGCAGCCTGGCGGTGGAAGAGGTGGGTGAAGATGTCGCTGACTTGCTGGGCGAGCCGGATACGGCGCAGGGCCCGCTGTTTGATCGGCGTGAGCGGGTGATGATCAGCGGTGTGCTGCAACTGGCCGAACGGCCGATTCGTACCCTGATGACACCACGGGCCAAGGTTGACTGCATCGACCTGGCGGACGATCCCGACACGATCCGCCTGAAGCTGATGCATTCGTCCTACTCGCGTTTGCCGCTGATCCGCAACGGTGCGGTGGATGAACCCTTGGGCTTTGTGCACAAGAAGGAACTGCTCAAGGAGTACCTGGCCGGTAACGAGCCGAACCTGGAGCACCTGGCGCGCCGGGCGATCAACCTGCTGGAGAGCTTTTCGATCCTCAATGCCCTGGAGCAGATGCGCCAGGAGTCCACCCACATCGCCTTCGTGATCAACGAATTCGGGGACTTCATGGGCGTGTTGAGCATGACCGATATTCTGGAGTCCATCGCCGGTGAATTGCCCGATGCCAGCGAAATCGAAGGGCCGGACATCGTCGAGCAGAACGACGGCTTTCGTGCCAACGGTGCCTTGAACCTCAATCTGGTGCGTCAGCGCACGGGCTTCAAGGCTGCGGCGACCGAGGATTATCAAACCCTGGCGGGGTTGGTGATGAGCCTGCTCGACCGTTTGCCGGTGGTGGGCGATAGCCTGGAACATGAGGGTTGGCGTTTGACGGTAGCTGAAGTGGAGGAGCGTCGAGTGACGCAAGTGCACTTGCGCCCTTGCTCAGGTCATAACGGTTGAAGATGTCTGTTACGCACTGCTCTTGCTCTTCAAGTGGGCCGAAGCCCTTGAGTTTTTCTACCACGATTCCCTCCTGGTAGATCAGTAGCGTCGGGGTGCCTGTCACATCAGGGTGCCTCGGCGTATGGGCGCAATCGAGTACCAAACTGACTAGCCAGGGATGCTTCCAAGCGGCCTGTTCGAATAAGGAGCCTGCTTGCGCACAGGCAGGGCAGTGCTCGGAAACAAACAGAATGAACACCGGGCGCGGGGTGTTCAGTACCCGATTGAACTCTTTGGCGCTGGAAATTCTGCGCGTGGCGACTCCCATGTCGATCCCCTTCCGCTGTGTTGGTTTTTGCCAACGCTAAGCCGGTGGGGTACCACCGTCTACTGTCAACCTTCACAGGTGTGCGTCGATCCGAGGCGGTCAGTATGGGGGCGCAGTAACACCGTTGTGGGGCGTTGCGTAGCAACACCCGATGCTGGCGGCGCAAAGCCGTTAAGCGCTTCAATACCTATCTTACTGAACCCTAAAGAGTTTCCCGACCGCATATTTTTCCTCCCGTGGCTGTGGCACACTTTCTGCTGTCTATTCCGTTGTTACATACAAAGTTCCGGTATAACGGAATACACAACCCCTGGAGTGCTTGTCATGCATCACCGACCTTCCGTATTCAAAGCGTGTGTTTTTCTTGTTGCCGCATCGGCTTCCTTCACAAGCATGGTGCAGGCGGCGGACAGCAAGCTGGATGATGTGCTCAAGCGCGGGCATCTGATCGTGGGTACAGGCAGTACCAATGCGCCGTGGCACTTCCAGGGAGCGGATGGCAAATTGCAGGGGTTTGATATCGACATCGGCCGCATGGTGGCCAAGGGTTTGTTCAATGACCCGAGCAAGGTCGAGTTTGTGGTGCAGTCATCCGATGCGCGCATTCCCAACCTGCTGACGGACAAGGTCGACATGAGCTGCCAGTTCATCACCGTCACCGCCAGCCGTGCGCAGCAGGTGGCTTTTACTTTGCCGTACTACCGCGAAGGTGTCGGCCTGCTGTTGCCCAACAACAGCAAGTACAAGGAAATCGAAGACCTTCAAGCCGCAGGCGATGACGTGACCGTGGCCGTGCTGCAAAACGTGTACGCCGAAGAGCTGGTGCACCAGGCGCTGCCCAAGGCCAAAGTCGATCAGTACGACAGTGTCGACCTGATGTACCAGGCCGTGAACTCCGGTCGCGCCGACGCGGCTGCCACCGATCAGTCCTCGGTCAAATACCTGATGGTGCAGAACCCCGGTCGCTACCGCAGCCCCACTTACGCCTGGAGCCCGCAAACCTACGCGTGTGCGGTCAAGCGTGGCGACCAGGATTGGCTGAACTTCGTCAACACCGCGCTGCATGAAGCCATGACCGGTGTGGAATTTCCCACCTACAAGGCTTCTTTCAAGCAGTGGTTCGGCGTTGACCTGCCAGAACCGGCCATCGGTTTTCCCGTGGAATTCAAATGATCCGGAACAGCCGGGGCGTGCTTGAGCGCGCCTCACTCAGGTATTGCCGACCATGAACTATCAGTTGAATTTTGCCGCCGTCTGGCGTGATTTCGACACCTTGCTGGCGGGGCTCGGCCTGGGCCTGCAGTTGGCCCTGCTGTCGATTGCCATCGGCTGCGTGATCGGCCTGCTGATGGCGTTCGCCATGCTGTCCCGGCACCGCGCGTTGCGCATCCTCGCTTCGGTGTACGTGACGGTGGTGCGCAATACGCCGATCCTGGTGTTGATCCTGTTGATCTATTTCGCCTTGCCGTCCTTGGGGATTCGCCTGGACAAAATCCCTTCGTTCATCGTCACCCTGTCGCTGTACGCCGGTGCCTACCTGACCGAAGTATTCCGCGCCGGGTTGTTGAATATTCCCAAGGGCTTGCGTGAAGCCGGGTTGGCGATCGGCCTTGGCGAATGGCGGATTCGCGCCTATATCACCGTGCCGGTGATGCTGCGCAACGTGCTGCCGGCGCTGTCGAACAACTTTATCTCGCTGTTCAAGGACACGTCCCTGGCCGCCGCGATCGCGGTGCCGGAGCTGACCTATTACGCCCGCAAGATCAACGTTGAAAGCTACCGGGTGATTGAAACCTGGCTGGTTACGACCGCGCTCTATGTGGCTGCCTGTTACCTGATTGCCATGCTGCTCCGTTACCTGGAGCAGCGTCTGGCGATCCGTCGTTAAGGAAGGGTTTGCATGTACGAATCCCCCAGTTGGCTGCATGAATTGTGGATCGCCCGCGAGACCCTGTGGGCCGGCTTCCAGGCCAGTGTGTCGGTCTCGGCACTGGCGATTATCTTCGGCACCCTGATCGGTATCGTCGCCGGGTTGATCCTGAGCTACGGCAAGTTCTGGATGCGTGCACCGTTTCGTCTGTACGTCGATCTGATCCGAGGCACCCCGGTGTTCGTGCTGGTGTTGGCGTGTTTCTACATGCTCCCGGCCCTGGGCTGGAAAATCAGTGCATTCCAGGCCGGTGCGGTCGGGTTGACCCTGTTCTGTGGCTCCCACGTGTCGGAAATCGTGCGCGGTGCACTGCAAGCCATTCCCCGTGGGCAACTGGAAGCGGGCAAGGCCATTGGCCTGACGTTTTACCAGTCGTTGGGCTATGTGTTGTTGCCCCAGGCCCTGCGTCAGATCCTGCCGACCTGGGTCAATTCCTCTACCGAAATCGTCAAGGCGTCCACTTTGCTGTCGGTGATCGGCGTGGCCGAATTGCTGCTCAGCACCCAGCAGGTGATCGCCCGCACCTTCATGACCCTGGAGTTCTACCTGTTCGCCGGTTTCATGTTCTTTGTCATCAACTACGCCATCGAATTATTCGGGCGCTACATTGAAAAGCGGGTGGCCTTGCCATGAACCAAGCTCAAACCAAACCAGCGCTGCTGGACATTCGTGGCCTGCGTAAACAGTACGGCCAGGTGGAAGTGCTCAAGGGTGTCGATCTGTCGATGCAGCGCGGCAATGTGGTGACGTTGATCGGCTCCAGCGGCTCGGGCAAGACCACCTTGCTGCGTTGCGTGAACTTGCTTGAGGAGTTCCAGAGCGGGCAGATCACCCTGGACGGCGAGTCCATTGGCTACAGCGAGGTCGGCGGCAAGCGCGTACGGCACCCGGAGCGGGTGATTGCCCAGCACCGCGCCATGACCGGCATGGCGTTCCAGCAATTCAACCTGTTCCCGCATCTGACCGCGCTGCAAAACGTCACCCTTGGCTTGCTCAAGGTCAAGAAGATGGGCAAGGATGAAGCCGTGGCCCTGGCCGAAAAGTGGCTGGACCGCGTCGGCCTGCTGGAGCGGCGCAACCACTTTCCCGGCCAATTGTCTGGTGGTCAGCAACAGCGCGTGGCGATTGCCCGCGCCATTGCCATGAACCCCAGTCTGATGCTGTTCGACGAGGTCACATCGGCCCTCGATCCGGAGCTGGTAGGCGAAGTGCTCAGCGTGATCAAGGGGCTGGCGGAGGAGGGCATGACCATGTTGCTGGTCACCCACGAAATGCGCTTTGCCTATGAAGTCTCCGACCAGATCGTCTTCATGAACCAGGGCCGCATTGAAGAGCAGGGCACTGCGAAGGACATCTTCGAGCGGCCGCAGTCGCCGCGACTGGCGGAATTTTTAAAGAACATTCGTTTTTAACAAGGAGCAACTTTTATGAGCATTACTCGTTACGGTACCGGCAGCACCGCAGGTGGCGGCCAGCCACGCCCGTTCGCACGTGCGGTGGAGGCCGATGGCTGGCTGTATGTGTCGGGCCAGGTGCCGGCGGTGGATGGCGAAATCATCAGTGGCGGCATCGTCGAGCAAACCCGGCAGACCATGCGCAACGTGGTGGCGATCCTCGAAGAAGCCGGCTATGAGCTCAAGGATGTTGTGCGCGTGGGCGTGTGGCTGGAAGATCCACGGGACTTCTGGAGTTTCAACAAGGTCTTCGGCGAATACTTCACCCCCGAGCACGCCCCGGCGCGGGCTTGTGTGCAGGCCAATATGATGGTTGATTGCAAGGTTGAGATCGACTGCGTGGCCTACAAGAAAAAGGGCTGAATGCCCCCACTCTTGAGATCACTGAAGATCAATGTGGGAGCTGGCTTGCCTGCGATGACGTAGTGCCAGATAACACCTTTGTCACTGACCCACCGTCATCGCGGGCAAGCCCGCTCCCACAGGGGATCACCGTGCAGCAAACACCTTTGACCGGACCCATCACTGCCATGACCGAAGACACCATCAAACGCCGCGCCAAAGGCCTGGACCGTGCGTTCGATATCCTTGATTTTCTCAAGGAGATCGGCCAACCCCTGCGCCCGAATGACATTGCCAGCGGCATCGGCAGCCCCAAGTCCACGGTCTACGAATTGGTCGCGTCGCTGCTGGAGCGGCGCATTCTGGAAACCGTGGGCAAGGACGGTCACGTGTATCTGGGGCGCCAGCTGTATTTCCTCGGCCAGGCGCACCTGCGGCACTTCGACCTGACCCGCGAGGCCGATCACGCCCTGCAGGAAATCGTCAGCCAGACCCACGAAACCGCGCAGATGTGCCTGCTCAACGGGCGCAAGTACACGGTGGCGCTGATGCGCGAAGGCCAGCGGCATTTCCGTATTTCTTCGGATATCGGTGAAAACGCGCCGATCCCGTGGACCGCTTCCGGGCGTTTGTTGCTGGGGCATTTGAGCGACCAGCAGATCATCGAGCTGATCGACCCCGACGATTTCATCCTGCCGGACGGCCTGCGCCTGCCGCTCGATACCTTCCTGGCGCAGATCCGCCAGGCCACCGTCGATGGGTTCTTTTCCTTCGACAGTGTGGCCGACACCTTCACCCATTGCTTCGCCGCCCCGGTGCGGGACGCCCAGGGCATCAGCATTGCGACCCTGTGCATCGTTGCCCCGCGAGCCGATGCCAGCAAGCACTACCACGACTATCGCCGGGTGCTGATCGACAGCGCCAACAGCCTGGCCCGGCGCATCAACGAATAGGAGTTTTCCATGTCTGCCCTCAATGCCGTTGAAAAAGGTGCCGCCGCCGTCGGTGCCCATTTGGTCCGCGATGTCAGCCTGCCGGCGCTGGTGCTGCACCGTGACGCCCTGGAGCACAATATTCGCTGGATGCAGGACTTTGTCAGCCACAGCGGCGCCGAGCTGGCGCCCCACGGCAAGACCAGCATGATGCCTGCGCTGTTCGAGCGCCAGATCACCGCCGGTGCCTGGGGGATCACCCTGGCCAACGCCGTACAAACCCGCGCCGCCTATGCCGGTGGCGTGCGTCGTGTGCTGATGGCCAACCAATTGGTGGGTGCGCCGAACATGGCGCTGATCGCCGACCTGCTGGCCGATCAGGATTTCGACTTCCATTGCATGGTTGATCACCCGGACAACGTCGCGGATCTGGGCCTGTTCTTCGCCGCGCGCGGCCTGCGTCTGAACGTGATGATCGAATACGGCGTGGTCGGCGGCCGGTGTGGCTGTCGCAGCGAACAAGAAGTGCGTGAACTGGCCCGGGCAATCAAGGCCCAACCGGCATTGGCGTTGACCGGCATCGAAGGCTACGAAGGGGTGATCCACGGCGAGCACGCCATCAGCGGCATCCGTGACTTCGCTGCCAGCCTGGTGCGCCTGGCGGTGGACCTGCAAGACAGCGGCCTGTTCGACCTGCCCAAACCGATCATCACGGCGTCGGGCTCGGCCTGGTACGACCTGATCGCCGAGTCGTTCGAGGCGCAGAACGCTGCCGGTCGTTTCCTCAGTGTGTTGCGCCCAGGCAGCTACGTGGCCCACGACCATGGCATCTACAAAGACGCGCAATGCTGCGTGCTCGACCGACGCAGCGACCTCAACGAGGGCCTGCGCCCGGCGATGGAAGTCTGGGCGCACGTGCAGTCGCTGCCGGAGCCGGGGTTTGCGGTGGTTGCCCTGGGTAAGCGTGACGTGGCCTATGACGCCGGCTTGCCGGTGCCGCTCAAGCGCTACAAGGCCGGGATCGTCCCGGCGCACGGTGATGATGTGAGCGCGTGCAAGGTCACCGCGGTGATGGACCAACATGCGTTCATGACCGTAGCGCCGGGTGTTGAGTTGCGCATTGGCGACATCATTTCGTTTGGCACGTCCCACCCCTGCCTGACCTTCGACAAATGGCAGGTGGGTTGCCTGGTGGATGAGCAGTTGCAGGTGGTCGAGTCGCTGCGTACCTGTTTCTAGACCGCGTCGCACCTATCGGGGGGCAAGCCCCCTCCCACATTTGGAATGCATTCCCCTGTGGGAGGGGGCTTGCCCCCGATGAGGCCATCAGCCCCACCGAGACAGCAGCCATGACCACCCAACCCCGCATCGCCCTTATCGGCGAATGCATGATCGAACTGCAACACCGCGCCGACGGCAGCCTGCACCAGAGCTTCGGCGGCGACACCCTGAACACGGCGGTGTACCTGCGCCGTGAGCTGGGCGAGTGCGCCAGCGTCGACTACGTCACCGCCTTGGGCGATGACAGTTTCAGCGACGCCATGTGCCAGCAGTGGCAAACCGAGGGCCTTGGCCTGGGCATGGTCCAGCGCCTGCCCGGGCGTCTGCCGGGTTTGTACTGCATCCAGACCGACGCCAGTGGCGAGCGCAAGTTTCTTTACTGGCGCAACGAAGCGGCTGTGCGTGACTGCTTTACCACGCCTGCGGCCGAGCCGATCCTGGCAGCGTTGCCGGACTATGACGTGGTGTATTTCAGCGGCATTACCCTGGCGGTGTTGGGCGAGGTTGGGCGCGAGCGCTTGCTGGACACCCTGGTCGAAACCCGCCGCCGAGGTGGCAAGGTGGTGTTCGATAACAATTACCGGCCACGGCTATGGGCCGATGTGCAAGCGGCCCGTGCGGCTTATCGCAAGGTGTTGGCCGAAGTGGATATAGCCTTGTTGACCGAGGATGACGAGCACGCGTTGTTTGGCTATGAGGACAGCGAGCAGGTGTTTGCGGCCTATCCATCGATTGCAGAAGTGGTGCTCAAGCGTGGCGCGGATGCGTGTTTGATTCGCTGTGCGGGAGAGCGTTTTGCGGTGCCGGCGTTGAAGGTGGAAAAGGTGGTGGACACTACGGCGGCGGGAGATTCGTTCAGTGCGGCGTATCTGGCCGGGCGGCTCAAAGGTGGCTCGCCGCAAGAGGCTGCATTGGCGGGGCATCGGCTGGCGAGTCGGGTGATTCAGCTGCCGGGGGCGCTGATACCGAGGTGAATGGCCGCCTGCGGCGGATCGCGGGCAAGCCCGGCTCCCACATTTTGCCGGGTGTACACCGTTAAATGTGGGAGCTGGCTTGCCCGCGATAGCGTCTGGAGCCAAGTGCTCAATCCCGGTAAAACACCTGCACCAGGTGATAGCCAAACTTGCTCTTGATCGGCCCGTGCACCACCTTCACCGGCTTCTTGAAGATCACCGCATCAATCGCGCCCACCATCTGCCCGGGCCGCACTTCGCCCAGATCGCCGCCACGCTTGCCCGACGGGCAGGTGGAGTACTTCTTGGCCAGTACGTCAAAGGCTTCGCCCTTGGCAATGCGCTGCTTGAGTTGTTCGGCTTCTTCGCTGGTTTTCACCAGGATATGACGGGCTTGGGCTTTCATTGATCTCTACCAGGTGTGCGACGGCGCGCGATTATGCCTGAACTCAGGCCTCGCCGCCGATCATGCTGCGGATTTTGGTGGCCAGCAGGTCGATCGAAAAGGGCTTGGCGACCATGTCCATGCCGTCTTCCAAAAAGCCCTGGCGCTCAGCGGCTTTCTCGGCATAACCGGTCATGAACAACACCCGCAGGCAGGGGCGATGCTGGCGCGCGATTTCCGCCAGTTGCCGGCCGTTCATGCCCGGCAGGCCGACGTCGGTCACCAGCAAATCCACGCGCAAATCCGACTCCAGCAGCGGTAGCGCGGCACGGGCGTCGGCCGCCTGGTGCGCGGTATAGCCCAGTTCATCGAGGACGTTGACCACCAACATGCGCACTGCGGGGTCGTCCTCGACCACCACCACGGCTTCACCGGCCAGGGCCACCGGGGCTTCGGTGAGGCTGACGGGCAGGTCGCTTTCCAGTGCGGTGCCGTGCAGGCGCGGCAGGTACAGGCGCACGCAGGTGCCCTGGCCCGGTTCGCTCTGGATCGTTACATGGCCGCCGGACTGCTGGGCAAAGCCGTAAATCATCGACAGCCCAAGGCCGGTGCCTTGGCCGATAGGCTTGGTGGTGAAGAACGGGTCGAATGCCTTGGCGAGGATTTTCGGCGCCATGCCGCTGCCGTTGTCGCTCACGCCGAGCATCACGTAGTCGCCGGCCTTGACCGGCTCCAGGGTGGTGATGTCGGTGCCGTCCAGGTAGCTGTTGGCGGTTTCGATCAGCAACTCGCCGCCGTCGGGCATGGCGTCGCGGGCGTTGATCACCAGGTTGAGCAGGGCGTTTTCCAATTGGCTGGCGTCGGTGTTCACCGGCCAGATGTCCTTGCCCAGTTGCACCTTGAGCGCGATATGCGCGCCCTTGGTGCGCTGGAACAGATCTTCCAGGGATGCCACCAGCTGGTTGGGATCGGTGGGGCGGCGGTCCAGCGACTGGCGCCGCGAAAACGCCAGCAGGCGGTGGGTGAGGGCGGCGGCGCGATGGGCCGAGGATACGGCGGCATCGGCAAAGCGGCCAATCTCATCGCTGCGCCCGGCGGCAATATAGCGCTGCATCAGGTCCAGGCTGCCGATGATGCCGGTGAGCATATTGTTGAAGTCATGGGCGATACCGCCGGTGAGCTGGCCCACCGCTTCCATCTTCTGCGCATGGCGCAGGGCGTCTTCGGCGCGTTCACGCTCGAACATCTCGTTCTGCAGGCGCTGGTTGGCCTCGGCCAGCGCCTGGGTACGCTGGGCCACACGCTCTTCGAGGTTCTCGTTGAGATGACGCAGGGCTTCCTCGGTGAGTTTGCGTTCGGTCTCGTCGATGACAAAAATGTAGAAGCCATTCACCGAACCATCATTGCTGAAGCGCGGCAGGTACTTCATCAACGCGTGGCGCGGGCGGCCGTCGCGATGGGGCGTGAGGGTCATGAAGCTGCACGCCTTGCCGTTCAGGGCCGCTTCGATCTTGTCTATTCGTCCGGCATACACCTCATCACCGAGCACTTCGCGGATGGTCTTGCCGTACAGCTCCTGGGGCGTCTTGCCGTACCAGTCGAGGTAGGCGCTGTTGTTCAGGCGAAAGCGCTGTTCATGGTCCACGTAGCCGATCAGCACCGGCATGGCGTTGATGATCAGTTGCAGCTCGGTCTGGCTCTGGCGCAGCGCCTGTTCGGTGTGCTTGCGCTCGGTGAGGTCCAGCGCGGCACCGAGGAAGCGTGCGGGTCGGCCTTGTTGGTCCTTGTAGCAGCGGCCACGGGCAAACACCCAGCGCACTTGGCCGTCGGCTTGCAGCAGGCGGTACTCCTCGGCGTATTCAGTGCCGAAGGTGATGCAATGCTTGATGCTGCGCGTGACCATGCCACGGTCTTCGGGATGTACGCCGAGCAGATAGGCGCTGATGGGCAGCAGGCCGGCGTCACTCGGGTCGACACCGTGCAGGTAGGCGAAATGTGCATCGGCGATAAAGTGGTCTTCACCGATGTCCCAGTCCCAGGTGCCCACGGCATCGGTCGCCGCCAGTGCCAGTTGCAGGCGCTGCTCGGTGTTGTGCTGGGCCTTGAGGCTCGCTTCGGAACGCTGCTGCAGTTCCATGGTTTTGCTGCGCCGTTCATTGGTTTCGATGGCGGTGACCAGGATGCCTGCCACCTGGCCACTTTCGTCGCGCACCGGGCTGTAGGTCAGGTCGAGCCAGATTTCGGTGTCGCGACATTCGCGTTGCAAGACAAAACGCTGCTCGCTGAAGGTGCGCACCTGGCCGCCGAGCACCGCGTCGTACACCGGCGCGGCGAAGCTTTGCAGCTCCGGCCAGGTCTGGTGCGCAGGTTGGCCCAGGGCGCCGGGGTGCTTGTTGCCCACCAGTTGGGCGAAGCCATCGTTATAAAGTTGTATGAGTTGCGGGCCCCACAACAGCACCATCGGCATCGGCGAATGCACGACAATATCGACGGCGGTGCGCAGGCTCTGCGGCCAATCAGTGGCCTCACCGAGGGGGCTTTGCGCCCAGTCCAGCCGCTTGATCAATGCAGCGGCTTCGCTACCGGTGGATGTTCCATTCATGAAAAAAAGCCCTGAACACGACGCTTTGAAAAATGACCACATCCATTGTCCCAAGGATCATCAATGGATGACTACCCCGGAAAAATAGCACGCATTGACGGCTTTTCTTCAAAACAGCGGTTCAGCGCTGAAACCTTTCATCTAAAAATCCAGTTCAGGGCGTCGGCGAAACTGCTCCAGTGCTTCGGGATTGGCGAGGGCATCGGTGTTCTTTACCGGCTCCCCATGTACCACGTTGCGCACCGCCAACTCCACGATCTTGCCGCTGATGGTGCGAGGGATATCCGTGACAGCGAGGATCTTGGCCGGTACGTGGCGCGGCGTAGTGTTGGCACGGATTACCTGGCGGATCTGCTGTTGCAGCGCCTCATCCAGCTCGACGCCGTCATTGAGGCGCACAAACAGCACCACACGCACATCGTCCTGCCAGCGTTGGCCGATGGCGAGGCTTTCCAGCACCTGTGGGACTTTTTCCACTTGGCGGTATATCTCGGCGGTGCCGATGCGTACGCCGCCAGGGTTGAGCACCGCGTCTGAGCGCCCATGAATCAGCAGGCTGCCATTGGCCCGCTGCTCGGCATAGTCACCCTGGGCCCATACGCCGGGGAACTGGCTGAAATAGGAGGCGCGCAGCTTGTGCTGGTTCGGGTCGTTCCACAGCCCAATGGGCATGGCCGGAAAGTGCCGGGTGCAAACCAGTTCGCCTTTTTCCCCGATCAGCGGCCGGCCCTGGTCGTCCCACACCTCGATGGCCATGGCCAGGCTCTTGCACTGCATTTCACCGCGTCGCACCGGCAGCACCGGGTTGCCGATCACGAAGCAGGAGACGATATCGGTGCCACCGGACATCGACGACAGGCACAGCTCGTTCTTGATCTCGCGGTACACATAGTCGTAGCTCTGGGGTGACAGCGGCGAGCCGGTGGAAATCAGGCCTTTGAGGCTGCTCAGGTCGTGGCTCAGGCGTGGCCGCAACCCGGCTTTCTCCAGGGTAGCGAGGAATTTCGGGCTGGTGCCGAATACACTGATTTTTTCCGCATCGATCAAGTCGATCAAACGCTCGGGGCCGGGGTGGAACGGTGAGCCGTCATACAGCACCGCCGTGGCGCCCATCGCCAGCACCGACACCAGCCAGTTCCACATCATCCAGCCGCAGGTGGTGTAGTAGAACAGGCAGTCCTCGCGGCTCAGGTCGGCGTGCAGGCCGTGTTCCTTGAGGTGGGTGAGCAGCACGCCGCCGGTGCCATGGATGATGCATTTGGGGATGCCGGTGGTGCCGCTGGAATAGAGGATATACAGCGGATGATCGAACGGCACTGCGACAAATTCAGGCACGCCGCCGGCCTGATAGAAGTCGTCCCACAGCGTGACCCGGGCTTGGCTCAGGTAATCGTCGACCTGTGCCTGAGGCCGGGCGTACGGCACGATGATCAGCTGTTGCAGGGAGGGCAGGCGCGCGAGGATTTCATTGAGCTTGGCGCTCTGGTCGATGTTTTTGCCTGCATAGCGGTAGCCGGCGCAGGTAATTAGCACTTTGGGTTCGATCTGGCCGAATCGATCGATGACGCCCTGGGTGCCGAAATCCGGCGAAGAGCATGACCAGATCGCGCCGAGGCTGGTGGTGGCAAGCATACCCACCAGGGTTTGCCAGGTGTTGGGCATGCACGCGGCCACCCGGTCACCCATGCCAACCCCGGCCGCCCGCAAGCTTTTTTGCAGGCCGGCAACGTGTTCCGCCAGTTGCGCATAGCTCAGTTGTTCACGTTGGCCGTCTTCGCTGACAGCCACCACCGCAGGATGATTGTCGCGGCGGCGCAACAGGTGTTCGGCAAAGTTCAGGGTGGCGCCGGGAAACCATTGGGCGCTGGGCATCTCGATGTCTTCGATCAGTGTGACGCTGGGCGGGCTGCGAAACTGCACGTCGAAGAACGCCACAATCGCCTGCCAGAAGTCCGGGCGCTGGTCGATGCTCCATTGGTGCAGGGCAGGGTAGTCGTGGAGGTGCAGGCCGTGGCGTTGGTTGATGAAGCGGCGGAACTGGTCCATCCGTGTGTTGGCGATGCGTTCGGGCGAGGGTTGCCAGAGGATGTCGGACATAGCGAAATCTCTTGTTCTAGTATCGGTCTTCCAAACAATAGCGTTCCAATGTGGGAGGGGACTTGCTCCCGATAGCGGTGGTTCAGTTACAGATGTTTACCCTGACACACTGCTATCGGGAGCAAGCCCCCTCCCACATTTTGATCTCCGGTGTCTGGGGGGGTTATTGGGCCAGCCAGCCACCGTCGATATTCCACGCCGCACCGCGCACCTGGGCGCCAGCCTCGCTGCACAAAAACAACACCAGCTCACCCAGCTGCGACGGCGTCACAAACTCCAGGGACGGCTGTTTTTCAGCCAGCAAATCCTGCTGCGCCTGTTGCGGGTCGACTCCACTGGCCACGCGATCATCAATCTGCTTCTGCACCAGCGGCGTCAGCACCCAGCCCGGGCAGATCGCATTGCAGGTCACATTGTTGGTGGCGGTTTCCAGGCCCACCACCTTGGTCAGGCCGATCACGCCATGTTTGGCCGCCACATACGCAGCCTTGCCCACTGAGCCGACCTGGCCGTGCACCGAGGCGATATTGACGATACGCCCCCAGCCCTTGGCCTTCATGCCCGGCAAGCTCAAACGTGTGCTGTGGAACACCGAGGACAGGTTGATCGCGATAATCGAGTCCCAGCGCTCCACCGGGAAGTCTTCCACCGCCGCCACATGCTGGATGCCGGCATTGTTGACCAGAATATCCACGCCACCGAACTCGCGCTCGGCGTAGGCGAGCATGTCGGCGATCTGCGCCGGGTCGCTGACATCCGCCGGGTGATGCCCGACCTTGCCACCAAACGCCTGCACCTGGGCGATCACCGTGCTGGCGTCGCCAAAGCCGTTGAGAATCAGGTTGGCGCCGGCCTTGGCCAGGCTCAATGCTATCCCTAAGCCGATGCCGCTGGTGGAGCCGGTGACCAGGGCGGTCTTGCCATTCAAAGTCGTCATGAAAACCTCACACAATACCGGTGGCATAGAAAGTACCGATCACCACGAACACCGCGAGGGTCTTGATAATCGTGATGCCGAAAATGTCCTTGTAGGCTTCGCGGTGGGTCAAGCCGGTGACCGCCAGCAGCGTGATCACCGCGCCGTTGTGGGGCAGGGTGTCCATGCCGCCGCTGGCCATGGCCGCGACCCGGTGCAGCACTTCAAGAGGGATATTGGCCGCATGGGCCGCTGAAATAAAGCTCTCGGACATCGCCGCCAGGGCAATGCTCATGCCGCCGGAAGCCGAGCCGGTGATGCCCGCCAGCAGGGTCACGGTAATTGCTTCGTTGACCAGCGGGTTGGGGATGCCCTTGAGCCAGTCCGCCAGTACCAGAAAGCCTGGCAGCGAGGCGATTACTGCGCCAAAGCCGTATTCCGAGGCGGTGTTCATTGCCGCCAGCAGCGCGCCGCTGACCGCACTTTTACTGCCTTCGGCCAGCTTGCTTTTGATCGCGGAGAAGCCGAACACCAGTACCACGATAATCCCCACCAGCAACGCCGCCTGCACCGCCCAGATCGCGGTGAGCTTTGCGATTTCGGTGGTCACCGGCGCGCTCATGCCTGGCAGGCTGAGGCTGTGGGTCTTGCCGTACCACTGCGGGATCCAGTGGGTAAACAGCAGGTTCATTACCCCGACCAGAATCAACGGCGACAGCGCGATCCAGGGATTGGGCAGGCTGAGGTTCTCGGCGGTTTCCGGCTCGTTACGCAACTCGGTGCCATAACCTTCCCCGGCCCGCTGGGCCTTGTTGCGCTGGCGGGCCAGGTAGAGCATACCGGTGCAAAACACGAAGATCGTGCCGATCAGCCCCAGCCACGGCGCCGCCCAGGCAGTGGTGTTGAAGAAGGTACTGGGGATGATGTTCTGGATCTGCGGCGTGCCGGGCAGGGCGTCCATGGTGAACGAGAACGCGCCGAGGGCGATGGTTGCCGGGATCAGGCGCTTGGGGATATTGCTCTGGCGAAACATCTCCGCCGCGAACGGGTAAACCGCAAACACCACCACGAACAGCGACACGCCGCCGTAGGTGAGCAGGGCGCAGACCAGCACGATCACCAGCATTGCCTGGCGCGTGCCCAGCAAGCGGATCGCAGCCGCCACGATCGAGCGCGAGAAACCCGACAACTCGATCAGCTTGCCGAACACTGCGCCGAGCAGGAACACCGGGAAGTACAGTTTGATAAAACCGACCATCTTTTCCATGAACACCCCGGTAAAGGCGGGGGCGACGGCTGATGGGTCGGTGAGCAGCACCGCGCCGAGGGCGGCGATGGGGGCGAACAGGATAACGCTGTAGCCACGGTACGCAGCCAGCATCAGCAGCGCGAGCGCGGCCAGGGCAATGATCACACTCATGGTGTGTCTCCATCGGATTGTTATTGTTGTGGGGTGAAGCGGTGGGAGGGCTATAGCTAGATGTGTGCCATGTTATTAACTATTTGAAAAACAACAATATTTTCAGAATTTTCAACAGCGCTTTGAAATTTTATCTCTATTTTGAGACAAGCAAATACCTAATGTGGGAGGGGGCTTGCTTCCGAGAGCAGTGGGTCAGGTACAGATGCTCAGCCTGACAGGCTGCCATCGGGAGCAAGCCCCTCTCACAATGGATTGTCTTTGTATTGAGAATTGGGTCTCAATATGGAGACTGAGTTAGCCCCAGCGCCACCATTTTCTTGTACAGCGTCGACCGTCCAAGCCCCAACTGCCTGGCGGCCTCTACCACATTCCCGGTACACGCCTGCAACGCCGCCCCAATCACCTGCCGATCAAACCGCTCCCGCGCCGCCGCAAAGGTTTCACCCTCGATCGCGTCCACCGGGCCACGGACTACTGGGCTGAACGTACCAATCGCTGCACGAACCTGCGCGGCATTCAACATCAGGTCATCACTGAGCAACGCCGCCCGCTCCAGCACATTGCGCAGTTCACGGATATTGCCCGGCCATGCATGTTGTGCGAGCAACACCAGCGCCTCAGGGTCCAGTTCGTGCTGGCTGCGCAACTCTTCGAGGATCGCCTCGCTCAGCGCTGGAATATCCTCCAGCCGTTCACGCAACGGCGGTACCTGGATCGGCAGTACGTTGAGGCGGTAATACAAATCCGCACGAAACTCGCCACGTTTGATCGCTGCCTCCAGGTCCATGGATGTCGCGGCAATCACCCGCACATCGCTGTGCAGCATCTCGTTGGAGCCCACCGGTTCGAATTCTTTTTCCTGCAACACCCGCAGCAATTTGCTTTGCAGCGGCAGCGGCATGTCGCCAATTTCGTCGAGAAACAGCGTGCCGCCCTGGGCGATCTGGAACTTGCCGGGGCGACCCTTGCGGTCGGCGCCGGTAAATGCACCGGGTGCGGTGCCGAAGAACTCTGCTTCGAGCAGATCGTGGGGAATCGCGGCGCTGTTGATGCTCACGAAGGCTTTGTGCGCCCGCGGTGACGCACCGTGGATAGCCTGGGCGAGCAGTTCCTTGCCGGTGCCGGTTTCCCCCAGCAGCAACACTGGCGACTCGGCACTCGCACTGCGCCGCGCCCGGCGCTTGACCTCCAGGCTGGCAGCGCTGGTGCCGATAAAATGCGCGAAGTTGTATTTGCTTTGCCGCGAGCGCAGCAGCGAGCGCGTCGAGGCCAGCTCTTGCTGCATGCTCAGGTAGCGCTCGATCAGCGGTGACAGGTTGCGCAACTCATCGAACAGCGCAAAGCCAATCGCGCCGATCACCGCTCCGGCATCATCGTGGATTGGCAGGCGCATCACCACCAGCGGGCCCTTGGGGGTGTCCTGGATATCCAGCAGTATCGGCCGGTCGTTGTGCACCACCTGGCGCAACAGGCTATTGGAAATCACCTGCTCGCAGGGCTGGCCGATGGCCTCATCGGCGCTGTGCAGGCCGAAACGCCTGGCGTAGCGCTCGTTCATCCACACGATGTTCGCGTCGCGGTCGACGATGACCGTGCCTTCGCTGGACTGCTCGATGATCTCGAACAACGACTGAATGGCCAGGCCGCGAACGTGTTGATAATCCTTGAGGCTGGTACTCATGGAGGCAGAATCCTGTTGATCATCACAAAGGGATGTGCGCTGCAGCCAGCAGTTCTTTGGTATAGGGGTGCTGGGGCGAATCAAACACATCATGACTGGCACCGCGCTCCACTACCTTGCCATCCTTGACCACGATCATGTCATGGGCCATGGCGCGCACCACGGCCAGGTCATGGCTGATAAACAGGTAAGTCAGGCCATATTTGTCCTGCAGTTCACGCAGCAACGCCACCACTTGTTTCTGCACCGTACGGTCCAGGGCCGAGGTGGGTTCGTCGAGCAGCATCAGCGCCGGTTTGAGCACCAGGGCGCGGGCGATGGCGATGCGTTGGCGCTGGCCACCGGAAAACTCATGGGGGTAGCGATGCCGGCTGGCGGGGTCGAGGCCCACGTCCTTGAGCACCTGGATCACCTGGGCATCGCGCTCGGCCAGGCTGCATGGCGCATGCACTTCCAGGCCTTCGCTGATGATCTGCTCGACCGACATGCGCGGGCTGAGGCTGCCATAGGGGTCCTGGAACACCACCTGCATCTGCTTGCGCCACGGGCGCATCTGCTGATGGTTGAGCGGGTCGAGGGCCTCACCCTGGAAGCGGATGCTGCCGGTGGAGTCAAGCAAACGCAGGATCGCCTGGCCCAACGTCGATTTGCCTGAGCCGGACTCACCGACAATCCCCAGGGTCTTGCCGCGCTGCACGCTGAGGCTGATGCCGTCGACCGCACGCAGCCAGGTCTTGCGCCGAAACAACCCGCCGCCCAAGGGGAAATCGACGTTGAGGTTGTCTACTTGCAACACCGTCTCGCGCGCATCGCTGCACAGCGCATCGCCCGTGGGCTCGGCGTCCAGCAGCAGGCGGCTGTAAGGGTGCTGTGGGGCCGTGAACAAGGTCTGGCAGTCAGCCTGCTCGACAATTTCCCCGGCGCGCATCACGCAGACCCGCTGGGCGATACTGCGCACCAGGTTAAGGTCATGGCTGATCAGCAGCAGCGACATGCCCAGGCGTTGCTGCAAAGACTTGAGCAGCAGCAGGATCTTGCGCTGCACGGTCACGTCCAGCGCGGTGGTGGGCTCGTCGGCAATCAGCAACTCCGGCTCGCAGGCCAGGGCCATGGCGATCATCACCCGCTGGCGCTGGCCGCCGGACAACTGATGCGGGTAGGCCTTGAGCCGTTCCTGGGGTTTCTGGATACCCACCAGCTCCAGCAGTTCGAGAATCCGCGCCCGCGCCTGCTTGCCGCCCAGGCCCTTGTGCAGCAGCAAGGTTTCGCCGATTTGCTTTTCGATGCTGTGCAACGGGTTCAGGGACGTCATCGGCTCCTGGAAGATCATCGCAATTCGGTTACCGCGCAGTTTTTGCAGGGTAGACGGCGCTGCACCGATCAACTCCTGGCCACGATACTTGATCGAGCCCGTGGTTTCGGTACCGGCTTGCGGCAGCAGTTGCAGGATTGAATGGGCGGTCACTGACTTGCCCGAGCCCGACTCACCCACCAGCGCCAGGCACTCGCCGGGGCGCACATCCAGGCTCAGATTGCGTACCACGGTCTGGCCGCTGAACGCGACGCACAGGTCGCGGATTTCGATCAGGTTCATAGGCAATTACTCATGAGCGAGGGTCGAAGGCGTCACGCAACGCCTCGCCGATAAACACCAGCAACGACAGGATCAGCGCCAAGGTGAAAAACGCGGTCAGGCCCAGCCAGGGGGCTTGCAGGTTCTGCTTGCCCTGGGCGATCAGCTCACCCAGGGACGCGCTGCCAGCCGGCATACCGAAGCCGAGGAAATCCAGGGCGCTCAAGGTGGATATCGCCCCGGTCAAGATAAACGGCAGATAGCTCAGCGTCGCGGTCATGGCATTGGGCAGGATATGCCGGCGAATGATCTTGGCGTCGCCCAGGCCCAGGGCGCGCGCGGCCTTGACGTACTCCAGGTTGCGCCCGCGCAGGAACTCGGCGCGCACCACATCCACCAGCGCCAGCCAGGAAAACAGCGCCATGATCCCCAGCAACCACCAGAAATTCGGCTCGACGAACCCCGACAGGATAATCAGCAAGTACAGCACCGGCAGGCCGGACCACACCTCCAGAATGCGCTGCCCGAGCAAATCCACCCAGCCGCCGTAGTAGCCCTGCAACGCCCCGGCGGCAATGCCGATGGCGGCGCTGATGGCGGTCAAGGCCAGGGCAAACAGGATCGACACCCTTGCGCCGAAGATCACCCGCGCCAGTACATCGCGGGACTGGTCATCGGTGCCCAGCCAGTTCACCGCCGACGGTGGGCTCGGGGCAGGGCGGGTCAGCTCATAATTGGGGGTGTCGTCGCTGAAGGGAATCGGCGGGAACAGCATCCAGCCGCCGTCCTGCTTGATCAGCTTTTGCACATAGTCACTGCGGTAATCGGCCTGGAACGGCAGCTGCCCGCCGAACTGCTGTTCGGTGTAGCGCTTGAACACCGGGAAATACAGTTCGTTCTTGAAACTGAGCACCAAGGGTTTGTCATTGGCGATCAACTCGCCGCCCAGCGTCAGGATAAACAGGCCGATAAACAACCACAGCGACCACCAGCCACGCCGGTTTTTCTTGAAGCGTTCGAAACGCCGACGCGCAACGGGAGACAGGTCAAGCATCAGGCGTTCCTCGCAGCAAAGTCGATACGCGGGTCCACCAGGGTGTAGCAGAGGTCACCGATGAGTTTTATCAAAAGGCCGAACAGGGTGAAGATAAACAGCGAGCCGAATACCACCGGGTAGTCACGGGACACTGCCGCCTCGTAGCTCATGCGGCCCAGGCCGTCGAGGGAGAAGATCACTTCGATCAGCAGTGAGCCGGCAAAAAATACGCTGATAAACGCTTGGGGAATCCCCGAGATCACCAGCAGCATGGCATTGCGAAACACATGGCCATACAGCACCCGGCGTTCGCTCAGGCCCTTGGCACGGGCGGTCACCACGTACTGGCGGGTAATCTCATTGAGGAACGAGTTCTTGGTGAGGATGGTCAAGGTGGCAAACCCGCCGATCACCAGCGCCGTCACCGGCAAAACCAGGTGCCAGAAATAGTCGGCAACCTTGCCCACGGTGCTCAGTTCGGCAAAGTTTTCCGACACCAGCCCGCGCACCGGGAACCAGTTCAGCGACGTACCGCCGGCGAATACCACAATCAGAAACATCGCAAACAGGAACGCCGGCATCGCGTAACCGATCACGATGGCCGTGCTGCTCCACATGTCAAAGCTGCTGCCATGGCGCACGGCCTTGCGTATCCCCAAGGGTATCGACACCAGGTAGGTGATCAGCGTCGCCCACAGGCCAAGGGAAATGGTAACTGGCATCTTTTCCAGGATCAGGTCGGTTACCGTCGCGCCGCGAAAGAAACTGTTGCCGAAGTCCAGCTGGGCGTAGTTCTTGAGCATCAGCCACAGGCGTTCCGGTGCGGACTTATCGAAGCCGTATTGTTTTTCGATGTCCTTGATCAGCTTCGGGTCCAGGCCACGACTGGCCCGGGAGCCGCTGATACCTTCGCCGGATGCGCCCGCTACACCGCCGCCGCCAATGCCTTGCAGATGGGCAATGGCCTGTTCCACCGGCCCGCCGGGCGCGGCCTGCACGATCACGAAGTTCACCAGCAGGATGATCACCAGCGTCGGGATGATCAGCAGCAGGCGCCGTACGATATAGGCAAACATCAACGGGCTCCTCCGCGTTTTTTCAGCTCGGCCTGCATTTGCTCGTTAGTCAGTGGCGTGGGGCTGACTTCCCACCAGGTTTCCAGGGCTTCGTCATTCTTCGCCTCGATCGCCGGGCGGCCGAAACGGTTCCACCACGCGGCGGAGGTGCCCGGGGGGTAATAGTTGGGGATCCACAGGTAATTCCATTGCAGCACACGGTCCAGGGCGTGGGCGTAGGTGAGCATCTGCGCCTGGGTGTCGGCCTTCACCAAACCGTTGATCAGCGTATCGACGGCCGGATCCTTGAGTGCGATGTAGTTGTTGGCGCCCGGATCGAACGCAGCGGCGGAGCCGAAGTAGTTGTAAAGCTCCATGCCGGGCGAGGTGGTGACCGGAAAACCGGTGACGATCATGTCGTAGTCACGGGCCATCAGGCGGTTCACGTACTGCGACGAGTCGATGCGGCGGATATTGAGGGTGATGCCGATCTGCGCCAGGTTGCGCTTGTAGGGCAGCAACAGGCGCTCAAGCCCGTTCTGGACGTTGAGGAAGGTGAACTCCAGCGGCTCGCCCTGGGCGTTGACGAGTTTGTCACCCACCGGTTTCCAGCCAGCGTCCTCAAGCAGTGCCAGGGCTTGCAGTTGTTTATCGCGGATCATGCCGCTGCCGTCGGTGACCGGGGCCTTGAATACCTGGGTAAACACTTCATCCGGGATTTGCCCGCGCAACGGTTCCAGGATCGCCAGTTCTTCCTGGGTCGGCAATTGGCTGGCCGCCAGCGGGCTGTTGGAAAAGTAGCTTTGCTGGCGGATGTACAGGTTGCGCATCATTTGCCGGTTGGCCCATTCGAAATCCCACAGCATCGCCAAGGCCTGGCGCACGCGGCGATCTTTGAAAATCGGCTTCTGCACGTTGAACACATAGCCTTGGGCCGGTTGCGGCATCTCTTTGGCCAGGTGTGCGCGCTGCAGGCGACCATCGTCCAGCGCCGGGCCGTTGTAGCCGATGGAATAGCCGGTGGCGGAGAATTCACGGTTGAAGTCGTAGGCGCCGCCGCGCAGCACCTGGCGCGCCACTTCGGTGTCGCCGAAGTATTCCAGGCTCAGGTGATCGAAGTTGTACAGGCCACGGCTGACCGGCAAATCCTTGCCCCACCAATCCGGATCGCGGGTAAAGGTGATGGTGCTGCCGGCGTCGATCTTGCTGACCTTGTACGGGCCGCTGCCCAGCGGGGCTTCGTAGCCGCCGCCATTGGCAAAGTCGCGGGTCTTCCACCAATGCTCCGGGAACACCGGCAAGGTGGCGATATCCAGGGGCAGGGTGCGGTTGTCGTTGCTGGAGAAGTCGAAGCGTACCTGACGCTCGCCTTCGACTTCGACGTGCTTGACGTCGGCAAACAACGTGCGAAAGCGCAGGCTGCCTTGGGTCATCAGCAGATCGAAGCTGTAGCGCACGTCTTCGGCTGTAATCGGGGTACCGTCGGCGAAACGCGCCTTGGGATTGAGGTAGAAACGTAGCGACAGGCCGTCGTCGGCGCGCTCCATTTTTTCTGCCACCAGGCCATAAACGGTGTAGGGCTCATCCAGCGAGCGCAGCGCCAGGGGCGCATACACCCAGCCGTCGACCTGAGACACGCCAATACCTTTGTCGATATACGGCAGCACATGATCAAACCGCCCGACCTCCAGCGCCGAGCGCCGCAGGCTGCCGCCCTTGGGCGCGTTGGGGTTGGCATAGTCGAAGTGGCTGAAACCGGCGGGGTACTTGGCGGGCTCGCCGTAAACCGTCAGGTAGGTTTGCGGGGCCGCGATCGCCGCAGTGCTGGCCATCAGCAGGGCCAGGGTGGAGCAGAGCAGAGATGAAAAAGCCAATCGCATTATCAGCCTTGAACGCCGGGTTAAGAAGAATAGGGATTTGTACGCTAACGGCCTGGGCATCGCCAGTCATCACATGCACAACGGCCCGCCAAAGGGCGGGCCGTTGTTTATCGCATCTGCGCCGATTGAATCAATCCTGGCGGCTGGTGACTTCCAGCAGGTGATAACCGAACTGGGTTTTCACCGGGCCCTGCACGGTATTGACCGGGGCGCTGAATACGACAGTGTCGAATTCCTTGACCATTTGGCCTGGGCCGAACGAACCCAGATCACCGCCCTGGCGGCTGGATGGGCAGGACGAATTGGCTTTGGCGATTTCTGCGAAATCAGCGCCGCCTTCGATTTGGGCCTTGAGTTCGTTGCACTTGTCTTCAGTGGAAACGAGGATGTGACGGGCGGTGGCTTTGGCCATGGGGAATAACTCCTAGAGTAAAAAAACGGTGAGCGTACCGGATTCAGGCGGTTATTTCCTGGCAAAGTTCCGCTGTTGTTCAGTCCTGCCTTTTTCAGCGTGGCGGTTCAAGGCAACACGATGTAGTCGTTGCGCTGCACGATCGGTTGGTGCGGCCCCTGCACCAGGTGGATGTAACGGCCGTCCACCAAGTCGATCGGCAGGCAGTCGTCAATATCCAGCACGCCGTCGGTGTGGGCCTGGGACCAGTGGCGCAGCATCTGCTGCTTGCCCTGGCTCATGGCCTGCTGTTTGTTACGAGCGACTACCAGCAGGTAGTGATGGGCCTCGCCGAAACTATGGGCTTCATAGCCACCGAGGTTGATGAAGTACAGGCGGGGCGCGTCGCCATGAGGCGCCAGATGGCTCAGTTCAACTTTCCAGCCGTCGACGCCGTCGACCGCCATCCATGAGTCGATGTGCACACCCTTGGGGCTGCCAAACCAGGCGTCGCGCAATTGCGGGTAGCTGGCCTGCAACGTATCCGCCATGGCGAACACTACATCGTGTACTTCGATTTTTGCCCGTGGATGCTTGCCCCCGAGCATGACGACAAACAGCATTACCGGTGATTCCTGGCGACTGGCGAAAGGGCAACCATACTGCGATTGAACCCTTTTGTCCGCTCAATGCCACATTGTTAATCAGCACACTCACCAGGAGGTTGTCATGCGTACCATTGATCTGGCCGGTGTTCCCGTCCCTGTCATCGGCCAGGGGACCTGGCGCATGGGCGAAGACCCAAGCCGGCGCCGCGCCGAAGTTGCTGCGCTGCAACTGGGTATCGATGAGGGCCTGACGCTCATCGATACCGCCGAGATGTATGGCGACGGCGGTGCCGAAGAGGTGGTCGCAGAGGCGATTCGTGGCAAGCGCGACCAGGTATTTCTGGTCAGCAAGGTCTATCCGCATAACGCCAGCCAAAAGGGGGTGCCTCGCGCCTGCGAAGCCAGCCTTCAGCGCTTTGGCACCGATTACATTGATTTGTATCTGTTGCACTGGCGCGGCCAGTACCCACTTGAAGAAACTGTCGAAGCGTTCGAGCGTTTGCGCGAGGCCGGCAAAATCGGCCGCTGGGGTGTTTCCAACTTTGATGTGGCAGACCTGCAGGAGCTCGCATCCCCTGCATGTGCGACCAATCAAGTGCTCTACAACATTGAAGAGCGCGGGATCGAGTTCGACCTGTTGCCATGGTGGCAACAGCATCATTTGCCACTGATGGCTTATTGTCCCATCGCCCAGGGTGGTGAGCTGCTGTCGAGCCCGACCCTCAAGCAGATCGCACGTCGCCATGAGGTCACACCGGCCCAGGTATCGCTGGCGTGGGTCCTGCGCCAGGAGGGTGTCATCGCAATCCCCAAGGCGGTCACACCTGAACACATCCGACTCAACGCCGCAGCTGCGAAGCTGGTGTTGGATGAACATGACCTGGACGCTATCGATCGTGTGTTCGCAGCGCCCAAGCGTAAGCACCCATTGGCGATGGTGTAACCGGCCAGCAGGAACGGCGCCTTCCCTGGCAGCTGTTCCCGCTCTAGCCGTGGTTAGCCGGCCACTGGGCTGCGCCAGTCGTCCGAGCCGGAAGTTCCGGCCACTTCGTGAGTCCAGATGATCTTGCGATAGGTGAAGTGCACATCCTCCAGATGAGTGAAGTGGGCGTTGTCGGGGTCCTGGCAGTTGGGCATGCGTGACTGGATGTCCACGATAGTCGCACCCTCCAGTTCAATGGTGAAGTAGTGCTCCTGGGTTCCGGCGGACGAGGTGCGCAGCCATTCGAGGCGGCAGGAGACTTCTTCACCGCTGGTCAGGGCGCTGAATAGCAGCGGTGACGATTTATCGAAAACCTTGCTGATCATCAGCGGCTTGTGCACGCGCTGACCTGTCGGCTGGCCCGATTGCGGATCGCGAGGAATGATCACCTGATGGGCAAACGCCTGGACCAGTATCTGATCCTCATGACCTTCCTGATAAATGTTGCCTACCGAGTCCTGAGTAAATGTGCCTGCCGTGATCAAACCTTGTTTGACTCCGGTGATGGAGAGGTACGCGGGTGTTGGCATGATTGGTTTCCTTGCCGGGTTGAGTAGGTTTTGCCGAACAGCGAAATGGCTGAACGGGTAGGTGCCTATAACCTATAACAAGAAGCGTGCCTGAAAGTGTGAAGTTCAATGAAATAAGGGCGAGCACTGTTTGGTGCGCTGCGTATTGGGTTTTTATTCCGGGCTATGGGCTGTTTTTAGTTATAAAAGTTGCGCATCGATGCGCACTTAGTTGCTCACGTGTTTTTACGGTGAAGTATACGGCTGGCCGAGCTAACAGAGTTGTTGTTACTCGAATGTGTGCGCAAATAGCTGCGCAGGCCAAGATTATAGCGGCGCGTAGGATGTTTCTTAAGTTTTGGTCCGTCGCTTGCTCATTGCTTTATGCATGGCTAAGGTTCTTGTGTCTCGATATGTTTGAACGGAACTTAAGGGCTCTCTGATACGTACTTTAATGGCGTTAAGTTTGCCTATTTTGCCTTGGATGGTTGTGTGCGGCCGAAAATGAGTCATTCAAAAGAACTGTATGCCGATTATTTGCTACTTGCACGAGCAGCCTGTTCGCCAGGTAGTTTCGTGGGCATTGATATGCGCTTTTCCAACGAGTTCGAAGCGCTGGAAGGCGAACTTGGCAAAGCGCAGTCGGTTCATGGCAATGGGCTGCCGGATTGGCAGCGGGTCAGCGAAATCAGCGAATGCCTGCTGCGTGAGCACTCCAAGGATCTGCGTGTCGCCTGCTGGTTGACCTGGGCCTTGTATCAGCGTGATTCATTGGCTGGATTGCTGGCCGGCCTCGGTGTGCTGCGTGAGCTCTGCGAGCACCATTGGGTGCACGTCTACCCTGGCAAACTGCGTACCCGCGTTGCAGCGTTTGGCTGGTTGGTGTCGCGCCTTGAGCAAGCGTTTGCAAAAAAAATCTCGCTCAATGATCAACAGCCTTTATTTCAAGCGTTGCTGGAACACCTCGAACATCTGGACCAACTATGGGCCCAACATCTGGGGAGTGATGCTCCCGTGCTGCTGCCGATTCGACGGCAATTGGCGGAGCGCCTGGCCGATGCCGCGCAAGGGGCGCCAGAAGCTGATGGGCGCGCGGGTGCTATTCCCGGCGTGAGGCAAGCGGCGGTCCAGTTGCCCACCCCCGAGCAATCGGTCAACAGCGAAAAAGAGGCGCACAAATTACTGCGCTCATTACAGGAACAGGCCCGGCCTTTATGCGCCTGGTGGTTGCGTCAGAACGCCACCGACCTGCGGGCTTTGCGCCTGGGCCGAACCTTGGCATGGCTGATGCTCGTCAACTACCCCGACGCCAACAGTGAACGCATAACCGCGCTGCGCCCATTGGCCGCCGACAAGCTCAAGCGTTATCAGGAGCGCTTGAGCCAAGGCCATTACGCCGATGTGCTGTTCGAACTGGAAGTCAGTCTGGCCGGTGCGTTGTTCTGGTTCGATGGTTTGCGCATGGCCTGGGAGTGTCTGGACGGCTTGCACGCGGACCTGGCCATGGCCGAACTGGAGATACATTTCGCGCTGCTGCTGCAGCGCCTGCCAAACCTGACGGAGTACCGCTTCGACGACGGCACCCCCTTTGCCGACACTGCGACAGCCGAGTGGATTGCGCTGCACGTGATGCGCCATGTGCGCAAGCCTGCGCCCAGTGAAGTCGTGACCGACCTGACGACCCAACCCTGGGACGCGGCGTTGGACGCGGTAATGCCTTGTCTGCGCAAGGACGGGCTCAAAGCCGCGGTGGGTGTGATCAAGCAAGGCTTGCAGGGCGCGGTCAGTGATCGCTGCCGTTTTCATTGGCGCCTGGCGCTGGCCAGGCTGTGCATGGCGGCCGGCAAACACGAGCTGGCCAGGATCCAGCTGGAGCAACTCGATCTTCAATTACAGCGCACGGGCCTGGAAAGTTGGGAGCCGGCGTTGGCCCTGCAAGTCGCTCAGCTCCTGTACCGCTGCTACGACCTGCTACCTCAAAGCCAAGCCATACGCGACGGCAAGGATGCCCTGCATCGCCGGTTGTGTCATTTCGACCTGGAAGCAGTACTTCAATAGCGCCTCATTAAATAAAAGGAAAAGCACCATGGCCAAAGACGGTTCGGTAGCCCCCAAGGAACGTATCAATATTACCTTCAAACCCGCCCTCGGCGGTGCCCAGGAAGAGGTCGAGCTACCGTTGAAGCTGCTGGTGCTGGGGGATTTTTCCAAACGTGCGGACCTGCGCAAGCTGGAAGATCGCAAGCCCATCGGTATCGACAAGCACACCCTCGACGAGGTGTTGGCCAAGCAAGCAGTGAGCCTGACGCTGAACGTACCCAATCGCCTCCAGGATCAAGCCGACGTGGAAGAATTGGCGATCCAGGTTCGCATCAACGCGATGAAAGACTTCAATCCCGCGAATCTTGTCGAGCAGATCCCGGAGTTGCAAAAGCTGATGGCACTGCGTGAAGCACTGGTGGCGCTCAAGGGACCATTGGGCAACACCCCAAGCTTTCGCAAGGCGATCGAGCAGGCATTGACCCATGGTGATTCCCGCGCACGAGTTCTGGCCGAGCTTGGGCTGCCCAGCCCAGACGCCTGACATTTTCAGTAAAAGGACACTGATACCATGACCACGATTCAACACGAGCTGCAATCGGTACAGACTATCCACACCTGCAGCATCCTCGACAACATCACCGCCCAGACATTGCTGAGCGCCGACGACGAGGCTTACGGCATCGCCAAGCGCGGCGTATCGGCGTTTATCGCGGAGCTGCTCAAGCCACACAACCGTGACGAACCGGTAAAGAAACGCCTGGTCGACCGGATGATCGCCGAAATCGATACCAAGCTCAGCCAGCAAATGGATGAGATCCTGCACCATCCCGACTTCCAGGCGCTGGAAGCTTCCTGGCGGGGGTTGCAGTTGCTGGTCGACCGCACCAATTTTCGCGAGAACATCAAGATCGAGCTGTTGAATGTCTCACGCGAAGACCTGCTGGATGATTTCGAGGATTCCTCGGAAATCACTCAGTCCGGGCTTTACAAGCATGTTTACAGCGCTGAATACGGTCAGTTCGGTGGGCAGCCGGTGGGTGCGATCATTGCCAATTATTTTCTCTCGCCCAGTGCGCCCGATGTAAAGCTGATGCAATACGCCTCCAGCGTCGCCAGCATGGCTCACGCCCCCTTTATTGCTGCGGCGGGGCCGAGTTTCTTTGGCTTGGAAAGCTTCACCGGGCTGCCCGACCTGAAAGACCTGCGGGATCATTTCGAAGGGCCGCAGTTTGCCAAATGGCAAAGCTTTCGCCAGAGCGAAGACGCCCGTTACATTGGCCTTACTGTCCCGCGCTTTCTGTTGCGCACCCCGTATGACCCCCTTGAGTGCCCAGTCAAGACCTTTGCATATCAGGAAAACGTGGTTAACAGCCACGAGCATTACCTGTGGGGCAATACCGCCTATGCCTTTGCCACACGCCTGACAGACAGTTTCGCTCGCTTTCGCTGGTGCCCGAATATCATCGGGCCGCAAAGCGGCGGGGCCGTCGAGGACCTCCCACTGCATCACTTCCAGAGCATGGGCGAGATTGAAACCAAGATCCCTACCGAAGTGCTGGTATCGGATCGGCGCGAATACGAGCTGGCGCAAGAAGGGTTCATCGCCTTGACCATGCGCAAGGGCAGCGACAATGCAGCGTTCTTTTCCGCCAGCTCCGTGCAAAAGCCCAAATCCTTTGGCATCAGTGAAGAAGGCAGGGCGGCAGAACTGAATTACCGCTTGGGCACCCAATTGCCCTACATGATGGTGGTCAACCGCCTGGCCCATTACCTCAAGGTTCTGCAACGCGAACAGTTGGGCGCTTGGAAAGAGCGCACGGACCTTGAGCAGGAACTCAACAAGTGGGTTCGCCAATATGTGGCGGATCAGGAAAACCCCAGCGCCGAAGTGCGTGGACGGCGCCCACTGCGTGCCGCGCGCATCGTCGTCAGTGATGTCGAGGGCGAGCCCGGCTGGTACCGCGTCCACGTGACAGTGCGCCCGCATTTCAAGTACATGGGGGCAGACTTCACCTTGTCCCTGGTTGGCAAGCTCGATAAAGAATGAGCAGAGGCCAGGGCATGATTCAGCACAACAGCCTTTTCGAGCGTCTTGAATACGGTGCATCGACGCAAGGGTGTCCTGTGGCGTCCATCGCCGCACATCTGGGGAAAATGCTCAGCACACGTGCGGGCAGTGTCCAGACACTGGCTGATTATGGTTTGCCTGATCTCAACGACATGCGACTGAGCCTGCATGAATCATTGACTCAGTCGCGGCTGCATATCGAGCGTTTTATCCAGGCCTACGAACCGCGACTGGCGAATGTGCATGTCAGGCTGTTGCCCGATGTGCGTGGGTCCCTGGTCCTGGCATTTGCAATTGAAGCTGAGCGAGTTATCGACGGCGTCCTGCAACCGGTCGTGTTTCAGGCCCGTCTTGCGCAAGCCGGGCGGGTAGAGGTTTTCGTCCATGACGTTTAACCGCTACTTTCAAAGTGAACTCAGCGCGCTGCGCCAACAAGGGCGGCGTTTTTCCGAGCGCAATCCAGCTCTGGCGCCGTTTCTTGCTGAGGCCGGCCAGGACCCGGATGTCGAGCGTTTACTGGAGGGGGTTGCATTTCTGACCGCTCGCCTGCGACAAAAGCTGGATGACGAACTGCCGGAGCTGACGCATTCGTTGATGCACTTGTTATGGCCCCATTACATGCGGCCAACACCGGCCTTCAGCATCCTGCAATTCGACCCCTTGAAACGTGCCGGCCCCAGTGTTCGAGTGGCCCGGGACACCGCCGTGGAAAGCGCTCCCACCAAGGGTGAGCGTTGCCGGTTCCGCACATGCTATGCCACCGACATCATGCCCCTGCAACTCAGTGGCCTGGAATACCGCTGCCAGGGCGAGGGGGCCTGGCTGGAATTGCAACTGACCATGAGTACCCAAGGTAACTTCAGTGAGTTGGCATTTGATTCGCTGAGGCTGCACTTGGCTGGCGACCACTACATCAGTCAGGGCCTGTACCTCAGCCTGTTGCGCCATGTCGACAGTATCTGCCTGTCGCTGCTGGATCACGAGGGTGTACCGGTGAGGACCCGCGACGGGCAACCTGTAACGCTGCGCCTCAGTGCCGGCCAGGTCCAGCCAGTGGGGTTTTCCCCGGAGCAGGCGCTGATTCCTTATCCGCAGAACACCTTCGATGGTTATCGGCATCTGCAGGAGTACTTCGCTTTTCCCGAGAAATACCTGTTTGTCGACGTCGAAGGGCTGAACGTGGTGCACACGCTGCCTGACGAGCTGCTCCGGGAGGCGCATGGCATGGTGATGCGCTTCGAACTTCACACCCAGGGCCGTGATCCCCTGCGTCCAACCCTGGACAACGTGAAGCTGTATTGCACGCCCATCGTCAACCTGTTCAAACAGGATGCGATCCCCATTCGCCTGGACGGTAAACAGGATGAGTACCTGTTGGTACCTGGGGAATATACGCCGGGCAATGCCAGTGTGTTTTCCGTGGACCAGGTCACCGGGTGGCGCCCCGGCGGGTTGGGCTACCAGACCTATGTGCCGTTCGAGTCGTTTGAACATGACGGCGATCACGAGGCTATGGCGGCCCCCTCCAGTTACAGCATTCGCCAGCGTTCGTCGGTACAGCATGGCGGGCTTGATACCTGGATGGGATTCCCCAGCCGCCGCGAACAGGGCCAGGAAACCCTGTCGGTCGAACTGACCTGTACCAATTGCAACCTGCCGCGCCAACTTCGTGCAGGCGAAATCACCCTGCCCGGGGAACAGACCCCGGAGTCATTGGGGTTTTGCAACATCACCACGCCCACCGCGAGCTTTGCGCCGCCACTGGACCAGGATTTTTTGTGGAAGCTCATCAGCAATATGTCAGTCAACTATCTGTCGTTGACCGATATCAATGCCTTGAAAGTGATACTCCAAACCTACGACTTGCCGCGCTATCACGATCGACAGGCGCTGAAGGTCAGTCAGAAAAGGTTGAGCGCTTTGCGCTCCATTCGCCATGAGGCAGTGGACCGTCTGCACCGCGGTCTGCCTGTTCGAGGCTTGCAGGTCGAGCTGACCGTTGATTCCCAGGGCTTTGTCGGTCAGGGCGATCTGTTTGTATTCGCCTCTGTTCTCAATCAGTTCTTTGCGCTCTATGCAAGCCTCAATTCGTATCACGAGTTGCGGGTCATCAGCACACAAGGAGACGTGTACCTATGGCCATCCCGGATGGGGCAGCAACCGCTGTTTTGACTCAACTTTGCCGTGTGATTCGTGAGTACACGCTATTTCAGGCGATTGTGCAGGTCATCGAACGACTGCGCGAGGCTCATCCGCTGCTGGATGACGAGGCGCTGTATGACCAATTGGAGTTCCAGGCCAACCCCGGTTTTGGGTTTGCCGCGCACGATATCGACCGTGTGGAGTTTTTCAGCGAGCACGGGGCCTTGCGCGCTCGCTTGCGTCTCAACGTATTGGGGTTATTCGGTGCTGGCTCGCCGCTACCTGCGTTTTACGCCGAGCAAGCGTTTGCCGAGCGTTCGGGCGGCAACCCGACTCGAGATTTCCTTGATCTGTTCCATCATCGCCTGCAGCGCTTGATGTTGCCGATCTGGCGCAAATACCGTTATCGGGCGTGTTTCCGGGCAGGTGCTAACGACAGGTTTTCCGAGCAGATGTTTGCCTTGATGGGGCTGGGCGACAGCGCAATTCGCAGTGCTTCGCAGCTTGATTGCAAGCGCCTGCTGCCTTATCTGGGCCTGCTGAGTTTGCGAGTGCACTCGGCTGCGCTGATCGAGGCTGTCCTGCGTTACTACTTCAAGCACGACGCGTTGTTTATCGAGCAATGGGTGGAGCGCACGGTCGAGGTCAGCCAGTTGCAATGCAATCATCTGGGGCGGGCCAACAGTGCCCTTGGTCAGGACCTTGTCCTGGGGCATCGCATCGCTGACCGCAGCGGTAAGTTCAGGGTGCATCTTCTGGCGCTGGGTTGGCAGCGTTTCCATGATTTTCTGCCTATCGCTGAGGCGTACCAGCGGCTGTGCGCGCTGGTGCGACTGACCCTGCGCGACCCTCTGGAATACGACCTGCGCCTGACGTTGGCGCCGGGCGAGGTCAGGCCGTTGCACATCGGCGAAAACACGCTTTGCCGCCTGGGCTGGACCACCTGGCTGGCGCATGAACAGGCCGACGGCGTGGTTACGCTTGCCAGCAATTTTCACAGGGGTTGATGATCATGATGAATGTGGACCTGCCAGGCGAATTGTCCGACCCACTGGTATACGCCAATGCGCTGGCCGCCTGCTTTACACGCCTGGCGTTGTACCGTGATGAACAGGCGCTGCCTGATGCGCTCGTCGCCGGTGTGGCACAACTGAACCAGTGCGAACTCAGCCAGTTTTACCTGCTCAATGAAGTGACCGGTCGCCTTGAACTGATTGCCCAACATTTGTCCGAGGCGGCATCGATGGTCGTCGCGGTCGCAGATTCTGATCTGCACCATCCACCCCTGTTGAACCATACCTTGAGCCAAGGTGCTGTCCTGAGCCTGGAAGATGTGCAGAGCAGTTGCCATGACGTTAATTTCCTGCCCGTACCGGTGAAGCCCTGGCGGGCGCTGTTGAGCGTGCCGTTGCTCAATCGTGGTGAGCGGGTCGCCGGTGTGCTGCTGTGCGCTCGGCAACAGCCGGGCCAGTTGCAAGGCTACGCCACCTCCCTGGCGCAGTTGGGCAGCTTCGCCGTGAACCAGCTGCTGGTACTGCGCGGTATGCAGCCCAACGTTGATTCAAGGCTCAGGTGCAACAAGCCATTGGCCAGGGAGTACGGATTGATTGGCTCCAGTGCGGCGATGAAACAGACGTGCCATTTGATCAGTAAAGTCCTGCATACCCCGTATACCGTACTGCTGTGCGGCGAGACCGGTACCGGCAAGGAAGTGGTAGCTCGGGCCATTCATGCGGCCGGCCCGCGCCGGGAGAAAGCCTTCGTCGTGCAGAACTGCGCAGCGTTCCCTGAAGGGCTGCTCGAGAGCGAGCTCTTCGGTTATCGCAAAGGTGCGTTCACGGGGGCCGAGCGCAATCATGCGGGTCTGTTTGATGCCGCGCACGGCGGTACGTTGCTGCTGGATGAAATCGGCGACATGCCGCTGGCACTGCAAGCCAAATTGCTGCGGGCCTTGCAGGAGGGCGAGGTCCGGCCGCTGGGTGCCAGCGCGGCGCATAAGGTCGACGTGCGGATCATTGCGGCCACTCATCGCGACCTCGCTGCGATGGTCGCCGAGGGGCGCTTTCGCGAAGACCTCTATTACCGGCTCGTGCAGTTTCCGATCACGTTACCGGCCCTGCGCGAGCGAGACGGCGACCTGCTGCAACTGGCGCGCTATTTCACTGACGAGGCGTGCGCGGCGCTGGAGAGGTCACCCGTGGGTTGGTCCACCCTGGCCCTTGATCAACTGTCCGGCCACGCCTTTCCTGGCAACGTACGCGAGCTTAAATGCATGGTTGAGCGTGCCGTGTTGTTGTGTGACGCCGGCGTGATCTTGCCGGAGCACCTGGCGCTGCCACCGACTGCGGCGCCGGCCGCGAGCGACGATGTGACGCTGCGCCAGCGCATGGAACGAGTAGAGCGAGTGTTCCTGCTCGATTGCTTGCACAAGAACCATGGCAATCGCACCCGTACCGCGCGGGAGCTAGGGGTTGCCCGACGCACGCTGCTTTACCGTCTTGCACGCTTGAATATCCCCGTCGGCGATGCCAGGGAGAAATGCTAATGGTGCACTTGATTTTTACTGTGGGAGAAACCTGATGCCTGACCGTCCATGGCACGCCGTGTTGCTTGTGTTGTGTTTGCTGGGTGGCTGTAACGCCAACTACGTGTTCGATGATGCCGAGTACCGTCCTCTGGGTGACCCACAGGCAATTATTCGTGGCCGATGAATAGAGGGATCATGACGATGCAGCTTGTGTTTGAGGTCTGTACGGTCGACAGCGCCAGCGCCGAACCCTCGGCCCACAAAGTATTTGACGCAGTGGGCGGCGTGATTGGCCGCGGCCCCGGATGTGACTGGGTGATACCCGACCCCAGCCGCGTGCTCTCCAGTCACCATGGATTAGTCGGTTACCGTGAGGGCCGCTATTTCCTGACTGATATCAGCCGCAACGGTATTGGCGTGGCAGGCAGTGCTGAACGCCTGCGCAAGGGGCAGGCGCGATTGATCAATGATGGCGATGTATTCGAACTTGGGGCGTTGGTACTACGTGCGCGTTTGTTGCAACCCGCACGACCTTGCGGCGAGCTGCGTGCCAGTGTGGCAGTACCGATTCCCGATGATGCCTTCCTGTCCCTGGACCCTCTGCACGCGCTGGACCTGGAGCACCAGCAGCAGGCCATCTCGGATGACCTGGCAGCATTGAGCGAGGCCGTTGATGAGCAAGGGGTGTGGGCCGAACGCCACGGGACCGATAGGGAGCATGTGACATTCCCGCGCCGGGCAGAACCCGGGGTAGAGGTTGCTGCAGTGCACGTTAGTGCAATGGGACCCTCGACTGATGAAGTGTTCTGGTCACAGTTCGCGGCGGCCTTGGGCGTGGGGCTCGACGCACTCGACCCAGCGGCCAGGGAGGTACTGGCGATCAAGGTGGCGGGGTTGTTTCGCTTGACGATCCAGGGGCTGCAACAAGCCCTGCGCACGCGTGAAGAGTTGCATCACGAATGGGGGAGGTCGTCGTTCGACAGTCAGGGCGCAGCCCGGAACCCTTTGAAAATGTTCAGCGACACCAACGCGGCGTTATCCGCACTGCTGGATACAGGGGCTTTGGGCCAAATGCCCGCCTCGCGGGCCATTGGTCTGGCTCATCGGGAGCTGCAGGTACATCAGGTCGCGCTGCAGGCTGCGTGTCGCAGCACCGTGAACAAGGTGTACACGGCCTTCGAGCCGAACCATTTGGCCTGGTGCTTTGAATCTCAGGGCAAGCCGCCACGATTTTTCACCGATGGCGCGCGTTGGCGTGCTTACCAGCGTCACTACCAGCGTTTGGTGGCGCAAGGGCCGTTGAACGATCGCCCGTTGAACGGCGATTTCGCCACGGCCTATGAAGAACAGGTGCGCCTGATCTCCTCCCTGCACATTGATTTTTCAGGATGATATTCATGTATCGAGCTACCCGTGCTTTGGTGTTGCTTTTGTTTGGTTTCTTGGCGGGTTGCAGCGCCGTATCGCCTTTTTCCACGCTGACCAAGCTGGACGTTGTGTTGACCGCCAACGAGCACGTCAACCCTGACCTGCACGGTCGCCCCTCTCCCGTGGTGGTGCAGTTGATCGAACTGCGCCATGGCGTAGCCTTCGAACATGCCGACTTCTTCAGCCTGTATGACAAGGCGCAGCAATTGCTGGCAAAGGACTGGGTAAGCAGTGAAGAAGTCGAGCTGCGTCCAGGTGACCACCTGGCGCTCAAACTCCGTATCGGTCCCGACAGTCGTTTTGTAGGGGTGTTGGCGGCTTACCGAGACTTGCCGCACGTTCAATGGCGGCAGTTGATCCCCGTGACTATGCACCAGCGCAACCGTGCCGATCTGGTGCTGGACCAGGACGGTATACGCGTCGTCGACTCGCTCGCCGGGATGGAGGTGCGCTGAGATGCCTGTTCATAAAGTGATCTGGCAAGAAGGCATGTTGCTGCGGCCACAGCACTTGCAGCACAACGACCGCTATTACCAGCAGCAACTCAACCAGACGCGCCTGTTGGGCAGTGATGCCTGGGGCTTCCTTACGCTGGAATTGAATGAGCAATACCTAAAGCTGGGCAAGCTGGTGGTCAACCAGGCGAGTGGCGTCTTGCCGGACGGTAGCTTGTTTGATTTGAGTGCCGCTATGGAACCGCTGGTGTTGCAGGTGCCAACTGATGCGGGCAGGCAGGGCATTTACCTGGCACTGCCCCTGGCCAGCGGCAATCACCTTGAGGTCCGCCAGCCTGAACAGAGCGATGTTCTGGCGCGTTACCTGCGATGCGAAGTGGAAGTGGGAGACTCCAACCTGGGTGTAGATGCGCGTTGCCGAATCAGCTGCGCACGGCCCGACTTACGCCTTGTATTGGGCGAGCAGGCGGGTGATCAGAGCTTCGTCACACTCAAGGTTGCCCAGGTACTGGACGTCAGCGGTGAAGGGGGCGTGAGCCTGGATACCGCGTTCATCCCGACCTTCATTTTCGTGCAGGAGCATGGCTACTTGGCGTCGTGCCTTAACGAAGTCGTCGGTCTGCTTGCCAGCCGCGGCGATGCCATCGCGGCGCGCATTCGTGGCGAGAGCACGGCTGCAAGCACACAACTCGGTGATTTCCTGATGCTGCAGGTGATCAATCGTACCGAACTTGCGCTGCGGCACTGCCTGAGCCAGGCCCAGGTTCGACCCGAAGCGCTGTTCCGCCTGTTGGTGTCGATGCTCGGCGAGCTATCAACGTTCGCCTGTGACAGTAAACGCGCGCAGCTGGACGTGCATTATCGACACAGCGACCAGGGCGCCAGTTTTCGTGGGTTGATGGAGCGCCTACGCGCCGTCCTGTCGGTGGTGCTTGAGCAACATGTGATCGAATTGACATTGCAACCACGCCAGTACGGCGTTCTGGTCTGCCCGGTCAACGAGTTGAAATTGCTCGGCACGGCCACGTTCATCCTGGCAGCCACCGCGCAGTGTGAGGCAGAGGAACTGCGCCAGCGCCTGCCGGCACACCTGAAAGTCGGGCCGGTAGAGCGCATACGTGAGTTGGTCAACCTGCACCTGGCCGGTATCAAGGTCAAGCCGCTGCCAGTGGCGCCGCGGCAGATTCCGTTTCATGCCGGCAAGACCTACTTCATCCTCGATATGAGTGCCCCCGAGATCGCGCAATTGCAGCAGTCGGGCGGTTTCGCGTTCCACGTAGGCGGTGACTTCGCCGGGCTTGAACTCAACTTTTGGGCCATCAGGAATTGAATGCCATGGACAGTGAGTACACACAGGATGAAAGAACCGTCCTGCTCGACCGCGAGGGTCATGGGCCTGCACAGGGGGCATTGACGGACTTCCCATCGCCGCCACGCTATGAGCAGCTGGAAGATCGCATGATCTATGCCGGCCGTATGCTCGATGCGTCGAGCTTCAAGGCTGGGCTCAACCCGCTGGTGGCTGCGGCTTGGGCGGTGTTGTCCGAGATCGTGGCGCTCAGGGTCTGCTCTGGTCGCGAAGACCTGGGCACGCTCAACGACCGATTGTCATTGACGGTGACTCAATTCGAAACCCGCGCCTTGCAGGGCGGTGTTGAAAGCAGCCAAGTCATGTCGGCGCGTTATGTGTTGTGCAGTGTGATCGATGAGGCGGTTGTTACTACGGCGTGGGGGGCACAGAGTGAATGGTCGAAGGTTAGCCTGTTGAGCCGCTTTCATAACGAAACCTTCGGGGGCGAAAAAGTTTTCCAACTGCTGGAGCGTCTATCACGCGACCCGGTGAAGAACCTGCCGATGCTGGAGCTGCTTTACCTGTGCCTATCCCTGGGGTTCGAGGGCAAATACCGAGTGATGGAGCGCGGCATGTCGCAACTGGAGGGTGTTCGCGATGCCTTGTATCGCCAGATCCGGCACGTACGCGGGGAGCCGTCGCCGGCGCCACCCGTACCCGCGATGCACGGGGCGAGCCGGCGTACGGGGTTGTGCGTTGTTCCCGTTACCTGGTTGGTCATCTTCACCCTGGTTTGCTTGCTGGCAATGTACACAGGATTTGCCTGGATGCTGAGCACGGAGCGCGCGAACGCGCTGCAACCGCTTCAATTTTCGGCGTCGGATTTGATCCGCACGTCCTTGTAAACGCAGGGAGCAAAGAATGAGCGCATTCTTCAAGGGTGTGGGCGCCGTGCTGGGCCGGATTTGGGTTTGGAGCCTGTTGCTGGCGCTTTCGTGTGCGGCAGTGGTGTGGTTTTGGGGGCCGCTGCTGGCGGTGAATGATCAGCCTGTTTGGCAGGGCGCGACGGCTCGCCTGGTCACCATCAGTGTCGTGTTTCTGCTTTGGGGGTTGGTGATGGTCCTTGCCGGCGGTGGTCGTGCCGCCCGGCGTCCACGGTCTGAGCGCCAGCCCCGCCAGCAGCCGTCGACACGTGTGGAGAACGAATACCGCTGCGTACGCACTCGGTTCAAGGATGCGGTTCACCTGCTGAAAACCTCCAGCCGTTATGGAGAGCGCAGCGCGCGTTGGCGCCATGAGTTGCCCTGGTACCTGTTGATTGGTGAGCCGGGCAGTGGCAAGACGCAGCTGCTGGCGGCAGCCGGCTTGCAGTTATCGCCTGAACACGCTGACAGGCGACCGACGAGCAGCAGTGCTCATTGCGAGTGGTATTTCGCCGACGAAGGCGTACTCGTCGACACCCCGGGGCGCTATCTGACCCAACCTGACAGTGCAGTGGATGCCGCAGGCTGGGCCACCCTGCTGAATCTCCTCAGGTGGCGCCGCCGGGTGCGCCCGCTCAACGGCGTGGTGGTGGCGCTGTCGGTAGACACGTTGCTCAACACCAGCGAGTACGACCTGGATCACCATGCCCGTCGTGTGCACGCGCGCTTGCAGGAGATCCGGCAAACGCTACATGTGGATGTGCCGATCTATCTGGTGTTGACCCAGGCCGATCGATTGCCGGGATTCGCTGAGTTCTTTGATTCACCCCATGGGGAAAGTGCCGACAGTCTGCTGGGGCAGCCACTGGACGTCGGCAGCGGCATGGCTGAAATTACTCAGGTGCACGAGGCCGTCGAGGGATTGTTGCAGCGTTTGAACGGTGAGCTGATTGCGCGACTGCACCAGGAGGGCAACGTTGAACGTCGTGGTCAGATCCTGGAGTTTCCCCAACAGGCGGCACGCGTCGGTGAGCGTGTAAGCCTGTTCGCTGAAATGGCCTTTTCTGCTCATCGCTACCAACCCATCAATGGTTTGCGAGGGTTCTTCCTGACCTGTGCCGATGACAGGCATGCACGTTTTGTGAGGGGGCTGTTCAGCCAGGTGATCTTTGCCGAAGCCGGTCTTGCCAGCCTGCAAGCCCAGGAGCAGCAGCGCATCCGTCAGCGCCAGGGCCTGCAAGCGATGACAGTCGCGCTGATTCTTGGCGGTGTCGGTGGCCTGTGGATGTACAGCTACAGCGTCAACCAGCTACGCCTGGTCCAACTGGCGGCATTGGTCGCCCAGACGATGCCGGCCACAGGGGCTCAAAACGATGAAAGCCCGGCGTTGTTGGGGCTGTTGGATGCGCGGTTGGCGGCGACCCGGGTGTTTCCGGCGGCGCAGGATGTGCGCTTGGTCGAGCGCCTCGGCCTGTATCAGGGCGAGGTGAGTCGTGCCTGGGTAGACCAGGCTTATGAGCAGGCGCTGCAACAGCAACTGCTGGTCTGGATAACCGCGCAGCTTGAAGAACAGATAGACGCAAGCCTGGGGGACCGCGAACGGTTATTGGATAACCTGCGTGCGTATTTGATGCTCAATCTGCGCGAGCGCCGTGACGCCACCTGGCTGGCACAGCATGTGACAGGCCTTTGGTCGGTGCGTTTTGCCGGGGATATGCCCACGCAGAAGCGTCTGGGAGAGCACTTGGCACGGCTGCTTGAACGGCCGTTTGTCACACCGCTCAACGATGAACGAGTGGCCCAGGCCCGCGAAGTGCTGAGAGGGGAATCTTTGGCCGATGGCGTGTATCGAGTATTGCGCGAACAAGCGCGCAACCTGGAACCGTTGCGCCTGGCCGAGGGTAAGGTATTTGCCACGATCGACCCGCCTGTTCCCGGTTTCTATACAAAAAGATATGTGCAGTACTTTGAGGCGCAGGGCCCGAGGCTGGTCAATGCCATCGCTCAGGATAATTGGGTGCTGGGGCAGGGCACCGACCTGGGGCCACAGGATCTGCGGCGGTTGATGGCAGAACTGCAGCAACGCTACTTCAGTGAGTATGCCGATGCCTGGAGCGACGTACTCGGACGAGTCAGGCTGCAACAGACCGACAGCCTGCGCCAGGATGCCGACCAGCTCATGAGCCTGACCTCGGCACAGTCCCCCTTGATTCGGCTATTGCAGCAATTGCGTGAAAACACTCGTTTGCTGCCAGGCCATGTGCTGCTGGATAAGGTGTCCCAGCATTCGGGAGAGCTGGCAGGGCTGGCCAAGGCGACGTTGACGGATGGGCAGTCGGTTTTTGACGATGCGCCACGGCGGGCATTGCAGCAGCGGTTTGAACCCTTGCATCAGTTGCTCGATGAGCAGCACAACCCCGGCGCAGAGCTGGCCCAGGCGTTGCGTTTGCTCGGTGAGCTGCACCTGCAACTCACGGCATTGAACCGTGACAGTGCGCCAGAACAGGCGGCCTTCCTGCGGGCTCGACAGCGTATGGAGGGGCAGCAGGATGTACTGGGCAATTTGCGTGATGCTGCTGCGCGTCTGCCGCTGCCGCTTGCCGGTTGGTTCGAGGGCGTGGCCGACGACAGTTGGCGGCATTTGCTGGAGCAGGCGTATGTGCATGTCAATCAACGGTATCAAAGCGACGTACATAGCCTTTATGCCAAGGCCCTTCGCCGACGTTATCCATTCAATGCCCATGCAAGCAGTGATGTTGCGCTGCATGATTTTCAGGAGTTCTTCAAGCCGCAGGGGGTAATGGCACGTTTTTATGAGGGATATCTTCGGCCTTTCATCAGCGCCGATGGCAGCCGCTACAGGTTGCGTGGGTTGGATGGCCAGAGTTTGCCGGTTTCGCGCTCGCTGCTGGACCAACTGACGAAAACCCAGGTAATCCGCCGCGGCTTTTTCAGCGAGGACTCGGGGGAGTTATCTGTGCGATTTACCTTGGCGCCCTACAGCCTGGACCAATCGGTCAGCCGAGCCGTACTGCGGTTTGGCGACCAGCAGTTGGAATATCGGCACGGCCCGATCACGCCCATGCCGTTTCATTGGCCCACCGAGGCAGAGAATGGGCGCAGCAGCCTTGTGCTGGACAGAGGTACGGAGCAGCGCCCGTTGGGGATCGAGAAAAACGCAGGGGCCTGGTCGCTGTTCCGGTTTTTCGATCTGCTGCAGAAAGAACCCGCAAGTGGTGCAAATATGCAGATTTTCAAGGCAGACCTCGCCGGTCTGCGCGCCAATTACCTGCTGACCAGCCAGCGCACGCCAGGGCCGTTTGATATGGACACATGGCGCACCTTTCGATTGCCGGAGCAACTGTGAGCCAGGCCGGCGCCCATTGGCGCAGTGCCGGGCGCACCCAGCGAGGGCAGGCGCGACTGCGTAATGAAGATGCGTTTCTGGACAACCCGCATGGCGGTTGCTGGGCTGTGGCGGACGGAATGGGCGGCTATCGGCACGGTGATGTCGCCAGTCGTTGGGTGGTCAGCCACCTGGCTTCAGTGCCGGCTCATGGCAACCTCCATCAACGGATCAATGCCGTTCGGGAAAGTTTGCAAGGCGTTAACCAGCGATTGCGGCGCGCGTGGACAGAGCCCGACACAAATGATGGCGCGACGATGGGCAGTACCGTGGTTGCCTTGCTGTTGGAGAACGGGCGGGCGGCCTGTGTCTGGGCTGGAGACAGTCGCTGCTATCTATGGCGGGGCCAGAACTTGTACCAGTTGTCCAAGGATCACTCGCTGCTGCGGCGCCTCATGGACGAGCGTCATATCAGCGTGGCGCAAGCCCAGGCGCACCCCGATGCCAGGGCCTTGACCCGCGCCGTTGGTGCGCGCTCGCGTTTGGACCTTGAGGTATTGGAGCTCAGTACTCGCCCTGGGGATGTATTCCTGCTGTGCAGCGATGGCCTGTATCAGACCCTCAGCCATGTCGAGGTGGGACGGGCGTTGAGCAGGAGAACGCCCCGGCAGGCGGTGGAACAATTATTCGCCGGGGCGTTGCGCAGGCCGGTGCGAGATGACCTGACCGCAGTTGTGGTGCAACCTTGAACCTGGCGGTCGCACCATCCCGTCTGCTGGCAGGGCGTTATCACCTTGAGCACGTCCTGGGCAGCGGCGGCATGGGTGTGGTGTACCGCGCGCGCGATCTGTTGCATGAGCAATTGGGCCAGCCTTGCTCCAGGGTGGCACTTAAGCTGCTGGGCGAGTCCATTTCCCAGTGCCCCGACGCGCATGTGCTGTTGTACGGCGAGTTTGCGTTGGCTCGCAGCCTGCGACATGACCGTGTGGTACGGGTGTTTTCCTTTGAGGTCGACACCCACAGCAAAATTGCGTTTTTCACCATGGAGCTGCTGCAAGGGGTGACCCTCGACCGGCTGCTGCTGGAGTGCCCCTATGGTTTGCCCTGGCAGGAACTGCAACCCATCGCGCTGCAGTTGCTGGATGCTTTGGCCTACATCCACCAGAAGAACGTCCTGCATGGCGATGTGAAACCCGCCAACGTCATGGTGGGAGAGGAGGGCGTATGTTTGTTCGATTTTGGCCTGGGGCATGCTCAGACGCAGGAGGCGATGGGTTTGCCAAGTGTCAGCCGTACTCGTTTCAATGCCTGGACACCCGCCTACGCTGCCCCGGAATTACTGGACGGCGGTGCGCTGAGCGGCGCTGCGGACGTATACGGCATGGCTTGCATTGTGTATGAGCTGGCTAGTGGCCAGCGCATCGGCGCACGCTCTTTCACTGACCGGCTGGCCCGGCCCGCGCAATTACCCAGGCACTGCTGGCCGGCATTACATTCGGCGTTGGCGATAGATCCGCAGCGTCGAACCGTAACAGTCGCCGAATTGCGCCAAGTGATGGCCTGTAGCCGGCCACGCTGGTACTTGTAGGGTAAAGGTCAGACCGCCAGGCCATGCAGCTGGCAATACTCCACCCAGTCCATACCGGCCATCTGTGCGACTTCTTTATGCACTTCGCGGCGCTGGGCCTCGAAGGTTTCGGTGGAGTCGGCCGTCAGTTTAAGGGTCAGTTCCCAGGCGAACAGGTGTTGCTGCTCCGCGTGGGCTTCGAACGCTTCGTGCAAGCGCTCGGCGCGATACTGCGCCAGGGTTTCCCCCCTGGCCTGGGCGGCCAACGGGTTGAGGTTGTCCAGCTCAGCGGCGATGTGTGGCTGATCGCGCAAAAACCTGTCCAAGGCGAGCTGGTAAGTATCGCTGGGTGCTGACAAGGATGTGCCCTTAGTGCGAAGGACGGGACTTGGAATCGCCTGAGTGCGCGCTGGGGTGAAGGCGCGCACGTTTGCGGGCTCTGCGTCGCATCCAGTTCTGCAACGGCGCCAGCAAGAAGAACATCAGGTAAGCGACTAGCACCAATGCCAGGTCAACCCAGGTTTCAGCGACAGGCCCGGTGAACAGCTCAATGACATTCTTGATTACAAACAGCAGCACCACACTGCACAACCACAGCAAAATGGTGACAAATAGGGGACGCATGTTGCTTGACCGCTTGTCTTGCATAGTGAAGCTCTCTCCTTTGTGCCTGTTGTCGTTCCAGGCCTGATTCCCTGACTGCGTACCTGCTGGTTTGCAAGTTGTAACATCCTTTAACACGCAGGCAGACGCGGATGATACCGACTCAGATAGCCTTAGGGGTTGCTTCAAGTCAGAAAGTTCGATAATTCGGTGGGAAATAGGTGCGGCTATCGTGCGTTTTATCCCAAGAAGCGCGGTACGGGTTGGCAAAAGTCTTTCGCTCCTGCACTCAGGGCGTGTAGCGTTAGCGTGTGTTTCCGGCCCTGGTTTCCAGCGGCAATAGGTGACGGGCAGAGGACGGCTCATGGCGCAAACGCTGTTCAAACTTTTCCTTACCCAGCGCCTGGCGGTCTTGGCCAGCACCGAGTCGTTGCGTGCGATTCGCGAGGGGTTGTTGTGGATACTGCCGTGTTTGTTGGTATCCGCCGGATTCCTGATCCTGTCCGAGTGCGCTCAGGCGTTGGGGTTCGCCCCCCAGGTAGTGAGTTTCCTGGCGGGGTTGCACAACCAGATCAGCTCGGTGATTCCCTTGCTGGTTGCGGCCTCCATCGGTTACATGTTGGCGATCCAGCATCGCCTGCCCCAGCTGCCGGTCGCCTTCCTGTGCCTGGCCCACGTGGTGGTTGCCACGTTTGTATTGCGCGAGTATCCCCGGGCGTCGGCCACCTTCCTGCTGTTTATTGCCATCGCTTCGCCCTTGATCAATGTGCCGGTCATTGCCTGGCTGCACCGTTTTCGCTGGACACGCCTGGTCAACGAAGACCTGGTTGGGCATAACCTCAAGGGCACCATCAACATGGTGATCCCTGGCGCGATCACGGCGTTGTCATTGGTGATGATACTGACGTTGCTGTTGCTGATTCCCTACGTGGCGCAATTGCAGGGGCCTCAGGTGCTCGATGCGTTGCAATCGCCTTACAGCACTGGGTTGTTTGTAACGCTGATGAATTCGCTGCTGTGGTTCTTCGGCATTCACGGCGTCTATGCCATGCAGCCGTTGTTCGATGTACTGGACCAGGCCGTGGTGCTCAACGGTGCGGCGCTGGCGGCGGGACAGCCGGTCCAATACCTGCTCAATAACGGCCTGCTCGGCAGTTTTGCGTTTATCGGCGGATCGGGCGCGACCTTGTGCCTGCTGCTGGCGATCCTGGTGTTTTCCCGCAGCCACTCCATGCGGTTGCTGGCGATCGCCAGCTTGCCGTTGTCGTTATTCAACGTCAGCGAGGTGCTGTTGTTTGGCTTGCCGATCATTCTCAACCCGCGTTTGTTCATACCGTTTCTACTGGTGCCGGCGTTCAACGCGATGGTGGCTTTGACGGTGGTGCAATTGGGCTGGGTCTCGCCGGCGGTGGCCAGCGTGCCGTTTACCGCGCCGGTGCTGCTCAATGCCTACCTCAGCACCCATGGCGACGTGGCGGCTGTGGCCCTGCAAGTGTTGCTGTTGGGCATGGGCACGCTGGTGTATGCGCCCTACGTGCGGGCCATTCATCGTCAGTCCATCGACGGTGGCACGGTTTATCTCAAGTCTCTGGACATGACCTTTCGCGGCCTCGAAGAAAAAGGCCGCCTGCTGGAGTTCGATCCGGTAATGGCCTCCCACCGGACCCTGGCGCGGCAGGCCGTTGAATTGAGCCGGATCCAGCAGATCAGCGATTACGAGTTCTACCTTGAATTCCAACCCCAGGTGTCTACCCGTACCGGCTTGTGCACCGGGTGCGAGGCATTGATGCGCGCCCGGGACAGCCACGGCACGGTGCATTCACCCTGGGAGTTCCTGCAATGGCTGGCACAAGCCAGGCTGATGCCGGACGTGGACGTGTGGGTGGCGTCCCAGGCCGTGCGCCAGTATCAGAAGTGGCGCAAGATCGGCTTTGAACTGCCCATGACCATAAACATTTCCAGTGCCACCTTGAAGGACGCTGCCTATGGTGATCGCCTGGTGGAAATTCTTGCCCAGGCCGATGGCCGGGTGTCGGTGGAAATCACCGAAGATGCGCTGGTCAGCGATATTCCCGCCGCCCGCCAAACCATCCATAAACTGCAGGCCACCGGAGCAAAAGTGTATCTCGATGATTTTGGCACCGGGTTTTCCGCGTTGAGTTACCTGCACCAGTTTCCTGTGGACTTTATCAAGATTGACCGCAGTTTTGTGGTGGCCCAGCGCGACCCCAAGGGCGCCCAAGTGCTGACCGGCATGTTGCGGTTTTGTGAGGCGTTGAACCTGGGCGTGGTAGTGGAGGGGGTGGAGACTGCCGAGCAACTGGCGTTCTTGAGTACGGGACCTGAGTTGTTTATCCAGGGGTGGTATTTCAGCAAGGCATTGCCGGGTGATCAGTTGCCGCGCTTTGTGCGCGAGCGGGCGGCGGTGGTTTGATCCGGCGGTGGGGACGACCGGATAGCCAGACGCTCTTGCCCCACCACTCGGCACTTGGCTAGCGGCAGGTCTTGTCCGTCCTGGTCTCACGAGGCGCCAGCAGATAGTCGACTACAGCCTCGTCCACGCAGCGGTCGATGCCGTTGAGCACCAGGGTGTGCCCGTCTCCCTCACGGGTGACCAGTGGGCTTTTAAACCATTTCGCCATCTGCCGCGCGTTGATGTAGGGCGTAGTCGGATCGAATCGCTGGCCGACAAACAGCAACGGTGGCAGGCTCGGTGCGGCCACCGGCACGTGAGCTGAAAGTGTGCCGCGCCATGGCCACAGATCGCACAGTTCCAAGCCCGACTGCTGCACCGCCAGGTAATTGGTGAAGGGCGAGGTCTCTCGAATCGCCTGTCTCTGCTTGCGCAATAACTGAACATCGCGACCCGGGATTGCGACGTCTGCACAAGAGATTACGCTCAGGGCATCATCGGCATCTTCCCCGACGTTTTCGTCAATCAACCCGGCTACCTGTTCATCGGCGATCCTGTCGTTGGCCTTTTGCAACAAAGCCATCAGCTCGGGCCAGCGGTCGGACCACAGCAGCAGTGCTTGAGTGGTGGTCAATAGGTCGTCGGCGGTCACTTCGTCCCCGTCGGGCGTGATCAAGGCTGTGTCGTATACCTGGCGTAATAGTTGATGAAACGCCTCGTTCGCTCCCGCCTCATCGGGCGGTAAAGGGCAGTCACGGTTTTTTGCGCAGTACGCTGCAAAGCGCTTGAAGGTCTGCTGGTAGCCGCGAGCCTGATTCAGTAGTTGGGTGTAATCGTCCTCTGAAAGGTCCACCACGCCGTCCAGCACCAATGCACGGGTTTGCGCTGGAAAACGTTCGGCATAGAGTGCCGCGACCTGGGTGCCGTAGGAGTAGGCCACTGCGGTTAAACCGGGTTCGCCCAACGCAGCCCGGATCACATCAAGGTCATTGACCGCGTCGTCGGTGCCCATGTGCTGCAAGACCTTTGCGCCGGTATGTTCGATGCAGGCGGCCAGGGTTTTGCGGACCTGGGCTTCCAAGGCGCCAACGTCGTTTTCGTCGATGACCGTTTTTTCGTCTCGCTCGGGCAAGGCACAGGAAATCTTCGGTGTTGACTGCCCCACGCCTCGCGGGTCGTAGCCGATAATGTCGTAGGACCGCGTGAGCCTGGCCACGGTGTCGTCATCGGCCAGGAAGGGGTTGATCCCGGGCAGCCCCGGTCCCCCGCTGATCACCACTACGCTGCCCTGTTTGACGCTGGTGGCAGGCAAGCGGGTCAGCGCGAGTCGTACCTTGTCCGCCTTGGCGTGGCCCGAATATCCCAAAGGCGCCTCAACATAGCCGCACAGCAGATCCTCCGGTGGCTCAGCGTCAAACCAATTGTCGAACGGGCTGTCGGTGCACGGCTGCCAACGCACAGCGCCGGGCTGGGCGTGGGCAGACTGGGACAGGATGATCAGCGGGAGCAGTACCAGCAGGTGCTTGAGTGTTGACATGAAGAGTGAGTCAAGGCCAAAGGGCGCCTACCTTAACCGAGATAGGTGGCCTGGAATCACGCCTTTACAGAATCACCACAAATGTTCACCAAGGGGCATTTTGTTCAATATCCGCAGTGTCTGAGTCTTTACCGTGAAGTCACCTGTGTTTGACTTAACAAGAAGGGACTGCAATGAGCTTGATCATTTCCATGGCTGCTTTCGCCCTGGCCACCTCCATTACCCCTGGCCCGGTCAACGTGGTTGCCCTGAGCAGCGGTGCACGCTTTGGCTTTGCCGCCAGCCAGAAACATGTGTTCGGCGCGGCAGTCGGCTTCACTTTACTGCTGGTGCTGATCGGCCTGGGGCTGCATGAAGTGCTGGTGCGCTGGCCGATACTGACTCAGGTGATCCAGTGGGGCGGGGTGGCTTTCCTGTTGTATATGGCTTGGAAACTGGCGATGGATGACGGTCGACTTGACGCTGAAGGCGCCGCTACCGCGCCATCGATGCTGTACGGCGCGATCATGCAATGGCTCAACCCCAAAGCCTGGCTGGCCTGCGTGGCCGGGATGGGGCTGTTCGTGGCCGATGGCGATGCGGGGCAGGTATGGCTGTTTGCGGCGCTTTACCTGGTGATTTGCTACCTGTCGGTAGCGTGCTGGGCGTATGCCGGGACGTTTTTGCGTCGCTACCTGAACAACCCGCAGGGCGTGCGCCTGTTCAACCGCTCAATGGCCGCGTTGCTGGTGGCCAGTGTGGGTTATTTGCTGATGGCTTGAGGTTCTCGCGGTACTGCCCGGGCGTGGCGGCAAAGTGCTGTTTGAACGTGCGCTGGAAGTGCGCCTGGTCGGCAAAGCCTGCGGCCAGGGCGACATCGGCAATCAGTTCGCCGTCGCGCAATCGAGCGCGGGCGAACTGGATACGGCGATTGACCAGGAAGGCATGGGGTGTCAGCCCGTAATACTGCTTGAAGGCGCGAATCAGGTACGACGGCGACAGCTCGGCTGCCAGGCAAATGTCCTCCAGCTTCAACGCCTCGGTGCAGTGTTCACGGATGAAGTCCGCTGCACGCTCCAGCTTGTGATTGACCTCCCGTATCGGCGTAAGCGAGGGGTTCAAACGCTGCTGGACTTCGCTGAAGTAACCCACCAGCGCGCTCTGTTTGTGCAGCAGTTCGGCCTGCTCATCCACCAACAGTCGGTACAACGCCAATAAGCCGTTATACAGCGAGACGTCTAGGGTATAGGGGGTGCTGAACGGGCGGTAACCCTGGTCGGTGCTGAAACCCAACTGGTGCTGCAGGTCGGTCAGCCAGGGTGTGTCCAGGTAGAGCATATGGTAGGACCAATGCTCATTCTGGATAGGGTTACAGGCGTGCACGTCGCCGGGGTTCATCAGCACCACGGTGCCTGCGCTGATCTCGAACGTCTGTGTGTCGTAGTGGTAATAGCTGCGCCCGGCGGTGATCGCGCCGATGGAAAAGTGCTCATGGGCGTGCCGGGTATAGGTGACTTTGCGCCCGTCGGCAATGGTGCGCGCCTCGATAAACGGCAAGCGTTCGTCGCGCCAGAAACAAGGCGCCTGAGCGGGGCGGGCAGTGGTGTTCAGCGACATGGCGGTGGCTCCATCCCTTGAGAGATCGAGGGCTGATCTTTACACACACCGCCAGTGGCGTCAGCCTTGATGTGATGTCAGGCAGGTACCAAAAAGGCGGCCTTGAGCAATTGGCGGGTGTAGGCATGTTGTGGGTCGGCAAAAATCGCCTTGGCATCGCCTTGCTCCACCACCTGGCCTTGCTTGACCACCATCAGTTGGTGGCTGAGCGCCTTCACCACCGCCAGGTCATGGCTGATAAACAGGTACGTCAGGTTGTACTTGGCCTGCAAGCCGCGCAGCAACTCAACCACCTGGCGTTGTACCGTGCGGTCCAGGGCCGAGGTGGGCTCGTCCAGCAGAATCAGGCGCGGCTTGAGCACCAGGGCGCGGGCGATGGCGATACGTTGGCGTTGGCCACCGGAGAATTCGTGGGGGTAGCGATGACGGGATTCGGGGTCCAGGCCCACTTCCCTGAGCGCTGCGATAATCGCTGCTTCCTGCTCGTCAGGCGTGCCCATCTTGTGGATGCGCAAGCCCTCGCCGACGATTTCGCTGACGCACATGCGCGGGCTCAGGCTGCCGAATGGGTCCTGGAACACCACCTGCATTTCCCGGCGCAACGGGCGCACCTGTTGCTGGGTAAGCGTGTCCAGTTGCTGGCCTTCGAAGCGTATCCCGCCCTTGCTGCCGATCAGGCGCAAAATCGCCAGGCCCAGGGTGGACTTGCCCGAGCCACTTTCACCGACGATGCCCAGGGTTTGCCCCTGGGGCAGGCTGAAATTGATGCCGTCCACCGCCTTGACGTAATCCACGGTGTTGCGCAAAAAGCCTTTCTTGATCGGGAACCAGACTTTCAGGTCGTCTACTTCCAGCAACGGTGGGCCGACCTCATTGCCGGCCGGCCCGCCGCTGGGCTCTGCTGCCAATAATTCCTGGGTATAGGGGTGCTGGGGCGACTGGAACAATGTCTCGCACTCGGCCTGCTCCACGATGCAACCTTGCTGCATCACGCACACGCGATGGGCGATGCGTCGCACCAGGTTGAGGTCGTGGCTGATCAGCAACAGCGCCATGCCCAGCCGCGCCTGCAACTCCTTGAGCAACTCCAGGATCTTCAACTGCACGGTGACATCCAGGGCCGTGGTCGGCTCATCTGCGATCAGCAGCTCCGGCTCATTGGCCAACGCCATGGCGATCATCACCCGCTGGCGCTGGCCGCCGGACAATTCGTGGGGCAGCGCCTTGAGGCGTTTGTGCGGTTCGGGGATGCCCACCAGCTCCAGCAATTCCAGGGTGCGCCGGGTGGCGGCCTTGCCCGTCAGGCCCTTGTGCAGGCCGAGTACTTCGTTGATTTGCTTCTCGATGGAGTGCAGCGGGTTCAACGAGGTCATCGGCTCCTGGAAGATCATTGCAATGCGGTTGCCGCGAATATGCCGCAGGGTCTTTTCTTTAAGGGTCAGCAGGTCTTGCCCGGCGTATTCGATAGTGCCGCTCGGGTGTCGCGCCAACGGGTAGGGCAGCAGCCGCAGGATCGAGTGGGCCGTTACCGACTTTCCGGAGCCGCTTTCGCCGACCAGTGCCAGGGTCTCACCCCGTTTGATGTCGAAACTCACCTGGTTGACCACGCGGTGGTGATGTTCACCGGTGACAAACTCGACACTGAGGTCACGGATTTCAATCAGATTGTCCGGATTCATCTCATTTCCTCGGGTCGAACGCATCGCGAGCGGACTCGCCGATAAACACCAGCAGGCTCAACATGATCGCCAGTACGGCAAAGGCACTCATGCCCAGCCACGGCGCTTGCAGGTTGGATTTACCCTGGGCCACCAGTTCACCCAGCGACGGCGAACCCGCCGGCAGGCCGAAGCCAAGGAAATCCAGGGCGGTGAGGGTGCCGATGGCGCCGGTAAGGATGAACGGCAAAAAGGTCATGGTCGAGACCATCGCATTGGGCAGGATATGGCGGAACATGATCGCGCCGTTCTGCATGCCGAGGGCCCGCGCTGCGCGCACGTACTCAAGGTTGCGCCCGCGCAGGAACTCGGCGCGCACCACATCCACCAGGCTCATCCAGGAAAACAGCAGCATGATCCCCAGCAGCCACCAGAAGTTGGGTTGCACGAAGCTGGCGAGGATGATCAGCAGGTAGAGCACCGGCAGCCCCGACCAGATCTCCAGAAAGCGCTGCCCGGCCAGGTCGACCCAGCCGCCATAGAACCCCTGCAACGCGCCGGCAATCACGCCGATGATCGAGCTGAGCACGGTCAGGGTCAGAGCAAACAGCACCGATACGCGAAAGCCGTAGATCACCCGCGCCAGCACGTCACGCCCCTGGTCATCGGTACCCAGCAGGTTGACGCTTGAAGGGGGGGCAGGGGCGGGGACCTTCAGGTCGTAGTTGATGCTCTGGTAGCTGAACGGGATCGGTGCCCACAAGGTCCAGGCATCCTTGGCCTTGAGCAGCTCCTGGATATACGGGCTCTTGTAGTTGGCTTCCAGGGGGAATTCGCCGCCGAAGGTGGTCTCGGGGTAGCGCTTGAGCGCCGGGAAATACCAGTCGCCGTCGTAATGTACGGCCAGGGGTTTGTCGTTGGCGATCAGCTCGGCGCCCAGGCTCAGCCCGAACAGGATCAGGAACAGCCACAGCGACCACCAGCCACGTTTGTTGGCCTTGAACCGCTCGAACCGGCGGCGATTGAGGGGGGACAGGTTCATCTCAATGCTCCCGGCTGGCGAAGTCGATACGCGGATCGACCAGGGTATAGGTGAGGTCACCGATCAGTTTCACGACCAGCCCCAGCAGGGTGAAGATAAACAGCGTGCCGAATACCACCGGATAGTCGCGGTTGATTGCCGCTTCAAAGCTCATCAGGCCCAGGCCGTCGAGGGAGAAGATCACCTCCACCAGCAGCGAGCCGGTAAAGAAGATGCCGATGAACGCCGAGGGGAAGCCGGCGATCACCAGCAGCATCGCATTGCGGAACACGTGGCCGTAGAGCACGCGGTGGTTGGTCAGCCCTTTGGCCTTGGCAGTGACCACGTATTGCTTGTTGATCTCGTCGAGAAAGCTGTTCTTGGTCAGCAGGGTCATGGTCGCGAAGTTGCCGATCACCAGTGCGGTGACAGGCAGCGCCAAGTGCCAGAAGTAATCGAGGATCTTGCCGCCAACGCTCAACTCGTCGAAGTTGTTGGAGGTCAGCCCGCGCAAGGGGAACCAGTCGAAATAACTGCCGCCGGCAAACACCACGATCAGCAAGATCGCAAACAGGAACGCCGGAATCGCATAACCGACGATGATGGCCGAGCTGGTCCACACATCGAAGTGGCTGCCGTGTCGCGTGGCCTTGGCGATCCCCAGCGGAATCGACACCAGGTACATGATCAGGGTGCTCCATAACCCGAGAGAGATGGACACCGGCATCTTTTCCTTGATCAGGTCGATGACCTTGGCGTCACGAAAAAAACTGTCGCCAAAATCCAGCCGGGCGTAGTTCTTGACCATGATCCACAAGCGTTCCGGCGCCGACTTGTCGAAGCCGTACATCTTTTCGATTTCCTTGATCAGCGCCGGGTCCAGGCCCTGGGCGCCACGGTAGCTGGAGCCGGCCACCGCAACTTCGGCCCCGCCCCCGGCAATACGGCTGGTGGCGCCGTCGAAGCCTTCCAGCTTGGCGATCATCTGCTCCACCGGCCCGCCGGGGGCGGCCTGGATGATGACGAAATTGATCAGCAAAATCCCGAACAGCGTGGGAATGATCAGCAACAGGCGGCGAACAATATAGGCCAGCATTCAATCGCCTCCGCTCGCCGCATCGGCGTTTTGTGTGGTGTCCAGGGAGACCGCTGGTTTGACGTCGGGTTTGGCCCACCAGGTGGCCGTGCCCACGTCGTAGCGTGGCGAGACCTTGGGATGGCCCAAGTGGTCCCAGTACGCCACGCGGAAGGTCTTGATGTGCCAGTTGGGCACCACGTAGTAACCAAACTGGAGTACGCGGTCGAGCGCCCTGGCGTGGGCAATCAGGCTTTGGCGCGAGCCGGCATCGATCAGCTCTTCGACCAGTTGGTCAACGGCCGGATCCTTGAGGCCCATGTAGTTACGGCTGCCGGGTTTGTCGGCGCTGGACGACTTCCAGAATTCGCGCTGCTCGTTACCGGGCGAGGTGGACTGTGGGAAGCTGCCCACCAGCATGTCGAAATCCCGTGAGCGCAGGCGGTTGACGAACTGCGAGACATCCACTCGGCGAATCACCAGGTCGATGCCCAGGTCGGCCAGGTTGCGCTTGAACGGCAGCAGGATGCGTTCGAATTCGGTCTGGGCCAGCAGGAATTCAATAGTCACCGGTTTGCCGGTGCTGTCGACCATCTTGTCATCGACAATCTTCCAGCCGGCAGCTTGCAACAGCTGGTAAGCCTCGCGCTGCTGGGTGCGGATCATGCCGCTGCCATCGGTTTTGGAAGGTTCGAAGGCCTGAGTGAAGACTTCGGGCGGGATCTTGTCGCGCAAAGGCTCAAGGATCGCCAGTTCATCCGGGCCAGGTAAACCGGTGGCGGCCATTTCCGAGTTTTCGAAATAGCTGCGGGTTCGGGTGTACGCGCCGTTGAACAGCTGCTTGTTGCTCCATTCGAAATCCAGTAGCAGGCTGATCGCCTTGCGCACCCGCACATCCTGGAACATCGGCTTGCGCATATTGAACACAAAGCCCTGCATACCGGTGGGGTTGCCGTTGGGGATCTCTTCCTTGATCAGTCGGCCCTGGGTCACCGCTGGAATGTTGTAGGCGTTGGCCCAGTTCTTTGCGCTGAACTCCAGCCAGTAATCGAACTGCCCGGCCTTCAAGGCTTCCAGGGACACGGTGCTGTCACGGTAGTAATCCGTGATGCGGGTGTCGAAATTGTAGAAACCCTTGTTGACCGGCAGGTCCCTGGCCCAGTAGTCCTTGACCCGCTCGTAGCGAATCATGCGTCCGGGCTTGACCTCCGACACCTGGTACGGCCCGCTGCCCAGGGGCGCTTCCAGGTTGCCCTTGGAGAAGTCGCGAGTCGCCCACCAGTGCTTGGGCAGCACTGGCAACTGCCCGAGAATCAGCGGCAATTCGCGGTTGTTGGTGCGCTTGAACTTGAACAGCACACGCAACGGGTCTTCGGCCACGACTTCGTCGACATCGGCGTAGTAGTTGCGGTAAAGCGGGTTACCGTCCTTGATCAGGGTCTGGAAGGTAAACACCACGTCCTCGGCGCGGATCGGATGGCCATCGTGGAAGCGCGCTTCGGGGCGCAGGTAGAAACGCACCCAACTGTTGTCCGGGGCTTTTTCGATCTTGCCCGCCACCAGCCCGTATTCGGTAATGGGCTCGTCAAGGCTTTGCATGGCCAGGGTGTCGTAGATCAACGGCAGGTTATCCGCCGGCACACCCTTGCTGATGTAGGGGTTGAGGCTGTCGAAGCCGCCCATGGCCGATTCGCGGAAGGTGCCGCCTTTGGGGGCGTCGGGGTTGACGTAGTCGAAATGCTTGAAGTCGGCGGGGTACTTGGGGGGCTCGTTGTAGAGGGTCAGCGCGTGTTGCGGGGCGGCTTGGGCCGAGGTGCACAGCAACAGGCTGGCGAGCAGGGTAGTACGCAAAGACATCATTGGGCTTTCTCCGAAGCTTTCAGCCACCACGCACTCAGGCCCAGGCTATAGGGCGGCGTGGTAACGAAGGCGAACCGGTTGCGGTACGCCAGGCGATGATAGTTGAGGTACCAGTTGGGAATGCTGTAGTGCTGCCACAGCAGCACGCGGTCCAGGGCGCGGCCGGCCGCCAGTTGTTCTTCGCGGGTCTGCGCCGCCAGCAGTTGATCCAACAGGTGGTCGACCACCGGGTTGGCGATGCCGGCGTAGTTCTTGCTGCCTTTGATCGTGGCCTGGCTGGAGTGAAAGTACTGCCACTGCTCTAGACCCGGGCTCAAGGTCTGGTTGAGGGTCATCAGAATCATGTCGAAATCGAATTGATCGAGGCGCTGTTTGTACTGTGCCCGGTCGACGGTGCGCAAGCGGGCGTCGATGCCGATGCGGGTCAGATTTTCGACATAAGGTTGCAGGATGCGCTCAAGGTTCGGGTTGACCAACAGGATCTCCAGGCGTAGCGGTTGCCCATCCTTGTTGAGCAGGCGTTGGCCCGACAGTTTCCAGCCGGCTTCGCCGAGCAGTGCCAGGGCGCGACGCAGCGTGTCGCGGGGGATACCGCGACCGTCGGTCTGCGGCAGGCTGAACGGCTGGGTAAACAGTGCGGCCGGCAGTTGGTCGCGATAGGGCGAGAGCATCAGCCACTCATGGCCCACGGGCAGGCCGGTGGCCGAGAATTCGCTGTTGGGGTAATAGCTCACCGAACGCTTGTAGGCGCTGCTGAACAGGGTGCGGTTGGTCCACTCGAAGTCGAACATCAACCCCAGGGCTTCGCGGACCTTGGTCTGGCTGAAGGCGGGCCGCCGGGTATTCATGAACAGGCCCTGGCTCTGGGTGGGGATCTGGTGGGCAATCTGCGCCTTGATCACATCGCCACGATTGACCGCCGGGAAGTTGTAGCCCGTGGCCCAGTTCTTGGCCTGATGCTCGATATAAATGTCGAATTCACCAGCCTTGAAGGCTTCAAAAGCCACGTCGCTGTCGCGATAGAACTCCACCTCGACCTTGTCGTAGTTGTAGAAGCCTCGGTTGACCGGCAGGTCCTTGCCCCAGTAATCCTTGACCCGCTCGAATACCAACTGTCGGCCCGGGGCGACCTTGGTCATGCGGTATGGCCCGCTGCCCAGCGGCGGCTCGAAGGTGGTGGCCTTGAAATCGCGGTTCTTCCAGTAGTGCAGGGGCAGCACCGGCAATTCGCCCAGGCGCAGGATCAGCAACGGGTTGCCCGCACGCTTGAATACAAAACGGATGCGGTGGCGGTTGAGAATATCGACCCGGGCCACTTCCTGCAGGCTCGTACGGTATTGCGGATGGCCTTCGGTCAACAGCGTGCGATAGGAAAACGCCACGTCTGCGGCGGTGATCGGCTTGCCGTCGTGAAAGCGCGCTTCGGGGCGCAGGTTGAACACCACCCAACTGCGGTCCTCGCTGTATTCCACCGACTGGGCAATCAGGCCATAGCTGGAAGTGGGCTCGTCGCCCGACGGCGCGTACTGGCCGGTACCGACCATCAAGGGTTCGTTCAGCTCATTGACGCCGTATTGCAGGAAATTGCCGGTGGAAACCGGGCTGGTGCCCTTGAAGGTATAGGGGTTGAGCGTGTCGAACGTGCCAAAGGCCATAACCCGCAGCGTGCCGCCTTTGGGCGCTGCAGGGTTTACCCAATCGTAATGGGTGAATTTGGCTGGGTACTTGAGTGAGCCGAACTGCGCGTAACCGTGGCTCTCGGTAATCGTCGCGTTCGCAGCAAAGCTCAAGGCCAGACTTGTTAGTAGAAGGAGAGGACGCTTCAAGTCAGAGATCCGATCCAGGCGGCTTGGGCTTTATGATCGGTACAGTAACAGCTTGTTCCGGTTGGAAAAAGCCAGTTAGGGCGATGGCGATCCAATGTGGGAGGGGGCTTGCTCCCGATAGCGGCATGTCAGCCAATACATAGGCTGACTGACCCACTGCTATCGGGAGCAAGCCCCCTCCCACATTAGCCTCCGGTGTTCTTGAGGGCTTTATCTTGGCCCGGAAACCACCAGCATCTGCCCTGGCTTTAACGCCTGGCCGGTGCGCGGGTTCCAACGCTTGAGATGTTGCATCTCAACGTTGAAACGCTTGGCGACCATGTACAACGAGTCACCTTTCTTGACCTTGTACTGCACCGGTTTTCTCGCGGCGGCCTTGCGGGTGTCCTGCATCACCAGGGTCTGGCCGACCTTGAGTGCCTGGCCGTTGAGCTTGTTCCAGCGTTGCAGGTCATGCACGTCGACCTTGTTGGCCTTGGCGATCAAGGTAAGGTTATCGCCACTGCGCACCTTGTAGCTGCGGGTACGCCCGGCCACCGACTTGGTCTCGACTTCGTCGAACACCGGCTTCTTGGGGCGCATGCTCAGCAATTCTTCCGGCTTCATCGTCGAAAGGGTGCTGGTGAGCAGCTGCGCCTTGGAGGTCGGCACCAGCAAATGCTGGGGGCCGTCCAGGGTGGTGCGTTGTTTCAGGGCCGGGTTGAGCTGGAACAGTTCGTCTTCGTCGATTTCGGCCAACGCGGCAACCCGTGACAGGTCCATGCTTTGCTTGACTTCAACCACTTCAAAATACGGCGTGTTGGCAATCGGGTTCAGGTTGACACCGTAGGCCTCCGGCGCCAGAACCACCTGGGACAGGGCCAGGAACTTGGGCACATAGTCCTTGGTTTCCTGGGGCAGGGGCAGGTTCCAGTAATCGGTAGGCAGGCCGAGCTTTTCGTTGCGCTCGATCGCCCGGCTGACCGTACCTTCGCCGGCGTTATAAGCCGCCAATGCCAGCAGCCAGTCGCCGTTGAACATGTCATGCAGACGTGTCAGATAGTCCAGGGCGGCGGTGGTGGAGGCGGTAATGTCGCGGCGGCCGTCGTAGGCACGGGTCTGGCGCAGGTTGAAGTAGCGCCCGGTGGAGGGAATGAACTGCCACAAGCCGACCGCATCGCTGCGCGAATAAGCCATCGGGTTGTAGGCACTTTCAATCACTGGCAGCAGGGCCAGCTCCAGAGGCATGTTGCGTTCTTCAAGGCGTTCGACGATGTAATGAATGTAGAGGCTGCCGCGTTCACCGGCGTTCTCCAGAAAGGACGGGTTGCTGGCGAACCACAGACGCTGTTGCTCGATGCGTGGGTTGACGCCGACACCGTCCTGCAATTGAAAGCCCCGACGCATGCGTTCCCAGACATCCTGGGGTACTTCGGGGCTGGGCTTCTCTGATAGCCAAATAGGTTTTTGCTTGATCTTGGCAGCAAGATTGGGTTTGGGTTGCACGGTGGATTGTGCAGCGTAATTGGTCGATTGGCAGCCCGCCAGAGTTGCGGAAACGGCCACCGCCACGGCTTGAGCCAGGCGGGTCAATGCGTCTGAAGAAATGGATTTACGAATAGATGACGACATTGGCTGGAAGTAAGTTCCGGGCAAAAATGTCGGGCGATTCTAGAAAGCGCTTTGGTTCCGGTCAACCATTCAGAAATTACGTATCAGATTGCATCCTCTTAGAACTTATCTTTCCAAGCCCTCAAGCTAGCAAACACCTCGGCCCCAGAGCGGTTGTCGCGGCCATTCCGTTCGTCCGCTTTTTGTTTAACGGATGTTTCAGCGGTGCGCAAAAAGGGATTCGTGAGTTTTTCCAGCGCCAGGCTCGAAGGCAGCGTGATCTCGCCACGGGCGCGAAGTTGGGCAACATTTTCCACCCGTTCGGCGATATCGATGTTGTCCGGTTCAACGGCCTGGGCAAACTTGAGGTTGCTTTGTGTGTATTCATGGGTGCAGTACACAAGTGTATCGGCAGGCAGGGCAGCCAGGCGCTGCAGGGAGGCATGCATCTGCTCCGGCGTGCCCTCGAACAGGCGGCCGCAACCGGCAGCGAACAGCGTATCGCCACACAACAACACGCCCTGGTGGTAAAAGGCGATATGCCCCAGCGTGTGCCCCGGCACGGCGTACACGTCGAAGTCCCAGCCCAGCACGTTGATGCGGTCATTGTCGTGCAGGGCTACATCCCGCGCCGGAATCTTTTCATTGGCCGGGCCGTAGACCTTGGCGCCGGTAATATTTTTCAGTTGCTCGACACCGCCCACATGATCATGGTGATGGTGGGTGACCAGAATGTCGCTGAGGGTCCACTCGGTGTTGTGCTTGAGCCAGGCCAGCACCGGCGCGGCATCGCCGGGGTCGACCACGGCGCAGCGCAGGGTGGAAGGGTCTTGTAACAACCAGATGTAGTTGTCGGTGAAGGCGGGTAGGGCACTGATCTGTATCATTCTTCGATTCGCCAAGCTGAACACATTGGTGCATCTTAGAACGTCTAGGCGAGTTGGAGAATGCAATGACTGATAAAGCGTTCGCCCAGGCCGATCCTGAGTGGCTGGCCCTGATCAGCGCGGCCCGCGAATGGTTGTCCGGGCCGATTGGACAATTTCTGCTGGACGAAGAGCGGCGTATGCTCGACGACGAGCTGGGCCGGTTCTTTGGCGGCTATCTGGTGCATTACGGCCCCTCGGCCCAGACGCCGCCTTCGGCGCCCCAGGTGCAACGCAATGTTCGCCTGGGCGCGCCGCTGCCGGGGGTGGAAATCGTCTGTGAGGAACAGGCCTGGCCCTTGAGCGAGCACGCCGCTGATGTGGTGGTGCTGCAGCATGGCCTGGATTTCTGCCTGTCGCCCCATGGGTTGCTGCGCGAAGCCGCGAGCAGCGTGCGCCCAGGTGGCCATTTGCTGATTGTCGGTATCAACCCCTGGAGCAGCTGGGGCTTGCGCCGTGTGTTCGCCCGTGATGGCCTGCGTCAGGCGCGCTGCATCTCGCCATCGCGGGTGGGAGACTGGCTGAACCTGCTGGGCTTTGCGCTGGAGAAACGTCGCTTCGGGTGCTATCGTCCGCCGCTTGCGACAGCCAAGTGGCAGGGCCGCCTGGCGGGCTGGGAACGCCGTGCGGGTGCCTGGCAATTATCCGGCGGCGGCTTCTATCTACTGGTAGCGCGCAAGATCGTGGTCGGGTTGCGGCCGGTGCGTCAGGTTGCGCGCCAGCCCATTGGCAAGCTCGTGCCGATGCCGATGGCCAAGGTCAACCGCAAGCAAAGCGAACGCTGAACCCTTTTTTGATTTCAGGCCGGTTTGTCCGGCCTCGGGATACTGTCGGTCGATTACCGCCAGCCCGTTTTGATGGATACAACCGATGACCGATAGCGTAGAACTCTTCACCGATGGCGCCTGCAAGGGCAACCCCGGCCCGGGCGGCTGGGGTGCCCTGCTGGTGTGCAAGGGCGTGGAGAAGGAACTGTGGGGCGGTGAAGCCAATACCACCAATAACCGCATGGAGCTGATGGGCGCTATTCGTGGCCTGGAAGAGCTCAAGCGGCGCTGCAACGTCTTGCTGGTGACCGACTCGCAATACGTGATGAAGGGCATCAACGAGTGGATGGTCAACTGGAAGAAGCGCGGTTGGAAGACGGCGGCCAAGGAGCCGGTCAAGAATGCTGACTTGTGGCAGTTGCTCGACGAGCAATGCAACCGTCACGACATCACCTGGAAATGGGTGCGTGGGCACATCGGCCACCCTGGCAACGAACGCGCCGACCAGTTGGCCAATCGTGGCGTGGATGAAGTGCGCGGCTACAAGCAGAGCTGAATCAGCTCACGTGTTAACATCGCGCCCTTTGATTCACCACATCACATTGCACACCACACCGTTGAGAGCTGAACCCTGATGGCCATCCGATCTGTTGTACTCGATACCGAAACCACCGGCATGCCGGTGACCGATGGTCACCGGATCATCGAAATCGGTTGCGTCGAACTGATGGGGCGCCGGCTGACCGGCCGCCACTTCCACGTTTACCTGCAACCGGACCGTGACAGTGACGAAGGCGCGATCGGCGTCCACGGCATCACCGATGAATTCCTCAAGGGCAAGCCACGCTTTGCCGAAGTCGCTGATGAGTTCTTCGAGTTCATCAACGGCGCCCAGTTGATCATCCATAACGCGGCGTTCGACATCGGCTTCATCAACAACGAATTTGCCCTGATGGGGCAGACGGACCGTGCGGACATTTCCCAGCACTGCACGATCCTCGATACCTTGATGATGGCCCGTGAGCGTCACCCGGGCCAACGCAACAGCCTCGATGCCTTGTGCAAGCGTTATGGTGTCGATAACTCCGGCCGTGAACTGCACGGCGCCTTGCTCGACTCCGAGATCCTGGCCGACGTTTACCTGACCATGACCGGCGGGCAAACCAGCCTGTCCCTGGCTGGTAATGCCTCTGATGGCAGCGGCTCGGCAGAAGGCTCCGGCAATCGCCCTTCGGAAATCCGCCGCCTGCCGGCCGATCGCAAGCCTACGCCGATCATCCGCGCCAGCGAGCAGGACCTGGTCGAGCACGTGGCGCGGTTGGAAGCGATTGCCAAGGCGGCGGGTGCGCCGGCGTTGTGGACTCAATTGACACAACAATAAGCACGGGGCAGTGCAGTTGATCTTGATGGGCTGCCAAATCTTCATTCGCCACATTCGCTTCCAGCTTCTACCCTGAGTGCAAAGCCCTCCGGAGTAAGAGCGCTCATGTACAAAGACCTCAAGTTCCCTATTCTTATCGTGCACCGTGACATCAAGGCCGACACCGTTGCCGGTGACCGGGTTCGAGGCATCGCCAGGGAGTTGGAACAAGAGGGCTTCAGTATATTTTCTGCGGTGGACTACGCCGAAGGGCGGTTGGTGGCTTCCACCCATCACGGTTTGGCGTGCATGTTGATCGCAGCAGAAGGCGCCGGGGAAAATACCCACCTGCTGCAAAACATGGTCGAGCTAATCCGCCTGGCGCGGGTGAGGGCACCCAACCTGCCGATCTTTGCCCTGGGTGAGCAAGTCACCCTGGAAAACGCGCCGGCCGATGCGATGAGCGAGCTTAACCAGCTACGCGGCATTCTTTATCTGTTCGAAGACACCGTGCCGTTCCTGGCGCGCCAGGTCGCCCGCTCTGCACGCACTTACCTGGACGGCCTGTTACCGCCGTTCTTCAAGGCCTTGGTGCAGCACACCGCCGATTCCAATTATTCCTGGCACACCCCTGGCCATGGCGGTGGCGTGGCATATCGTAAAAGCCCGGTGGGGCAGGCGTTTCACCAGTTCTTCGGGGAGAACACCCTGCGCTCGGACTTGTCTGTTTCTGTCCCTGAACTGGGCTCGCTGCTCGATCATACCGGGCCCCTGGCCGAAGCCGAGGCCCGCGCCGCGCGCAACTTTGGCGCCGACCATACGTTCTTCGTCATCAATGGCACCTCCACCGCCAACAAGATCGTCTGGCATTCCATGGTCGGTCGCGACGACCTGGTGTTGGTGGACCGCAACTGCCACAAATCGGTGTTGCACTCGATCATCATGACCGGCGCTATCCCGCTGTACCTGTGCCCGGAGCGCAACGAACTGGGGATCATCGGCCCGATCCCCCTGAGCGAATTCAGCCCCGAGTCAATCCGCGCCAAGATCGACGCCAGCCCGTTGGCATATGGCCGGCCACCCAAGGTGAAGCTGGCGGTGGTGACCAATTCCACCTACGACGGCCTGTGCTACAACGCCGAACTGATCAAGCAGCAATTGGGTAATAGCGTAGAGGTGCTGCACTTCGATGAAGCCTGGTATGCCTATGCGGCATTTCACGAGTTTTTCGCCGGGCGCTATGGCATGGGCACCTCGCGCACACCGGACAGCCCGCTGGTATTTACCACCCACTCCACCCACAAACTGCTGGCCGCATTCAGCCAGGCATCGATGATTCATGTGCAGGATGGCGGCGCACGGCAGCTGGACCGTGACCGTTTCAACGAAGCCTTCATGATGCACATCTCGACTTCACCGCAATACAGCATCATCGCTTCGCTGGATGTCGCTTCGGCGATGATGGAAGGCCCCGCCGGGCGCTCGCTGTTGCAGGAAATGTTCGACGAGGCCCTGAGTTTCCGCCGCGCGCTGGCCAATCTGCGCCAGCATATTGCTGCCGAGGATTGGTGGTTTTCGATCTGGCAGCCACAGTCGGTGGCGGGTATCGACCGCGTTGCCACGGCGGACTGGCTATTGCATCCCCAGGATGATTGGCACGGCTTTGGCGATGTGGCTGAAGATTATGTCTTGCTGGACCCGATCAAAGTCACCCTGGTGATGCCTGGCCTCAATGCAGGTGGCGCCTTGAGCGATTGTGGGATTCCCGCCGCGGTGGTCAGCAAGTTTCTCTGGGAGCGCGGCCTGGTGGTGGAAAAAACCGGGCTTTATTCGTTCCTCGTGTTGTTTTCCATGGGGATCACCAAAGGCAAGTGGAGCACCTTGCTCACCGAGTTGCTGGAGTTCAAGCGCAGTTACGATGCCAACGTCAGCCTGGCCAGTTGTTTGCCCTCGGTGTACGGCCAGGGGCCGGTACGTTATCAGGGCTTGGGCCTGCGCGATCTTTGCGACCAGTTGCACAGCTGTTACCGTAGCAACGCCACCGCCAAGCATCTCAAGCGCATGTACACGGTATTGCCGCAGATAGCGATGAAACCCGCCGATGCCTACGACCAACTGGTCAGAGGCGAAGTTGAAGCGGTATCCATCGATGCCTTGCCAGGACGCGTCGCAGCCGTAATGCTGGTGCCTTATCCACCGGGCATTCCATTGATCATGCCCGGCGAGCGCTTTACCGAATCAACGCGGTCAATCATCGACTACCTGGCATTTGCCCGCACGTTCGATAGCAGTTTCCCCGGTTTTGTCGCCGATGTTCATGGGCTGCAACACGAAGATGACGGCAGTGGCCGTCGTTACACCGTCGATTGCATCAAGGGTTAAGAATGTTTATGCAGCAAGCTGTGATGAACCCGAAGTACCCAGGGCTCAGTGTGCGCGTCGCCGACGAAGGCTTCGACGCATACGTATGGGGCAATGACTTCAGCTTCGAGGTCAGCGCCTATGGCATACCGCAGATGGGCCAGCGCGTCGAGCAATGGCCGGTTGAGCGCGTCCTGCCGTATCGCAAATGCTATGGCATCGACCCGGAAGAGTTCGCCAGCTTTCGCGATGCCGCCGACAGTGCGATCTTCATGGCCTACCTGGATGACCGTGCGGTAGGGCACATTGTGGTCAGCACCAACTGGAATGGTTTTGCGCATGTTGATGAGTTGGCCGTGGTGTTGCCGGCGCGACGCCATGGCGTGGCCAAGGCGCTGCTGGATGTGGCGCAGTTCTGGGCGCGCAAGAAAAACCTACCGGGCATGATGCTGGAAACCCAGAACAATAATCTGGGTGCCTGCCGCCTGTATGAGCGCTGCGGGTACCTGATGGGCGGGATAGACCAACTGCGTTATCGCGGGATTGATCCACAAACACGCGAGGTGGCGATTTTCTGGTATCGGTTGTTCAAGACCGAGGTGGAAGCAGTCTGAACTCGCTTCTACAAGGGTTTGGTGTCGTTGCAAGCCAGGCTTTCGGCTTTCTGGGTGACTATTTCCAGCAGCGCATTCAAGGCTGGTGATGTCGCACCGTCCTTCAGGGTCAGTGCATAGAGGCTGACCAGTATGGGGGGCGACACCGGGCATACATCCAGCCCGGCCTCCCTTGCACCAAAGGCGGTAAAGGGGTCGACAATCGCCAAGCCTTCTCCGGCCTCGACCATGCTGCGCATCATCTGGTACGTCTGCACCCGCGTTTGCACCACCGGCAGCGGGCGCAGGGCTTGCAGCTTGGCATCCAGCAGGCGGCTGAGCGGGTCATGCCCCTCAAGTCCGATCAGCGACTGCCCGGCCAGGTCTTGCAGCGCAATGTACTTCTGCCTGGGTTTGAGCCAGCCATGGGGCGCGAGCAATTGCAGCTTGCCCTGGGCCAGCACCGTGCTTTGGATTTGCGCATGTTCCGGGTCATGCAGGCTCAGGCCCACATCCGCTTCGTGCAGCAGCAGGCTCCTGACGATATCCCGGGTCGGCTGGCTCGACAGATTGCACGGCGTATCCTGGAAACGTCTGCGCAGCACGGCGATGCTGTGCGGCAACAGCTGGTTGGCCAGAGGCGGGGTGCAAAGGGCACGCAGGGTTGGAGCGTGATGGTGTTTCAAACGGCTGGCCAATCGCTGTACTGGCTCAAAGGCTTCGTACAGTTGGGCAATGTGCGTCTGCAACTCCAGCGTTTCCCGTGTTGCCTGGAGCCGACCGCGCACGCTGGCAAACAGCATGAACCCCAGCTGCAACTCGGCGTCCTTCAGGATTGCGTCTACTTCACCCACAGAGAGTTGCAACCATTCGGCGGCCGTGCCCAGGTGTCCGGTTTGCAAGATGGCCTGAATCACTTCGATATGACGTAAACGCATGGCCGGAGTCTATGTGCAGCGCGATGGGTATTCAATGGTGCAAGCCCTCAGGCGCAAAAAAGACTGCGCGGGTCGCCCCGGCCTATGGCGCTCGGCCATGACCTCATTAGAATGGTGCGTCTGATCAGCAACGACCAATGCCGGCTTGCCGGTACTTACAACAAAAAACAGGTCTGGTCTCAAATGCCTCTACCCTCGACGTTCTTCGGGGTGACGGCCAAGCAACTCGTGGTTCTTGTGACCGTGGGATGCGTGGCGGCTTACCTCTTCAACGACCCCACGCAACACCCATCCGAAGGCCTTGCACTTGAAACGTTCATCCGTTCCCAGGAAAAAGTGAACGAGCAGGTCGGCACTGTGTTGGCGGTTACCTTGATCAAGCAAGTGGAGGCGTACCCCGCGTCCAACCGGTCGGGCTACAAGCGCTCGATGTACGCGGTGGAGGGGGAGAGAGGGCAACTGGTGGTGACGCTCAAACAAAGTGAGCAGGGCATCGAAGTGACGCAGATCCGCAGTCCTTGATGGCCCCGGCCCAGTCAACGCCATCGATGGCCAGGACTGAGCGGGTGTACAAACGGGGACCCTTATGATGCCAGGGTAGTTTTCGATTCGCGGACGAGAATGGTCCCCGACTGGATCAGTTTGAATTCATCGCCTTCCAGTTTCTCTACACGGTCGCCAATGGCCAGCTTGTAGGTGGTGGTGGGCGTCGAGCCAGCCAGGTCGCCTTGCGCCGGGTTGGATTCCTGGAACTCATGCACCGAATATACGCGGCCTTCCGCGTCTCTGGCATGGAACTGTCCGACTAGTACTGCTGCCATCTGTTTAGAACCTCTGGAGATAAACGCTCGATTTGCGGTTCTGTAGACCGTCAGGGAGCGGGGTAGTTTACCTATAATAAAAAAATACTATTCGCTGATATTTTCAGACACTTCCTACGCAGGTTACTGCAAGGAAAACGCCCCGGTAATCATCGAAACCCTCTGGTGAACACGCCGCTAAGCCTTTATAACTACAAGCTCCTTTATTCAGAAGTCGGGAAACCTCAATGAGCAAGGTCTACACGATTGCCGTCCTGGTGGGCAGCTTGAGAAAAGCGTCGATCAACCGCAAGGTCGCCCTGGCCTTGGCCGAGCTGGCGCCTGCCAATCTCAAGTTGAACATTGTTGAAATCGGCGACTTGCCGCTCTACAACGAGGACATCGACGGTGCAACACCGCCCGCAGCCTACAGTACTTTCCGCCAACAGGTGAGTTCATCCGACGCGGTGCTGTTCGTGACCCCGGAATACAACCGCTCCGTACCGGCAGCGTTGAAGAACGCTATCGACGTAGGTTCTCGTCCATATGGGCAAAGCGCCTGGAGCGGCAAGCCTGGTGCGATCATCAGTGTGTCGCCGGGTGCCATTGGTGGTTTCGGCGCCAATCATCACCTGCGCCAGTCACTGGTGTTCCTGGATGTGTGGTGCATGCAGCAGCCGGAAGCTTACCTGGGTGGGGCGGGCAGTGTGTTCGATGAGGCGGGCAAGGTGTCGGAAAAGACCAAACCATTCTTGCAAGCATTTATCGATGCCTACGGCAAATGGGTGGAAAAACAGAAGGCTTGATCGGGCAATGCGCTCAGGTGTGGGAGGAGCAAGCCCCTCCCACCTTTTCGTTTAACGCAGCCAGTTGGTCCGGGCCAGTTCAATCACCTCATCCCCGCGCCCACTCATCACCGCTTTGAGCATATACAAGCTGAACCCTTTGGCCTGTTCCAGCTTGATACTTGGCGGCATCACCAGTTCCTGAGTGGCGGTCACCACGTCTACCAGCACCGGGCCATCATGGGCCAATGCGCGGCGCAAAGCCGGCTCGAGGTCTTCGGATTGCTCCACACGAATCCCCAGGATGCCCATGGCATTGGACATGGCCGCGAAGTCCGGGTTTTTCAACTCGGTACCAGTGTCCAGGTACCCGGCAGCCTTCATTTCCATGGCCACAAACCCCAGGGACGAGTTATTGAACACAATGAGTTTCACCGGCAAATTCAACTGCGCCAGTGAAATGAAATCCCCCATCAACATGGTAAAACCGCCATCGCCCGACATTGAAATCACCTGGCGCCCAGGGAATGCCGCCTGGGCGCCGATGGCCTGAGGCATGGCGTTGGCCATCGAGCCATGATTGAACGAGCCGATCAGCCGGCGTTTGCCATTCATCTTCAAATAACGCGCCGCCCACACCGTGGGTGAGCCGACGTCGGCGGTGAAGATCGCATCATCGTCGGCCAGCTCGCTGAGCAAGCGTGCGACGTACTGGGGGTGGATCGGTCGATTCGCCTTGGAGGGTTGCGCCAAGTCATCCAGCCCCTGACGGGCCTTCTCGTAGTGCTTCAACGAGGTCTCAAGAAAGCTGCGATCGGTCTTGCGGGTCAGGCGCGGCAGCAGGGCATCGATGGTCTCCCTGACATCGGCGGCGATGCCCAGATCCAGCGTGGCGCGTCGTCCCAGGGCTTGCGGGTCGCGATCAACCTGAATGATCTTGGCATCGGTGGGGTAGAACTGGCGGTAGGGGAAGTCGGTGCCGAGCATGATCAAAGTGTCGCAGTCGAGCATGGCGTGGTAACCGGAACTGAAACCGATCAGGCCGGTCATGCCCACGTCAAACGGGTTATCCCACTCCACATGTTCCTTGCCGCGCAACGCGTGCACCACCGGCGCGCCGAGCGCATCGGCCAGCGCTACGACTTGGTCGTGGGCACCGGCACAGCCGCTGCCGCACAGCAGGGTGACCTTTTCACTGCCCTGAAGGATCTCGCTGAGGCGTTGCAGGTCCTGCTCAGCCGGTAAGGTGCGCGGTGCGTGCAGAGCTGGCCAGGGCTTGAGTTTATCTTCCACTTCAAGCAACGACACATCCCCCGGAATCACCACCACCGCTACGCCGCGGTTGAGGATTGCCGAGCGCATGGCACGGTGCAGTACCTGGGGCATCTGCTCGGGGTTGCTCACCAGCTCGATGAAATGGCTGCACTCCTTGAACAGTTCCTGGGGATGGGTTTCCTGGAAATAGTTGAGGCCGATCTCCGACGACGGAATTTGCGCAGCAATCGCCAGCACCGGCACATGGTTGCGATGGCAGTCGAACAAACCATTGATCAAATGCAGGTTGCCCGGCCCGCAACTGCCGGCACACACCGTCAACTCCCCCGTGGCGGCGGCTTCGGCACCGGCGGCAAAGGCGGCGACTTCTTCGTGGCGCACATGCATCCACTCGATACTGTCCATGCTGCGCAGTGCGTCGGTCAGGCCATTGAGACTGTCACCGGTCAGGCCCCAGATGCGCTTGATACCCGCCTGTTCAAGGGTGGTCGCCAGTTGCTGGGCCAGGTTGATTTTCGCCATGAGGAACTCCAGTCGTCAGTGAGGTTAAAAACTGCTGATCAGTAGAGGACAGTTCGATTACAGCGAATGCTCACCCTATAGTGTGAAGATTGCTTCATGGCCACGCGGTATTGGCGGGGGCGCCGGGGGATGAACCACTGGTCACGTACCAGCGCAATGCACGGGGCGACGTTGGCCTTGGTCTGCCCACCCAAATTTGCAGAGCCAAGCAGGACCAAATGTGGGAGGGGGCTTGCTCCCGATAGCGGTGGATCAGGCAACGAATCTGTTGACTGGTACTCCGTCATCGGGGGCAAGCCCCCTTCCACATTTTGATACTCAGCGTCGACGGAACAGCGGCAGCGGCTCGTCCGTCGCAGCCTGATAGGTCACCGAAAAGTCCTTGAGACTTTCCAGCGCTTCGTACGGGTCTTTGTCGGCGCGCAAGGCGAAGGCATCGAACCCGCAGCGGTGCAGGTAGAACAACTGGTCACGCAGCACATCGCCAATCGCCCGCAGTTCGCCCTTGTAGCCATAACGGTCACGTAGCAGGCGGGCGTTCGAGTAGTTGCGGCCATCGGTGAACGCCGGGAAGTTCAGGGCGATGACCTGGAAGTGTTCCACGTCGTCACCGATTTCCTCGGCTTCTTCATCGGCGTCCAGCCACACGCCCAGGCCGCCATCGCGGGCCTTGAGGGCGTGGCCGTGTTCGCGCCACAGGGCCAGCGGCACGATCAGGTCGTCGCAGTTGGAGATGCCGTCGAAGCTCGCGTCCTTGGGCAGCAGGTGCCAGGTTTCGTCGACGACTTCGTTGTTCTTAATGATTCGCTGCATAGACGCGCTCCTTGAACAGGTCGATGCCGATGCGCTGGTAGGTGTCGATGAAACGTTCATCTTCGGTGCGCTGTTCGATGTAGACGTCGATCAGCTTGCCGATCACCTCGGGCATGGCTTCCTGGGCGAAGGATGGGCCAAGGATCTTGCCCAGGCTCGCATCGCGGCTGGCGCTGCCACCCAGGGACACTTGGTAGAATTCTTCGCCTTTCTTGTCCACGCCCAGGATGCCGATGTGGCCGACGTGGTGGTGACCACAGGCGTTCATGCAACCGGAGATGTTCAGGTCCAGCTCGCCGATGTCGAACAGGTAGTCCAGGTCGTCGAAACGGCGCTGGATGGATTCGGCAATCGGGATCGACTTGGCGTTGGCCAGGGAGCAGAAGTCGCCGCCCGGGCAGCAGATGATGTCGGTCAACAGGCCAATGTTCGGCGTGGCAAAACCGCCTTCGCGCAACTCGCCCCACAGGCTGAACAGCTGGCTTTGCTCGACGTCCGCAAGAATGATGTTCTGCTCGTGGGAGGTACGCAGTTGGCCAAAGCTGTAGCGCTCGGCCAGGTCGGCAACGGCGTCCAGCTGCTTGTCGGTGATATCGCCTGGGGCAACGCCGGTGGGCTTGAGCGACAGGGTCACCGCCACATAGCCTGGCTTCTTGTGCGCCAGGGTGTTGCGCGTGCGCCAGCGGGCGAAACCTGGGTGTTGCTGGTCAAGGGCGGCCAGTTCGGCGTTCTGGTTGCGCAGGGCTTTATATTCAGGATCGACAAAATGCTTGGCGACGCGGTGCACTTCGGCTTCGGTCAGGGTGGTCTGGCCGCCGCGCAGGTGTTCCATTTCGGCGTCGACTTTCTGGGCAAACACCTCAGGGGTCAGCGCTTTGACCAGGATCTTGATCCGGGCTTTGTACTTGTTGTCGCGACGGCCGTAGCGGTTGTAGACCCGCAGGATGGCGTCGAGGTAACTCAGCAGGTCCTGCCACGGCAGGAACTCGTTGATGAACGCGCCGACCACCGGGGTACGGCCCAATCCACCACCCACCAGCACGCGGAAACCCAGCTCACCGGCAGCGTTGTACACCGGCTCCAGGCCGATATCGTGCACTTCGATGGCGGCGCGGTCCGAGGTCGAGCCATTGATGGCGATCTTGAACTTGCGCGGCAGGTAGGCGAACTCAGGGTGGAAGGTAGTCCACTGGCGCACGATCTCGCACCACGGCCGTGGGTCGATCAACTCGTCGGCAGCCACGCCGGCAAACTGATCGGTGGTCACGTTGCGCAGGCAGTTACCGCTGGTCTGAATGGCGTGCATTTGCACAGTGGCCAGTTCAGCCAGGATGTCCGGCACGTCTTCCAGGGCCGGCCAGTTGAACTGCACATTCTGGCGGGTACTGATGTGGGCATAGCCTTTGTCGAAGTCGCGGGCAATCCTGGCCATCATTCGCGTCTGGCGCGAAGTCAGCTGGCCATAGGGCACGGCGACCCGCAGCATCGGCGCAAAGCGCTGAACATAAAGGCCATTTTGCAGGCGCAGAGGGCGGAACTCTTCTTCGCTCAGTTCACCTGCTAAGTAGCGTCGGGTCTGATCACGGAACTGCTTGACGCGGTCCTCGATGATGCGCTGATCGTATTCGTCGTATACGTACATATAGGTCCTGTTCTCGGCAAATCTGCGCGCACGGCCGCGCACTCCCAACGGAGCCGGCGCACGATACCAGTTTGCGTATATGCGCAAAAGTGATGTTTGGGTATATGTAAATAACCAAACTGACTAATGAGAACTGTTATCGCCATACCCACATTTGTCATAGGGGCAACTCTGGTCTTTACTGTGGTCGAGTCTTAGTGCCGTCACCTATAAAACTGACAAGAGGCGATGCAATGAGCAATTCCACCAAAGCCCGTAAACCTGACAGTACCGTGGATGCTTGGGCCATTCTGTTCCTGATCATCTTGGTGGTCGGGACGGCCGTGTTCTGGGTCAGCCACCAGTAAAAGAGCGTTGACTGAGCCTCGATTTGCTGTCGCATTGCCACTATTATGGCGATCAATATTCCAGGCTCGAAACAACCATGTTGAAGGTTCTGATTACGTGTATGTGGTTAGCAGGATCGACGTACGGGGCGATGGCCCGGGCGGCGTCGGTGGTTTTTCTTAACCCAGGCTCGTCCACGGAAACCTTTTGGGTCAGTTATGCGCAATTCATGCAGGCCGCCGCCAAGGACCTCGGCCTGGATTTGCGCGTGCGCTATTCCGAGCGGAATGCCGATAACACCCTGGCACAAGCCCGTGAGACGCTGCAAGGCAGTCAGCGGCCCGACTATCTGGTGCTGGTCAATGAGCAATATGTAGCCCCGCCGATCTTGCGCATGGCCCGGGGCAGTGGGGTCAAGCTACTGATTGTGAATAACGCACTGACCGGCGATCAGGTGCAATTGCTGGATGCCCATAAAGACGCTGAGTGGATCGGCAGCCTGGTGGCCGACGATGAGCAGGCCGGTTACCTGATGCTCATCGACCTGCTAGGCAACCATGCCCCGCTCGCGCCAGGGGCATCCCTTGAGCTGTTGGCGTTTTCCGGAGCCAAGAACACCCCGGCTGCGCAGTTGCGTGAAAAAGGTTTGCGCCGTGCGTTGGCCGAGCACCCCCAAGTGCGTCTGCGTCAGCTTGTCTACGGTGAGTGGAACCGCCAGCGTGCCTTTGAGCAGGCCACACTGTTATTCAAACGCTACCCGCAGGCCGCATTGGTGTGGTCGGCCAATGATGAAATGGCACTGGGTGCCATGCAGGCCCTGCAAGACAGCGGGCGGGTGCCGGGTAAAGACGTGTTGTTCAGTGCGCTCAATAGCTCGCCAGAAATCCTCAGGGCACGCTTGGATGGGCGCCTGAGTACCTTGGTGGCAGGGCACTTCACTTTGGGCGGATGGGCGATGGTGTTGATCAATGACCATGCCAAGGGTATCGATATCGGCGCGACCGGCACGCGCGACCGTCAACAAGCATTGTTCCAACTGATCGATGCCGACCAGGCGCGACAGTTGCAGGCGTCGACGCCGTCGGTGGATTTTCGTGCACTGTCGGCCGTAGGCAAGCCGGCATCCTACCGGTACCCGTTCAGCCTGCAATTACTGCTGCGTTAAACCCCGGCCAAGTGCAGCACAAGCTTGACGATGCCGAACAACGTCAAGGCAAATACCGCCGTGAAAAGCAGGCCCAGGATCACAAAGTGGCTGGGCTTGCCGTGGGTAAAGTCACGGGTGCGGTTCTTGCCGCTCTGAACACCAAAGGCCGCTGCCAGGACGCTGTGGAGCATTTGCCAGAAGGTTGGCGGCTTGTTTTTGGCTGGATCGTTCATAAAACCCTCGTGCGCAAGGCTGTCTTACAGAGCATAGACAATTGGGCAGCACGCGGCTGGCTTGTATCAGCCCTCTGAACCCTGCTTCTTGATCGTTCCCACGAGTGGAAACGATCAAGAACGACCGTACACCTCCAGGTGCAGGAACAGCTTCTGATCAAGCGGCGCATCGATCCGTGCGTCATCCAGATAGATCACGACGCGGTTATTGGCCTTGTCCCGCTCCATCAGTTCTTTGCGCGTAAACAGGCGTTCTGCTGGGGTCTTCAGGTGGCCGTAATTAGGCGGTGAGACGGGAGAGTCGACGGAGGTGTAATGGAAGTGCGCGTACCACAGGTTAGCTTCCTCCCACTTTATTCCTGGTTTGATTTTACGTTTGTCACGTATGACATATTCGGTGAGAAAGTCACCGGCCTTCAGTGGAATACGTTTTTTTTTCTTCACCAGGTTGATATCAACAAAACCATGTGTGTGTAAATAATCGACCTTGTAGGCTTTGGGGCGCTGTAACAGATACCCTTCGGCGCACACCTTGTGAGCCTGTTTAGAGGCAGCTTTTGCCGCGTCATCGTAGCGCTTGCGCAGGGCAGCGGCTTCTTCGCCAGTCGCGCTCTCAAGCTCCTTGGCCAATGCTGAAAATTTTGCCGCATGTTGACTCAGCATCTCCTCCCAATCCCTGGGGTTGACTGTCTCGCGTTGACTGGGCTCCTGGAGTTTGCGCTGTTGGAAGCTAATACGTTCATTGATACTGGTTCGCTCGTTTTCGATGGTTTGTGCATCCGCTTTGATTCTTTTCAATGAGCGAACCACAGGCGCGGGCGTTTTTGCCGGCACACTCTCGGGCTTGACGATTTTCCAAACGCCTTCGCTGGGATGTTCGTGGTAAGAGGCGATGATTGCGCCGGTGAGTGGGTCGGCAATGTCGACATAATTGCCCGGTTCATTGGGCTGGTGCGTACGCATGTCGCCCACCAGACTCTTCTTGTCTGCGGTTTTGATCACCCGCCGGGTGGTGGATTTTTGTCGTTTGGTTTTGTCGAGAGCCGGCCTGGGGGCAATCTTTTCTTCAACGAGGATCAAGTTGGCCAGTTGCGCCTCAAGGCTTGAACGTGCCTCACCCAGGTGTTCTAGGTACGACACGCGATAAGCCTCCCGCACGAAACCGGAGTTCATTTCGTACAACGACTTAACGGCATTCTCCAGTTGCTCATAGCGCTCAAGGGCACCCTTGAGGACATTGATTTGCTCCACCGTCGAGTAGCCTGAGGTGGTGCGCATTTCTGTATGTGCGAGCACAATGCTGACGATTTGGGGGTCGTGGAGTACACGGATGAACGGAAACTCCATCACCCCCATTGGGCGATGGGTTCGATTGAACACCAAATCAGTGAACACTAGCAGTGCATGCTGTTTGATCGCCACTGAGGAGATGTTTTGATCGGAAGGGTCTCCTTCCAACAGTAATGGGCGCAGTGCAGGGTCGGCTTGCTTGAGGAAGGTCTCGATCTGTTCTGCCGGCTCGATCATTTGATTGAGGGCCGCTACTTGGCGCTTTTTGGTGTTGATGTACTCATCGTAGGCATGTGTGATGTTTTCCGGTAATTCTCGATTGGCGCGCTCACCGAGCTCGTCGGAGTTTTCGCCGTTGTCGCTTACCAGAGTGTCGGCCATTTTTTGCGCCAGACACGCAAAGACCGAACTCCAGTAGCTATAGATGATTCTTGTGGCCTTATCTCGTGTTTGCCTGCGTGTGGAATCTGTGCGGTCGGCTTGCATCAGTTCATCGGCCTTGGCTTCGATTCGTTGCATCACAGGGATCAATGTCCGGCCGTTTTGTTGGTAGTTGTCGAGTGCTGTTTCCCACTGGGCCCTGGCATGTGCTGTATCGACTCGCCTGGCCGCGTGGCGCCTGGCGACCTGGGCGTGAAGCTGCGGGATGCTGGCTGAGGTGCCGAGGAGTAGCCAGTCCTTTCTCAGAAGTGTTGCCTGGTCGGCCAGATTGGCGCGGGTCGTATTCAAGATGGACTCCAACACAGCGGTAGAGATCACTTCTGAATTCATCTCTATCAAGAGCGCGTCAAATTCTTGTTTTAACGTGCGAATACGCTGGTCACGCTTTGACTTCCACCCACTCAAGCTGTCCCTGGGCATGCCACCCTCCAGCCTGGCACGCCGGTCCAGCCGCCAATGCCCTTGGCCATCGCTGACCAGCTTGAAGCCGGGATGCTGGGGATGGTCCGGATGCACCAGGTAGACCTCGTTGAAACCCGGCACCACGTTCGCCTGAAACAACAACCCGCCGATGCTGGCGTGCCACTTGCCGTCAATCCAGTACAGCCCTTTGAGAACACCGTGTGTTAGAGGGGAGGGTAGCGGAGTGGGCCACGGAACTTGCACATCGAGCAGCGCCTTGAGCAACTTCGCGCCGGCTTGAGGGCTGGCAATCGAGTGACCGAAGTCCAGGGCCGTGTGGCCGGTCGCCGGTGGTTCACCGGGCAGCGATACTGGGCCATGGCGCACTATGGGCGCTTCTTGCGCAGCGGGCAGGCCCACCGGGCGTCGCCACGTTTCCAGGTGCAGGGCATGCTCCTGCGCGGAGGGCTCCGACAACGGCTGTCGAGACCGATCGGAAGGGGCAGTGGCGTGCAGCAGCACCATGGCGGTGTTGAGCAAAAGATCGATCAGGGCCAGCTCACGGGTGGTGGGATCGTTGCTGTCCAGGCCGGCCAGATCCTGCTCCAGGCTGCTGACCAGCACCATGAACCAACCAGCCAGCATGGCCGGGCCCTGTACCAGCGGTAACAGTAGGGTATTGAACAGCAACCACGCGCCTTCCATCACGACGGCCCAGCGGCTTTCGTGGTTGGACACCGACTCGCGGTCCGCCAGGTCGACCAAGGCCCGTGCCGTGCTGCCGAACAGATGATTGAGCAGTTGACCGTTGACTTGCGATTGCAGCCATTCGCCCGCGCCTTCATCGACGGCGAGCGTCGCAGGTGCTGGCTTTTCAGGGATGCTGAATTCATCCCCGGGCAGGAAACGAATGATGTGCGGTTCCTTGATGCCGCCATGGTCATAGATGGGGCGGGCCGTGTCGCTCAGCCACGCCAGCACCGTGTCTTGCAACGCACCGGGCGCGGCCAGTGCGTCGAGCAAGGCCTGGCGGGTCGGGTATTCATGCAGGGCCTCGGCATACAGCGGCTGGTACAGCAGGTGCGGGCCGACACTCGTATCACGCGGCTCGATAATGAACGCGTTGTTGACTTCATCCGGTGCGGCCCCGGGCTTGCGGCACAGGGCCAATGGGCGCAGAACAATCTCCTGTTCGTCGACGATTCGGTCCGAGGGCATTTCACCCATCAACGCTTTGACGTAGCGATAACCGGTGACGGTGACGCCATGCTGCCCGCGAATCTTGTATTCCAGTGCCTGCATCGGCAGCTTGACCTTGAGTTCGCGGGTAAACAGGGTTTCCCGGCGGCGCGCGTCAACCGTGTCGGACAACAAGGTGTCTTTGATTGTTTGTGGATAGGTGGCGCCGATATCGACACGCTGGATCAGCCCGGTACTGCCCAGCAGGTAGTCTTCGTCCAGCCAGGTCGGCAGCGCCTGGGAGCCTTTGGCTGAGAGCGTCAGTGTGCCTTTAGGTTTGCCGGCCAGGTTCTTCAGCGCCAACTCCGTCAGCGACATGCGCACATGCTCGATAATACCGGCGCCGCCTGGATAACCGGCGGCCACGGCAAAGTCCAGCACCACTTCGTCAGGGTCGCAGTCGCCATGATCGGCTTGCATCTGCTTGCGCAGCGCGGCGCGGCTGAAACCGTAGATGTTTTCAATGCCCTCGTTGAACGAGCGGCCCTGGTTGCGTTGCAGCACCTGCGCCATGTCCTGTACGTGGCGATGGTAGGCAAAACGGTCGGTGGCGCTGGCCTGGGCGAGCCATGGCGGCAGTTGCTCATTGACCTTTTGCAAGGTCGGCTCAGCGGCTGTCGGCACCTGGGTAAACAGCAGCGCCGGATCGGTGAGTTTTCCCAGGCGTCGTTCAAGCGTTCTTTCGTCCTGGCCCTGAAATTTCAACGTCGCCAGATCTTCCAGTTGCTGATTGAGGATCAGGCCGGCCTGTTGCTCGAACACATTGCCGTCCGGTTCGTTGCGCCGCCACGTAAGGCTGTCGAACTGGAAGCGCGCCTGCATCCTGGCTCCCCAGGCAACACCGAAGTCATCGAGGCCGTCAAACGCCTGGATATCCCCGGCCACGCTGTACAGCAGCACCTGCTTGTCGCGCACCAGCAGCAGGTCGGGGGTTAGCAGGCTGACCTGTTCGCCGGCATGGGTGAATGTGTTCTCAATCAAATAAACATAGGTGGCGGGTGAGGATTGGGGTAGGCGCTCGGCTTGCACCGGCCAGGTAGCGACGACCCTGAGCATGTCCCGCTGGGTCGGGTTCAAGCTCGATTGGCTGGCGGCTATTGCCGTCATCCGGCCGTTGAGAAATTCGCCCAGCCACTGCCAACGGCTGCTGCCATGGCTGTCGGTTTCGCTCCAGTAGTCGGCCAGCGCAGCCTGGAAATACAGGTGAATCGATTCGGGCAGTTCATCAATGATGCTTGCGATTGCCTGCATGTCGATCAGCGGCGCGGCATCAGGCTTGAGGATCGTGGGGATCTGTTGCGTCAAGTAGTACGCCAGCTCGCGTTTTGGCTGCAGGTCGAGCAGCTGTGGGTTGAGCACATGGGCGATGGCAACTTCCATCAACGACCGGTAGGTGTACACCCCATCGGGGTGCGGGATGGCCAGCTTGACGGTAGCCAAGTCCAGCTTGAGCGACGGATAGCGCTCCAGGATACGGCTGCGCAGGGCGTTGAACACCACGGAATACAAGGCCGGGCGCGTAGCGAAATGCGCATGGATGGCCTGGGCGGGCAGTTGGCTCAGGGTCGTGGGGGTGCTCGGGGTGGGCATGATGAAATCCTTTTACCTGTTTGATAGAAGCGACAGGAAATCGAATGTGGTGACCCCGCAGGCGGTACAGGAATACCACTGCCGGCGCCCCGCCCCGAACGCGCACGACGTCATATATGCACCGCCTGGCCTAGCGGGCGCCGTGATGTGCTGTCAGTCCATTTCAAAGGAGTGACACGATGGACTCTTCATCCCAGCTTTCTTCGCCGGGCGTGCCAACCAACGACGTACCTGAGCCGGTGAAAAAGCTCAACGCCACCCAAAGCCTGCACGGTGACTTCCTGGAGCGCAGCAGTCCTGATTGGCTGATCAGCGCGACGCCGGCCCGCAAGCAGGCGCTCAAGGACGCCAGCACGGTCATGCCAGCGTGGCTCGCGAACGCCACGCCTGAGCAACGCAATGAGGTGACCGGCCGTTTTCTTGCCAACCTCACCACCCAGACGCAACTGGACAAGACGATGGCCTCCTTCCAGGGCATCGACGACTTCGCCCGGCCCTTGCTGCTCACAGCCCTGAAGGATCAGTACCGACTGGACCTCGATGTCGACAAAACCCTGTTGTGCCTGCGCCGCCCGCTGGCGGTGGGGATTGCCGAAGTCGAGGCGGGGGATTTCGAGTTTTTGAAACTGCCCCTGCTGGAAGCGGCCTTGCACAACTTTGAGGCCTACGAGTGCAAGGAGGGCGCTTACCACAAGACCTCCGGGTTCATGCAAGCCACCGGCACCTCCGGCACCTACCACTCGGTGGCGATCAACCTGAAGGTCAGCCAGTTTTTGACGCTGTGTCGAAACCTCAATATCGGCGCCAAATACCAGGCCTACCTGCAATCATTTTTCTACCCCGAAGACGCCAGCGCGCAAGTCACCCTACGTGACCAGTTCATCGCCAATCAGAAGGCCGCCGTCAGGGCCGCCGCCGAGCAGGCACTGTTGACCGGCGATATCGAGCCGGCCGATCACCGCATGCTGCTGTCGGTGATCGAGGGTGAAATTCATCCCTGGATGGGCGACAAGCAGGTCTGGTTCAGGACCCTGGGCCTGATGCGGCTGCGGATGACCGGCTGCATGGTGTTCTCGATCTGCAAGAAATACAGCTACCCGGACGAGCTGATCATCTATGTGCCCCAGGACCCTGAGCATCCGCTCAAGCGCTACCGCTGGCGGCAAATGCAGGCTGAATTCAAGCGCCTGTTCACCGCCCGCGACCCGGCCAAGGCCAATGATCCCTCGCCGACGCCGTACCAGCAGTTTTTCAGTCGCTTCGTGCCCTACGACAAGCGGCCCTACTACTTCAGCCAGTTCACCCAGAAAGCCGCCGACTCACCCACCGACATCTGGCGCTCACCGTGGAAGAAATTGCTGGATTTCACCACGCCGCACTTCATCACCGGCATCAAGGAGTTGCCTCCCGAGGCGCCTGCCAAGCTTGAACCCAACCCCGACCCTTTCCTTGATCCCTCAACGCGCACGCGGCGCGGTAAAGGGATCTGGGCGGCGAACATCGACCCTTGGCAGTACTTCTACGAGCAACACCGCGAGCAGGTAATCGCAGATGCACGGGCCCATGCCGTGCCCACCGCGGACGTGGATGCCAAGGCCCGTGACGCCAAACTGGCGCACCTGCTGGAAATCGGCATGCTGGGGTTGAACATGGTGTCGATGTTCGTACCGGTGCTGGGCGAGGTCATGATGGGGGTGATGGCCGGGCAGTTGCTCTATGAAACCCTGGAAGGTGCGATTGAATGGGGCGAAGGTGACCGCCAGGCGGCCAAGGCGCACTTGATTGACGTGGCCGAGAACCTGGCACAGATCGCCGTGATGGCCGGTGTGGGGGCGGGCGTCAGTCGCTGGCGAGCGGCCAAGGCCGAGCCGGTGATCGAGGCACTGAGCGAGGTTAAGCGGCCCGATGGCCAGGTACGCTTGTGGAAGCCGAGCCTGAGTGGTTATGAACACCCCGTGACCCTGGACCGCGCCGCCTACCCCAACGCCCAAGGGCAGTATGTGAAAGAGGGCAGGACCTATATCCGCCAAGGCCCTCAGGTTTACGAGCAATACTTTGACGAGTCAATTCAGAAGTGGCGGATCAAGCACCCCTCCGACCCCCAGGCCTACCAACCGGTGCTTGAGCACAACGGTCACGGCGCCTGGCGGCATACCCTGGAGCGCCCGCTGGAGTGGGATCGGTTGACGCTGTTGCGGCGCATGGGGCATCAAACCGAGGTATTCACTGACCAGGAGTTGCTCAAGATCGCCGATGTCAGCGGCGTCAGCGACAACACGCTGCGCAAGATGCATATGGACCATACGCTTGCGCCGCCCGAGCTGATTGATACGCTGCGCCTGTTCAAGGCGGATGCAGATGTGTCACGGGTGATCGAGCAACTAGAGGGTACCCGTGATATTGATGACCTGTACCTGTATGCGCTGCCGTTGATCGTTGAAATGCCCGGTTGGCCGCGAGGGCGCGTACTGGAAGTGTTCGAGGGGGCCGGTACCTTCGGCCGGTCGGTCAAGTATGGTGCTCACCGCTCGTTTAAAGGAGGGCGCGCAGCGCTGCCGATCAAGGTGGGGCGCAGCGATATTCTCGGCGGCGAAGTGCCTGCGCGGATTCTATTGGCGTTGGACGATTCAGAGCGGGTGCAGTTGCTCGGCACCGACGGCCCAGGCAGCCTCGACGCGCGCAAGGCGAGGTTCAACCAGCGACTGGCCGACTATGCGCGCCAGCGCAGGCCGGCGATTTTCGACAGTATCTACGGCGGCACCGAGCCGCTGGACAAGCGTATCAGCCTGCTGCAACGCACCTGCCCGGGGCTCAGCAAGGCGGCAGCGCAAACGGTGCTCGACCACGCCCGTGTCGATGAGCTTGAACGGCTAGCCGCCACCGCGCGCGTACCCTTGAACATGCTCGAGGAAGCTCGCTGGTATGCGCGACAAGGACGGTTGGCCCGAGCCTACGCCGGGCTGCGTAGCGAGACGATTGCCGCGGCCGACAGCCGACGGCTGGCGCTGCATGCCCTTCAAACGCTGCCGGGCTGGCCGGATACGTTGCGCCTGGAAGTGCGCAGCACCCACACGCGTGGCACGCTGATCGACAGCATTGGTGCGCCCACCGCGGCGCAGAAAAAATACTTGGTCAAGCACGGCCCCAGCTACCAGGCGTTCGATGAGCGGGGCGAAGCACTCAACAGTCTGGCACCGGAGGGCGACAACTTTTTCGCCTCGCTGATGCATGCCTTGCCCGATGAGGCGCGCCAGAGCCTGGGAGTGCCGCAGGTCAGCCAACACGCCGTGTTGCAACGCAAACTGATCGAGCAAGCCGATGCGCATCGTCTGGAGGCCTCGGCGTGGCTGGAGCCAAAAGTGCCCAGGTTCAAGCCGCCGGTGCGCATCAACGACACGCTGATAGGTTATCAGGCCAGTGGGCGGGGGCCGAGTGTGAGCCCGCTGCTGGCTCATCAGGTGCGCATAATCTATCCGGATCTGGATGAGGTGCAGATCAATGCGTTTTTCCTTGAGCTGGTACGGGCGGGGAACGATGGCCGAGCAATCGTCAGCAGGTTGAAAGCGCTGTTTGAAGAGCGCCAGGCGCTGCATGACGCGCTCAATCATTGGGTCAATCGCTCGTCGGTAGCCAATCGTCAGAGCAATTTCCTCGCCGGGGAAGCGCTCAAGCGTAGCTGGGGCCGTTCTTGGTTGGCCGGGAAAGTGCCGAGTGCCGATGCCTTGGCGTTGACCCTCAATGAACCGTTGCCTTCATTGACGGCGAACTTTTCATACGTGCGTGAACTATCTGTTCTCGGTACGGCCCTGCATGACACCAATATCGATGGGTTTCTGAGCCAGTTTCCCTCTCTCGAAAAACTGACCTTGCGGCCGCCCTATTTCCCAACCGTAGAAACCACGGATGCCAGCCCGAAGTTGACCCGCGTGCCCCAGGTGTTGGCACAGTTCACAGGGCTCAAACATTTGGCAGTCAGCTTCGATGCACATCAGTTGACCGCGCAGTTATCGTCGCAATTGACGGCACTGGCCGGCCTTGAACACCTGGAGCTCGGTTATTTCGCCTACGACGGCCACGTCCTCAACGGCCTGGATTTAAGCCCCTTGCAACGCTTGAAACGCTTGAAGATCGTGGCGCCCAACGTGCCAATGCAATGGCCCGCCTATGTGCAGAAACTGCCGCTTCTGGAGCGACTGGATCTGGCCCAGACCGCCATTGCCACGTTGCCTGCCGAGCTCTATAGCGGGTACGAGCGGTTATGGAGCGGGTTATCGCTGGACTGGTCGACGTTCAGCTATGAAGACTTCAAGCCAGCCTATGAGCACGTCAGGAATTATGCGGGGTCGTTCGGGCCACACCTGGCGAACCTGGACGAAATGGTCAGAGGCTTTGCGCGCGGAGAATTGAGCCTGCTGATGGGCGAGGTCCCTGTCGGCCGTCGAATGACGGACGTGGTCATGGGCCTGTGGAACACGCCACAAACGCGGATGAACGCCGTGCAAGCGCTGCGTGAAGAACACCTCGGCATTTTCAAGCCGTTCTACGAACCCTCTTTGGTCCCCGTACTCCGGGTGCGCTGGAGGGACGGGCAGAATGCAAGCATCCTGGCGTTGCTGAAGAAAAGCTGGCGCGGGGCGGTATGCCAACGCTATGGCCTGCCGACCGATATCGATATTTCGATGTTTGAACTGCCGGATCCAAAGATGTCGCCGACCAATCCCCTGGTCGCTGAAAAAATCCGCGAATTGCCAGTGTTGCCGGCCGGTACCTTTTCGCATGTCAAAACGTTAAAGGTGAATTGGCTGGAGGATGTGCCGCCTGATCAGCTCAGTGGTTTCATCCAGGCGTTCGCCGGAACGCAAAGCCTTGAACTGCGCTTCAGTCGCCTCACTGAGGTACCGATCAGTGCGGACATCCTGCCGGAATTGACACACCTGGACTTGTCCGACAACCAGATCGCAGTGACCCCGGCAGTACAGGCTCAATTCAATGGGTTGAACAGGCTGCAAGTGCTGAGCCTGCAATATAACCGGCTGGGCACCCTCGACGTCAGCGCACTGACCCGCCTGACGGCGCTGAACCTGCGCGAATCGATGCTACGGGAATGGCCGCAAGGCGCTGAACACCTCGCGCAATTGGCTTGCCTGGACTTACGTGACAATCAGTTGACGAGCCTTGCACCGCTTGCGATTGATGATTCAGATGTGTTGATGCGCACTGAGTTGGCAGGCAACCCGTTGAGCGTCGAAGGCACGACGGTACTCAATGCAGCGCGGCGTCGGGTCGAGACGACCAAAGGATTGCCTGAGGGAGCGTTGAGTCGGTTTGCGCTGGATCAGGAACCCCTGGTGTTTCCCCCGAAGCACACCGCAGGTTCGGTAGCGCACTATTTGCTGCCCTTGCCATCGGGTAATGGACACTTTGAGGGGGTTCCGGAAAATGCGATAAGGGCGTTAAGCCCGCTCTTGACGCAAGAGCAAGCCATGGCCAGGGTCAGGCAACTGCGCGAGACGGGGCTGAGCGACCTGCAAATAGATACGCAGGTCGCTCGGTGGTATCAGACCCATGACGTGCTGACGCGTGAGTTGAATGGTTGGTTGTTTACCCGCGAGGCGCGCGCTTTTGGCGACAGTCTCGACAGTCTGAAGCGAGTAACCCCCGCGCAGGCGATCCGCGAATCCTGGGTTCGGGCTGTGGTAGAAGGGCGCCCGGCTGGCGAGGTCGAGACGTTGAGCTTGCAGGCGACCCAACCTGGTGATTTTCCCGCGCTCTCCGTGCCGTTTACCCATGTGCGCAGCCTCAATCTGACGGGGGTCAAGCTCACTGCGCAAGGCAGCAACGGGTTTTTAGCCGCCTTTGGCCCATTGAACCGGTTGATACTCAGTGGTAATGAGCTGACAGCACTGCCCGAAGCCGTTCAACGCATGGAGCAGCTTGAGCGTCTGGAACTGGCCTACAACGCCTTCACGCAAGCGCCGTCGTTGCCTGCTCGATTGCGCAGTGAGCGCTTGCGTTGGTTGGACTTGAATCATAACAACCTGCAGGCCTTTGATATGCGGGACTTCAGTCGCCTGGAGACATTGGACGTGAGCTACAACGACATCGCAAGCTGGCCCGAGGGTGCGTTGGAGTCGCAGCACCTGACCCGGCTGAACCTGAGCGGCAATGCGCTGGTGTCCTTCCCGCAGTCTTTACTCGAAGGCGCGCACGACGGCTTGGTGTCAGGTACGGACCTGTCCGATAACCATAACCTGACCGCGCAAGCCCTTGAACAAATGCGCAATTACGCCGAGGCGCATGAGGCCAATGAGGTCATGGGCTTTTCGCGAGCAGAACTCGACCGCGCCCATCGTCGCAATTATGGCGGGTCCGACACTGAGTCGGACCCGGACTCCGACTCCGATGCTGATTCGGGCTCTGGTTCTGACGACGATGATAGTGATCCGGACGCCGGCTACCTGCCGGCTGAGAGCATTGAAAACCCGCTGCAAAATACCGCGCAGCCGGCACTTGACCCCTGGTTGGCCGATACCTCAGCGGAGTTGGCGACACAACGAACAGCGCTGTGGAATCAACTGGCACAGGCGCAGGATCATGATCGGTTTTTCCACCTCATTTCGCTGTTGCGCCTGACCTCGGAATTCAACCTCAATCGTCCAAGCCTCACGCAACGGGTATGGGGCGTTATCGCGGGGGCCGCAGAAAATGCCGAGTTGCGCGGTACCCTGTTCATCGAAGCCGAAACCCATGGCACCTGTATCGATGGCCGCATCCTCACGTTCAGTGAGATGGAAGTGCGGGTGTTCGAATACCGCGCCTTGCGCGATATCCCACAGCAGCGGCTCGACCTCAGGGGCCGGGCGCTGCTGAACCTGTCGCGGCAGTTGTTTCGGTTGAGCAGGGCCGATCAACTCGCAGAAGCCGCCGCGGTGGGCATGGACCGGGCCGAGGTGCGCTTGAGTTACCGGATCGGCTTGACCCGCGGCTGGCCCGACGGCCTGGAGCTGCCTGGGCAGCCGACCTACATGGCGTTCGCAAACCCGATCAATGCCGAGCTACAGGCACAGTTACGCGCACAAATCCTGGCAACTGAAAGTACCGATGCGTTTGTCGAAAGCCTGATTCAACGTGAGTACTGGTTGCGTTATCTGGATGAGCGTTACGCCGAACAGTTCGAGGCCCTTGAGGACGAACTGGCACGCCGTTATGAAGCCTTGGAGGACGCGCACAGTGATCGGGGCGATGCCCAGAGCATGGCGCGCTATGAGCAAGCCATAGGCCAGTTGGAGATCGAACGGGCCGCCGCCCGTACTCAGAAACGCATGGAGCTGTCCCGGGCGGAGATACAACGGTTATCGGGCATGGAACCTGCCACGCCCGCTCCGTCGTCACCCCAGCCCGGTCCGTCCTGGCGTCCCTGAAGCGGCAATTTAAGAGCGCCGAACCGGGTGGTCGGGGTTTAACCTCAGTTGTCATACCCCAGGTTCGGCGCCAGCCAGCGCTCCGTCACGCTGAGGTCCTGGCCTTTGCGCGCGGTGTAGCTGGCGACCTGGTCCTTGTCGACCTTACCCACGGCAAAGTACTGCGCCTGCGGGTGGGCGAAGTACCAGCCGCTGACTGCTGCTGCGGGGAACATCGCATAGTGCTCGGTGAGGAACACCCCGCTGCGCCCGGCGTGCATTTCACGGGCCTCGGGGTCCAGCAGTTGGAACAGCTGGGCTTTCTCGGTGTGATCCGGGCACGCCGGGTAGCCGGGGGCAGGGCGGATGCCGCTGTACTGCTCCTTGATCAGCGCCTCGTTGTCCAGTTGTTCATCCTTGGCATAGCCCCAGTGTTCTTTGCGCACTTGCTGGTGCAGCCATTCGGCGCAGGCTTCGGCCAGGCGGTCGGCGAGGGCCTTGACCATGATCGAGTTGTAGTCGTCGCCAGCGTCCTGGTAAGCCTTGGCCACTTCCTCGGCACCGATGCCGGCGGTGGTGATGAAGCCACCGATGTAGTCGGTCACGCCGCTGTCCTTGGGCGCGACGAAGTCGGCCAGGGAAAAATTCGGCTTGCCGTCGGTCTTGATGATTTGTTGGCGCAGGTGATGCAGTTTGGCGATGGGCTGGCCGTCGTCGCCGTAGACTTCCAGGTCATCGTCCTGCACCTGATTGGTCGGCCAGAAACCGAACACCGCGCGGGCGCTGATGAGTTTCTCGTCGATCAGCTTCTTGAGCATTTCCTGGGCATCGGCGTACAGCGCAGTGGCGGCTTCACCGACCACCTCGTCTTCGAGGATGCGCGGGAACTTGCCGGCCAGGTCCCAGGAGATAAAGAACGGCGTCCAGTCGATGTACTCGGCCAGGACGTTGAGGTCGATATTGTCCAGCACCTTGGCGCCGGTAAAGGTCGGTTTGACCGGGGTGTAGCTGCTCCAGTCGAACTGCGGCTTCTTGGCGATGGCCGCCGGGTAGCTCAGGCGTTCGGTACGCGCACTGCGGTTGGAGGTGCGTTCACGCACGTCGATGTATTCCAGGCGGGTTTTCTCGACGAAACCGGCCTTCAGTTCCTTGGACAGCAACTGCGTGGCCACACCCACGGCGCGCGAGGCGTCGGTCACGTAGATCACGGCGTCATTGCTGTACTTGGGCTCGATTTTCACTGCCGTGTGCGCCTTGGAGGTGGTCGCGCCACCGATCATCAACGGCAGGTGGAAGTCCTGGCGCTGCATCTCGCGGGCCACATGCACCATTTCATCCAGGGACGGCGTGATCAGGCCGGACAGGCCGATGATGTCGCACTTCTGCTCCTTGGCCACCTGCAGGATCTTCTCGGCAGGCACCATTACACCCAAATCCACGATGTCATAGCCGTTGCACCCGAGCACCACGCCGACGATGTTCTTGCCGATGTCATGCACGTCGCCTTTGACCGTGGCCATCAGGATCTTGCCCTTGGCCTCCGGCTTGTCGCCTTTTTCCAGCTCGATAAACGGGATCAAGTGGGCCACGGCCTGCTTCATTACGCGGGCGGATTTCACCACCTGGGGCAGGAACATTTTGCCGGCGCCGAACAGGTCGCCGACGATGTTCATGCCGGACATCAGCGGGCCTTCGATCACTTCGATCGGACGTGCGAACGACAGGCGCGACTCTTCGGTGTCTTCGACGATATGCGTGGTGATGCCCTTGACCAGCGCATGTTCCAGACGCTTGTTGACGTCCCAGCCACGCCATTCCTCGGTCTCGGCTTCCTTGACGCTGCCGTCGCCTTTGTACTTGTCGGCAATCGCCAGCAGGGCGTCGGTGCCTTCCGGCGTGCGGTTAAGCACCACGTCTTCCACGGCGTCACGCAGCTCGACCGGGATCTGGTCGTAGATCTCCAACTGGCCGGCGTTGACGATACCCATGGTCAGGCCGTTGCGGATCGCATACAGCAGGAACACCGAGTGGATCGCCTCACGCACCGGGTTGTTGCCGCGGAACGAGAATGACACGTTGGATACGCCGCCGGAGGTCAGCGCATACGGCAGTTCGTCGCGGATGTAGGCACAGGCGTTGATGAAATCGACGGCGTAATTGTTGTGCTCCTCGATACCGGTGGCGACGGCGAAGATATTCGGGTCGAAGATGATGTCTTCCGGCGGGAAGCCGACTTCATTCACCAGAATGTCGTAGGAGCGTTTGCAGATCTCTTTTTTACGCGCTTCGGTGTCGGCCTGCCCGGCTTCGTCGAAGGCCATCACCACTACCGCAGCGCCGTAACGCTTGCATAGTTTGGCGTGATGAATGAACTGCTCGACGCCTTCCTTCATGCTGATGGAGTTGACGATGCCCTTGCCCTGGATGCATTTGAGGCCGGCCTCGATCACTTCCCACTTGGAGGAGTCGATCATGATCGGCACACGGGAGATGTCCGGCTCTCCGGCAATCAGATTGAGGAAGGTGACCATGGCCTTCTTCGAATCCAACATGCCTTCATCCATGTTGATGTCGATCACCTGGGCGCCGGCTTCCACCTGCTGCAGGGCGACTTCCAGGGCTTCGGTGTAGTTGTCTTCGCGGATCAGCCGAGCGAACTTGGCCGAGCCGGTAATGTTGGTACGCTCGCCGACGTTGACGAACAACGAGCTGCGATCGATGGTGAACGGCTCCAGGCCGGACAGGCGACAGGCCTTGGGAATGTCCGGGATCGGGCGGGGCGCATAACCGGCCACGGCCTTGGCAATGGCTTCGATATGGCCCGGTGTGGTGCCGCAGCAGCCGCCGACGATATTCAGGAAACCGCTCTGGGCGAACTCTTCGATGACCTTGGCGGTTTCCGATGGCAGTTCGTCGTATTCGCCGAATTCGTTGGGCAGGCCGGCGTTGGGGTGCGCCGAAACGTGGGTGTTGGCTTTGTTCGACAGCTCTTCCAGGTACGGGCGCAGTTCGCTTGCGCCGAGGGCGCAGTTGAGGCCGACCGAAATCGGCTTGGCGTGCGCCACCGAGTTCCAGAACGCTTCGGTGGTCTGGCCCGACAGGGTACGGCCGGAGGCATCGGTGATGGTGCCGGAGATCATGATCGGCAGTTCGATATTCAGTTCTTCAAACACGCCTTGCACGGCGAAGATCGCGGCCTTGGCGTTGAGGGTATCGAAGATGGTTTCGATCAGGATCAGGTCGGCACCGCCTTCGATCAGACCTTTGGTGGCCTCGGTGTAGTTTTCCACCAGTTCGTCGAAAGTCACGTTGCGGTAGCCAGGGTTGTTCACGTCCGGGGACAGTGAGCAGGTACGGCTGGTCGGGCCCAGTACACCGGCGACAAAACGCGGCTTGGCGGGGTTCTCATGGGTTTTGGCGTCGGCCACCTTGCGCGCCAGGCGGGCGCCTTCCACGTTCAGTTCATAGGCCAGCTCTTCCATGCCATAGTCGGCCATGGAGATCCGCGTGGCGTTGAAGGTGTTGGTTTCAAGGATGTCGGCGCCGGCGTCCAGGTAGGCCTTCTCGATTCCGCCGATCACGTCGGGGCGAGTGAGGACCAGCAGGTCGTTGTTGCCCTTCACGTCGCTCGGCCAGTCGGCGAAGCGTTTGCCCCGGTAGTCCTGCTCCTCAAGCTTATAGCTCTGGATCATCGTGCCCATGCCACCGTCGAGGATCAGGATACGGTCCTTGAGGGCTTTGTGAAGGGCTTGCAGGCGAGCGCTACGATCGGGCATGGGACTACTCTGGTCAGGCATTACGGAGGGCGTGAATCATAGCAAACCTGTGCCGATTTGGAGCATGTCCGGGTTGTGCATGAATATCGCTCATGTTGTCGGCAGTCATGGCCCGGTAGAATCACCGCCACTTCACAGACCGCACGCCTTGAATCGGGACCCGATACATGTCACTTCGTTTGATCGTCAGCGCCGTCCTGGCCTTGATAGCCAGTACCGCGCAGGCTGACGGCCGCGCTTCGGCGATTTCCTATACCCGCGATATCCAACCGATCTTCACCGAGAAGTGCGTGGCCTGCCATGCCTGCTACGACTCTGCTTGCCAACTCAACCTTGGCAGCGCAGAGGGCGCGGCCCGTGGCGCGAGCAAGGTGCCGGTGTACGACGGCGAGCGTAGCCAGGCCACACCGACTACACGGCTGTTCTATGACGCGTTCGGCAAACAAGCCTGGCAGCAGAAGGGCTTCTATTCGGTACTGGATGCCCAGGGCAGCCAGGCTGCGTTGATGGCACGTATGCTGGAGCTGGGGCATAACGCGCCATTGCCACCCAATGCCAAACTGCCCGACGAGATTGTATTGGGCCTTAACCGCCAAAACATGTGCGCGACGCCCGGCGAGTTCAACGCCTATGCCGGCGCCCATCCCAAGGAGGGCATGCCGCTGGCCGTCACCGGCCTGACCGACCAGCAATACCAGACCCTGCAACGCTGGCTGGCCTCCGGTGCGCCGATTGATGAGCAGAGTCTGGCTCCCAGCACCAGGGAAGCCTTGCAGGTGCAGCAATGGGAAACCCTGTTCAACCAGCCGGGCGCCCGGCAAAGCCTGGTGGCGCGCTGGTTGTACGAGCATTTGTTCCTCGCCCACATTTACTTCGAAAACGGCGAGCCGGGGCATTACTTCCAGTGGGTGCGTTCGCGTACGCCGAGCGGGCAGCCGATCGACTTGATCGCGACCCGTCGTCCTAACGATGACCCAGGCACTCAGGTCTATTACCGCCTGTGGCCGGTACAGGGCGTGATCGTGCATAAAACCCACATCACTTACCCGTTCAGCGCGGCGAAAATGGCACGGATCAAAGACCTGTTCTATTCCGGTGACTGGCAGGTGAGCGCCTTGCCGGGCTACGGACCGGGGCGCCGTGCCAACCCGTTCGAAACCTTCGAAGCCATACCGGCCAAGGCGCGTTATCAGTTCATGTTGGATAACGCCGAATACTTCGTGCGCACCTTCATCCGCGGTCCTGTATGCCGTGGGCAGATCGCCACGGACGTGATCCGTGACAACTTCTGGACACTGTTCCAGGAGCCGGACCATGACCTGTACATCACCGATGCCCGTTACCGCGGCCAGGCCACGCCATTGTTGGCCATGCCTGGGCAAAACGATGATGTGGGCAGTGTGCTGGGCCTGTGGCTGGCCTATCGCGACAAGCGTAATCAGTATGAGGCGTTGCGCCGCGATAGCTACGCAGATGTGCCGCCGCCGAGTTGGTCGAGCTTGTGGGCGGGTAATGACAATGCCTTGCTGACCATCTTTCGCCATTTCGACAGCGCCTCGGTGACCAAGGGCCTGATCGGTGAGGTGCCGCAGACGATGTGGCTGTTCGATTACCCACTGCTGGAGCGCACTTATTACCAGTTGGCAGTCAACTTCGACGTGTTCGGCAATGTGTCGCACCAGGCCCAGACGCGCTTGTACTTCGACCTGATCCGCAACGGCGCCGAACAGAACTTCCTGCGTCTGATGCCGGCCGACACCCGCGAGGACTTCCTTGACGACTGGTACCAGAACAGTGGCAAGCTCAAGTTGTGGCTGGACTATGAAGCCATTGATGACGACAAGCCCACGGGGCTGCATCTGGACGAGAAAGATCCCAAGCGCGATTTTGCCAACCAACTGCTGACGCGTTACGGCGGTTTGAACGTCAGCCCGGACCCGATCAACCGCTGCACCGGGGCCTATTGCTCGCGCACCGGTATCGACCCGGCCTTGCAGGACGCCGAACAGGCGCTTAGCCGCCTGACGTCGCGCCCGGCGGCGGGGCTCAAGGTGATCGACCAGTTGCCCGAAGCCACCATGCTGCGCATCGAAACCCAGAGTGGCCAGCGCGTGGTCTACAGCATGCTGCGTAACCGTGCCCACAGTAACGTGGCTTTCCTGTTGGGTGAGGCTTATCGCTACCAGCCGGGCCTCGACACACTGACCATCTATCCGGGGGTGATGAGCAGTTACCCGAACTTCATGTTCAACATTCCAGCTCAAGAGGTGCCGCAATTCGTCACGCAAATGGAGCAGGCCAAGGATGCCAAGCGGTTTGAGAAAATAGTCGATCGCTGGGGGGTACGCCGCAGTCATCCGCAGTTCTGGCAATACTTCCACGATTTGTCGCGGTACATTCGTGAAACCACGCCAGTGGAAGAGGGTGTATTGGACATGAACCGCTACGAGAATCTATAACTACTGTATTGGTCCGGTCATTTCTCCAAGTGAGCGCTGAAGCAGTCGGATACCTACCTACGGACTGGACAGGGGACACCGATGTTGATTTCAGTGCAGTTTCTACGCGCCTTGGCGGCATGGAGTGTGGTGGGCCACCATTTCATGCAAGGGTTTTTCAACTTTGAAGCCAGCAACGCGCTGGAATTTCTGTTTGTCGACAAAGGCGCCATTGGGGTGGATGTGTTCTTTGTCATCAGTGGCTTGGTGATTTACCTGGCGACTGCCGACAAAGCGCTGAACCCCGGGCGTTTCATGCTGATGCGCGTGGCGAGGATTGTTCCGGCGTATTGGTTCTATACCCTGCTCATGATTCTCGTGGTTGCCGTTGTGCCTGCGATCTTTCCAGAGGCTCGGCTCGAACCCGGTCATGTACTCATGTCGATGCTCTTTATACCGGCCCAAAACCCGGGAGGCTTCGGCGTCTACCCACTGCTCGATGTCGGGTGGACACTGAATTTCGAGATGCTGTTTTATTGCCTGTTTGCCTTTGCCTTGCTGGTGCCCGCGGCCTATCGCTTGTGGGTGGTAGCAGCGCTGCTGTATCTGGTGTGCTACATCATCACTCCCGCCGTTGACCTGGCCAGTGGCTTCTACCATGAGGACATTATTTTCGAGTTCCTGATGGGCGTGGTGATCGGCGTGCTGTATCGGCGCGGCCTATGCCGGGCCAAGCCGTGGCTGGCATTGTTGGGTATCGCAGCGGCCCTGGTGGCTATTGATCATGGCGCGGACATACCCCGAGCCCTGGAGTGGGGAGTGCCCAGCGCGATAGTGGTCTTCAGTTGCGTGGCACTGGAACCTTACTTCCAGGGCGCGCGCTTGTTGAAGGTGCTCGGGGATTGCTCCTACTCGGTCTATCTACTCCACGTGTTGGTGCTCAGCGCCGGGCGTTGGATCGCCGACCGCACGGGGATCGACCCTTACGCCATATTGCCTGGATGTATCGTCATCATCGGACTGGGCGCATTTGTGAGTTACCAATGGCTGGAGAGGCCTGCCTACCGCACGCTCACACGCTGGTTTGGCGTTGATGCTCCGGCACCCCTTTCGACAGCGCCTCGGTGACCAGGGATCTGGTCGGCGAAGCGCTTTACAAGTGGCCGGTCTCAGGGCTTCAAGTACTTCCAATAGCTTTTGCCATAGTCCATCAATAACTCGGTTCCGGCCGGAATATCCCGCCACGCGACAATGAATACCATGTATTTACCTACGCACAGGGAGCCGACGTTCTCGATACCGACATCGGTAATGCCCGGTACCTTGACCGCATTGATCAGGCTCAGCGTATTACTGTTGCCGTGGCCGCTAATGCTGGCACCGCTGGTGTTGGTCTGAAATAGATATGTGCCGACCGCCGCTTCACCCTTTTCAAGTATTTCGGTATTCACCGAAGCTTGGTCCAAGTGCAGCTTGCCGGTGTACGGCCCCAGCACATCGAACCGCTTGATGTCGGTGCGGGCCACGACCGAGAGTCCGCGTTCCGTGCCCTCGTTGAGTTTCTTGACCTCCAGCAATCGATCGAGCTTGCGATGATGGTTGCCCTCCTTGGAGATCCATTCGCGAATGCTCTTGGTGGCAGCCTCCTTGACTTCCACATGTTGCATGCCGATGAACTCATCGAAAAAGCCGTTGGCATCGGTAATTTTGATGTTTTGCAGTGGGCCTTCCAGTTCCAGGGTCAAGCTGCGCCTGACATCGTTTGGGTCCTGCAGGATCGGTGCGTTGTTGTTGATTTTATGGTCAAAGGACGCCGTGATTGAAGTGGAGCGCCGGCGGGCAGGGACGGCCTCTTCATCCAGGCGCGGATGTTTCGAGCCGCCTGCCGTAGGTGGCGGAGCGGGGCGTTTCCTGGCGATCGGTTGATCCAGCGGGCTCCTCTGCCCGAAGATCAACATTTCCCTGCCGGCGCGGGTCATGCTGCCATTGTCATTGACGTAGGCGCTCCAGATCACCGGATTGAGGTTTTTCTCATCGACAAACGTGAGCACGGAATGCCTTGAACCAGGGGTAATGTAGTGCTTGTGCCATTCGTCCAGGTGTTCAGGTGTCAGTACGGTGAATTCTCCACCGTTGGCATGCTTGGCGAGCACTTTGCCGGCGGCGCGATAGCTGCCATCGAGGTTGACGTACTGTGCCAAATCCCGTGGGTCCAGGTTATGGTCAGCGGCGAAGCCTTCAAGGGTAAGGCTGTTGCGTTCTCGTTGCGAGCTGTTGCGCCAATGCTCCAGATGGTCGTGGGTAATGGCGGTACGGGCGGTTCCCGCACGGTCGAGCATCTGTTGCCCTCGGGGTGTCAACGTGTCGCGGCTTTTGACAAATTGGCGGAATGCGGTGGGGTCCAGATTGTAGGTCTTGATGAAGGTGTCCAGGGTTTTTTTCAAGGCGTGTTCACTGGATTCGGTCCATTTCTGCAGGATCGAGGGGGTCACGACGTTCGTGACATCCGGCGCGCCGCCCGTGACTTTGATCTGGCTTGAGTACCAATGCCCCGGTTCTACGGAGGATAGCGTGATCGACAGGTCGCGATTGTTCTTCGGGTTGACCATGACCACCGAGAAGCTGTTGTCGGCGCCCGCGGCGGTTTCCTGGATAAATCCATAGGAATTGTCACGTACCTGATACACCGCGATCTTGCCCTTGTCATCGACATTGCAGATGAACTTCTGGTTGTAGTCCGCGCGGGAGAAGATACCGCGTGCGTCGGGTTTGAGACCGCTGATCAACTGAGGGTCGACGGCGTATTGACGGATCAACGGGCTGCTGTTGCTGATCACCGTGATCGGTTCGCGATAACGCGGGCCGAAGGCTTTATTGGACGCGGCATCGATGAGGCGAAAATCTGGCGCGTCGAGGCTACCGACGTTACGCATCGGAATGTCAGGGAAACCGTCGACGGTAAAGAGTCGATCGCCGGCCTGAAGTGGCTTCCAGGTCGTGGGGTCAACTGACTTCATGTGGCGGGCAGCGAGGGTTCCATCGCGTAGGAGGGCGACCCCGCGTTTCGTCTGGCGCATGGCAATACGGCCAAGCTTGACCAGTCCAAAGCGCGCCAGCCTGAGCAGGCTGGGTACCGCCGCCAGGGGGTTGAGTTCCTGCAGAACTGAAATCACCAGCGTGCCTGTCAGTTTTGCGAGTTTTGGCAAGGCCAGGCGCAACCCGGTTTTCCCGGCCTGGATGATCAGACGGCTGGAGCCGGCAACATACCTTCCGACCGGCAAGGCAAAAGACACGAAGTCGATGGTCAGGCTCGCGATCCCCGGTTTGATGCGCTGGGGATCCCCGGATGCGAGGTCGTCAATGCCGGCCCAGAAGGGAACAAATACCTTGCCCCAGAACGTCATGTCTTCCAGTACATCGCGGCCGATGTCCATTTCCCGTGTGCTTTTGCGGGTCTGTTCCAGGAGCGCTTCTTCGTCGCGGAAAAACAGCTCTCGGGCGATCATACTCGCCAATTGTTCACTGCGCGGGGCATACAGGGTATTAGGGGCGAACGATTCGATTCGACGTCCCAGGGCATCGATGGCCGGCAATGTTTCGCCGACTTGCTCAACGATCAACTCGGCCTTGCGGCCTGCAACAGGGGTATTGCTCTCCTTGTAGGCATTCGGATCAAAGGGGACTTCGGTGGCCAACCTGTATTTACACCAACTCATCGCGTCGCGTAGTTCTACGACCTTGCCGTCCAGCGGCAGGGTCTTGATGTCAGGACGTCGACGAATCAATCCGGCGAGGGGGAACACCTCGATGTAGTTGACCTGGAAGGGCTGGCGTGGTTTTACGATTCGAAGGATGAAACCTGCCCGGTAACGAACGGCATCGGTCTTGCGTTTGTCTTCATATTCGACCGGAACCTTGTCCAGGGCTTTTCGCAATGAGTACACCGTGATTTCGTCTTGATCCACATTAAGGGTGTCAGAACCCAGGTGGGCAAGCAGGGATTGGATCAAGACCTTGTAGGCGTTCCTGGGCGTCTCAAGGGCCTCACGGAAAACTTTGTCGTACTCGGCGTCCGACGCCGAGCGCCAACGACTGGGCAGCTTGAGCGCAAGATCGCGGACTGCGTTGAACACCTCATGCTCATGTTGCTCGAGGGCGGCTACGGCTTGGGCAAGTTCCTCACGGGAGTGGCCTGACTGCCGAGTGGCAATCAACCCGTTGGCTTGCGCCCAGTAAACGCTCGGCGCGAGCTTGGCGGCCGCTACCAGTGCTTGTTGCTCGGGGCTGTTGGCATGGGCGCTATAGTGTGCCGCTGGCAGGTTGAGCAATTGTTCGAAGGTCATGTGGCGCGATGAGCCTGGTGCCAGCGCTTCGGCCAGAAGGAAACCGCTTCTGAAGTTGACCCAGGCAGTGGTGACACCGTAGGGCAGGTCCTGGGGAATATCGGCGACCCATACCTCGCTGGCGATATTGGCCTTGGCCACGCACATCACCAAGGGTGTCGACTCAGGGCTGATCGACAGGGCGTTTTCAAAGCGCCGGGCCAAAGAATTGCGGATCGACGAATAATAAGTTCCCGCTGAGATGAACAACTTCAATTCATTATCAATGGACGCTTGAGGTGCGGGGATGATCGTCAGCCATAGCGCGCGCCAGAGTAATTTCACTAGAACCGGCTGTGGGCAACTTTCGTGCTTTTGGCTGCCATACCAGCCCAACGCCGTGGCTATCCGTTCGGCCAGTGCCAGGTTCTGCGGGCTGTTGAGAATCTGCTCAAGCAAGACCGTTGGTGTCGTTGCGAGCAGTTCCTGCTGCGATGGGGAATAGTGCTCAGGCAATACTGTACGGAACAGAGATCGGCCGGTTTCCTTTTCGATTTGGCGGGTCACCTCCTTGATAGTTTCGTCGGCCGGTGCATCCAACAAATGCTCCAAGTCGCTTACGTGGCCGTCGTGTCCTAGTCGCTGCAGAACGCGGTGCTCCTGCAGGCCATAGAGCACCGATTTCCACTGTGCGGTGGTCTTGGGCTGTGGGGGGGCGATGGAGTAATACTTGAAGACCAGATCAAGCCTTACCGAGCCATCGGCTTTGAGTCCATTGCCCACGCGGCGGTTGATGTCGAGCAATACATCGACGTCGATGGACCAATAAGTGGGGACATGTCGAAGGACCACGGCGTGGTCGTCGATGCTGAAAACTTCGGGAAGAGCGGGCATCGGCGGGCGGGTGCTGCTGAGCATTGTCGAGAGCAGGTCGTAGAGAAAGTCCCGCCCCAGTACGGAATTGTCAGGCTCTGGTTTCTTGCAGAGGAACTGTTGAAAGTCTTCATCCTCCTGCAGTTTTTTCAGCACCCGAAAGGCTTCCTTGCACTCGCGACCCAATGCGGAATCTTGCGGGGGGTAATAATAACAATCAGAAGCGGGTGACGACTTCAGTGGGATGCGTGCGGTCACGTAATCAATCAAATGGTCCAGATGCGCTGGCTGTTCAGGCAAACCCTTGAAATGGAAACTCTGCATAGCAATATTCATTGAATCCTCACAACCAATAGCCGAAGAGGATTCACTATATTCAGCATGATTTTGCGGGAGGCCTATATAACTAGGTGCAAGGCAGGCGTTGGCGATCGATCTGTTTTCACGGGCAATGGGGCGGTTGTTCGCCATCGGTCAGGGGGATAGGGGGCTTTTCCGACAAAAATGCTCGGACTTTGTACCTGCGTAATAATTTGGCGTAAACTGCCGGCAAGCCTGTGAGGAGTTTCCATGACTGCCATAACCATTACCGACGCCGCCCACGATTACCTGGCTGACCTGCTGTCCAAGCAGAACACCCCGGGTATCGGCATCCGCGTCTTTATCACCCAGCCCGGCACCCAGTACGCCGAGACCTGCATTGCCTACTGCAAGCCTGGTGAAGAGAAGCCTGAAGACACCGCCCTGGGGCTGAAAAGCTTCACCGCGTACATCGATGCCTTCAGCGAAGCTTTCCTTGACGACGCTGTAGTCGACTACGCCACCGATCGCATGGGCGGCCAGTTGACTATCAAGGCGCCCAACGCCAAGGTGCCCAACGTTAACGCCGACAGCCCGGTCAATGAGCGGATCAACTACTACCTGCAAACCGAGATCAACCCGGGGCTGGCCAGCCACGGCGGTCAGGTGAGCCTGATCGACGTAGTGGATGACGGTATCGCGGTATTGAAGTTCGGCGGCGGCTGCCAGGGTTGCGGCCAGGCGGACGTGACTCTGCGCGAGGGCATCGAGCGCACCTTGCTTGAGCGTATTCCTGAGCTCAAGGGTGTGCGCGACGTGACTGATCACACGCAGAAAGAAAACGCCTACTACTGAGTAAGGTGTTCACTGCGAGCTTAAAAGACGGCGCCCCGTGAGCGCCGTTTTTTTATGCTCTAAATTCAGCCAGCTATGATGATTGTCTGATAGTTTGGATTGGCTGTGGTTCAGTCCATATCTTCAAGGACGATAGAGGTGGGCGTGACCTGCGCGGTACAGCGAGGATTCGCCAAAGCTATCATTTGCCAACACCCGCCCGACCACAATCAGCGCGGTACGCCGAAAGCCTTTAGTCGCGACCTTCTGGGCAATATCACTCAACGAACCCACCACCCAATCCTGGTCCGGCCATGTCGCGCGGTGCACCACGGCGATCGGGCAATCTGCACCATAGTGCGGCAGCAGCTCAGCGACGATCCTGTCCAGATGATTGACCCCCAAGTGAATGGCCATTGTCGTGCCGTGCCGGGCCAGGCTGTCGAAGTCCTCACCCGCCGGCATGCTGGTTTTATCCGCATAACGGGTCAGGATCACACTCTGGGCAATGTCCGGCAGGGTCAGTTCGGTTTCCAGCAACGCCGCGCAGGCAGCCACCGCCGTGACCCCGGGAATGATCTGAAAGGGAATGCCCAGCTCGCGCAAGTGACGGATTTGCTCACCAATCGCCCCATACAGGCTCGGGTCGCCGGAGTGCACGCGCGCCACATCCTGGCCTTGCGCATGGGCGGCTTTGATCACGTCGATGATCTGTTCCAGGTGCAGCTCGGCACTGTTGACCACCTGGCGTGCCTGATGACCTTCCAGTACTGCCGCAGGCACCAGCGAGCCAGCGTAGATGATCACCGGGCAGCTGCGGATCAGCCGCTGGCCCTTGACGGTAATCAGTTCCGGGTCGCCGGGGCCTGCGCCGATGAAGTAGACGGTCATGGGGAATTCCTGTTGAAAAAAACGGGCGAGCATGAAGATTGCTCATGATCGAGAGCGGCAATTATCGGGATTTTAACCGGCGCAGGCTAATGCAAGGGTGGCCTGGATGGTTTTCTTGCGGGTGATGAGCAGGTGGGCAGGGCCGTGGGCGAGTTGCTCGGCCAAGGCCAATGCGGCACTTTCGGCGATGCCGTAACAGCCGGTATGGCTAAATGCTACGTCTGATTTGTGGCTCAGCCGATGTTCAAAGCCGGCCAGTTGTTCGGCGCTGAAACACTGCAAGGGCAGGCTCAATAATTGGGCCAGGGCCACCAACCCCGGCTCAGCCTGTTTGCGATCAATGCTCGCCAGCGCGGTAATGCGTTGGCGTTCAATGCCGCCTTCGGCGAGGGCGCTATCAAGGAGTTCCAGCAGGGTTCGGACATCACAACCCCGCTGGCAACCCAGGCCGACGACGAGGGTCATGCCGAGTAGTGTTCGTCGCGGTTACGGCGAAACAGCCAGGCACTGATCAGACCAAGGGCCAGCCAGAACGCCACATTGGTCAACTGCGATGCGATCTTGAACTGGGCTTCGAGGGCCTCCGGGGCCAGCATGGAGTGGACTTCCGGCTGCGGAGCGCCAATCACGTGGGGTACGGCGACGATCGCCACGCCCAGCACTTTGAGCAACCAGCCGCGACCGAACACCAGCAAAGCAATGCCGGCAGCGGTAGACGCGGCAGTGCCGATCCACCAGATCTGCCGTTGCGCCAGATCAGCGGCGGCGGTGCCCGGCAGCTCAGGCGGCAGGCCCAAGGTCGGCGCAAGTACGAATGTCGCGTAACCGGCCAGGCCCCACAGTAGCCCTTGAGCTGTACGGGTTGGTGCGCGCAGGGTGTACAGGCCGGCCAGCATCAGCGCAAACCCGACCGCGACGACCAGGTTGCCACCGGTGGTCGACAGCACGCGCTGCCAGCCATCTTCCGGCTCCCAGGCTTCGGCGTCGTGGGTGTGGGCAGCGGCGCCAGCAGCATGTTCATGGGTGACTTCGGCAACAGCTGGAACCTTTTCATAGGTCTCCGCCTGCAAAATCAACGGTGCGACCCACAAGCTTTGCAGCAGGGTCAGCAGCAGGGCGGCCAATAAGCCGGTGAACCCTGCGGTTTGGGCAATACGCTTGATCATGTCGGCAGGTCTCAGTGGCACGGGAACGCGGCGCTGTGGCGGGTATCGTGGGCCGCGTTGTGCACGGCTTCGATATGGGAGAAACCGGCGAAATACACCAGGCACGCACCAAGGATTGACGCACCGATGGCGGCGGTCAGGCGTTGGCTCAAGGTGGCAGTGCTGCTAGCGGAGTGCGAAGTGCTGCTGATGATCGACATGGCGCGTCCCTTTCAGGTATCAGGGTGAAACGAGCGCATGAAAACCCCGCGAGCCAGGCACGCAGGGTTCTGAACAGCGCCCGCCCACCGCGGGTTTGTTATCTGATATTTTCGGGCCGGTCTCCGGGCTTGCGAGGGGCGGCTCTTGATAGAGTCCATCCTGACAAGCGTCTCCTTCCCATGCACAGCACAGTGGATTTGACGCTTCGCTCGCTTACCGTTGCGGGGGCAGCACCGGACTGGCCATAAATCTATGACGCACCGGTTTCCCGTTTCACCCTGTGAGGGGCACCCGAAACAAGATGTGTAGGAGAGCATGACGCAGTGATGTGCGTCAAACTGATACGTAGTGACGAACGCAGCTTGCCTGTCGAAACCTTGCCATCTTGTATCAAGCACCGCCGACTGTGTTGTATCTGACCGAACTAATCAGGTGAGTCGGTAATCCAGCAAAATCGCAAAGTGCTCTCCCATATAAGTTGGCTTTGTTAACATGTGCTCGATGTTTTCAATATCAAATCTCCCATCTTCCGCGCCGGGCCGGCCATGGTCACCAATTCCGATATCTAACTCACGAAGTACCCGAGGGTTCTGCAGGAGTATTTTGGCATAGAGGGTTGCCTCGGCGGAAAAAGCTCTGGTGGTTGGTATTTGACCTGCCGCTTCTTTCAATTCGTTAAAGTTTACAAATCGGTCGTTTTCGCCTGCGGCGTACTCACGAAAGTGCTTTTTTATCCCATTTATCAGATCGTCTTGGAAGCAATGGAGTAGGGGGCCACGTTTGCTGATCCCTTGTTCCACAAGGCTGCTCATAAGCGGCTCTGATCGTTTGAATCGCGGTAAGTTGCCGCGAGCGTTCAGGGCTGCGGGAGGGTTGTCCTGAGAATCCAGCGGCGCACGCCCAACAGCGTCAGCACTGACGGGCTGTTTGTTATTGATTGCACCCGTATTGTTAAAAAGAGCGAGGGGGGTGGGCGCGTTAGAAGTCGATATCAGCATGATTCATTCCTGAAGCCAATGGATTAAAATTCGCCACATTTCAAAAACACTCCGCTAATTGCGAAATGGCAGGAGTCTCTGTATGAAATGAGCACTGCTGCGTGGTGTCGGACTGCGCGACCGTTCCGTATTGAATATGACATCATATTGCCGGGCGCTTTTGCGGGATCGGCGCAAGCCTTACAAAGACTGAGTTGGTCAAGGCACAGGCTGGGTAAGTTTATGCTTTAGGCGGCGCGACATTGACCCGCTCCGTTGCACTGCGTAGCCTTGCACCCTCGAGGTTCTTCGGCCCAGGTCGAAGCTAAGAAGGGAACGCGGTTCAAGCCGCGGCTGCCCCCGCAACTGTGAAGGGTTCAGTTGACTGCCACGCCACTGCCGAGACGGCGGGAAGGCGCAGTCAGCGTTGGTCACAAGACCTGCACGCCCCAAGCCAGGAGACCTGCCTCGTCACCGATTTTCCAATTCAACCGGGCGGGGTGATCCGGTGACGAAATCCGCTGCTGCGCGCGCCGCAGGGCCTGTCGTCCCGTATGCCCGCCCCAAAGGGCATCCGATGAAAACACTGGCCAAACTCCCCGTCACCATCGTTACCGGCTTCCTCGGCTCGGGCAAGACCACGTTGCTGCGCCACATGCTCGATAACGCCCAGGGCCGTCGCATAGCCGTGATCGTCAACGAGTTTGGCGAGCTGGGCATTGACGGCGAAATCCTCAAGCAATGCTCCATCGGGTGTACCGAAGAAGAAGCCAACGGCCGCGTGTACGAACTGGCCAACGGCTGCCTGTGCTGCACCGTGCAGGAAGAGTTCTTCCCGGTGATGCGCGAACTGGTCGCCCGTCGTGGTGACCTTGACCATATCCTGATCGAAACCTCGGGGCTGGCCTTGCCAAAACCCTTGGTGCAAGCGTTCCAGTGGCCGGAAATCCGCAGCGCCTGCACGGTTGACGCGGTGATCACGGTGGTCGACAGCCCGGCCGTGGCCGCCGGCACTTTCGCTGCGTTCCCGGATCAAGTCGACGCCCAGCGCAAACTGGACCCGAACCTGGACCACGAGTCGCCTTTGCACGAGCTGTTCGCCGACCAACTGGCCAGCGCCGACCTGGTGATCCTCAACAAAGCCGACCTGATCAGCACCGAAGACCTGGCCCGCGTGCGCCTGGAAGTGGCCGAGGAGCTGCCGCCGGCGGTTAAGATCATCGAAGCCAGCAGCGGTCGCCTGCCATTGGACGTGCTGATCGGCCTGGGTGCCGGCTCCGAAGAGCATATCGACGCTCGCCACAGCCATCACGATCATCACCATGAAGGCGAAGACGACCACGATCACGATGCTTTCGACTCAATCTCCATCGACCTGCCTCAAGCCGACGAAGCACTGTTGCTGGACGCCCTGACCCAATTGGTGGGGCAACACGGCATTTTGCGCGTCAAAGGCTTTGCTGCTATCCCGAACAAGCCGATGCGCCTGCTGATCCAGGGCGTGGGCACACGCTTTGACAAGCACTTCGACCGTGCCTGGGGTGCCGATGAAGCGCGTATCACGCGCCTGGTGCTGATCGGTCAGGAGCTGGACGCCGCTGGCCTTGAAGCGCAATTGCGCGCTGCCCTCAGCGTTTAACCATGCACCTGCTCAGGACCCAACCCGGTGGTTTCGTCGCGGACGACAATATTGCCGACCTTGGCCAAACCCCCGCCGAGCTGGTGATCCTGTGCAGCGGTGACTCCAGCCTGGCGCTGCTGGCCGAAGCCGCCCAGCAGTTGCCCGAGGATTACCCCAGCCTGCGGCTGGCCAACCCGATGCAGGTGCAGAACCACGCCTCGGTCGACCTGTACGTCGATGAGGTGTTGCGTCACGCCAAGGTCATCCTGATTTCCTTGCATGGCGGCATTGGTTATTGGCGCTACGGCATCGAGCGCCTGGTGGAGTTGGCCGAGCGTGGCGCCACGTTGATCCTGGTGCCGGGGGATGATCGTCCAGATCCGGAACTCAGCGGCCTGAGCACCGTCGCTGCTGAACAGCGCGAGCGTCTGTGGCACTTTTTGCGCCAGGGTGGCCTGGGCAATGCATTGGACTTTTATCACTGCCTGGCCAGCGCCCATCTGGGCCGCGACTATGCCTGGGCCGAGCCACAAACCTTGCCGCGTACGGCGATCTATCACCCGCACAAAGCCAATGCCCGCCTCAATGACTGGCAGGCGGATTGGCGCGCCGACTTCCCCGTGGCCGCGGTGCTGTTCTACCGCTCCCACTTGCAGGCGGCCAATACCGGATTTATCGATGTGTTCTGCCAGCGCTTGCAGGCAGCGGGCCTGAACCCGTTGCCCATCGCAGTGGCCAGTTTGAAAGAGCCCGGTTGCCTCACGGTGGTCGAGGACCTGTTGGACGACGTGCAAGTCGCGGTGATCCTCAACACCACAGGCTTTGCCCAATCCAGCCCCGAAGCGCCGCATCTGCGACCGTTTCGGCGCAACGTGCCGGTGATCCAGGCGATCTGCGCCCAGGATAACCAGCCCGGCTGGGAAGCCAGCGAACAGGGGCTCGGCCCCCGCGACCTGGCCATGCATATTGCCTTGCCCGAGCTGGATGGGCGCATCATCAGCCGGCCGATCAGCTTCAAGGACCTGGCCTGGCGCAGCGAGCGCAGCCAGTCTGACGTGGTGTGCTACCGCGCAGCGCCCGAGCGCATGGATTTTGTCGCTGAACTGGCGCGGCGTTGGGTTGACTTGGCCCGGGTGCCGAATGCCGACAAACGCATCGCCCTGATCCTCGCCAACTACCCGACCCGTGACGGTCGCATCGGTAACGGTGTGGGCCTGGACACGCCAGCAGCGGCGCTGAATATCCTGCGGGCCTTGCAGGTTGAAGGCTATCCGGTGGCGCCGGCGCTTGCGGACAGCGGCACCGCACTGATCCACGAGCTGCTCGGCGGTGTCACCAACGACCTCGACAGCCTCGACCAGCGCCCGTGCCATCAAAGCCTGGGCCTGGCCGAGTACCAGGCGTTGTTCGATCGACTGCCCGAGTCCAATCGCCAGGCCGTGCTGGAACGTTGGGGTGCTCCACAAAACGATCCAATGTTCCGCGACGGCCGCATGATGATCGCCGGCCTGCGCCTGGGCCTGACCTTCGTCGGCATCCAGCCTGCCCGGGGTTACCAGGTGGACGCGAGTGCCGTGTACCACGACCCGGACCTGGTGCCGCCCCATGGGTACCTGGCGTTCTATTTCTGGCTGCGTCACACCTACGGCGCACACGGCGTGATTCATGTGGGCAAGCACGGCAACCTGGAGTGGTTGCCGGGCAAGGGCGTGGGCCTGTCGGAAAACTGCTGGCCGGATGCATTGCTGGGGCCGCTGCCGAACATCTACCCGTTTATCGTCAACGACCCGGGCGAGGGTGCCCAGGCCAAGCGGCGTACCCAGGCCGTGATCATCGACCATCTGATGCCACCGTTGACCCGTGCCGAAACCTACGGCCCGTTGCGTAACCTTGAGTTGTTGGCCGACGAGTATTACGAGGCGCAATTGCTCGACCCGCGCCGCGCCCTTGAGTTGCAAAAAGACATTCTCAAGCTGGTGCGCGAAACCCGCATCGACCAGGAGCTGGAGCTGGACAGCGAGACTGACGCCGACATCTGGTTGCCGCGCCTGGACACCTACCTGTGCGATTTGAAGGAGTCGCAGATCCGCGACGGCCTGCATGTCTTTGGCGAGTCGCCCGAGGGCCGCTTGCGCATCGACACCTTGCTGGCGTTGCTGCGCATTCCGCGTGGCGATGGCCGTGGCCCGCAATCGAGCCTGTTGCGGGTGCTGGCCAAGGCCTTCGAACTGGGCTTCGATCCGCTCGATTGCGCCTTGGCCGAACCATGGACGGGGCGGCGCCCGTTGGTACTGCAAAAGATCGACGGGCAGTTGTGGCGCACCGCCGGCGATACCCGCGAACGCCTGGAGCTTTACGCAACGCGCTTGATCGAGCAGGCGCTGGAAGGCCCTGTCGAGCAGTTGGAAGAGCCTGGCTGGGAGGACGTCAAGTCGGTCGTCGAAAGCCTGCGCATCGTGGTGGCGCCACGCCTGGACGCCTGCGGCCCGGCGGAAATGCGCGGCCTGCTCGATGCCCTGAGCGGGCGCTTCGTCCCGGCAGGGCCCAGCGGTGCGCCCAGTCGCGGACGCCTGGATGTGCTGCCGACCGGGCGTAACTTCTTTACCGTGGACGTACGCAACCTGCCAACCACCACAGCCTGGCGCATCGGTTTCCAATCGGCCAACCTGATTCTGGAACGCCATCTACAGGATCATGGCGATCATTTGCGCCAACTCGGCCTGTCGGTATGGGGCACGGCCACCATGCGCACCGGCGGTGATGATATCGCCCAGGCCATGGCGCTGATGGGCGTGCGCCCGGTATGGGCCACCGGCAGCCAGCGGGTCGACGATTTTGAAATCCTGCCGATCAGCCTGCTGGATCGCCCGCGTGTCGACGTGACCCTGCGCGTGTCCGGCTTCTTCCGCGATGCCTTCGCCAACCTGATCCGCCTGTTCGACGCAGCGGTGCAGGCGGTGGCGGCCCTGGATGAACCGGACGACATGAACCCTTTGGCCGCCAAGGTGCGCAGCGAGCGCCAGGCGCTGGTTGAGTCGGGCCTGAATGCAGAGGCTGCGGCCAAGCAGGCCGGCTGGCGCATCTTCGGCGCCAAACCGGGCGCCTATGGCGCGGGCGTGCAGGGCGCGGTTGACGGGCGCCTGTGGCAGAGCCGCGAGGACTTGGCCGAGGTCTACCTCAACTGGGGCGGCTATGCCTACGGGGGCTCCGATGAAGGCACCGCCGCCCGCGAGCAGTTTGCCCAGCGCCTGAGCCAAGTGCAGGCGGTGTTGCAGAACCAGGACAACCGCGAGCACGACTTGCTCGATTCCAATGATTACTACCAATTCCAGGGCGGTATGCTCGCCGCCGTGGAAACCCTGAGCGGTGACAAGGCCGCCAGTTATCATGGCGACCACAGTCAGCCGGACTTGCCCAGAATCCGCACCTTGAAGGAAGAGCTGAACCGGGTGATCCGCGCCCGCGCCGCCAACCCCAAGTGGATCGAAGGCGTGAAACGCCATGGCTATAAAGGCGCGTTTGAAATGGCCGCGACCGTGGACAACCTGTTCGCTTTCGACGCCACCACCGCGTTGATCGACGACCATCAATATGCACTGCTCGCCGATGCCTACCTGCTGGACCCTGACACCCGGGCGTTTGTGCAGCAGCACAACCCCGATGCCCTGCGCGACATGACCGAGCGTATGCTCGAAGCCCAGCAGCGGGGCATGTGGCAGGCGCCGGGGGCTTATCGCGAAGCACTGGAAAACCTCTTGCTGGATATAGAAGAAGACAGCTGATGACCGAGATTCCCCATTTTCCGCTGTCCGCCGTGGTCGGTGCTGACGACCTGAAACTGGCGCTGTGCCTGACCGCCATCGACCCCCGCATCGGCGGCGTGCTGATCGAAGGCCCGCGAGGCATGGCCAAGTCGACCCTGGCCCGTGGGCTGGCGGACCTCCTCGCCAGTGGCCAGTTCGTGACTTTGCCCCTGGGCGCGACCGAGGAACGCCTGGTCGGCACGTTGGACCTGGAAGCCGCACTGGGCGAAGGCCGTGCACAATTTTCCCCCGGCGTGTTGGCCAAGGCTGACGGCGGCGTGCTGTATGTGGATGAAGTCAACCTGCTGGCCGACCATTTGGTGGACCTGCTGTTGGACGTGGCCGCCAGCGGCACCAACCTGATCGAGCGCGACGGTATTTCCCATCGGCATTCGGCGCGCTTTGTGCTGATCGGCACCATGAACCCGGAGGAGGGGGAGTTGCGCCCGCAGTTGCTCGACCGCTTTGGTTTCAATGTGGCGCTGAGCGGGCAGACCTTGCCCGCCGAACGTGGGCAGATCATTCGTCGTCGTCTGGATTTCGACAGTGATCCGGCGGCCTTCTGCGCGCAGTGGGCCGCGCCGCAAGCCGAGTTGCGCGAACGCTGCACGCAGGCGCGGGCGCGACTCGACAGCATCGACCTGGACGATCACGCCTTGGCGCAGATTACCGAACGCTGCTTTGCCGCAGGCGTGGACGGTATGCGCGCCGACCTGGTCTGGCTGCGTGGTGCCCGGGCCCATGCGGCGTGGCGAGGCGCGTCAGCCATTGCCGAGCAAGACATCGAAGCGGTGGCCGAGTTTGCCTTGCGCCATCGCCGTCAGCAGCAAACGCCCGCGGCCGCACCGCCGAATCAAGGGCAGTCGTCGAAACCGTCTGAAAGCTCGCCCGGCCAAGGCCAATGGGGCGATATGCCTGCGCCGGCCTTGCCCACGGGCGCCCGCCGCGATGTGCCGGCCTGGCCAAAAAAGCCCTAGGCATTCGCCCCCGACCTGACGCGGGGGCGGATGCCCGGCCCCAGGCGGGGCGACTGGACAACGGCAGGCAGGGCAAGGCGCGCAGCGCACAGAAAGGCAGGATCAATTGGCCGGGTACGTTGCTCGGTGGACGGCCACAATGCCGTGATGATCTGCTGTTCCACCTGCGTAGCCGTTCGGCGCCGGAACTGTGGTTGGTAATCGTCGATGCCTCGGCGTCCACCCGGCGCCATCGGGCGTTGACCGATGCCAAGGGTTTGTTGGCTCAGCTGTTCGACGACGCTTATCGGCAACGGGCGCGCATGGCGCTGTTGACGGCCAGCGGATCAGCGCCGAAGTGGCAGGTGCAGGGCTTGAAGGCGGCAAAGGGATTGACGGGTTGGCTGGAGCAGTTAGGCGCCGGTGGCGGTACGCCATTGCTCGCCGCCTTGAGCGAGGCCGGGCAGTGGCTCAAAGCGCGGCGCAAGCGTTACCCGGCGCAGCAACAGCGATTGCTGGTGATCACTGATGGTCGGCTCAAAGCCATTGATGGGTTGCCGCCGTTGGAGTGTCCGGGGTTACTGGTAGACATTGAGCGCGGGCCGATCAGGTTGGGACGGGCTCAGGAGTTGGCGATGGGGTTGCAGTTGGATTATCAGCATATCGATGATGTGTAGTGCCTGGGCAATCGACATCGGGAGCAAGCCCCCTCCCACATTTTTCAGTGCGCCGCACTACCTTGTGGAAGGGGGCTTGCCCCCGATGGCTGCCTTGAATACACCGAGGATTTATCAGCCTGCCCCCGGCACATTCGGCCAAAGATCCGCCACCAGAAACAACCGCTCCGCTTCCTCCCAGTCCTCACCGTTCTGCACCATCCGAACCAGTAACTGCGCCGGTGCCATCGGATCCAGGTCCTTCAGCCAGCTTTGCATCTACGCTTCACTCCACACTTGATCCGCCGTGTAATGCGCAGGTGCCAACCAGGCGTGGCGGGGCAGGGGTTGCCAGTGGCCGGGTGGGCGGGTGCTGACAAAATCCGACCAGTCACGCTGATGCAACCAGCAACCACGCAGATGCTGCGGGTGGGCGCCGATTGGGGGTTGCGCCGTGCCAGGCCAGGGATAGAGCAGATAACCGCCCAGCCACAAATGCGCATCGAACACCTGGATATCCAGCGCCGCCAAGGCGTCGCGGCTCTCGGCCCGCGCAGAAATCGGCAGTTGATGTTCGGCCAGGTGCGCCAGCTTGCGGTCCAGCCGGTCATGGCAGCCCGGCCCGAGCCATAGCGCGGTGTCCTGGCCATTGCCGTCCTGTGGGCCAAGATAGAGTTTGATCGCCAATTCCAGATGGTGCACGCCATCGCGGTCGCGCAACAGCATGTCCAGTTCGCCCAGGGTATGCCCGGCGCGGCGGATCGGCAGGTTGGCGGCCAGCAATTCCACACCCGGCGCGTGCTGCACGGCAAACTGCCACAGGCGCTCGTAATAGAGGCCCAGGCGCCGTGTGCGCGACAGGCTGAGCCACTGCTGCAGGGCGCTGCTGTCCTGATCAAGCGCACGCAGCCAATGCTCAAGCCGGTGTGGCGCCTGCGCCCAGTCACTGCCGGCCAGCGGGTGGCGCTGCGGCCACGGCGTTTGCGCCAGCATGGGCGGGGCGAGGATCACCCACGCCAGGTCGCGCACCTCGGGGTGGCGCAATTGGCGGGGCAAGTTGTGCAAGTCAGGGAACACGGTCATGGTCCGAGCATAGCCTTTTCAGCCGGGTGAAGGTGCCTGAGAACCATTGTCATCAAGGCGCGGCGGCGACAAAGGATTTTGCCTGACGCGGCCTTTCGCCCATAATCGTTCTTTTTTGCCGCACCCCAAATCCCGCAGGAGCCCCATGGAGCAATTTCGCAATATCGGCATTATCGGTCGCCTGGGCAGTACCCAGGTGTTGGACACCGTCCGCCGGCTGAAGAAGTTTCTGCTCGAGCGCCACCTGCATGTGATCCTCGAAGACACCATCGCCGAAATCCTCCCGGGCCACGGCCTGCAGACCTCGTCGCGCAAGATGCTCGGCGAGGTCTGCGACATGGTCATCGTGGTCGGCGGCGATGGCAGCCTGCTCGGCGCCGCCCGGGCGCTGGCGCGGCATAACGTGCCGGTGCTGGGGATCAACCGCGGCAGCCTGGGGTTTCTGACCGACATCCGCCCCGATGAGCTGGAAGTTGAAGTGGCCAAGGTGCTCGACGGCCATTACCTGGTGGAAAACCGCTTCCTGCTGCAAGCCGAAGTGCGCCGCCATGGCGAGGCGATCGGCCAGGGCGATGCCCTCAACGATGTGGTGCTGCACCCGGGCAAATCCACGCGGATGATCGAGTTCGAGCTGTATATCGACGGCCAGTTCGTGTGCAGCCAGAAGGCCGACGGCCTGATTGTCGCCACGCCTACTGGCTCCACCGCGTATGCACTATCGGCCGGTGGCCCGATCATGCATCCCAAGCTCGATGCCATTGTGATCGTGCCGATGTACCCCCATATGTTGTCCAGCAGACCGATTGTGGTCGATGGCAACAGCGAGCTGAAAATCGTGGTGTCCAAAGACATGCAGATCTACCCGCAAGTCTCCTGCGACGGGCAGAACCATTTCACCTGCGCCCCCGGTGACACCATCACCGTGAGCAAGAAGGCACAGAAGTTGCGCTTGATCCACCCGCTGGATCACAACTACTACGAAGTGTGCCGTACCAAGTTGGGCTGGGGCAGCCGCTTGGGGGGTGGGGGCGACTGATGCTCGATCCCGCGCGTAGCTACGACCTGATTGGTGACGTGCACGGTTGCGCTCATACCCTTGAGCACTTGCTCGACCAATTGGGTTACCACAAGCAGGGCGGCACCTGGCGCCATCCGTCGCGCATGGCGGTGTTCCTGGGCGATATCATCGACCGTGGCCCACGCATCCGCGAGGCGCTGCATATCGTCCATGATATGACCGAGGCCGGCCAGGCGCTGTGCATCATGGGCAACCATGAGTTCAATGCGCTGGGCTGGACCACCCCGGCACCACCCGGCAGCGGCAGGCAGTTCGTGCGCGAGCACAACCCACGTCATGCGCGGTTGATCCAAGAGACCCTGACCCAGTTCGAGCACCACCCGGCCGACTGGCACGACTTCCTCGGCTGGTTCTACGACATGCCGCTGTTTGTCGATGCCGGGCGTTTTCGCGTGGTGCACGCGTGCTGGGATGAAGGCTTCATCCAGCCATTGCGCGCCACCTTCCCGGATGGCTGCATCGACCAGCACTTCCTGCAAGCCGCAGCCGTACCGGGCAGCTTCGCCTGCAACGCCTTCGATCGGCTGTTGCGCGGCACCGATATGCGCCTGCCCGACGGCCTGACCCTGACCGGCGGCGATGGCTTGACGCGGTCGTTCTTCCGCACCAAGTTCTGGGAAGATGACCCCAAGACCTACGGTGACATCGTGTTCCAGCCCGACGCTTTGCCAGAGCCGGTGGCGCGCACGCCGTTGTCGTCCACCGAAAAGAATTCCCTGCTGCGCTACGGCGTCGACGAGCCGTTGTTGTTCGTCGGCCATTACTGGCGCAGTGGCAAACCGGCGCCGATCCGCCCGAACCTGGCCTGCCTGGACTACAGCGCGGTGCTGTACGGCAAGCTGGTGGCGTATCGACTCGACCAGGAAACCCAACTGGATCCGCGTAAATTTGTATGGGTCGACGTTGAGCGACCCGAGGCCATTCCATGAGTACCGTAGCCGTATTGCGCTTGCCCCTGAGTGTCGACCTGGGTGGTTTCGTCAAGTTGCTGCAACGCATGCAGGTGCCCCATCGCGTCAGTGAAGAGGCGGGTGAGCAAGTGTTGTGGGTGCCTGAAACCATCAGCGATGACGTGCGCGTGTTGTATCAACGCTTTCCTGCCGGCGACCCGGACCAGCAGCTGGATATTCCTGAACAGGCGCCAGTTGCACGGCCAGGTTTCGTCCAGCAGCTGCGTCATAGCCCTGTCACGGCGCTGGTGCTGTTGGCCAGCCTGATTGTCGGCGCCGTGACCCTGCTTGGTGAAAACCTGCAAGCCATGGCCTGGCTGACGTTCCTGCCGTTCCGGGTGCTGGGCGAGTACATCCAGTTCACGCCGTTGGCCGACACGCTCGCTTCAGGGCAGTGGTGGCGATTGGTCACGCCGATGCTGATCCACTTCGGCATCCTGCACCTGGCCATGAACGGCATGTGGTACTGGGAGTTGGGCCGGCGCATCGAAGCGCGCCAGGGCAGTATCAACTTGCTGGGGCTGACCCTGTTGTTCAGCCTGGTCTCCAACTACGCGCAATACGCTTATGGCGGCCCTGGCCTGTTCGGTGGCTTGTCCGGTGTGTTGTATGGCCTGCTCGGGCATTGCTGGATCTTTCAACTATTGTCACCCAACCCAGCCTATCGCCTGCCCCGTGGGGTGCTGGTGATGATGCTGGTGTGGCTGCTGCTCTGCCTGTCGGGGCTGGTCTCGATGATCGGCTTCGGCCAAATCGCCAACGCGGCCCATGTCGGCGGCCTGGTTATCGGTTGCCTCACCGGTTTGCTCGGCGGGCTGTACAACCGTCGCAAATCGTCTATTTGATAAGGAAGAGCCGAATGTCCTCTTTTGCTGAAATGATCGAAAACATCACCCCCGATATCTACGAAAGCCTCAAGCTCGCCGTGGAAATCGGCAAATGGTCCGATGGCCGCAAGCTCACCGCCGAACAGCGCGAATTATCCCTGCAAGCGATGATCGCCTGGGAGATCCAGAACCTGCCCGAAGAGCAGCGTACCGGCTATATGGGCCCGCAGGAATGCGCGTCCAAGTCGGAGCCGGTGGCGAACATCCTGTTCAAGTCGGATGCGATCCATTGATTGAAATTGGTCGCGGTGCAGTCAGCAAAATGTCGGCGCAACTTGGTGAGCCGACTGTTCAATATGCGTTTCGCCTGGGCGATGTCGAGGTGCCGGTCAATCCGATGATCGGCACCCATGTGCGCCTGGAGTACCTGGGTGCCATTCATTGCAGCCATTGCGGGCGCAAGACCAAGACCAGCTTCAGTCAAGGGTATTGCTACCCGTGCATGACCAAGCTGGCCCAGTGTGACCTGTGCATCATGAGCCCCGAGCGTTGCCATTACGACGCCGGCACCTGCCGTGATCCGGGCTGGGGCGAAAAATTCTGCATGACCGACCATGTGGTGTACCTGGCCAATTCGTCGGGGGTCAAGGTCGGCATCACGCGTGCCACCCAGCTGCCCACCCGCTGGCTGGACCAGGGTGCCAGCCAGGCATTGCCGATCATGCGCGTGTCGACTCGCCAGCAGTCCGGCTTCGTCGAAGACCTGTTCCGCAGCCAGGTGGCCGACAAGACCAACTGGCGCGCCTTGCTCAAGGGCGACGCGCAATCGGTGGACCTCAAGCAGGTGCGCGATGAGCTGTTCGCCTCCTGCGCCGAAGGCTTGCTGGGTTTGCAGGAACGCTTTGGCCTGCAAGCCATCCAAACCATTGCCGACATCGAGCCGATTGAAATCCGCTACCCGGTCGAGCAGTATCCGACCAAGATCGTCAGCTTCAACCTGGACAAGAACCCGATTGCCGAAGGCACGCTGCTGGGGATCAAGGGCCAATACCTGATCTTCGATACCGGCGTCATCAATATTCGTAAATACACGGCCTACCAGCTCGCCGTGCATCAGTAGAAGGATCCCAAGCATGCGCACCGAACAACCGAAGATGATTTACCTTAAGGACTATCAGGCGCCGGACTACCTGATCGACGAGACGCACCTGACCTTCGAGTTGTTCGAGGACCACAGCCTGGTCCACGCGCAGCTGGTGCTGCGCCGCAACCCCGAGCGCGGCGCCGGTTTGCCGCCCTTGGTACTCGACGGCCAGCAACTTGAGCTGTTGAGCGTCAACCTGGCCGACCGGCCGCTGACGGACGCTGACTACCAGTTGACCGACAGCCACCTGACCGTGCAGCCAAAGAGTGAGACCTTCACCCTCGACACCACCGTCAAGATCCATCCGGAAACCAACACTGCCCTGGAAGGTTTGTACAAATCCAGCGGTATGTTCTGCACCCAGTGCGAGGCCGAGGGCTTTCGCAAGATCACTTACTACCTCGACCGCCCGGACGTAATGAGCGTGTTCACCACCACGGTGATCGCCGAGCAGCACAGCTACCCGGTGCTGTTGTCCAACGGCAATCCGATTGCCAGTGGCCCTGGCGAAGACGGCCGGCACTGGGCGACCTGGGAAGATCCGTTCAAGAAGCCGGCGTACCTGTTTGCGCTGGTGGCCGGTGACCTGTGGTGCGTCGAAGACAGCTTCACCACCATGACCAATCGCGAAGTCGCGTTGCGCATCTACGTCGAGCCGGAAAACATCGACAAGTGCCAGCACGCCATGACCAGCCTGAAGAAATCCATGCGCTGGGACGAAGAAACCTACGGCCGCGAGTACGACCTGGATATCTTCATGATCGTGGCGGTCAACGATTTCAACATGGGCGCCATGGAGAACAAGGGCCTCAATATCTTCAACTCCAGCGCCGTGCTGGCCCGCGCCGAAACCGCTACCGACGCCGCCCACCAGCGCGTCGAAGCCATCGTCGCCCACGAATACTTCCACAACTGGTCGGGCAACCGCGTGACCTGCCGCGACTGGTTCCAGTTGTCGCTCAAGGAAGGCTTCACCGTGTTCCGTGATTCGGGCTTCTCCGCCGACATGAACTCGGCCACGGTCAAGCGCATTCAGGATGTGGCCTATCTGCGTACGCACCAGTTCGCCGAAGACGCTGGCCCTATGGCCCACGCGGTGCGCCCGGACAGCTTTATCGAGATCTCCAACTTCTACACCCTGACCGTTTACGAAAAGGGCTCGGAAGTAGTCGGCATGATCCACACCTTGCTCGGCGCCGAAGGCTTCCGCAAAGGCAGTGACCTGTACTTCGAACGCCATGACGGTCAGGCCGTGACCTGCGACGACTTTATCGAGGCCATGGAAGACGCCAATGGCGCCGACCTCAGCCAGTTCAAACGCTGGTACAGCCAGGCGGGTACGCCACGCTTGGCGGTGAGCGAGTCCTACGACGCGGCGGCCAGGACCTACAGCCTGACATTCCGCCAGAGCTGCCCGCCAACGCCGGACAAGGTCGAAAAACTGCCGTTCGTGATCCCGGTGGAATTGGGCCTGCTGGACGGGCAGGGCGCCGCAATCAACTTGCGCCTGGCCGGTGAGGCTACAGCTGCAGGCACCTCACGAGTGATCTCGGTGACTGAAGCCGAGCAGACGTTCACCTTCGTCGATGTCGCTGAAAAGCCGTTGCCTTCGCTGTTGCGTGGGTTTTCGGCGCCGGTGAAATTGAGCTTCCCGTATAACCGCGATCAGTTGATGTTCCTGATGCAGCACGACAGCGACGGCTTCAACCGCTGGGATGCCGGCCAGCAGCTGTCGGTGCAGGTGTTGCAGGAACTGATCGCCCAGCATCAGGCAGGCCAGCCGCTGAAGCTGGACCAGCGCCTGATCGATGCGCTGCGCACGGTATTGAGCGACGAAAGTCTCGACCAGGCCATGGTCGCGGAAATGCTCTCGCTGCCAAGTGAAGCCTACCTGACGGAAATCAGCGAAGTGGCGGATGTGGATGCGATCCACGCGGCCCGTGAATATGCCCGCAAGCAACTGGCCGAGAACCTGTTCGAAGGCTTGTGGCTGCGCTACCAGGCCAATCGTGAGCTGTCCAAGCAAACGCCGTACGTGGCAGAGGCCGAGCACTTTGCCCGCCGTGCCTTGCAGAACATCGCGTTGTCGTACCTGATGCTCAGCGGCAAGCCAGAAGTATTGGCGGCCACCCTGGATCAGTTCGACACCAGCGATAACATGACCGAACGCCTGACGGCCCTTGCGGTGCTGGTGAACTCGCCGTTCGAAGCGGAAAAGGCCCAGGCGCTGGCGGTGTTTGCCGAGAACTTCAAGGACAACCCGTTGGTCATGGACCAGTGGTTCAGTGTTCAGGCCGGCAGCACGTTGCCGGGTGGTCTGGCGCGGGTCAAGGCGTTGATGGAACACCCGGCGTTCACCATCAAGAACCCGAACAAGGTGCGCGCCTTGATCGGCGCATTCGCCGGCCAGAATCTGGTCAACTTCCATGCGGCGGATGGCTCGGGTTATCGCTTCCTGGCGGATCTGGTGATCGAGCTCAACACCTTGAACCCGCAGATCGCCTCGCGCCAACTGGCGCCGCTGACGCGCTGGCGCAAGTATGACAGCGCACGCCAGGCGCTGATGAGGGCGCAGCTGGAGCGCATTCTCGCGTGTGGCGAGCTGTCCAGCGATGTGTATGAGGTGGTCAGCAAGAGCCTGGCGTAACGTTTTCTGCCTGATGTTCCGGGGGCAAAATGTGGGAGCGGGCTTGCTCGCGAAGGCGGCCAGGCAGCCGACACAGTTATACCGAGTACATATCCATTGCTGCGGTAACGGCTGATATTGGTTCCGCTTTTACAGCGGGTCACTTTCGAAAAGCGCGAAAGTAACCA
>NZ_SPKL01000005.1:0-9315 GCF_023127755.1 Pseudomonas sp. W2Aug9 | reverse complement strand
ACAGGGCTTGGGTGGTCTGCGGTGTGGGTTGGTCGAACAGCCCGGCTGCCTGCAATTGCACCAAAAGTACCTGGCATTGCGGCAGTCGTTCGCGCTGTGCGTCGCGGCGGTATTTGTCTTGCAAGGCCGCAGCGTGCGCACCATCGGCAGCTACCCACTGCGCCACATCAGCCTCAATGTGCAAAGGCCCGTTGGCTACCATTGCCTGGCTGACCCACTGATCGGCCTCGGCATTGCCGTCCAGGGTGATCGGCCGCAACGTCTTGATGAATGCCATCTGGTCCAGTGGGCTGGCCAGCAACGTGCGCACCGCCTGCATGGCCTCACGCGGCTCGATGGAGCCAATGCCTTCACGCTCCATGCGTTGCCGGTAGGCCGCTGACGACACCACGCCGATGCTCCCCCAATAGCCCCAGTTCAACGTTTTGACCGGTACCGACCCGCTGCTTCCCCAGCGCCGCGCCAGGGCATCTTTGAACACGCACCCCATCGCGTAGTTGGCTTGCCCGGCATTACGCGTGAAGGCGATCAAGGACGAAAAGAACAACACGAAATCCAGTGCCTGGCCACCGAACACCTGGGCCATGCGTACACTGATATCGACTTTGGCCTGCAAACTGCGCCGCAGTTGGTCTTCGCTCATATTCGCCAGGCTGCGATCGTCCAGCACGATGGCTGAATGCACCAGGCCATCGATACGGCCGAAGCGGCTCAGGATCTGCTCGCAGGCTTGTTGCAACTGCCCGGCATCTGTGGCGTCGACGCTCATGTAAAACGGACGTGGGCCGTGCAGCGCAACCTGATCAAGGGCTGCCTGAATGGAAGCATCCAATGCCCTGCGCCCCAACCAGACCACCTGGGCGGCGTGCTCGCGAGCCACGCTTTCGGTCCACACCTGGCCGATGCCGCCACTGCCGCCAATCACCACATACACGCCGTTGCTGCGATAAGCCGGCTGCGCGGACGCCTGCGGCCGATGAAGCAGCAACTGCCGGCCCTCCCAGACGCCATCGCGCAGGCGCCGCGAGGTATGCGCAGGGTCAACGGGCATCACCGCCAAATGTGTGGGGGCCAGACGCTCCTGATGCGCCAGGTCTACGGCCTGTACCGTCCAATGCGGCATCTCCTTGGCGAGACTGCCCGCCAGGCCGTGGACGGCGGCGTGTACGGGTTGGGCGTCATGGGGCGTCCAAGCGTCGCGAGTCACCACCACATAATGCAGCGCACGCTTGTCAAACCCGCAACGCAGCAACGCTTGCACGATACGCAGCTGCTCCAGGGCGCACGCGTGCTGTTCATCGATCAGGCATTCATCGCCCGCGTGCCGGGCGGCACTCGGTGGGATGACTAGCACCAGGCGATCGAAGGCCGGCAACCCCTGGAATCGCGTCACCCACTGCTCGACACTGTCCGAGGGTACCGACGCACAACTGAGCAACGGCCCCTGCGCGCCCTCCAGGCTGCGCAGTTGCGAAGCATCGGCACCGATGACCAGTGTGGCCGTCGGCGAGGCAGTGACGGCCTGCATGGCCAACGGGCTCCACTGCGGCACCAGTAGCACCTCGCCAGCCGGCAGCCCGACCTCTTCGTCCCCCTCGACAAGCCCCCCATTACCGGGCGGCGCCCACTGTCGAACCTTCAGGCCGCGCAGGCTGGCGCACAACCAGCCGAGCTCATCGAACAACTCAAGGTTATAACTCTCGCGCTGTGGGTCGCGGTTAACCTGTACCCACATGCGCGGTTCACACGCAGCAAACACCTGCAACTGGTCCAGGGCGAAAGGCACTTGCAGTAGTGCGCTTTCGTCGCTCAATACGCGCGTCGCTTGCAGCGCCGCATCCAACATTGACGGGTGCAGGCCGTAACTCGCCTCGAACGGCTGCGCTGCAGGCCACTCGATCAGGGCCAGGGCGTGCCCGTCGCCCACATACACCGCGCTGAGGCAACGGTGCGTTGCGCCATAATCGATGCCCAGGCCTGCATAGGCGTCGTAGAGCTGCCCGGGATTACGCTCATGGAAGTCGGCGCTGCTGCGTAGCCGCGCGAGCAAGGCGGGTAGGTCCACCTGGGGACGGGTCGGCATGGGCACCTGTTCAATGACACCTCGTACGTTGAGCGCCTGTGCCTGGGCGCCGCTCGTGGCGATCTCAAAACGCACACGTACGGTGTCATCGGGAAACAGGCGTACCCGCAGTTGTGCATCGCCGTCTTCCAGCACCAGGGGGGCCAACCACACCACATCGCTCAGGCGCACCAAGGCGCCCTGCTGGTCAGGCGTGGCCACCGCTACTGCTGCTTTTCGCGCCAGTTCCAGAAACGCGGAGCCCGCCATCATGGCCTTGCCTTGGACGTGATGATCGGCGAGAAAGCTGTCTCGCCCACTGACCTGGCAGGTAAAGCCCAGGCCCGTCAGGTCGGAACAGTTGAGCACGCTGAGCGGTGCCGCTTGCACACCGGGGCTGCGAGGGTGCTGCTGGCCGATATCGGAATTGATCCCCGTGTACCAAAAGCGTTCGCGGGCAAACGGATAGCCTGGCAAGGAAATGATCCTGCCCCAGCGTCCGGGCAACAGCGCCTGCCAGTCGATATCGCCGCCGCTGACCCACAGTGCCAACAGTTTGTCCTGCTGCCCGGTGGCCGCCCATTGCGCAACCATGGCCGACAGATCGTCTTCGCCCAACAGCCGAACCAGCGGGTTCTCATCCTGCCGGGCCGACCCGACCTGCACACGCCCGGATGTCAGCGCCCCTTGCAGATACTCGCGCAAACACGCCTGCACATCGTCGATAGAATGTGCCAGGAACCCCAGCCGCGCGTTGAGCGCTTCTCGACCGGTTTGCAGGGTATAGGCCAGGTCGTGCAGGGACAGGTCGTGCGCTTCTGGCGCGGCGCAAAATGCCAGGAGGCGCCGGGCCGAGGCTTGCAGGCGCTCGGCGTTGGCGCCGCTCAACAGAACGGCCACCGGCAGTGGCTGCCGGCTTTGCGACTCAGGCTGCGTCGGCGCCAGGTATTCCTCGATGATCAAGTGTGCATTCGAACCGCCGGCGCCGAAGGACGATAACCCGGCCAGGCGTGGGCGCTCCTCGGTGACGCCCTCTACGCGGCGCACCCGTCGCGGCCAGGGCGCCAAGTGGCGCTGGACTACGAAGGGTGACTGGGCAAAATCGATGGCCGGGTTGAGTACCTCACTGTGCAGCGAAGGCACCAACTGGCCCTTTTGCATTTGCAACAGGACTTTGGTCAGGCCGGCGATGCCGGCAGCGCTTTCGCAATGACCGAGGTTGGATTTGACCGAGCCCAACGCGCAGAACGCTGTCTGGTCGGTGTAGTGCCGGTAAGCCTTGGCCAGGCCCGCCAGTTCGATAGGATCGCCCAGGGCCGTACCAGTCCCATGGGCCTCGACATAGCCCACATCGGCGGCGTCTACGCCGGCGGCGGCCAACGCCTGGGTGATCACATCGGCTTGGGCATTGGGGTTGGGTACGGTGAATCCATTGGCCTTGCCACCATGGTTAATCTGGCTGCCACGTATCACGCCGTAGATACGATCGCCATCGGCCACCGCCTGGCTCAAGGACTTGAGCAAGACCGCACCGACCCCCTCGGCCGGCACATACCCATCGCCGCCCTCACCGAAACTCTGGCAGCGCCCCTGGCTGGAGGCAAAATTCCCCTGGGCCAGGCCCAAGTATTTGTTGGGGTGCACGCTGACGTTGACGCCGCCTGCCAGTGCCACGTCGCAGTCACCGCTGCGAATGCCCTGGCACGCCAGATGGATCGCCGTCAGCGACGCCGAACACATCGAATCCACAGCCAGGCTGGGACCACTGAGCCCGAGGCTCCAGGAGACCCGGTTGGCGATCGACGCACTGCTGCCGGACAACGCCATAGGGCGCCCCCGCAAGGTTTGCTCGGCACCGAACAGTTGGTACTCCTGGTACATGACCCCTACATAGACACCGGTGCGCCGCAATGCACCGGGGCTACGCAGGCCCAAGGCCATGCCGGCATCCTCAAAGGTCGCGTAGGCGCACTCCAGGAACACACGCTCCTGAGGGTCCATGTATTCGGCGTCGTGGGGTGAGATGTTGAAAAACAGCGGGTCGAACTTGTCCACGTCATCCAGGAAGCCTCCCCACCGACTCAGGGTCTTACCGCCGGGCAAGCGTCCCGGTTGCGCCAGGTCGCCCAGGCTCCAACGTTCGGCCGGCACTTCAGTGACACAATCGACACCCTCGGCCAGGTTACGCCAGAATGCCTGCAAGTCCTCAGCCTTGGGGTAGCGGCCGCTGAGGCCGACAATGGCGATCGGCTGCGCGAGCGAGGCGTCCGGCAGTGCGTTCACGGGCGCTACGGGCGTCGACTCGGCGACCGTAGGAGCCGGAGCCACGGGCCCACTACCGGCCAGTTCGCCGAGCCGCTCGGCATGCCTGCGCGTAAAGTAATCGGCCAGCTCTTTGATCGAGCTGTGTTCAAAGAACAAGGTCTTGGATAAGGAGCCAAAGGACTTTTCCAACTCGGCGGTCATCTGGATGACCATCAGCGAGTCAATGCCGTAGTGTTCGAAATGCCGGTCATCCTGGAGCTGGGCCGGGCTGACCCGGGTCACGGTCACCAACACGGTCCTGAGCAGTCCGATAATGAAATCCCTGGCGTGTCGGGTCTGGCTGTCGTCGCGTGTATCCATGGCGGGAGTCTTCTCCGTCAAATCGGTAAGAGGCGGCTGCACGATATGGTCGAGCAAAGCCTGGAGGCATTCGCAGCGCAAAAGGCGGGCGCCCTGCCCTGCCAGGTCACGTGTCTCGCTCAGGCGCTGCACCAGGGCCTGGCGCATAGGCAGGTCGAAGCCGTAATCGGCAAACGGCTGCTGCAGGTCAATGTCAGCTACGGGCACGCCGGTCAGCGCTGCCACGTTGGCCAGCAGCCACTGCTCGAGCGGCTCGACACGATGCGTCGTCGGCGTCAGCAGACGCCGCACACTCGATGCAACGCCGTAGTGCACCAGCGTGTTCGCCTGGCGGTGCTTGAACGCCTGATAAAGCGCGTGCAACCCGACGTCGCGTGGCATAGGCAGAAGGCCCCAGGCCTGCTTGAGCAAGCCCAGGGACAACGCATCGATACGCATGCCGCCGTCGGCCCAATATCCCCAATCCACAGCCATGCTCAGGCCGTGTCGCAGGCCCTGCTCGGCTTGACGTTGGCGCGCGCGCACGACCCCATCCATAAAGCAGTTGGCCGCTGCGTAGTCGGCTTGACCGACATTGCCCAACTGCGCGCTGATGGACGAAGACACCAGGAAGAAATCGAGCGCCACCTCAGCGGTGGCCGCATCGAGGTTCAACACGCCCTGGACCTTGGGCGCAAACACCTCGCGCACGTCTTCGGCGGTCTTTTGCAACAGGTAAGCGTCGCGTGTCACCCCCGCGTTATGCACCACGCCATCCAGCCGCCCATAACGCTCAAGGATCCGTTCGACCAGGGCCTGGGTGGCCAGCCGATCGCTGACCTCCAGGGTGACCACTTCGACCCGCGCCCCACGCTCACGCAAGCGATTGAATGCGGGGTGTAAGTGCGCCAAGCCCTCTAGCGTTGTTGGCCGATGCGTGGCCAGCACCAGGGTCGCCCCGGGTGCATGGCGGAAAATCTCTTCGGCCAGCACCTGGCCCATGCCGCCTGCGCCCCCGGTAATCAAATAGACCCCGGTCGCCTTCCAGGGCACAACACCGGGGCCGCTCGGCAACTGGCGCCAGACAAAGCTCTGCCACTGCCCGTCACACCAGCGTAAGCGTGGATCGCCCAGGGCCAGCGCCTGATTCACGACATTCACAAGCGACGCCGATGGCGCCTGGATCTCCACCAGCAGGCACTGGACCGTCAGCGCCGGGTTCTCCAATGCCGCCGTTTCGAGAATAGCCGCCAGGCCTTCGAAAAGTGCCCAAGGCCCATGTGGCTCCACCAGCAGTTGCACGTGCAACGGCCGGCCGTCAGCCTTGCGCAGGTGCGCCTGCAAGTGTGTGATCAACGAAATCGCGGCCTGGGTATAGCCCTCGCCCACAGGCCATTCACTCTCCACCAGCGAATGCCAGGGCAAGCCGTGCAGCGCCTGCTCCATCAGCAGTCGCTGCGGCGCGGCGGCCACCATCAACAGGCGCTCTCCAACAGAATCAGGTAACGCCATGGTGGCCTCGCGAGGCTGCCAGTCCCCCGTCCACAGGGTGCTCTCCCCGGCATCCAGCGAAGTACCGCCGGGATGCTGCGGTGGCGGTAGGGCGCGAAAACTCAACCCCTGCAATTGCGCACAGATCGTGCCGTTGGCATCGGCCAGTTGAATATCCACGGCCGGAACGCTCGCCCAACCTGCCGCCTGGCGGCGCACTGCATACGCCCATACCGGTTCAGCGGCACTGAACACATCCAGGCGCTCCAGGGAAAACGGCACCAGCGCCCGCGGCTCCGGCCAATCGCGCGCCAGCCAGTGGGCGGCGGCCTGCAGCGCCGAATCAGTCAGGCCTGGTTCGAGCAGCCAGCCGGTGTTGGGGGTCGCACCGGGGTTGCGCGCCAAGCGCACCAACAGTTGCTGCGGATGGTCGATATCGGCGCTGGCGGCGTACTCCACCAGGCAGCGAAAATTCACCCCGTAATCCACCCCCAGGCCAGTGAAGTGCCGGTAACAGTCATGTGCTGAATGAGGTGCCGTTCGGCAGGCCTCACGCAGGGCGGCCAGATCAAGCGCAGCGGGTGCGGTGGCCGGCGCAGCGTAGTGGCCGGCGCAGTGCACCTGCGCAGGGTGCCCGGAGTGGACCTCAACACCGCCAAGCCCTGTGTGTCGGCTCTGAACATCGAGTGTCACCCGTACCTCGACGGGCTCCGAGACCACGCGCAAGGGTGCCTGCCATACCAGGTTGATCAGGCTCAGTGGTGTCAAAGGTGTATGTGCAGCACGTGCAAGGGCGAGCACCTCCAGAAAAGCCACCCCGGGCACCACCGGCTCGCCGTTGATGCGGTGTTGATCAAGGAAGTATTCGTCACCCTCCAGGCGCAAGACCATGGCCGCCCCGTCATTGGGCATCATGGCGGCCGACAGCGGATGGGTAGCCTTGTCCTGGGCGGGCATCGCCTCCACTACCCAATAACGCTCCCGAGCAAAGGGGTAGCCCGGCAGGGGCATGCGCTGGCAATCCAGGGCGTCGAACAGCGGTGCGAAGTCCACTGCCTGGCCGGCTGCCCAGGCATCGGCAAATACAGCCAACTGCTGCAAGTAGTACAGAGACTGACCCGTGGCGCGAGCAGACAAGCCTTGCAATCGGCGCTGGTGTGCTTCGGCCAGATCGGCCGTGTCAGCCGGCATGCCTCTGCGCAGCGCAGCGATCAATTCGGCGCGGTCCGCGACCACAACATGGAAACGCTTCTCGAAACGCTGGCGCCCGGTGAGCAGGCTGTAGCTCATGTCTACGACTGCGAATGACGCGTCCCGCTCACATAACGCCAACAGGTCCGCCATGCGCTGGTGCAGTTGTTCGCGGGTGCGTGCATCGAGCACGATCAGTACCGCCGGCACCAGACTGGCCTGGTGGACGCGCAGGGGTGGCTGCTCCAGGACCATATGGGCATTGGTGCCGCTGAACCCGAAAGAACTGATCGCGGCGCGGCGCGGGGCCCCGTCAATCGCGGGCCAATCGCCCAGGTGCTGATTGAGGAAAAAGGGGCTGTCGGCGAAATCGATGGCCGGGTTGGTGTGTTGGAAATGCAAGGACGGCGGCAGTTGCCGATGCCGCATCGCCAACAGGACCTTGAACAGTCCTGCCATGGCGGCGGCGGTGGCGGCGTGCCCCATGTTCGACTTCACCGAACCGATCGCGCAGTAACCCTTGCGCTGGGTGTAACGGGAGAACGCCCCCTTGAGCGCCTGGAATTCGATCGGGTCACCCAGGCGCGTCCCGGTGCCATGGGCTTCGACCAACTGCACGGTGGCCGGGTCAATGCCATAGCGTGCATAGACCGACTCATGCAGGCGCTGCTGGGACAACGCGCTCGGTGCAGTAATGCCATTGCTGGCGCCGTCCTGATTGATACCTGAACCGCGGATCAACCCATGGATGTGATCGCGATCAGCCAGGGCATCGGCGAGGCGTTTGAGCACCACCGCGCCTGCCCCTTCGCCAGGGACGAAGCCGTCCGCCCGGCTGTCGAAGGTATGGCAGGCGCCAGTGAGCGACAACATGCTTGCCCGGTTGGCCTTTTGGTAAAACGCAGGTGTGGACTGAATGAAAACCCCACCCGCCAAGGCCACCTTTGTATCGCCGGCAAGCAGGCTCTGGCAGGCCATGTGGATGGCCACCAGCGCGCTGGAGCAAGCGGTATCGATGGTGATGGCCGGCCCTTGCAAGTCCAGGTAGTAGGCTATGCGTGCCGGCACGATCGAGGGGGCATTGCCCCAGAACGACTGGGGTGGCGGCATGTCATCGAACAGCTGGTCATAGTCGCCCTGTTCGCACCCGACGTAGACACTCACCTCGGCGCGGCGCTGTTCGCCCAGGCACCCGGCATCGGCCAGCGCGTTCCAGGCTTCCTGCAGGAACAGACGTTGCTGAGGGTCCATATAGGTCGCCTCAAGAGGCGAAATATTGAAAAACAGTGGATCAAACTCATCGATCCTCTCAATGAAGCCACCGCGGTCGCAGCCCTGGTCTGCGCCGGCATAGCAATGCCGAGGGTCCCAACGTTGCACGGTACTGACCAGGTCGGCACCAGCCGCCAGGTGCTCCCAGAAGGCATCCAGATCTCGGGACTGCGGGAACCGTCCACTGATACCGACAATGGCAATGGCTTGGTCATCAACCGCTGGCTGTGCCGGCTCGCCAGTCGGCGGGGTTACCGGCAAGGCGTCCGTAGGCTCGGTTGCAGGCGTTGCGAACTGCGGGTATTGGCCCAGCATGTAGTCGACGAGCCGGTTGATACTCGGGTAATCGAAGAGGCACGTCGTGTGCAGGTCAATTGCCAGGCGTGCATTCAGCTGGCGAACCAGCGCCACGCCAGTGATTGAGTCCACGCCGTAATCGGCGAACGGTTCATCGTCGCGAATGTCGCCCAGTTCAAATTGCAGGCTGCTGGCGACCAATTCGCGTACCGATGCCAGCAGCAGGGGCCGCCCATCCTCGGCGCGCCTGGCAGGCGCTGACGCTGGCGCGTGACTCTCGGCCGAAGGTGCAGGCGTTGCCTGCGGTTCCCGGGCATGGCGCACCACTCCATCACTGCGCGCCATCACCACTTGCTGTCCCAGCCCATGAAACGCCTGGCACGGGAACATCACCCCGC
>NZ_SPKL01000004.1:0-85455 GCF_023127755.1 Pseudomonas sp. W2Aug9 | reverse complement strand
AGGCGTTGAGCTAACCAATACTAATTGCCCGTGAGGCTTGACCATATAACACCCAAGCAATTTGACTACTCTAACGAGCATCAGATTGCGGTGTGTGAAGACGCAATGAACCGAAAGTTCGACGCTTACAAAACACCGAAAACTATCACATACCCAATTTGCTGAAGCGAGGCCAACTGGTCGCGACTCAGTACCCGAATTTCTTGACGACCATAGAGCATTGGAACCACCTGATCCCATCCCGAACTCAGCAGTGAAACGATGCATCGCCGATGGTAGTGTGGGGTTTCCCCATGTGAGAGTAGGTCATCGTCAAGATTAAATTCCGAAACCCCTGTTTGCTAACGCAAACAGGGGTTTTGTTTATGTAGAAGCTCATGAATTTCACCGGCACGTTGCCAACTCAACGGTCTGGTACACAGAATTTCTTGACGACAATAGAGCATTGGAACCACCTGATCCCATCCCGAACTCAGCAGTGAAACGATGCATCGCCGATGGTAGTGTGGGGTTTCCCCATGTGAGAGTAGGTCATCGTCAAGATTAAATTCCGAAACCCCTGTTTGCTAACGCAAACAGGGGTTTTGTTTTGGGCGGTCGAAAAGCCGGCTGCCTCTGGGACTCTCGCTTAAATAGCGTGCCGTTGGGGAAATCAATGCAAAGTGTTTCTGCATTTTTGGTATGGTGCAGCACATTTTCACAAGGACTGATCGTTACCCGCAGGAGGCGGCGTCGCTAATTTCCAACGAGATGCTGTAGAAATGCCTGAACCGATACCTATCAAAGATCACGAAAAAGAAAACCGCCTGGTCAACAAACGCTTGCTGGCCTGTGCACTGCTGGTGGTAGGCATCACCTGTGCCCTGGTGGGGCGTATGTATTTTCTGCAAGTGGTGCAGTACGACTACCACTCCACGATCTCGGAAAACAACCGGGTCCATGTACTGCCGATCACGCCAACTCGCGGCTTGATCTATGACCGTAATGGTGTAGTCCTGGCCGACAACCGTCCGAGTTACAACCTGACCATCACCCGTGAACGCACCACCGACCTTAAGGGTGAGCTGGACGCGATCGTCAATCTGCTGCATCTGCCTGCCGAAGACCGAGCGATGTTCGATAAGGCGCTTAAGCAGGCTCGTCACCCGTTTGTTCCGGTCACGCTGTTCTATGAGTTGAACGAAGAACAGATCGCCGTTTTGGCCGTCAACGAGTTCCGTCTTCCAGGGGTGGACGTCGAGCCCCAATTCGTCCGCCACTACCCGCTGGGTGCGCACTTTGCCCACTCCATCGGCTACGTCGGCCGCATCAATGAGAAAGAATCCAAGACCCTTGATTCCGTGGAGTACCGCGGTACCCAATCCATCGGTAAAACCGGGATCGAGCGTTTTTATGAGGCCGAGCTGCACGGCCATGTCGGTTATGAAGAGGTCGAGACCAACGCCCAGGGGCGCGTACTACGCGTGCTCAAGCACACCGATCCGATCCCTGGCAAAAACATCGTCCTGAGCCTCGACGTCAAGCTTCAGGAAGCCGCGGAAGAAGCCCTGGGCGACCGGCGTGGTTCGGTCGTGGCTCTGGACCCGCAAACCGGTGAAGTACTGGCCATGGTCAGCAAACCGAGTTTCGATCCGAACCTGTTCGTCACCGGCATCAGCTTCAAGGAATACGCCGCGCTGCACGATTCCATTGATCGGCCGCTGTTCAACCGCGTGCTACGTGGGCTCTATGCGCCGGGTTCAACCATTAAGCCGGAAGTTGCTATCGCGGGTCTCGACAGTGGCGTTGTCACCCCGCAAACCCGGGTGTTTGACCCTGGCTATTACCAGTTGCCGGACTTTGACCACAAATACCGCAATTGGAACCACAGTGGCGACGGTTGGGTAGACATGGACGCCGCCATCATGCGTTCCAACGACACTTACTTCTACGACCTGGCCCACAAGCTAGGCATCGATCGCCTGCACGACTACCTCGCCGAGTTCGGCCTTGGTCAGAAGGTGTCCCTGGACATGTTCGAAGAGTCCGCAGGTCTGATGCCATCCCAGGCCTGGAAGCGTGCGACCCGTCGCCAGCCCTGGTTCCCAGGCGAAACCGTCATCCTTGGCATCGGCCAGGGCTATATGCAAGTGACACCACTGCAACTGGCCCAAGCCACTGCATTGATCGCCAATAAAGGCATCTGGAACCGTCCGCACCTGGCCAAGACCATCAACGGCGTGCCTCCGGTGGATGAGAACCCGATGCCCAACGTGGTCTTAAAAGACCCGCGTGATTGGGAGCAGGTCAACCATGGTATGCAATTGGTGATGCACGACCCACGCGGTATCGCCCGGGCGGCAGCGCAAGGCGCCCAATACCGCATCGCCGGCAAGAGCGGCACCGCCCAGGTAGTGGCGATCAAGCAGGGTGAGCGCTACAACCGCAACAAGACGCTGGAGCGTCATCGCGATAACGCCTTGTTCGTCGGTTTTGCGCCGGCCGAACATCCGAAAATCGTGATTTCCGTCATGATTGAAAACGGTGAGGCCGGAGGCCGTGTGGCTGGGCCGGTTGTGCGGCAGATCATGGATGCCTGGTTGCTTGACCAGGAAGGTCATCTCAAGCCGCAGTATGCGACGCCAGCCAAAGCGCCAGGCGACCCACGCGTCTGACTCAGGCCTGCCACTCGTCCCAGCGCTCTAAGCCTTCATAGGCCAGCCATGGCACCTCATGGGCCATCCAGATATGCGAGGTGGGCCTGACGCCGGGATCATCGTCCAGCGTCGCCACCCGCACGATCACGTGGGGCTGATGCCCCCGTTCGGCAATCAGATGTGAGCCGCAGCGCGAGCAGAAGCGTCGGAGTTTCCCCGGCGAGGATTCAAAGGATGCCAAAAGCTCTTCACCGTGCGTCCAGCGAAAATGCTCGCGCATCACCCCGGCAGTGGCAACAAACGCAGCTGCGTGTGCCTTGCGACAGCTGTCGCAATGGCAGTGGCTGATGGGCATGTCCAGGCTGTCCACCTGATAGCGCACACCTTTGCACAAGCAACTTCCATTCAATGGGTCAGTCATAACCTATGGCCAGGTCAAGGAGGGGGTCATCATCATCGCGCACAACGCAAGGTTGCGCATTGGTCGATGTCGCCTACTGTTCAAAGAAGGAGGTGACTCATGCACGTATTAGATCGAATCGAACGCAAAGTCCTGCTCAATGCATCGCGTAAACAAGTTTGGGAGGCTCTCACGGATGCCGAGCAATTTGGCAGCTGGTTCGGTATCGCGCTCAAGGGCAAAACCTTTGTAGCCGGGCAAACCATCGAAGCGCCAATTACTTACCCAGGCTACGAACATGTGGTCTGGAAGGCCAGGATCGAACGCGTCCTGCCGCAAACCCTGTTCTCTTTCTGGTGGCACCCCTTCGCGGTAGAGGAGGGCATCGACTACGACAACGAAACACCGACTCTGGTGGAGTTCACCATCGAGGATCACGCCCCCGGCATCCTGCTGCGGGTTGTCGAATCCGGTTTCGACCAGGTTCCCGAGGCACGGCGCCAGAAGGCGTTCAAGATGAACTCCCGTGGTTGGGATGAGCAGATGCGCAATATCGAAAGCTACCTGAGCCCAGCCTGACCCGAACGGGCATCATGGCCGATGCCCGTCTTCACGGCAGCTTCCCGGCAGCGTGCAATCGATTGCTGCAGGCGTTTTTAAAAACTCATCTGCCACTGGCCCACCACCGCATGATTGCGGCTATTGCTGCCCAACTCACCGTTGTAGCCGACACTCACGTTCTGCTGCGCAGACAAACCCACCGCCAACCCCACTTCAACCATCAAGCTGTCGCGGTCCAGTGCGCTACCGTCAATATTGAACGCGTCGCCGCCAATCAAAAAAGCCTGCCGAGTCTTGCTGTCGACATTGCCATAGAGGTGCCGCCAGCCGAAGCTGGCTTGCGGCGTCAGGCTGATGCCATTGTCCAGTTGGCTGAGATGAGCCAGGCGCACCCCGAAGGTACTGCTGACATTGTCCTGGGTTTGCGCGTCCACCTTGAGAGAAGCATCGCCGCCTTTCTCGCGATAGCTGTCGCGGTGATAGCGCTGATAGCCGAGGTTGGCGAAGGGTTCGATATTCAATCGGCCGTTACCCAGCATGTAACCCAGCTCGGCAAAGGCTTGCTGGCTATCGGCATCGTAATCACCCTTGGGGCGCTCGCTGAAACCTGCGAACTCCACTGTGCGCTTGTTGTTACCCCTGTGTTGGCTGTACGCGGCCCCCAGGCGCAACGCCAGTGGGCCATCCTGGCGTACGGCATATGCCCCCGCGTGCCAGCTGCGTAATGAATTATCGACGTTGTGGCTGTCCATATCGGTCTTCGAATAGCCGCCCAGTACACCCAGGCGCCAGAGAGGCGGCAAGGACCAGTCAATACCCAGCAGACTGCCTTGTGTGCGTTGCTGTGAAGACGCATTGCCGTGTTGACCATCAAGCTTGCCGTAGCTGCCGATACCTTGCAGCCACACGCGGCCTCGCGCGTTTGGATCATTCAAGTTGCGCGCACTGCTGGGGATGCCAGTTGCGGCCAGCTCAGGTGTTTGCGCCGGCTCAAGCCCGACGAGCAAGCTTGAACTGCTGCTCATCTGGCGCATGGCCGACAGCATGGACGTGCCCACTTGGCTGCTGGCCGCCAGCGTGGCACTGGCGAGGTTGGCGTTGCCGCTGCCTGCCAGGGCCTCGAGCGCGGCGCTGGCCGTGGTCTCCGAGGTGGCCAGCAGCGCGTCGTAGAGCGGGTTGGGGTTGGGCATCATGGACGGCGGAGGGAAAGAGCCATCCCAGTTGCTCCAGTGGCTCCACTTGATGGACTCGATGCTGTTGACTGCGCGGGCGGCGTTGCGAGTACGGGCGTAATCGATGAACTCGACATCGTTGCGTGTGTAGCTCAGGTTCACGCGGCTATTTTCGTAGCTGAGTGTTGGCGACAGGAACGCGTAGTAGCTGCGCAGGTTGGATTCATCAAAGGTACCCGTGATGCTGCCTGCTTGTAGGACGGTGTACGTGCTGTGCCAGGGATACTCCATCGAGTAACCCGGCTGCGGCCACAAATAGGCACCGTTGAGGCTGGCATTGCCGGCCACATGGGTTGTCGCAGCACTGCCGTCGGGATAAGTAGCGAACTCGAATGTAGAGCCTGGCTTCATGATCAGGTTGCCGTTGACCTGAGGAGCGCCGACAACGGTATCCGTGATCAACCTCCCGCTGACGGTAAGATTGTTGACTGAGCCTCGGCCCCGGTAAGTCGCGCCTTGGTCGACGATCGCGTCACCAGCGATATTGCCCTGGTTGTTTAAGTGACCATTGGCAGAGAGGCGCGCGCCTTCGCTGAAATCGCCGCGACCATTGAGCAGCCAGTAGCCGCGACGCACTTGTAGCAAGTCGAAATTGCGCGTTGCCTCGACCGTCCCGTCGGGTTCACGCGTATCTGAAGGATAATATTGGTAGCCCTCCAGAATCATGGTGTTATGCCCTGCGCCGCCGTCAACTAACCCCTCAAAACGGGCGCCGGGGTACAGCGTCAAGGTGTCGTTGCCGCCTCCCATGTCCAGGGCTACACCATTACCCCCGCTGATCAGGGCACCGTTGAATACCCGGTCGTCGAAATTACCGATAAAACGCGCGCCATAGCCATCAAGCCCACGCAGGTCGACGAAATTTCTAAGCTCCGTTGCGCCGGTTGCCGCCCCATCATGGCCATTACTTACTAAGAGGCCATTGTTGGCACCTGTGATTGAGCCGGTACGTGGAATGCCTGTGGAAGGATCAAAACTGCCGCCGTTGAACAGGTAGCCGCTGCCAATCGATACCCCATCGCTGGTGTTGGCTCGGCCATTATTGTCCGCTCCACTGGCGCCCAATGCCCGGATAACGCCAGAGTTTTCGATGTGGGCAATGCCGCCTACGCGTAGGCCATCGCCATCGATATTCTCCAGGCTCCCCTCTCGTCCGCCAGTGATCGTGCCGTCGTTGTAAACCATGGCATCACCCGTTATCGAGACTCCAGCGCCGTCACGTCCGGTAAGCGTGCCATTATTGCTCAGTAAATTGAGTTGTTCGCCTGAGATTGCGTGCCTGGCGCCCGAGATTACCCCGGTGTTGTCGATGCGCACATCGGTCGCAGCGCCCAGGCTGATCGCGTCTAATTTATCGGCACTGATCGAGCCGTCATTTTGAATGAAGACATTGCGTTGCCAATCAGGCAGGTTTTGGCGAACGCTGACGGCGGTCGTATGGGTGGTGATGCTGCCGGTCTTGGTCACCCACAAACTGGGATTGTAAAAATAGCCACTGCCCACGGTGAGCGGGGTATTGGTTGGGGTATCGATGAATACTTGAGCATGGCTGGCAGGAGAAAGCGAGGCGCCGGAAACAATCAACGAAATAGTCAGGGCCAGACGGCGGGGGACGAACGACATGCGCGAAATCCTTTTCTTGAGTCGTGCTATCTTCCTATATAGCCATTTGATATTGCCAGCGCATTCTCCTCATTAAGATGCGCTGGCCACTCAGGGAGGTTAGAAATCAATCGTCGCCGACAACTTCGCCACCCGCGGATCACCCTGGCTCAGAAATCCACCCTGGGCCGATTCCCAATACTTCTCGTTGGCCACGTTCTCCACCGTGGCGCCCACTGTCACCTCGCGTTGGTCCAGCATGAAGGTGTAGCGCGCACCCACGTCGAAGCGGTTCCAGGCCGGCAGGCTCAGGTTGTTGGCCGCGTCGGCGTACTGCCCGCCGGTGCGCAGCATACGCCCGCTGAGGCTTACGCCTTGCAGGCCGGGCACATCCCAATCCACCCCGGCGTTGAGCTGGAATGACGGTACGCCAATGGCACGGTTGCCGTCGTTGGCGCCGTTGAGGGTGCCCTTGAGTTCGGTTTTCATCAGGGTCACCCCGCCCAGCAAGCGCAGGCCGCTGACCGGTTCGCCGAATACGTTGAGCTCGACGCCCTTGTTGATCTGCTGACCTTCCCGCACGTAGCGGGCGGTGGTGGCGTCGATGGCCTCGGCATAACCCGCGCCGGGCTGCTCGATACGATATACACCCAGGGTCGCGCCATAGGTGCCCATGTCCACTTTGACACCCGCTTCGATCTGCTTGGACCGGGCAGGCGCATAAGCTTGCCCGCCACCGATGACCGTCAGGTTGCCTGATTTGAGCGGCGACGTCGGGCCCTGAGCCAGGCCTTCAATGCGGTTGGCATACAGAGATACGTGCTCCCACGGTTTGAACACAATGCCGTAGACCGGTGTGGTGATCGATTCGTCATAGTTGGCGGTGCGGGTACCGCTCATGTAGTTGTAACTCTGCACCACCATCTGCTGGCGACGTGCACCAACGGTCACTAACAGGCGGTCATCGAAGAACCCCAAGGTGTCGGATACCGCGACGCTACGCACGAATGTCTTGTCGGTGATGGTCGGATCGCTGAAGTCGGTACCTGGGGTATTGCGTGGGCTGTTGAGGGCCGGCGGCGCGCCGGTCACGGGGTTGTAGATATTGGTCAGGGTTTTTGCGCTGGCGAATACATAGGCGTTGCGCGCCTCGGTCCAGATGCCTGCCAGGCCGAAGTTGAGCCGATGGCTCACCGGGCCGGTGTGGAACTTGCCATTGAGGCCACTCATGGCACTGGTATTGTTTTCTTCGTGGGCGATAGTCGAGCCGCTGGCGCTGGCATTGCCGAGATTATCGCTCAAGGTCACCGACGAGTAGCGCCCCATTTCACGGCTGTGCTTGGCACCGGCTGCCGCGTAGGCGGTCCAGTTTTCATTCAGGTCATATTCGGCGCGCAGCATCCCCAAGGTGTCTTCAAGGTTGGTACTGCTCCAGCTTGGCGCGTAGTTGGTGTCTGCCGACGGCGCATCCGGCACCTGGGTGATGGTGCCAAGGAACACCGAGTTACGCCCACCGTTGATACGCTGCTTCTGATACACAAAATCACCGGACAGCCGCAAAGCATCGCCGCGGTAATCAAGGCCGACGGCAAACAGCTTCGAACGCTGGTTTTCATCATCAATCCCGGTATCGCCTTCGCGCTGGGACAGGTTGACCCGTGCGCCAAACCGGTTGTCTTCGCCGAAGCGCTGGCCAATATCCAAGTGTTCGCCAATCCGCCCATCACTGCTGATGTCGGTACTGAAACGACGCAGTGGCACATCATCGGCTCGCTTGGGTTGCAGGTTCACGCCGCCACCAATCCCCGAGCCGGTGGGGGTGACGCCGTTGATAAAGGCGTTAGGGCCCTTGAATACCTCCACGCGCTCCAAGGCGTCAGTGGAAATGATCTGGCGCGGCAGGACACCGTACAAACCGTTATAGGAAATGTCATCGCCATTCAACGGCAAGCCACGAATCATGAACGTCTGGGACTGGTTCGCATACCCCGAGGCCTGGCGCACAGAAGAGTCATTGAGCAACACGTCGCCGACGGTTTCCGCCTGCTGGTCGCGAATCAGCTTTTCGGTGTAGGAGGACATGCTGAAGGGCACATCCATGATGTCCTGGTTGCCCAGCACACCCAATTGGCCGCCGCGTGCAACCTGGCCACCTGCAAACTCAGGGGGCAGCGCTGTGGGCGCCAGGGCTTGGACATTGATGTTGGTGGCGCCCAGTTCCAATACGTTGTCTGAGGCCGCTGGGGTTGCCGCCTGTGCAGCAAGGCTCACGGAGCAACAAAGGGCGAGCAGGGTCGGGCGAAATGGCGCAGCGAAAAGATTGCAGAGGGGCATGGTCGATCCAGACGGCTAACTTATGAGGAAGGGGGCAGCGACGTTGCGCTTCCTCACTGCGCGGATACGACTCCGACGCAAATGATAGTGATTGTTATTAATGTCCTGCAACAAATTTATGCGATTGCGCTCTGCGTGCGCGTTAACCTGCCGCGTTTGTAGAGATGCCGAGTAGAATCACGCCCTGAAAGCGATTCCTGAGGTGCGGTACGGTGGATTTACAGCAGGGTTTTGTCCTGACCCGGCATTGGCGCGATACCCCGTTAGGCACGGAGGTCAGTTTCTGGCTGGCCACCGACCACGGGCCTCGGTGTATTCGCCTACCCGTGCAAACCTCGGTGATGTTCATCCCCGAAGTCCATCGCAAGCCGCTTGATTGGCTGCTCAAGGGCGAGCGCGATCTGGAGTTGCGTGCGCTGCAACTGTGCGACTTCCACCATCGCCCGGTCCTGGGCCTCTATGCCCGCCAGCACCGCCAATTGATGGACATCGAAAAGCGCCTGCGCAGCGCCGGGGTCGATGTCTACGAAGGCGACGTGCGACCGCCCGAGCGTTACATGATGGAGCGTTTTATCACTGCCCCCGTATGGTTCGGCGGCACGCCCGACGCGAACGGCACCGTGCTCGACGCGCAGATGAAGCCCGCGCCCGACTACCGCCCGCGCTTGAAGTTGGTGTCCCTGGACATCGAAACCACCGCCCAGGGCGATCTGTATTCCATCGCGCTGGAAGGCTGCGGCGAGCGCCAGGTGTATATGCTCGGCCCGCCAAACAAAACCGATGCCGTGGACTTCAAGCTCGACTACTGCGACACCCGTGCGCAACTGCTCGAACGCCTCAACCAATGGCTGGCCACCTTTGATCCCGATGCGATCATCGGCTGGAATGTGGTGCAGTTCGACCTGCGCGTCCTGCATGAGCACGCCCAACGCCTGAACGTGCCGCTGTTGTTGGGGCGTGGCGGTGAAGCCATGACCTGGCGCGAGCACGGCAGCCGCAATCATTACTTCGCGGCAGCGGCGGGGCGCTTGATCATCGACGGGATCGAAGCGCTGCGCTCGGCGACCTGGAGCTTTGAATCCTTCAGCCTGGAAAACGTCGCACAAACCCTGCTCGGCGAAGGCAAGGACATTTCCACCCCGTACCAGCGCATGGACGAAATCAACCGCATGTTCGCCGAGGACAAGCCCGCCTTGGCGCGCTACAACCTCAAGGACTGTGAGCTGGTCACACGGATTTTTGAAAAGACCGAGTTACTCAAGTTCTTGCTGGAGCGTGCCAGCGTCACTGGCTTGCCGGCCGATCGTAACGGCGGTTCGGTCGCCGCCTTCACCCACTTGTACCTGCCGTTGATGCATCGCCAGGGTTTCGTCGCGCCGAACCTGGGCGACAAACCGCCCCAGGCCAGCCCTGGCGGGTTTGTCATGGACTCACGCCCGGGCCTCTACGAATCGGTGCTGGTGCTGGACTACAAAAGCCTTTACCCATCGATCATCCGCAGCTTCCTGATCGACCCGGTGGGCTTGATCGAAGGCCTCAAGCATCCCGACGACAGCGACTCGGTAGAGGGCTTTCGCGGCGCACGTTTCTCCCGCACCCGGCACTGCCTGCCGTCCATCGTCACTCGCGTATCCGAAGGTCGTGAAGAGGCCAAGCGCGAGCACAACGCACCGCTGTCCCAGGCCCTGAAAATCATCATGAATGCCTTCTACGGCGTGCTCGGCTCCAGTGGCTGTCGGTTTTTCGATACGCGGTTGGCGTCGTCGATCACCCTGCGGGGGCACCAGATCATGCGCCAGACCCGCGAGCTGGTGGAGGCCCAGGGTTATGAAGTGATCTACGGCGACACCGACTCCACCTTCGTCTGGCTCGGCAGCGCCCATTCTCCGCAGGATGCCAATCGCATCGGCCTGGCGCTGGTGCAGCACGTCAATGATTGGTGGCGCGCCCACCTGAGCACCGAGTACGGCCTGCGAAGTGCTTTGGAGCTGCAATACGAAACCCACTTCAGCCGCTTCCTGATGCCGACCATCCGTGGCGCGGAGGAGGGCAGCAAGAAGCGCTACGCCGGTTTGGTGGTGCGCGACGATGGCAGCGAAGAGATGGTCTACAAAGGCCTGGAAACCGTGCGCAGCGATTGGTCGCCTCTGGCCCGGCAATTTCAGCAGGAACTCTACCGGCGCATCTTCCATCGCCAGCCCCATCAGGACTACATACGCGACTACGTGCGCCGTACCCTGAGCGGCGAATTCGACGAGTTGCTGATCTACCGCAAGCGCCTGCGCCGGCCCTTGCACGACTACGAACGCAACGTCCCGCCCCATGTGCGCGCGGCACGCCTGGCAGACGAGTACAACGACCGCCTGGGGCGCCCGCGCCAGTACCAGCGCGGTGGCTGGATCAGCTACGTGATCAGCGTCAACGGCCCCGAACCCTTGGAAGTGCGGCAAGCGCCCATCGACTACGACCACTATGTGACCCGGCAATTGCAGCCCGTTGCTGACGCGATCCTGCCGTTTGTGAATGATGACTTCGGTACCCTGGTGGGCGGGCAGATGGGGCTATTCTAGGCAATGGATCACACTGTCCCTATCGCCCATCGCTCAGGAGGCAACGCCCATGTACACACTTTATGGCACCGACGAATCCGGTTCCTGCATGATCGAAATCGCCCTGCAGCGCTGCGCCGTGCCGTGGCATCGCGTGGACGCCAGCTCCTGGCAGGACGGCGAGGGCAGCGACGCTCTTGCACGTATCAATCCACTCAAGCAGATCCCCACCCTGGTCACCCCCAATGGCCAGGTGCTGACCGAAAGCGCCGCTATCCTGATCCACCTGGGCCTGGAGTACCCCAAGTCCGAGTTGCTGGCCGGCGATCGTGCGCAGATCCTGCGCGGGCTGTTGTACATCGCCGCCAATTGCTATTCGGCGATCGGCATCATCGACTACCCGCAACGCTGGTTGGGTAATGCCGATGAGGCGCAGCAAGCGCAACTGGTCAGCGGCACACGGCGCTACCTGCACCAGGCCTGGGTCGTGTTTGCCGATCAGTTTGCCGACCAGCTGTTTACCCCGGGCAATGTGCCGAATGCACTGGGCATCATGGCGGCGGGGGTGTCGCGCTGGGATGACGCGCGCGAGGTGCTCGGCAACCTGGCGCCGGGCTTTGCGCAGAGCCTGGAGCGGGTAGACGCCGGCCCTGTTGTGGCCCCGGTTTTTGCCCGGCATTGGCCGCAGTGGAAGGTCTCGTAACCGGAAGAAACAATGCTCCGGCCACTGTCCAAGCCCTTGCGTCGCGGGCGTCCTGACCTACTCTTCTCAAAGTGATGTAGGAATCATCCTTGAATTTGACTGTCGCAGACATGAAACTCAAGAACCCTGCATGGAATTCAAAGGAGGTGCGCATGCTCATCCGGTCGCTGACCCTGGCTACCTTGATGGCTTTTACGGGGCCGTTGTTGGCCGCTGATGATAATCCGCTCAAGCAGGAGTTGGGTAAGACGCGCCCGCTGGTGGTCGTGGAGCTTGATGCTGGAAACCCGACACTGGCAACGCTGAAGAAACAACTGGAAGAGGCTGCCACCAAGCAGTCCTTCGAAGAGCGCAGCATGGTGTTCTACACCGTCAAGTTCGGTAGCATTGGCGCCGAAGGGGAGAAGTTCGCCAAGGACCCAAAGGACAGCAAAAAGCTCACGCCGCCTGAAACCAACGCGCTGATCCGTGCCCTCAAGCTCGGCGTCGGCAGCGGCACCAAGGTGATCCTGATCGGCAAGGATGGCGAGAAGAAACTGGAGAAGACCGTACCGCCGGATACCCTCGACCTGAAGGAATTTTTCAGCGCCATTGACCAGATGCCGATGGCCGAGAAAGAAGCGGCTGCTCCGGTTGTGCCAGAACCTGCGCCTGCGCCTGGCAAGAACGCTACCAAAGCGGGTAAGGCAACCAAGCCGGCTGCGCCTCAACAGCTGGATGACTGAGTCCGTGCAGGAGCTGGCTTACCAGCTCCTGCGCAGGCCGTTGCGGTGGTGGCTCCAGTTCACTGTTTCCACGGCTTGAACCACCCAGCCAACCCTCCCAATACCAGGGCCGCCGTCACGGTACTCAAGCCCAGTTGCCAGCCATCGTTTTGCAGTGGATGCAAGATGACGGCTGCAGAACCCAGTAATACCGCACTCAGCCCCCATTGCAGCGGCCAGCGCAGTTGCCCAAGCAATTGCTGGCGTTGCATCAGCAGCAGGTTGGTGACGATAACCCCGCCCAACGCCGCCAGGGCGATACCCGGCAAACCCAGAAAGTACGGCAGCAGCACCAACAGCAAAGCGTTGACCCCGCTGCCCAGCAATTCGCAGCGCAAGGGCAGGCGCGTGTCGCCGCTGGCATAGGCGTAGCGGGCGAGCATAGCGTTCCAGGCGCCGAACACCAATGGCGTCGCGAACCAGGCCAGCAGGGCGGGCAGTGGGCTGTCGGCGCTTTGGGCGGGCATCAGCAGATGAATCAGCACCGGGCTGGCGCCGATCAGGCCGAGGGCGGCCGGCAGGCTGAGCAGGGTCGCAGCATCCAGGCCTCGGCGCAGCAGGGCCAGGCGCTGCTGGCCTTGTTCGCCGCTCATCATGCCCAGCAGGACCTGGTTGAGGCTCATCAGGGCGATCAAGGGCAGATTGATCAGTTTGCGTGCAAGGTTGACCCACGTGACGGCACCTTCTCCCAGGTAACTGGCGATCAAGCGCTCTAGCAGCGCCAAACCCTGGCTGGCGACATTGCTGGCCAACAATGGTCCGATGCGCCCCAACAGTTCGCGGCCCGCCAGCTTGTCGCCAGTGACTTGCCACGGCCGCCAGCCGAAAGACCAGACCGGCGCCAGCAGCGGCAGGCACATCAATACACTGCCGGCAAAAAAGCTCATGGCCAGTTCGCCGCTGTCGCTTGCGCTGCCACGGATAAACAGGTACAGCACCGGCGGCAGGTTGAACAGCAAAGAGCCCAGCCCCGGCAGCACAAAACGCTGGCGTGCCTGCAAGGGAATACTGAACAACCCATGCATCACCAGGCCCGGCGCACAGGCCGCCAGCCAGCGCAAGTTAGCGGCGGCTTCGGCATGGGCTGCGGCGTCCAGGCCGGGGCCGATCAGGCGCACCCACAGCGGCGCGCCCAGCGCCAATACGGCAAACAGGGCCAGGCCTACTCCCAGCAGGCGTGGAGAAAGGCTGGCCAGCCAGGCTTGCTGGCGTTGTGGGTCGCGTTGTTGATAGAGGGGCAGGGCAGCCGCCGCAAGCAAGCCGGCGGCCAGGGTCATGCGCAACGCTTCGGGCAAAAACACCGCCACCAGAAACCCGTCGCTGCGGCTGCCCGCGCCCCAGGCCGCCACCAGCAGCCATTCGCGGGCAAAACCGGCGACCAGCCCTGCGAGGGTCGCGACGGTCAGCCAGAGCGTGCTGCCGAACATCAGTGGAACAGGGTGAACAGGCCCTTGCCACCCACCTTATAGTTCAGATCATGGCAACGTTCGCCCATGATTTTGGCCCCGGAACCGCCAATGATTTTGTAGGGGGCCACAGCCTTGGCCACCACGGTATTGGCGCTGATCACCGAACCATGACCCAGGTGCGTGCCGTAGCCGATCAACGCCCGGCTGCCGATCCACACGTAGTCGTCGATGTAGATCGGCCCGGAAATCGACCAGAACTCCGGTGCCTGCAAATCATGACTGCCGGCGATGATCAGCACGTGGGAGGCAATCGCCACGTGGTTGCCGATCACCAGCCCGGCGCGGGCGTCTACCTGGCAATGCCAACCGATCACCGTATCGTCACCGACTCTCAAATTGTGGATGCCCAACACTTCGGTGTTACGCCACAAGCTTGTGCCCTTGCCGATCTTCGCGCCGCCCAGGCGCAGCCAGGCAATGCGCACATGGTGGCTGGGGATCTTGTTGATCAAAATGTTGTAGGCCATGTCCCAGGCGTTGCGCCAGCGATCCTTGATCGTTGCCCAGTTTTTGCCATAGCGCGGCAACAGCTTGCCCGGCAGGTCCTGCTTCATACGGCGGAACAAAAGGCGGGCCACCGGGTGCTCAAGGGCGGGTTCCAGGTCGATGGAGTTTATCCAGAAGCGCTTGTTGTCGCCTTCGCCCTCTTCAAACACCACGTCGTTGGCCAGGCACCAGTCCAGCGCCTCTTCCAGGTCCGGCAGGCTCACGCCCAGTTCAGCGGCCAGTGTGGGGAGGCGATCGCGCAAATCGGTGGAGTGAATCATCCGGTGTTTCATGGTTGGTTATCCTTTGGCGCAATAGCAGCAACAGGGGCGGTAATGGAGGGGCGCAGACGCACCTGTTGCAGGCTCATGCCCATCAACAGCCAGAACAGCGCGATCAGTACAAAGGTGAAGCTGAAATAGTGGTCGAAAATCCCCGTCAACAGCGCTGCCATCACGCCGCAGATACACCCCAGCCACAGGGCGTTGTCGGCGGTGACCTTGCGCACCTGGCCCAGCGGCCGCACTTCACGCCACCACAACACCGTGACGGTGATAAACAACAGCATCCCCGGAATGCCGACCTTGTAGATGAAGTTCAGCCACAGGTTGGAGATGCCCAACAGGTTGGTGCCGGGTACGGGTGGGTCGATCTTGAAGCCGATCCCCAGGGGGTATGTCGACATGGCCTCGGGGAATCTTGCGTACTCGTCGAAGCGGATTTCGGTACTGGCGTTGGTGGACGAAAAGATAGTCAGCAAGCGCTCCTGCAACGGCGGATAGAACATCACCAGCGCAACCCCAAACGCCACGCCGATACCGATGATGCGCCCGCTGTTAGGTACGCGCTTATAGGTCAGCCAGATCAGCACCAGCGCCAGGGCCACGATGGCGCCACGGGAAATACTCAGCAGCAGGCCGGCGCAACCCAGCACCGCCACCGCCAGGCCCAGCGCCCGGCGCCAGCCGCTGCGGGTCCAGCCGTAGAACAGCGCCAGGGGGATAAACAGCACCAGCACGCCACCCGTCAGGTTTGGGTGCACCCAGGGCGAGGCCATGCGCGTGTAGTTGGCGGAAAAAATATCCTTCACCGCTTCCGGGTGGGCGTACTTGAGGTCGGTAAGCACCTCGATCATCGACATGGCGTTGCGCGTTTTCAAAAACATGAAAATCGACAGCAACAGCATCGCCAGGTTGCCCAGCAGCAGGGCGACCACCACCTTGTCGCGGTCGGCGTCGGTGCGCAGCAGCAACGGCACGATAAACAGCAACGACAGGTTCATCAGCCAGCGTACCCAGTTCACCGGCCCGTTGCCTTCGGCATGGATGATGACCATGCCCCAGATAAACGGAATAGTGCTGAACAGCATCAACCACATCAGCGCGCGCTCGGTCGGACGCCACAGGATCAAGCCGCGGGTCTTGCCGATAAACGATTGCCAGAACACCCCGACCCAGGTCAGCCCCAACACGGCTTCGCTGATGGTGGTGCGGATCCCCAGTTCCAACGTGGTGTAGGGAATGCTGGTGGCCAACACCGCGAAAATCAGCAAGCCCCACAGGGGAAAGCGGATCAGGGTCAAGGCCACACCCGCGCCGGCCACGACCAGCAAGGCCTTGATCGGCGACAGGGCCAACAGCAAAATGCCGAAGACCAGGCCCAGGAGCAGACTGATGAGTTTTCCTGGCAGCATTAGCGGTCCAATTCCTTGAGCAAAGTATCCAGGCGCGAGCGATAGGCCGGTTCGGCAAATTGCCGGGCCCAGGCGCGCTGCGTTTCGGCGTCTGCCTTGTCGCCCGCGGTTGCCAGTTGCTGCATGACGTTCTGCAATTGCCTGGCATCGTGTGGGTCGAAGCGCGGGGCGCCGGGCGGCGCGACTTCATCCAGGGCGGAACCGCGTGCCACCGCCACCGGCGTGCCGACACTCAAGGCTTCCACCACCGGCAGGCCAAAGCCTTCGGCATAAGACGGCTGCCATAGGCAGTCGGTATGACGGTAGAGGGCTTGCAGTTGGCCGTCGGATAAACCGCTGCACCAATGCAGGCCCGGCAGTTCGCCAAGGGCGGACGGTACATCGCTGGCGTGGCCCACCAGCACAAGGTCCGGCACCTCAGGGTTCGCCGCACGGCAGGCCTGCCATTGGCGCAGGAAAAATGCCATGTTCTTGCGCGGCTCCCGTGTGCCCACCACCAGCCAGTAACGCGCCGGCACGTTGTCTGGCAGCGGTTCTGGCGCTGCATTCAATTCGGGCACCAGGTTGCTCAACACCCGGAACTTGGCCCGGGCCCAGGGGAATACGCGGGCGGCTTCGTTGCAGGAAAACTGCGAAGGGCACCACACCCGGTCAGCCTGCCACACCGACCAGGCAATCGAGGCGCTGTCGATCAAGCGATAGGCCAGGGCCTTGAGCCTGGAGCGATGGAAGTTACGCTGAGTCAGCTGAAACAGATCATGCAGCACCAGGACATAACGGGTGCCGGCGGGTTTGCGGCACAGCGGCAAGCCCATATTGGCCGTGGCGATGTGCAGGTCGATCTGTTGCTCGTGCAAGGCTCTGGGCAAAAATTTGCGCTCGAACCGCAAGCGTACCTGCGGCCGTTGCAGGCCATCCAGCGGGCTGGCCCACGGTGGGCAAATGGCGTTCTGGCGTTGCGGGTGGTCCAGGGGCGCCTCAGTGAACAGCACCACCTCGGTGTTGCCCCGTGCGCGCAGGGCATCTTCCAGCGCCAGGACCTGGCGGGCGATGCCCGACGAGGGCGCAACCGTGGCGGGGCGATAGTCCAGGGCTACGCGCATGGCTGAGACTCCTTAGAGGCGATCAAGGTGCGGTAGATGTGCTCCAGTTCGTCACCGGCCACCGCCCAGTCGTGGTAATGCCGCGCATAATCGCGTGCCGCATCGGCCAGTTGCCGGGCCAGCAGCGGCTGATCCAGCAAACGCACGATGGCATCGGCCAGGGCCTCGGCGCTTTCGCCCGCGAGGTAATGCGCCTGGGATTGCACCGCCAAACCGGAAACACCCTGGGCCGTGCTGACCAGCGGCAAGCCGGCGGCCATTGCCTCCAACACCTTGAGCTTGGAGCCGCCGCCATGGCGCAACGCGGCGACAAAACCGGCGCAGCGCCGTTGCAGGGCGCACAGATCAGGAACAAACCCCAGCCACTCGACACGTTCATCCGGCCAACGGTCGCGCCAGTGTTCGGGCAAGCCGTAACCGGCCACTGCCAGGCGCGCGTTCGGACACTGCAGCCAGACCCGGGGGAATATCTCCTCAAGCAACCACTGCACAGCGTCCAGGTTCGGTGCGTATTCGTAATTGCCGACAAACAACAAACGCTGGCTCTGCGCATCGGCACTGACCTGGGCGAAGGCACGGCTGTCGACGCCATTGACTACCACGCTTACCGGCGTTGCAGTCAACGGCCGCATGGCCTGGGCGTCCGCGTCGGTCACCGCGATCACATGGGCGGCGGCATCGAACGCCTTGCGTTCCCATTGCCGGCAGCGCCATTGGTCGTACTGCACGAACGGCGCAGCCCACTTGGGGAAACGGTCATAAGTGGCGCCACCCAGGCTTGACTCCAGGTTGTGCTCGGTCAGCACAAACTCGCGCTGGCGCTGCTGCAAGGTGCGCAGAAACGGTTGCAGGCTGTAGCTGTGTTCCACTTGAATCACGTCCCAGCGCTCGTTCAACAGTTGCGCAAATTGGGCTTGCAACGGTGCCGACAGGCCATTGACCGTGGTCAACAGCGGCCACGGTGCGAATACGCCCGCGAGCAGGGTCATCGGGTGTTTCAGCGGCCGGCGCGGCACCACGATCAGGCGTTCGAGCAACGGTTCAAGGGCTGCGTGCACCGCGTCACCGGCCGGTGTCTTCGATTGCGCCAGCAGCGTGATGCGATGCCCGCGCTCACTCAAGGTGCGCAGCAAATGATACTGCCGGGTCTTGCCGCCGCTGGTGGTCGGCCACGGCAGATAGGGCACAATCCATAGGATTCTCATGTACAGCTCTCCATGCCCGGGGCTACCACACCAGTATCTGCAAACTCGGCTTCACCGCTGGGCGAATACCGTTGTCGTCGTTCAGGGGCTGCCGGGCTCCGGTCAGCGGGTCCAGCAGTTCTGCGTGTTTGATGTCCGGCAGGCTGATGCTGCTGCCTTTGGCACTCCAGTACATCAACAAGTGTTTTCCGTCAGGCCGAGTCCAGGCCACGCTGTAGAAACTGTCCGGCACATCCTCAAGCTTGGGCGTGGTGCCGGGTTTAAGGGAGGGGCCGGTGATCTCAAGGAAGCGGGCGAGGGCGGTGTATACCGGCTTGGGTTCGCCGTCCAGGTTCAGCAGGCCGTAATGCTGGTCGCGTGGCGAGGCGCGTTGGTCGAGGTCGGACAGCGCGAACAGGAAAATCTTCTGATAGTCCTGGGACGCCATCAACGCCAGGCGGCGCAAGGTGTAGTCGGCCTGCCCGTCGATACCGATCAGGTCCTGCATCTCCTTGGGGCCGGCATAGCTGGACCAGCCCCACTCGGTAGCCCATACGTTCTTGATCCCGGCGCCGTGCAGCATGGTATTGAGTTGATCGCCGCGCAGCAGCACTTCGTTCTTGCCCGGTTCATCGGTTTCCGGGGTCATCGAATAAGGGTGATAGGCCGCGACCATGCCCAGGTTTTGCACGCCCAGCGCGCCGAGCGCTTCGAACATCAGGGTTTTGCCACGCGGCGGCATCTGGCTGTAGTACGCCATGCCGCCCATGACCTGCAGTTTGCCGGGCGCGGCAATATTCAACGCCTGGTGACTGGCCAATAACAATTGCCCGTACTCCTTGGCGTTGACTTTGGGGCGCCAGTTGTTCGGCAGGTTCTGCTCGTTCCACACCTGCCAGGCATCGATATTGGGGTAGCGCTTGGCCAGGAGTGCCAGGCGCAGCGCGTAGATTTCGGGGTCCCGCGGGCGATACTGGTCCTGGAACTGCGCGCCCTTGGGGGCGGTGGTGATAAAGGGCGCCGAGCCCACCAGGTAAAACACCGAGCGGATTTTTTCAGCGCTCAGGGTGCGGTCCAGTTCATCGAAGGTGCTGAGTTGATAACCGTCTTCTGTGGGCTCCAGGCGATCCCAGTGCAGGTCGACCCGCACCCATTGCAACCCAAGTTTCTTGTATTGCTTGATCTGCTGGCGGTACTGCTCGGGCGTGAACCACAGAAAGTGCGCGTTCACGCCAAGGAAGTCCTTCCATACCACAGTGCGCTCCGGGGCCAGATTCACCGGCTGCGCATCGACTTTCTCACTCGACAGCAGGGCGCCACCCACGGCGATTGCCAGCACCAGCGGCAGATAGCGCCACATCGGGCGAACAGATGAAATATTCATCGCAACGGCTCCTCACAAGCATCCCGAAATAATTCGGCAAAACGTTGGGCCGTGGTGGCCCACTGGCGTTGGTGGCCGATTTCCGCTGCCCGGGCAGCCCATTGCCGGGCCTGCTGCGGGTCGAGGATCAAGCGGTTCAAGGCGTTGCTCAAGGAATCGATATCGCCCTGCTGATAGGTGATGCCATTGCCGCCGGCCACCTCTTCAGCAAAGGCACGCGCATTGGAGGTGATCACCCCGCGCCCGCAGGCATTGGCCCACGACAGCGCGCCACTGGTGCCACGCATCTGTCCCAGGAAACCGAGTTTTTTCGATTCGCGGTAGGGCAGCACCATCACATGGTGCGCCTGGATCGTAGCGGCGATCTGCGCCGATGGCAGGTCCAGCTGCCAGTCCACCACATCCTCCAGGTGCAGCGCGCTGATCTGTTGGCGCAGGCCGTCGAGGTAGTTGCCGGCCGGGTCGAAGGTCATTTCCGGGGCGGTGCCGCCGGCCAGGGTCAGGCGTACCTGGCCTCGGCATTGCGGGTGAGCGGCCAGTGACTGGGCCAGGGCCTGGAGCAGATCTTCAATGCCCTTGCCGCGATAGATAAAGCCGAAATACAACAGACGCAGCGGCGCAAGCGGCGGCAAGTCCTGGGGCGCGATGGGCAGGTTGCCGTGAGCAATCACCGCCACTTGCTGCGGGCGCAGGCCCATGCGTTGGCGCAGGCAGTCGCCTCCCAGGCGGGTGAGGGTGATCAGCCGGCGCATACCTTTGGCCAGGCGTCGTTCTTCGTGCAAGGTCAGCGGGTCGGCCAGCAGCGCCGCCGCCTGGGGCAGCGGGTGGGGCAGGCGTTCGAGCAGGGTCAAGGGGAAAAACAGCTTGGCCCGGCGCCAGATCAAGCGCTCCGGGTCATGCACCGTGGCGGTCAACGGCAGTTGTGGGTGTGCCCGACGCAGGTAGTCAAGCGCCTGGAACTCACCGAAGCGCCCACCTCCCAATTCGGCATGGACCAGGTCCACACCGTGCCAGTCAAAGGCTTGCAAGCGCCGCAACTGTTCAGCCAGGTCCTGGCAACCCGCGAGGGGGGTCACCACTTCAAGGCCCAGTTCGATCAACGCGTTGCGCAAATGCGCGGCGTAATCGGCGATTCCGGTCTGCTCCGGTGGCAGAGGTGCCAGCAATGCAATACGCATCAGGCCGCACCGCGCCAGCTGTTGATCCGCGCCAGGACCTTGGCCGGTACTTCGAAGCGGCGGCGGTTGAGGATCATGCCGTCGACTTTGCCGAACGCGGTGGTCAGCAGCGACACCGCGTTCTCGATGGTCGGTACGGTACTGGTGCGGGCTTCGATCACCAGCACGATCTGGTCGGCACGGCGTAGCGTCAAAAAGGCCTGCGGGTTGGACGACAAGGCCGAGGCGTCCAGCAACAGCACTTCACCCGCCGTGGGCGCGTTCGCCCCGTCGACCGAGACGCGGTGGCCACGCTCTTCCAGCAGGCGCTTGAGCTGCTCGATGATAAACGTCACGCCCTCGCCATGCCGCGCCGAGGTCAGGCCCAGGGCAAAGCCTTCACTGGCGATGCGCTCCAGGGGCAGCAGGCTGTACAGGCGATAGAGGCTGGCGGTGACGGCGGCCGGCGTGGCGTCTTGCACGTCGGGGATGCTGCTCCACAGCGGCACCTGGAACATCTCCTGCAAGCGGGTGCCATCGTGGATGCGTTGGTCCAGCAGGTACAGCACATAAATGGTCAAAAAGCCCACGGCTACGCCGGCGGGAATGGCGAACAACAGAATCAGCAGGCTTTTGGGAAACACACGTGACGGGTTCAGGGTGGCGTGTTCGATCAGCGCGATGTTGCTGATCTGACTGTTGTCCAGTTCGTGGTCGATACGCGCCTGTTCAAGATTGTCCGAGTACAAGGCGTAGCTTTTTTCGGCGGCGCGCAGTTGTTGGCTCAGCTTGTTGAGTTCCGGCTCATCGGTCATCGCCTTGTCACGCTGGTCACGCAGTTCGGCGAGGGTCTTGTCGTAGTTCTCGATCTCCCCGGCCAGTTTGCGCTCTTGCAATTGGGCGTCGATCACTTGCTGCTTAACGTTGATCACCAAGCTGTTGGGCGCAGTGTTTTGCGAGCGTTCCAGGCGCGTAGCTTCCTGAGCGCTGAGGGCTTCGATGTCGCGGATGTTCTGTTCGATCTGATTGACCTGCGGCGTGCCCGGCAGGTAGGTGCGCAACAGGCGTGCGCGTTCCACTTGCAGCGCATTGAGCTGGCGCTTGAGGTCCAGTTGGGTGGGATTGAGGCTGGTTTCGCGCATCGTCACCACGTCTGCCGGCTGGCTCTTGATCTGCTGGCTGGCGTTGGCCAGGAGGCTGCGAATGCCCGAGATCTGGTTTTGTGCGCTGACCTTGGCGTCGGTGACACGGTCGATCTGACTGGTGAGGTTCTTCAGGCGCGCATCGACACTGATCGAATCGATCTGCTTCAAACGGCCTTGCAGTTGGTCCTTCAGGCTTTGGATATTTTCCGCCACCTTGGCGCGTTCGGTTTCGTAGAAGGTATGCAGGCTCTTGCGCCCGAGAATCCGCGCACGTTCCTCAAGGTAGGCGTTGACCCATTCCTCGACGATTTTTTGCGCCACAGCCGGGTCGTCCCAGGTGAAGGAAATCTCGATCACTGAAGAACCCGGCTCGTGACCGGCTTTGAAGTTCTTCTCCAGCGAGGTCGCCAGGCGCTCCAGCGGGCTTTGCTTCTCGGCAAGGCCTACGAACTGCAGCACGCTGCGCACGCCGTTGATGACTTCGCCAAGGCCCTTCTTGATGTAGAACTTGGTGACCTTCCAGAAGCCCTGCGGCGGCTCGGAGGTCATCGCCATATAGCGCTCGGCAACGATATGCACGATGGGCCGGCCCGTGAGCATTTTTTCTTCGTCGACAATCGGGTCGTGCTGGGTGCTCGGGGCAATCAGCGTCTGGCGGTTGGCGGCTTCGATCGGCAAGGTGGTGTTGTCCCGCCCCGGCTTGACCAGCAAGCGCGCGTCGGACTCGTAGCGAGCCGGCAACAGGAAGGCACCCAGCACCGCGACGACGATCGTGGTGATCACTGCCAGTTTGAATTCGCGGCGGTAGATGAAAAACAGCCGCAGCAGGTCGCGAAGAGAGCGGATTTCGATCACAGGATCACTCCATTGCATATGGGGTTTACGAAAGACGGGAACGCTTGGTTCGAGTGATACGACGCCCGCTTCATAATCCTTGGCCTGCGTTGATGGTTGGGTTGTTGTAGATGGTGTTGCCGCTGTTTTTCACGTCGCTCTTGTTCAGGTCGTAATTCAAGCCAATGCCAATGCCCTTGTTGATCGGAAACAGCTTGGTGAAGTACATATCCACGGCCTCCACCGTCGCGCCGATGCCCGACTGCGGCACGAAGATCAAATCGCCGCGCTGCAACGCCACCCGCGGGTGATTGGGGTTGGTCAACATGCTCTCCAGGCTGATGAAGTACGTTCTGTACTTGCCATCTGGCCCGGTGCGCAGCAAGGCCACGTTGGAGGCATCCGCCGAGGGCAATACACCACCGGAACTGAGCAGTGCCTGCTCGACGCTGACGTTGCCGGCCAGGTCGAAAAACGCCGGGTTAGACACCGCACCGCCGATAAACACCTTGTTGCTCGGTGCGCTGGCGATGTTCACCGTCACCGCGGGTTCGCGGTAGATGCGCTTGTACTTCTCGGTGATTTCCTTGCCCAGGTCTTCGGGCGTGCGCAGGGCGGCCTTGACCCGGCCAATATTGGGTACCGAGATCACGCCGTCGGGGCGCACGACGAATACGGTCATGTCATCGGCCGCCGCCGGTTCCTGGGCGTCGCGCACGATCCGCAGCGAGTCGCCGGTCTGGATCAGCACCTGGGGTGGTGGCAGGTCGGCCAGGGTCAGCGCCGCTTGATGGCCGGCCTTGAGCGTATTGTTGTCAGGAAGCGGCACCCGCGCAGGGGTCGAACAGCCCGCCAGCCAGATTGAGGCACTCAAGAGGCTGAGCAGGGTAAGACGGGAACGTCGGTTGGTAGTCTTCATGACGGCTCAAGTCCAGTAGGTGGAAAACATGCCCAGACGCCGTTTAAGCGAGTTGGGCAAGTGGCGTTCAAGGTGGCCGAGGCGATAACCCAGCAATTTAAAGGCGCTGCGCATTACTACTTCTGGCGCACGGTGCAGCGCGTTCGCCTCGCGCAATGCGCGCAGTTCGGCCAGCACATAACGCTTACCTTCGCCGCCCGCATCGCCGAACGCCTGGCGAATCCACGCCTCGCGGCCGTAGAACACACCGATATCGAAGTAGCGCTTGAACTCGTCCAGCAAGCGGTAATCGTGGGAGTGATAAACCTGCGCACTGGCGGCGTAGCGCACCTGGTAGCCGGCCAGCAACATGCGTGCGGCGACGTAGGCGTCTTCGCTGCCAATCACATCCTGGGGGAAACCACCCACCGCCTGCAGGGCGCTGCGTCGGTACACCGAAAACGAGTCGGAGCTGAAGCAGGTCTTGATCCCTAGCTGCGGTGCATCGGCCAGGCTTTTGCTGCGGCTGGCCGCCGGGTAATTGAAGTGCCGCGACTGTGCCCCCAGCACCCCTGCACCGGGGTGCGGCAGCTGCCGTCCATAAGCCACGCCATTGAGCGGCTCCAGTTGCAATTCGGCGATCAGGTTGGCGAACGTCTCGGCCGTGGCGGGGATTGCGTCCTGAGTCATGACGATCAAAGCGTCGCCGCCCACCTGTTCACTGGCCCAGCGCCGAGTGCCGCCGTGGTTGAAGTCGCGGGCATCAATCACCTCCACGCGCGCGCCAAACTCGCGAAAGCGCGCCACGGTGTCATCGCTCGATGCGCTGTCGACCACCAGCATCTCGTCCGGTTGCAGGGTTTGCATGCGCAGCGCCGGCAGTAAGCGGTCCAGATGGCTGGCCGCGTTGCGGGTGGGGATGATCAGGGACGTGCGCATCAGGGTTTCTCTTCCACCGGCGCGCGGCCGTAGATGTCGTCATAACGCACGATGTCGTCTTCGCCCAGGTACTCACCGCTCTGTACCTCAATCATCACCAGATCGATGATGCCGGGGTTGGTCAGGCGGTGTTTGTGGCCGGCGGGAATATAGGTGGACTCGTTCATATTGAGCAGGATTTCGCGCTCGCCATTGGTGATCATCGCTGCGCCGCTGACCACCACCCAATGCTCGCTGCGGTGATGGTGCATTTGCAGGGACAGCGAGCCTTTTGGCTTGACCACAATGCGCTTGATTTTGAAGCGCGTGCTTTCTTCCAGCACCGTGTAGGTGCCCCACGGGCGGGTGACTGTGCGATGCAGACTGAACGCCGGGTGATTCTGGCGCTTGAGTTCGGCGACGATATAGCGCACGTCCTGGCTGCGGTGCGCGTCGGCGATCAACAGTGCGTCCGGGGTGTCGACGATGATCAGATCGCGCACGCCCACTGCACCGAGTACCCGCTTGGGCGAGTCGATGTAGCAGTTATGCACGTCGTGCAGGATCGCCTCGCCATTGATCTGGTTGCCATTGTCATCACTGGGGGTGAGTTGGCGCAGCGCTTCCCAGGAACCGATATCGCTCCAGCCAATGTTGCAGGGCACGACCGCGACCTTTGCGGATTTTTCCATCAGGGCCACGTCGATGGAGATGTCCGGCGCGGTACCGAAACCTTCCGGGCTCAGCTCACGCTGGCGACTGCTGCTGTTCTGCAGGCTCTGGCTGTGCTCGAGTGCGGCCTTGGCTGCGTCCAGCACTGCCGGGGCGTGGCTGGCCAATTCTTCCAATAGGCTGGCCGCCTTGAAGCAGAACATGCCGGCGTTCCACAGGTGCTTGCCGCCGTCCAGATAGCCTTGGGCGGTGGCCAGATCGGGCTTCTCGACAAAGCGCCGGACCTGAAACCCGGCCCCCAACGCTGCGCCTTGTTCTATATAGCCAAAGCCGGTTTCGGCACGGTCAGGCTGAATGCCAAAGGTCACCAGGTAACCGGCTTCGGCCAGTGCGCGGGCTTTTTCTACCGCTTGGGCGAAGGCCGTTTCATCAAGGATCAGGTGATCGGCGGGCATCACCAGCAACTGTGCTTCAGCGCCGAAATGCTCCTGCACATGCAAGGCGGCCACGGCGATGGCGGCGGCGGTGTTACGGCCAAACGGCTCCAGCAGCAGCTCCAGGGCCAATCGCTGGGTGTTCACCGCGCGGTAGTCGTCGAGGGTGCGAAACAGCAGGTCACGATTGGTCACCGTCAGGATGCTCTCCACCCCCGGCAAGTGGCTGGCGCGCAGGAAGGTCTTTTGCAGCAGGCTCTGGTCGTCGCGCATGCGCATGAAGGGTTTGGGCATGTTCTGCCGCGAAACCGGCCACAGCCGCGTGCCCGAACCACCGGAGATGATGCACGGGATCAATCCGTTAAGAGGGTTCATCAATAAACTTCCTTGGTGGAAAGGACGGCCGGAACCGTCATGAAAACGATGTACAGATCCAGCCACACCGACCATTTGGCGATGTATTCCAGGTCGTATTCGACTCGCTTCTGGATTTTGAACAGGGTGTCGGTCTCGCCACGGTAGCCATTGATCTGTGCCCAGCCGGTGATGCCTGGCTTGACCCGGTGGCGTGAGCTGTATTCGCTGACCGCTTGCTCGAACGGAACCCCGGCGGCCTTGGTGGCCGTGGCGTGGGGGCGCGGGCCGACCATCGACATATTGCCCAGCAGCACGTTGAACAGTTGTGGCAGCTCATCAATGCTGGTCTTGCGAATGATCCTGCCTACCCGGGTGATGCGCGGGTCCTGGCGTGTGGTCTGGTTCTCGGCGTTGAGGTCGGTCTGTTCGACGTACATCGAGCGGAACTTGAACACTCGGATCAGGTTGTCGTTGTAGCCAAAGCGCTTCTGGCGAAACAGCACCGGGCCCTTGGAATCGAGTTTGATCGCGATGGCCGTCGCCAGCATCACCGGTGACAGCAACAACAGGCCGAGGCTGGCCAGCAGCAGGTCTTCGCAACGCTTGATAAAGGGTGACCAGCCGCGCAGCGGCAACTGCGAGGTGTTGAACATCAGGATGCCGCCCACATCGGTGATGCGGTTATGCCCATAACGCAAGGCAGCCATGTCGGGCACCAGCATGACGTTCACCGACATCTGCCGCAGGCGTTTGACCAGCCCGTTGATACGCTGCTCGGCGGCCCAGGGCAGGGTGATCATGACCTGGTTGACCTGTTCGGAGCGGATCAGCTTTTCCAGGTCGCGGGTATTGCCCAGCAAGGGCAGGCGGCTCAATTCCTTGGGAATGCGCTCGGTACGGTCGTCGATAAAGCCGATCAGGCCGGAACGGATATCGCTGTTGCGCGACAGGTGTTCAGCCACATGCACCGCCGTCTCGGTAAAACCCAGGATCACCGTACGCTGCAAGAATTTGCCGTTCTTCATCAAATGGCGATACAGGCGCAGCATCAATATCCGCTCCACGCCAAACAGCACCAGGCTCATGGAGAACCAGGCCGCCAGGTTGCGTGGGCTCAACTGTGGGAACAGCAGCAGGATCTGGTACATGAACAGCAGGATGCAAAACGCCGAGACCCAGGCCACCAGCATCACGCGAAAACGCAGGCGATTGCTGAACAGATCCTCGGAGTACACCCCCAGGGCCTGGAACAGAATGATGGTCAAGAGCGCAAAGAATACCAGCAGGCCAAGGTAGTGGTTGCGCATGTGCTCGGCGACGGGTTCCGGGTAGAACAACAGGATAATTGCCGGCACTACAGCAGTGAGGCCGTGGATCAGTTTTACGAAGACGACAAAAAACTCAACGAAACCGGGACGAGTCAAAAACAGGCTATCGACCGACGATTTACCGCGCATAGATCAGATCCTCAATACACCACCAGAACGTTCCTATTCGTTTTGCTCATCCATAAGGCAGGTTTGCTTTACAAGTGGTGCAAATCGAACAACTGCAGTTGCTGGGTAATACGTAATGCCTGTTCAGACGCAGGAATTTACGGAGTGATGGCTAAATAGTGGCTTCCTTGAGGTTCCGTGTCAATGATTTGGCTTTTTTTGCCGTTGCCTTCAATGGCTCTCATGAGGCTCCCATGATATGACGATTTATTGACATGAGAGGCCGTGCTTTCAGAAAAATCGAGAATCGATGATGGCTTTTTGGAGTGTAGGAACAAACGTGGGGATTTGCCTGCCAGCGAAAAAAGCTTTTTTTGACAGAAGCAGGGCGGGGGAAGGGGGGTTGTCGAACCAGAGCCGGCTTGCCGGCTCTGGTGCAAGGACTGCTGATGTTTAGAAGTTGCCTTTGAGGCTCAGCGTGAGGTTGCGCGGCTCTCCATAAAGATTACCCCAGCCTGAGGTACCCACGGTCTGGTAGTAGTTTTTATCGAACAGGTTGTTGCCGTTGAGCGCCACAGTCCAGGTGTCGTCCACCTGATACGCAATGCGCGCATTCCACAACGCATACCCGGCCTGTTCCAGTTTGATAGTTTGCAACCGGTAGTTGCTGCTTTGGGCGTTGACCCCTGCGCCGACTGTCCATTTTGACAGTGCACCGTCCAACTGGTAGTCGCCCCACAAACGCAGCATATGCCTTGGTACGTAGGTGTTGGACACCGCGCCTTCGGCTGCGCTGTCGATGTTCTTCAGGTTCTTGGTTTGCGTGTAGGTGTAGCCGCCAAACACTTGCAGGCGTTCAAGCAATTCGCCGCTCAGCTCGGCCTCGACCCCTTGGGCGCGAACTTTGCCCGTGTCGGTGTAGCAGTAGCCGTCGGAGGAGCTGCCGCAGCGGGTCTCGAAATCGGTTTGGGCGGCGTTTTTTTCGATGGCGCGAAACAGCGCCAGGGAGCTGTTGAGGCGCCCGTCAAACCATTCGCCCTTGATACCCAGCTCATAGTTCTCACCCATTTTCGGCTTGAGCGCCGAACCGCTGACCGTGGCGTAGGAGCTTTGTGGCTGGAAGATATCGGCGTAGCTGGCGTACACCGAAAGGTTGTCATTGAGGTCGTAGATCAGCGCGGCAAACGGCGTGACCACGCCGGTTTCCTTGGTGCGTGCATCCTGGTCGGCCCACTCGCCCCAAGCCAGGTTCAAGGACTCACGGCGGTTTTCATACCAACTGACGCGACTGCCGAGAACCAGCATCAATGGTTCGGCCAGGCGCAGGCGCAAGGTGGCGTAGGCGCCGTATTGGGTGGCGGTTTCCTTGACCGTGCCGCCACGGTACATGTTGGGCCAGAAGGTATCGTCGGCAGGTTCCGGGAAGTGGTGGTTGGGGTTGAAAACGCTTTGGCGCTGGGGCAGGTTGCGGATCGCGTAGACATCGTCCTGGGTGCCACGACTGCCATTGGCGCCGAGGATCAACTCATGTTGCAGGCCAAACGCTTCAAATTGACCATCAATGTAGGCATCCAGGCCGTAGTCCTTGTGATCGTAATCCAGCAGCGCGGCGTAGCTGGTGAGCGTAGGGGCCGGGTTGCCATAGTCCACGGTGCTTTCGCTGGCGGCGTATTTGATGTCTTGCAGGTTGCGGCTATGCACGGCGCTGACTTTGAGCTTCCAGTCGTCGTTGAAGTGATGGGTCAGATCGGCGAACAGCGTGGTGCGCTGGCTTTGCCAATCGTTCCAGGCCTGGCCCAGGCAGGTGGAGCGGCTCAGGCCGAGGCTTTTGCCGTCGCGGTAGCGCGGCAGGCCGCTCCAGCACGGTGTGGCGTCGACATCCTCATAGCTGGCGCCGAAGCCTAGGGTGGTGTCAGGGCTGACATCCATGTCCAGCGCCGCGTAAAACGCCTGGTCCTGGCGCTTGGCAAGGTCCATGTAGGAGCCACGATTCTGCTGGCTGACCGACGCACGGCCGCGCACCGTGCCGCTGTCGTTCAACGGGCCGCCGGTGTCGAGTTCGGCGTGGTAGTTATCCCAGGTGCCCGCCGACAGCCCGAGGCTGGTGGTCGGGGTGGCTTGGGGCCGCTTGCGCACGAAGTTCACTGCACCGCTGGCGGTGCCGGCGCCCTTGAGCATACCGGCGGCGCCTTTTAGCACCTCTACCCGGTCATAAATCGCCATATTCGCGCTGAAACTGTCGGCCTGTATGTAGTCCTTGCCGATGTCCAGCGGCACACCATCGAACTGGTACTGACCGAGCATCTTGAAGCCCCGGGAGTAAAAATACTTGCCGCCCATGGGCGACTCGTAGCTGGTGATCCCCGGCGTGCGCTCCAGCAATTGGTCGATGGTGGTGATGTTCTGGTCATCCATCAGCTTGCGGGTCATCACGCTCACCGATTGCGGCGTGCGTCGCAGGCTGTGTTCACCCTTGCCGATGGTCACCGCACCGGTGGTGTAGGAACCGCTGCCTTCGGTGGTGGCGCCCAGACGATCACCAGTGATGGTGGTGGCGCCCAGGCTCAGCGCCGAGCCGGCTTGCTGCTGAGGTAGCAGTAACCAGGCGTTCTGGCCCTGGCTTTGCGCCTGCAAACCCTGGCCCTGGAGCAACTGGCTCAGGGCCTGTTGTGGGGCCAGGGTGCCGCTCAGCCCCGGGCTGCTTTTGCCGGCCACGCTGCCTGCGTCATACGACAGGCTGATACCGGCCTGCCGCGCAAACTGATCAAGGGCGCCGGCCAGAGGCCCGGGCGCAATATTCCAGGCGCGGGCCTGGCGCTCGCTGCCGGGTTCCTGGGCTGTTGCGGTATACGGCAAAGCGCTGGCTGCCACGCACGCGCCAAGAAGAGTGGCATTGAGGGCGTGTCTGAGGGGGGAACGCTTGGAGGGGAACGCTTGCATGACCGCGGGATGCTCCTGAAGGAAGTGGACAACACCGGCCTGTTGATCGGCCTTTCCTTACAGGTCGAATGGCAATGAGAATTCACCTCATTTATTTTCGGCCGCTCAAACCCGAGCGGAGACGGTCACCCAATAGGGGCTGCGGTAGGTCACATTGATCGACAACGATTGCGCCACCAGCTTGAGTACCTGATCGGTGTCTTCCAGTTGATAGGTGCCCGAAACCCGCAGCCCCGCGACGGCTTCGCTGCAACGGAGCAAGCCGTTGCGGTAGCGGCCCAGTTCGGCCAGGAAGTCGTCAAGGCGCATATTGTGGGCGCTGATGACGCCGTCGCTCCAGGCCCAGGGATCCAGGCCATTGGTGGGAGAAGGGCGAATGCCGCTACGGTTGAACAGCACCTGTTCGCCCGGCTTGATCATTTGGCGTGCGCTGGCGTCATGGCTGTCGGCATACACCGCGACCGCACCCTGCTGCACAGCCAGCAGCGTGCCTTGGGCTTCTTCACGTACCACAAAGCGCGTGCCGAGGGTGCGCAGGTAACCATCGCGGGTGTGCACCCAGAACGGACGGTTGTCAGCGCCGGTATTGACCAACACTTCACCCTGACGCAGGTTCACCAGACGCCGCTCGGCATTCAGGGTGATATCGATGGCACTGGCGCTGTTGAGCTGGACCTTGCTGCCATCGTTCAACGCCACCCAACGCCGCTCGCCGGTGGCCGTGCGGTAGTCCGCCATCAGGGCGGGCAGGGGCGTGTAGTCGCGACCCAGCCAGGCCAACCCGGCGGCGCCGGCAAACAAGCCCAGCAGCTTCAAGCCTTCACGCCGACTGATACGTTGGCGCGCGCCATCGAGGGCATGGCGACTGACATGCGCCGGCAGTTGGGTGAAGTCGTCATTCATGGTCGCCACGCGCTGCCACGCCAGTTGATGCGCGGCGCTGGTGTGCAGCCACTGCTCAAAGGCCGCCGTGCTGGCGTCGTCAGCGGTGTTGAAGCGCAGCTTGATCATCCACTGGATGGCCTGGTCCACCAGGCGCGGATCAGCATTCGGCATAACGTAACCGATAGCAGGCGTGCAGCGCCTTGGACAGATCACGCTCCACCGTGGCCTTGGACACGTCCAGGCGCAGGGCGATTTGCGCGCAGGTCAGGCCGTCCAGTTGGGCCAACAGAAACGCCTCGCGCACCCGTGGCTTGAGCTGGTCGAGCAAGCGGTCGATGCGCGCCAGGCTGTCGAGGATCAGCAGGCGGGTTTCTTCGCTCGGCACCTCGACTTGAGGAAAGTGCGCCAGGCTTTCCAGGTAGGCACGTTCCAGTTCGCGGCGTCGGTATTGGTCGATCATCAAACTGCGCGCGATGCTGCTCAAGTAAGCACGCGGCTGCTGCAGGGTTTGTTGCTTGCGCGCGTTGAGCAGGCGCACAAAGGTTTCCTGCGCCAGGTCAGCGGCGTGTTCACGGCAGCCGGTGCGTCGGCTCAACCAGCCGCGCAGCCAGGAATGGTGGGCTTGGTATAGCTGGCCGATGGCGGCATGGTCCAGTGGGTGATCGCTCGACATGGTCATCCTGGCGCAGCAGGCTTAATTGATAATGTTTCGCATTCTAGACGTTGGTTGTGGCATTCAGCAATCACTGGTTTGCTGCGTCAGTAATGTATCCAGCACAATTTTTGTAGAGCCTGTGAGCGCCGTGCTGGCGCTGATCGCGAGTGTGTTTCACGTGCTGCTGGGCATGTTTGGCGGGGTGCTCAGCCGCTTCTTCGCCAAACGCACCAAAAGCGCCTGGCTGCAGAAGTGGGGATTGGCGGCGGTGCTGATGGCGTTGGCCGTGCGCTTGGCGGTGATGTCGCGTCCTGCCTGACGACACGCGGGAAGCCAAGCAGGTTTCTGTGTGGCGAGGGAGCTTGCTCCCGTAACGGCCTGCCAGTCGATGCTCATTTACCTGACACCTCACAATCCAATTGTGGGAGCTGGCTTGCCTGCGATGGCGGCCTGACAGGCGATGCTTCTCTACCTGACACCCCGCGATCCAAATGTGGGAGCGGGCTTGCTCGCGAAGGCGGCCTGACAGCCGACACAGTCATACCGAGTACATATCCATTCCTGCGGTAACGGCCACTTAGGGTTCCGCCCTGACAGCGGCTCACTTTTGAACAGCGTGTCCGGTCCGTACAGGTTGAAGGTTCGCAACGCAGTGTGGTGTTGGGGATTTGCCGGATGGTAGAGGGCGTTCAGTTGCTGGTTGATCGGGTAGTAGAGGGAGGCGGCGAGACGCGAGCGCAGTAACGGCGATGCCTGTCAGTTAAGAAGCAGCGCTGTACTGTGGCGAGGGAGCTTGCTCCCTCGCCACGGATGAACATTCAACCCAACCGTGCAGCCGCCCGCGCCACAATCTCCCCACGCACTCTGCGTGACTCCACCGTGCGCTTGTTGGCTTCCTCCAGCACATGCCGGGGCGCAGTCTCCGGGCGGCCGGAGTCAAACGGTGGGGCCGGCGCATATTCGATCTGCAGTTGCACCAGTTGCGCCGCCGCTTCGCTGTACAACTCTGCGGCCAGGGTCAGGGCAAAGTCGATGCCGGCGGTGATCCCGCCGCCGGTAAACAGGTTGCCGTCACGCACCACGCGCTCCTGCACGGGAACAGCACCGAGCGGGGCGAGCAGGTGGTGGTAGGCCCAGTGGGTGGTGGCCTTGCGACCGCGCAGCAACCCTGCCGCGCCCAATACCAATGAGCCGGTGCACACCGAGGTCATGTAGCGCACTGTCTGTGCCTGGGCCTTGAGAAAATCCAGGGTTTGCGGGTCTTCCATCAACGGGCCCACACCGGCGCCACCGGGTACGCAGAGCACATCCAGGTTCGGGCAGTCGGCGTAAGTAATGGTCGGCGTGAACACCAAGCCAGTGCTGGAGGTGATCGGCGCGAGGTCTTTCCATACAAGGTGAAGCTTCACGTCTGGCAGCGAACCGAGGACATCATAGGGGCCGGTCAGGTCCAGTTGCTGGATGCCGGGGAACAACAGAAAGCCGATCTGCAAGGTCATTGTGCAAGCTCCGAAAGAAATGGACGACCGCACTGTAGAAGCCTAGGCTTTGGCGTGTACGCCATTGAGCCCACTAATCACGCCAATCATGCCCAAGATTATTCATGTACTCGCTTTTGAAAATGCCCAGGTGCTCGATGTCACCGGGCCTATGCAAGTGTTTGCGTCGGCTAATGACCTGTTGCGCCAACGTGGTTTACCGTTGCCCTACGCGGTGAACGTGATCGCCGCTCAGCCTGAACCGGTGAGGACTTCTGCCGGCCTGGCGCTGCTGGCTGAACCGCTGCCCGCCATCGACGCGCCTTGCGATACCCTGGTGATCGCCGGTGGCTGGGGCGTGTACGCTGCCGCTGAAGACCCGACACTGGTGCAATGGGTGCGCGATAAATCCCGGCACACCCGGCGCATGGCTTCGGTGTGCACCGGGGCCTTTCTGCTGGCCGCCAGCGGTTTGCTCGATGGTTGCCGAGTGGCCACGCACTGGACGCGGTGTGAAGAACTGGCACGCAAGTTTCCCGCACTCACGGTGGAGGCCAATCCGATTTTCATCCAGCAGGGCGCGGTATGGACGTCTGCTGGTGTGACCGCCGGGATCGACCTGTGCCTGGCCCTGGTAGAGGATGACCTGGGTCGCGCCATTGCCTTGGAAGTGGCGCGCCACTTGGTGGTGTTCCTCAAGCGCCCTGGCGGTCAGTCGCAATTTAGCGTGACGTTATCCCTGCAAAAGAGCGACAGCCGCTTTGCCGACCTGCACGCTTGGATCGCCGACCATCTGACGCTGGATCTGAACATCGCCACCCTGGCGGCCCAGGCTGGCATGAGCGAGCGTAGCTTTGTGCGCCATTACCGCGCCGAGACCGGCCAGACCCCGGCCCGGGCCGTGGAACTGATCCGTGTCGAAACCGCGCGCCGGCAATTGGCAGACAGCACGACCTCCATCAAACGTATCGCCATGCAGTGCGGTTTTGGCTGTGAGGAGACTTTGCGCCGCAGCTTTGTGCGGGCCTTGTCAGTGACGCCTCAAGCTTACCGGGAGCGTTTTTCACCGCTCCAGTAGTTCCAGCAATGCTTCAAGCGTGACCTGGGGCGCTTCCTGGAAAACATTATGACCAATGCCTGGCAAAACCAGCCGTCGATAAAAACCGCTGAAGTGCTCCACATCGTCATCCTCAAGCGACGGCGGGCCCACACCGTCGTCGGCCCCGCATAACGAAATGCTGGGCACCTTTATCGCCGGTTGCTGCACCAATGCCTGCTCAATGGATTCCAGCGCGGGATCACCCGGCGCATACATGAAACGATGGCGGTAAGAGTGAATCACCACCGCGACAAAGTCCGGGTTATCAAATGACGGCGCAGTCTTGCCATACAGACTTGGCCCTTCACGCCAGGTCGGCGACCAAAGCCGCCATAACAACTCACACAGCTCATGTCGATTGGCGGTCAAACCGTCGACCCCACGCTGGGTGTGGAAGTAATACTGGTACCACAATCGATGCTCGGTTTCCGGTGCCCGAGGCTCAAGGGACTTGGCGATGTTCTGGATGTTGTAACCGTCCCCCGTCACCAAGCCGCGGACCCGCTCGGGCCATAGCGCCGCGACAATACACGCCGCGCGCCCACCCCAGTCATACCCGGCGAGCGTGGCCTGCTTAATGGACAGCGCATCCATGAAATCCAGCAGGTCCTTGGCCAACGCCGCCTGTTGGCCGGAGCGCATGACCTGGTCGTTGATAAACCGCGTCGGGCCATAACCGCGCAAATAGGGGACCAACACCCGATAACCACGCTCGGCCAGCACCGGTGCGATTTCGTCATAACCGCGAGGGTCATAAGGGAAGCCATGCAGCAGGATCACCGGCTCGCCTGCGATGGGGCCGTGGGTTTCATAAGCCACGTCTAGCATGGACGTGCGCACATACAACAGCGGGGCAGGGGACGTCAGGGTTGCCATACAGTCTTCTCCCCACTGAGTTTGCGGTCCAGGAAGGTTGCCGCACTGATCAATGCCAAGTGGCTCAACGCCTGAGGTGTGTTGCCCAAGTGCCGAGCCTGGCTGTCGAATTCTTCGGCGTACAGTCCCAGCGGGTTGGCGTAGCGCAGCAGCTGTTCGAATTCCAGGTGGGCCTTTTCCACTTGCCCGGCGCGGGCCAGGCATTCGACGTACCAGAACGAGCAGGCGGCAAATGCGCCTTCGGTGCCTTGCAGCCCATCGATCTGGCTGTCGTCATTGCGGTAGCGGTAGACCATGCCGTCGCGCACCAGGCTTTTCTGGATCGCTTCCAGCGTCGCCAGCCAGCGCGGGTCGGTGGCCGCAACGAAGCGCACCAGCGGCATCAACAGCATCGAGCCGTCCAGCGCCGTACTGCCGATATGCTGGACGAAATGCCCGCGTTCTTCGTTCCAGAAGTTGCTCCAGATGTCGGCGTAGATAGCCTGGCGTGTCTGGTCCCAGCGCGCGAATGGGGCGGGCAGCGAGCGTTTGGAGGCGAGGCGAATAGCACGGTCCAAGGCCACCCAGCACATCAGGCGCGAGTGCAGAAAGTGGTGTTGCTCGCCGCGCATTTCCCAGATGCCTACGTCTTTGTGGTTCCAGATCTCACACACTTGGTCGACCACTTCCACCGTATGTTTCCAGCCTTCGTGGGAAATGGCTTCGCCGTACTTGTTGACCAGGTAAACCGCGTCCATCAGTTCGCCGTAGATATCCAGCTGGATCTGGTCGAACGCTTCGTTGCCCACGCGCACCGGTTGGGCGCCGCCGTGGCCGCGCAAATGATCGAGTGTGGTTTCCGGCAACTCCTGGCGACCGTCGATGCCGTAGAGAATATTGATTTTGGTCGGCTGGCCGCAGCAGTCGCTGACTCTGCCTTTGAGCCAGCGCATATAGGCGTTGGCTTCCTCGACAAACCCCAGGCGCATGAACGCGTAGACGGTAAACGACGCATCGCGTATCCAGGTATAGCGGTAATCCCAGTTGCGCTCGCCGCCGGGGCTTTCCGGCAGGCCGAAGGTGGCGGCGGCGATGATTGCGCCGTGCTTGCGCGAGGTCAAAAGCTTCAACGCCAAGGCTGAGCGGTTGACCATTTCGCGCCAGCGCCCTCGGTAATTGGACTGGGAGATCCAGCCGCGCCAGAACTTGAGGGTGCGTTCCAGGTACAGGTCCGTGCAGTTGTTGACCACCCGCGGATCATCCTGGCCGCCGAGCACAAATTCGGCGCCCTCGTCCTGAGCCAGAGTAAAGCGGGATACGACTGCATTTTCTTCGAGGGTCAGCGGGTGGCTGCCTACCAGGCGAAGGCCGGGCTGACCTTCGGCGCTGAACAGCACGCCGCTGTCATCGGCTGTGGTGTGGGTCTTGGCACGTGCGTAGTCGTGGCGCACGGCGCAACGCAGGTGCAGGTTGGCCTGGCCGCTGACCACCCGTACTCGGCGAATCAGCAAAGGCAGCTCGTCGACCTCTTCGCTGACCGCCAGCAGGTCGGTGACTTCTACCACCGCCTCGTCACTCAGCCAGCGTGTTTGCAGCACGTTGGTGTCAGGCAGGTAGATCTGCTCGCGGCGGGCGTTAGGCAGGTCCGGGGTAAGCTGGAAGGTGCCGGCGTCGGGCGTGTCGAGCAGTGCGCAGAAGATCGACGGGCTGTCGAATTCCGGCCAGCAGAAAAAATCGATGCTGCCACGGTCGTTTACCAGTGCGGCACTGCGCATGTCGCCGATGATGCCGTGGGCATCGATGGCGCTTTGGGGTTCTTTTTTCAGATCAACCATTGCCGCGAAACTCCGGATAAAGGCTCATGCCACCATCGATGAACAGCGTACTGCCGACCACATAATCAGAAGCATCACTGGCCAGCCACACCACTGCATTGGCCACATCTTCTACATCGCCGACGCGACCGTAAGGAATCAATTTGAGTAACTCTTTCTCCGCAGCGCCTTCAGTGGCTGCGCGGTTGATCGCCGTGCGAATCGCCCCCGGCGCAACGCCGTTGATGCGGATACGTTGCTCGCTGACTTCCTGGGCGAGGGTGCGCATCAGCATCTCCACGCCGCCCTTGGACGCTGCATAATTCACATGCCCGGCCCACGGAATGACTTGATGCACCGAACTCATATGGATGATTTTGCCGGCCGCTCGTGACACGCCCTCACGAACGCCCTGACGATTGAAGATACGCACTGCCGCTCGGGCACAGAGGAACTGCCCGGTGAGGTTGACACCGATCACGGTGTTCCAGTCCTCGAGGCTCATGTCGACCAGGTTGGCGTCTTTTTGCAGGCCGGAGTTGGCCACCAGAATATCCAGGTGGCCGAAGGCATCGAGGGTCTGTGCGAACAGGCGCTCGACATCAGCCTCCTTGGACACATCGCCACCGATGGCAAGCGCCCGACCGCCGTTGGCATTGATCTGTGCGGCAAGGGCCTTGGCGGGGGCCGCCTGGGAATTGTAGTTAAGCACCACTGACGCGCCCGCGTCGGCCAGGGCTTTGGCTGCGCCAGCACCGATACCGGAACTGGCGCCGGTGACCAGAGCCACTTGTTGCTGCAAGGAAATCTGCATCGCCCACCCACTGTGTTTATCCGAGTCCTTTCAGCTGACTGGCGGCGGGGAGCGGAAGTTCACCGCACGGCTTTTACGCCTAGACCGCGGGCCGCAGGTGTAGCGCCGGGGCGCAAGGCAAAGGTTTATCGTAATATGCTGAAAACAAAAGGTAAGGGATGGAGCAAAGGAATGTGTATGTCGACAAGCACCCCAAGGATGAAAAGTTTACTCATTGGCTTATCAGCCGTTTTATCACTGGCTCAGCCATCATTGGCTGTTGCGGAAAACAGCAATGGAAAAACGCTTTATCTACAGCGATGCGGCGTGTGCCATGGACCCGATATAAAGGCCACCGGGCCATTGGCTAAAAAAAGCAATCCCCCCACGCCTGACCTTACAACCGCCGCGTTCAAACAGAAGCTGCATGATTATCCGGGCGTGATCGTCTCGTCGATAATACTTCGCCCAAATGGCAACCTGATTCCAAAGACGTTGAAGGACAACGGTGTGAAGATAGCGCCGCACGCGTGGAGCGTTCAGGATTTCCGCGATCTGCATCAATACATGAGTAGCGTGATTTCAAAAAGTTGAGGGGTTTGAGTGCGGCGGGCGTACCGGCGATGGACAGCAATTGCCCCACTTAATAGGAAGCATTACTATTCACGCCCCGCCTCCTCAGTGCCTTCGCGATGATTCCTCAGCCGCCCCGCAGAACAGGCTTTTTCGAGCACTACGAAGAGTTGATCGGCACCTGGACGCGCCGTTTGAGGAACCGTCAGCAAGCCGAGGACCTGACCCACGACACTTTTGTGCGAGTGCTTGAGTCCGACGCCAGCGAGGTTGCACAACCGCGCGCCTACCTGCATCAAACCGCGCGCAATATCGCGGTGGACGCCTACCGGCGCGCAGAACGCCGCGCGGCGTTGACGTTGCAGGCCGTTGATCACGCCCCCCACAGCGGTGATCCGGAGCATTACATGCACGCGATTCAGTTGGCCGACTCCATCGAGCGGGCCCTGGTCGAGTTGCCGCTCAACTGTCGCAAGATTTTTATCTGGCAGAAAATCGAGGGGCTCACCCAACAGGAAATCGCCGTGCGGCTGGGGCTGTCTAAAAACATGGTGGAGAAGTATATGATCCGCACCCTGCGGCATCTGCGTGACCGCCTGGATGCAATGGCGCCATGACCCGCTTTGAAACAGGATCTTCCACGATGGATAAGCGTGTCCGTGACGAAGCGGCGCAATGGTTTGTGCGCCTGCAAGACGGCCCGTTGAACGCCGAAGAACGGCAACGTTTCGAGGCCTGGCGTGCCGAGCAGCCCGAACACCAATATGAATTCGATGTGCTGCAAGGGCTGTGGAGCGCCACGGATCTGCTGCCCCAACCCCGTTTGCAGGCTTTGTGCGATGCGCCGGCCGAGCGCCCCAGGGGTGGGGCGGTGTTGCGCTATGCGGTAGTGGCCGGTGTGGTTGCCATTGCCGTGGGCCTGGGTTTGTTCAGCGGGCTGGGCCAGTCCAAGCCCTACAGCGCCGAGTTCACTACCCGGGTGGGCGAGCAGCGCCAGGTGGCCTTGCCCGACGGTTCTGTGATGGACCTCAACAGCCGCAGTGTGGTTGCGGTTCACTACGAAAAAGGTCGGCGGGGCATTGAGCTCAAGCAGGGTGAGGCGATGTTCAGTGTCGAGCACGACGCCAGTCGCCCGTTCGTGGTGGCCGCCGGGGCAGGGCAGGTAACGGTCACCGGCACACGCTTCGATGTGCGTCGCGATGACGACCGCACCCGCGTGGTGGTCGAGACCGGCACCGTCAAGGTGCAGGGACGAGCGTCGGCTCAAGTCGTGACGCTCACCGCCGGCCGCGGCACTCATGTCGATACTCAGGGCGAAGTGGCTGCGGCCTATGCCGTAAACCCTGAAGAGCTGACCGCATGGCGCACCGGCAAACTGGTGTTCAACAACGCTAGTCTGGCCGAAGTGGCGCGGGAAGTGTCGCGCTATCGCGAGCAACCGTTGCGCATCACCACGGCAGCGGTGGGCAACCTGCGTCTGACCAGCGTGTTCAACGCCAGTGACACCGACGCCTTGCTCAAAGCCTTGCCACATATTCTGCCGGTTGCCTTGCGCACCTTGCCGGACGGCAGCCAGGAAATTATTTCACGCTGACATTCAGGTTTTTTTCGCATTGTTCGTCTTCTCCTGCAACTGCAACTGGTTTGCATTAACAGCCGCACACTTTTGCGATCACAGGACTAGGTTCGACGTGAAAAAACTCGCCCTCCACAACAATAAAATCTCCCGCTGGGCTCCTCTCGCCCTGGCTATCGCAGTCAGCATCGCGCTGCCTGCCGCACAGGCTGGCGAAGGCGTTCATATTCGCGCCCAGCCCCTGGGTGCAGCCTTGAGCCAACTGGGCCAGCAGACCTCCCTGCAAGTGTTCTTCAGCCCCGACATGGTCGCCGGCAAGCAAGCCCCAGCAGTGGATGGCAACCTCTCGCCTGAACAAGCCCTGCGCCAATTGCTGGAAGGCAGTGGGCTGGATTACCAGATCGACGCAGGCTCCGTAACCTTGCGCACGCTGAGCTCCGGCACTGGCGAAGCTGGCTCGCCGCTGGAACTGGGCGTCACCGACATCAAGGTGGTGGGCGACTGGCTCGGCGATGCCGATGCCGCCGTGGTGCAAAACCATGCGGGTGCACGCACGGTGGTGCGCCGCGAAGCCATGGTGGAGCAGGGCGCGATGAACGTCGGCGACGTATTGCGCCGCGTGCCTGGCGTGCAGGTACAGGAATCCAATGGCACCGGGGGCAGCGATATTTCTCTCAACGTCGGCGTACGCGGCTTGACCTCACGCCTGTCGCCACGCTCCACCGTGCTGATTGACGGCGTACCGGCAGCCTTCGCCCCGTACGGCCAGCCGCAACTGTCGATGGCGCCCATTTCCGCCGGTAACCTTGACAGCATCGACGTCGTGCGTGGTGCCGGGTCCGTGCGCTATGGCCCGCAGAACGTCGGCGGCGTGATCAGTTTCGTGACCCGCGCCATCCCGGAGAAATTCTCCGGGGAAGTCGGCACTACCCTGCAAACGTCCGCCCACGGTGGCTGGAAGCACGTCGAAAATGCGTTTATCGGCGGCACCGCCGACAACGGCATCGGCGCCGCGCTGCTGTACTCCGGGGTCAATGGCAACGGCTATCGCAACAGCAACAACTCCAATGACATTGACGATGTAATCTTCAAGACCCACTGGGCGCCGACCGATCAAGACGACTTCTCGCTCAACTTCCACTATTACGATGCCAGCGCCGACATGCCCGGCGGCCTGACCCAGAAGCAGTTTGACGCCAACCCGTACCAGTCGGTGCGCGACTGGGACAACTTCAGCGGCCGCCGCAAGGACGTGTCCTTCAAGTACATCCGCCAGATTGACGACCGTACCCAGGCTGAAGTGCTGACCTACTATTCCGACAGCTTCCGAGGCAGCAACATCGCCAACCGCGATCTGAAAACCCTCAGTTCCTACCCACGCACCTACTACACCTTCGGCATCGAGCCACGGGTGTCCCATGTGTTCGATGTGGGCCCCAGCACGCAGGAAGTCAGCGTTGGCTACCGCTACTTGAAGGAAGGCATGCACGAGCAGGCCACCAGCCTTAACCTGGTCAACAACGTACCCACGCCAGGTGGGCAGAGCGACGGCCACGTTTATCAAGACCGCACCGGCGGCACCGAAGCCAGCGCTTTCTACATCGACAACAAAATCGACATCGGCCAGTGGACCATCACGCCGGGCATCCGCTTTGAAGACATCCGCACCGAATGGCATGACCGCCCGGTAGTGGCCCTGAACGGCAAGCGTACCGAGGAAAAACGCCGCGAGATTCACAACAATGAACCGCTACCGGCCCTGAGCGTGATGTACCACGTCAGCGACGCATGGAAACTGTTCGCCAACTACGAAACCTCCTTCGGCAGCTTGCAGTATTTCCAGTTGGGGCAGGGTGGTACCGGCAACCAGACCGCCAACGGTCTGAACCCGGAAAAAGCCAAGACCTACGAGATCGGGACGCGCTACAACGACAGCATCTGGGGCGGCGAAGTGACGCTGTTCTACATCGACTTCTCGGATGAACTGCAATACGTCAGCAATGACGTAGGCTGGACCAACCTCGGCGCCACCAAGCACGCCGGTATCGAAGCGTCGGCCCACTACGACCTGTCCAATCTTGACCCGCGCCTCGACGGTCTGACCGCCAACGCCGGCTTTACCTACACCAAGGCCACCTCCGAGGGCGACGTACCGTTCAAGGGCCGCGATCTGCCGCTGTATTCCCGTGAAGTGGCGACCCTGGGCCTGCGTTACGATGTCAATCACTGGACGCACAACCTGGACGTCTATGCTCAGTCTGGCCAGCGTGCGCCAGGCACCGGCACCACCTATATCACCCAAGGCACCGCTGACGGCCAGTACGGTGATATTCCGGGTTATGTTTCGGTCAACGTGCGCAGCGGTTATGACTTCGGTGCGCAACTGTCGAACCTGAAACTTGGCGTGGGGGTGAAAAACCTCTTCGACCAGCAACATTACACACGCTCCAGCGACAATAACGCCGGGATATACCTGGGCGAGCCGCGCACGTTCTTCGTACAGGCAAGCGTTGGATTCTGATCTTCGGTTGATGGCAATAATCGCAGCCCAAGGGTTGCGATTTTTTTTGCCCGCGCCAGGCGTAATGCAAGCCTGCCTGATCTGTTTCCTACACCGTCAAAGCACGTATTGTTGCTGCGTCAGGAACTGTTTCCGACACAAAACCACACATGGGAAAGCTGATGGGCTTCGACACTGCGTTGGAGCGACAAGCTGAAATCGCGCCTACTGCAATGGAGAAACCTATGTCTGTATCGATGGATACATCCGTCTCTGCTTCAACAACGCCAGACCGTTCACAAGTCACTGGCAAGGCTGTCGTCAAAAACACTCGCGAGGCACCTGCTGCGCCTTCTTTCAATGATCAGCGTGCTGCCCATGTCAACTTCCCGACCACGCAAAACAAGGCCGGGCCGGTGTTCGATCACCATCAGCCGGCAACAACCGCGGCTGATGTGCTTGGCCATCAACACAACCCTCCCGGGCTGCATCACTTACTGAGCCAACTCAAGCGCTGGCTCAGTCATTGGTTCCTGGGGCATCGGCCGCCCATGCATCCGGGCTGCAGCAACCCGCCGCCAAGGCCCAACCCCGGGGCAAGCAATCCACCGCCGCGCCCCGACCCTACTGCAGGGGGTAGGCCTTATCCGGTCGCCCCCGGCAGGCCGGATCCGCAATACTCATTAAAGAGTAACGAAGAGTTGGCGCAGCAATTGCGCGACAGCTTCAACGCGTTTAGAGATCCAAATAACCCTGGGTCTATCAGCGTTGACAGCATTCTTGCGATGGCGAAACGAGGATGGTCACCTAACCCGGTCATGAGGGAAAACGCCCGCTTGGCCAATGAGCTGCTGCGACGTCCGGAGCTGATGGCGGCGCTTGACCGGGACGGTCGCACCGGTGCGTTGAATGATCTTATTGATTGGAAAAGCCTGAACGCGGTTATCCAGGGAGATAACTACTTCAAGTACAAGACTGACAAGGAATTGGCCGCTGAAATGCTCGAGCATTTCGATGAACTCAAGGATGGGAGCGGCGGGCCACACCTGAAATTCAAAGACTTGAGGAAACTCGCAAGTCAGGAGCTCACCGGCGATGCAGCCAAGGATCACCTGATCCAATTGGCCCAGGCAGTCATGAAACGGGGCGACCTGCTCAAACTGTTGGATAACCTCGTCAGTGCCGACGGTGATGGAAAGATCCGTCGCAAAGCATTGGCCTTACTGTCGCAATAACCCGCCTTCAGGCGCTGTGCTGCGAAAACGGCGCCTGATTCAATCATTTAAGGAACGGCTTACGCTTATTTGCCACATAGGTGGTAACTGCGGTGGTGCATTGGCCCACTGCTTTTCAGATTTCGCCTGAGGGAAAACACATGACTTCAACTTCGTTTAATTCCTCCCAATCCTGCCGCCTTGAACTTCTGCAAAACACCCAGCAAGTAAACCCTGCGCTGTCCGAGAAGGGCGGAGTATCAGAAGGTATGCCCACTGCCGCGCAGGAATATGTGGCCCAAGCCCGCCGCATGAAAGCGTTTGCCGGCGAGCGAAAATTTCAGGCGCCCGTTGCGGATGATTTTTCCCGGGGCATGTTGGCTGACCGCCAGGTCCCAGTGGCCCGCGCTGATTCACTGAAAAGCACCGGGCTGATCAATAGCCTGGCGACGTGGTGGCGTAGTCGAAAGTCAGGTTGATGCTGCCTTGCCTGGGCTTTTACATATTGTCATTGGTATTCGCTGCTCATCCGGAACTGCCGTCTCCCTCCAACCACACATGAGGTGCTTGTCCGAGTGGAATCCATTCGTTGATCTTGTCATTCCGACACAGGTCACCAAGCGGATATGCATCTGAATAGAGTTGGAGAAAACCCATGAAAATCGAGGGTGTACTACCTCCCGGTCGGCCTCTCGCCCCTGGCGGGTCAGCTGCGCGAGCAACGACGCTATCACCGGTCACTTGGCAGGAAGCTTCTTCCGTGCCGGAGCGAGGGATCTCTCGCCAGCCCACTTTTTTGCGCGGAACGTTATCCGCTCTAAGTCATCGAGACCTACAGAACTTCCCCGCTGAACGGGCGAGCAGTTCCCTGCCGGGTGAAACTTCAACGGACAAGCAATTGGCAAAGGCCCTTGAAAAAGCCTTTGGCCTGTTGCACCCCTTCCTTAATGAGGGGCGCTTGACCTGGATGTCATTGCAGCGGATCGCCGCTCAACCCATGGGTGAAAACGAGGCACTGGACGGCGCCATTCAGGTCGTCAGGGAAATTCTCAAGCGTGCGCGGTTAAGCGACACCATCTTCAGCCGCGACGGCGATATCACGCGTGACAGCCTCAGTGCGGCAGCCCAGGCTTTGCATGGCAACAGCTCGGCGAGTGTGTTCAGCCAGGATCCGTTTCATACCCATGGCAACGCGCAAGTGGTGCAAGCGCTGCAAAGCCAGTTTGAACAGTTGAGAGACAAGACAATGGACCGCACCTTCCTGTTCGAACAACACCAGTACGTTGAGATTGCCAAGCTCAAGGCGGTCATGCAGGACCCTTACGAAGTTGATCAGAAGGGCAGCCCTGTACTGGACACGTCTACCGGCATGCCCAGGCCCCAATACAGTGAGTTGTGTGTCTACACGGCGAAGAACATTATCGAACGCCCAGGTTTGCTGCCTTCATTGGAACGTGCCAACGGCACACGACTGTTTGGCCCACCCCACAAAGAGGGGTGGTTGAGCAACAAAAGCCTCGAGCGCTGGCGGGAGCAGGACGATGCTCGCAAAGCGCGCTGACTGTCGGGCCTATACCTTGAGGATTTTGCCGCTGATGGCCACGGCCGCCAGCAACACCGCAATCAATACAAAGGCGGTACTCAGGCTGCTGCCATGGGCGATAAAACCGATCACCGCAGGGCCGGCGAGAATGCCGGCATAACCGAGCGTGGTGATGGCCGGCACCGCAATATGCTCCGGCATGACCTTTTGTTTGCCGACGGCGGTGTACAGCACCGGCACGATATTCGAACACCCGGCACCCACCAATGCGTATCCAAGCAATGCAGTTTCCCAGGCGGGTAATAGCGTCGCGATGAGCAGGCCGACACACGCCAAGGTGCCCCCGATCACGATCACTCGCGTTGCCCCCAGGCGTCGGACAATGGCATCACCGGTCAAACGCCCAGCGGTCATGGTCAAGGCAAATGCCGCGTAGCCAAGGCCGGCGTAAGCTTCATCCAGGCCGCGCTCGGCACTGAGGAATACCGCACTCCAATCCAGCACGGCACCTTCGGCCAGGAACACGATGAAACACAGGCAACCGATGAACAACACCACACCATGGGGCACCGCAAACGCCGGGCCGGAGCTTTCACTGCCATAAGGCAGGAGGTGCGGTGCGGCCTTGAGCAGCGCCACAACCATGATAGCCACCACTACCAGCGTCGCCTGCAGTGGCGACAGGCCCAGGCCCAGCAACCCGGCAACCCCCGCTGCGCCGACGATGCCCCCCAGGCTGAATAAACCATGGAAGCCCGACATCATGGTTTTACCACTGGCGCGCTCGACAATCACCGCTTGCAGATTGACGGTGGAATCCACGGTGCCCAGGCCCGCGCCGAACAGGAACAACCCTGCGATCAACAACGGGATCGAACTGACAGTGGCCAGCATCGGCAGGGCCAGGCAGATCATGAGCGTCCCTGCGGTCAGTACGCGACGGCAGCCGTAGCGCGATGCCAAGGCGCCTGCTGCCGGCATCGCGATGATCGAGCCAACTCCCAGGCACAACAGCAGCAGGCCAAGCGTGCCTTCATTCAGATCTGCGCGCGCTTTGGCATACGGCACCAAGGGCGCCCAGGCGGCGATACCGAAGCCGGCGATAAAGAAAGCGATGCGCGTCGACATCTGCTCCAGCCGCCCGGGAATTACGGGCGCAGGGGTGGGGATGGCAGTCATGAAAAGTCCTTGGTTTTGCGTTCATCGAGCGATGTTCAGTGTCACATCCTTGCACATCAGGCCCTCTGGAGCGAGCCGGGTTCCCTTCGCGTTCGGAATCAAAAATACGGATCGAGAAAATTATTTTTACAAAGCCGGAACGCTTTGGTGGCTGATAACCACACAGGAGTGATCGAGCCTGTAGGCGGTGGTCTGGAAGGTGTGTAATCCTCGTGAGGGTGGCTGAACCCCAGGTTTCTTGCGACGGATTACCACCTTCCAGACCACCTCCCACAGGTTGGAGGTTCTGTAATACGCTTCCCCTGTCCGATAACGTTGGTGGGCAGATGTCAGCTGTTTCTTCGGAACTTGGTTATTCAGATATAAAATCGCGTAAGAATTTTCTTGTTGTTCTTAGATGTCTTATTGGCTGTATGTCTTGCTTTATAAGCGACACTTCCATCCTCGGTGTACGAAACTTCTTTTTTATTGGGTAAGCGCCGAAAAGCGCGGGAAATCGCTAAGCTTTAGTCTGTTCAGGTGCTTTTTTTCGCAATCCATCCGGTATTGGCGAGGGAGAGTCGTTCAGTTGAAAAGTTGATGGCGGGTAACAAAGGATGGTTAACGCGTTTGTTTCGTCACGTTTCAAATTAGTTCTTTCAGGCATAACTACAGACTTTCAGGTAGTGGCATTCAAAGGCACTGAAGCCCTCGATCAGCCTTACTTCATACATGTGCAACTGGTCAGCGAAGACCCTTCCTTCGATTTGGAGGCGCTGCTTCATCAACCCGCCTATCTGGACTTTGGCGAAGCGGAGCAGGGGCTGCATGGGCAGGTCTACGCCATCGGTCGAGGTGACCCTGGCGTGCGGCTCACCCGTTATCACCTGACCCTCGCCCCGCGCCTGGCCTGCCTTGCCCATCGTCGCGACCAGCGGATATTCCAGCAACGCAGCGTGCCGCAGATCATTGCAACGGTCCTTGAACACCACGGGATCCTTGCCGACGCCTATGCCTTCGAGCTTGGACCGGTGGTGTATCCACCGCGGGTGTTTTGCGTGCAGTACAGGGAATCCGACCTGCACTTTATCCAGCGGCTGTGTGAAGAGGAGGGTATTCACTACCATTTTCGCCACAGCGTGGATAACCATCTGCTGGTATTCGGTGACGACCAGACGGTATTTCGACGGCTGGCGGTGCAGCGTTATTGCTCGTCGGGCGATCCGGCGCTCGAGACCCGGGTTGTCCAGCGCTTCGATCGGCGTTTGCAGGCACGCAGTCAGCGAACCGTGCGTCGAGACTATGACTTTGAGCATCCTTCGTTTTGCCTGCAAGAACAGGCCGGTGCCAAAACGGCAGAACCATGGGAAGACTATGAATGCCCCGGTGGTTTCACCGGCCGTGCCCGGGGGGCGCAACTGGCGCGGCGTGGCCTGGAGCGCCATCAGCGTGATCGCCATCGGGTGTTGGGCAAAAGCGATCAACCCGCGTTACGCAGTGGTCACTTTCTTGAACTGTGCGGTCACCCGGATCCAGCGTGCAATGACTTATGGTTGCTGACGTCGGTGCGTCATGAGGGCTACCAGCCGCAGGTGTTGGAAGAGTCGGCATTCGAGGCCGGCGGGTTTCAGGGCTATCGCAACCGATTCACTGCAACCCCCTGGCGCGCAGTGCATCGCCCGGCCCTCAAGCACCCCAAGCCGACGATCAGTAGCAGCCAGACCGCAACGGTAACCGGGCCCGTTGGAGAGGACGTGCATTGCGATGCCTATGGCCGGGTGAAGGTGCGCTTTCATTGGGATCGCCTGGACAAAAACGACGATACGAGCAGCTGTTGGCTGCGGGTGGCGTCGGGCTGGGCCGGTGACGGATTTGGCGCGCTGGTCATTCCCCGGGTAGGCATGGAAGTGCTGGTGAGCTTCCTGGAAGGCGACCCGGACCAACCTTTGGTCAACGGCTGCCTGCCCAATGCGTCGCACTTGCCGGCTTACCCCTTGCCACAGCACAAGACACGCACGGTACTGCGCAGCCGCAGCTCCCCAGGCGGTAGCGGTGGCAATGAGCTGCATCTGGAAGACCGCAGTGGCGAAGAGCTCATCTACCTGCGCGCCCAGCGTGACCTGGAACAACGGGTGGGGCATGACAGCCGCCTGGAAGTGGCAGGGGAACGGCATGAAGTCATTCGGGGAACCAGTACGGTTCGGTTGGAGAGTGAGGAGCGTCGCCATATTCTCGGTGCTCGCAAGGTCGTGCTCGAGGCGCATGACCACCTCGACGTACAGGGCGATAGCCTGACCCGTGTTGCTCAGACCCTGGTGATCGAAGCCGGGCAACAGGTTCATCTCAAGGCTGGTGCCAACCTGGTGATTGATGCGGGTGCGCAACTGAGCCTGAAGGCTGGCGGAGAGCACCTGCTGATTCAGGCCGGAGGTATTTTCAGCAGCCGGCCCATCATCCTGGGCGGTTCACCGTCCGCAACGCGCTCGGTAACGCCCCCGCCAGTTGCCCGCGCGCAAGTTTCTGCAGCGCAAGGCGTCATCATGGATTTGGCTAAAAAACTGGGGGCGGACTTTTGCCCCCTGTGCGAATGCTGCCGCGAAGGTCAGTGCGATATTGCGGGGAGGGCAGCTTGATGGACAGCCTGGTCACTCGATGGATGGCCCGACAACAGCAACAAGGCTACCACCTGTGCCTGATGCTTGAGGGGAGTCATGAGGCTAGCCAACCGCTGCTGGCAGGGCGCGACCTGTCGCGTTATTGCAAGCTCTACAGCGAGACCGATGCGGCGCAGTTGGCGAGTTCTGGCCCGCTGATCCTATTGCTGGAACAAATGAATGAGCCTGCACTGATCGACCTGCTGCAACATCCCGAGTCGAACTGGGGATGGCTCTTTAGCCTATCCGCTGCCGACTTGGCGGGTGCAACGCGACATTGGCGCGACAGGCTGCTGGTGGGGCCGACGGGGCAGCGGGCGCTCTATCGTATTCACGACAACCGCACCCTGGCCCGCGCCTTGCTCCATCTATCAAAGGAGCACTGGCCGGTCTATCTCGGGCCGCTGGTCAGCGTGTGCTATTGGCATGAAGGGCGCTGGCACCAAAGCGAAAACCCTGCTCCGGGCGATTATTCGGCACCGGATCCAGCGCCCTGGCTGGATACGCCAAACCCACAGGCCGAAGCCATCCTGCACGCCAATATCCTGCGTTATCTGCTCGCGGAGCACAGTGAGGACCTGGCGGCATTGGTCGAATTCCAGGACCCCAAGGTCTGGCTCAGCCAAATACTGGAACAGGCGCGGACCTGGCAATGGCGCAGCCCCGAGCAGTTGGCGTTCCTGGTGGTGCGCCGGTTGGAAGAGACGATCCGAAGCAGCGTTATTCATTGGCCGCCTCGGGCTGGGGAAACACCTGAAGTGCATTTTGACCGGGTCGTGGAGCAGTGGCACAGGGAGGTGGGAAACGGTGAGTAGGTGGATGGCAGCGGTGTTGCTTGTTCTTGGGGGCGCGGGGATTCCGGGGTGCGCGGGGCGGGTGGTGGATAGTTTTACATTGGAGGTGGATTTGCCGGCCCAGTTTGAACTTAAAACTGCTGCCAATTACCGACCTGCGACGGGTGAACGCTGCGTTTTACCCAGGCGTCGAGGTAAGAGACCAGAGCGAAAAGTCTTTTTCACGGAATACAAACCGGTAGCGAGCAGGATTAGCTATGAACTGCCGCTGGCTGAAACGGTAGAGGGTTGCCCGTTGGTACTGCGCAGTGTGGAGTTTGGTTTTTATGCGAAGTGGGGCGCGCGGGATACAGATGTGGGGGGGGATGATGCCTATATCTCTATTAGCGATCATCTGGATATACCTGAGATGCAGGAGAAAGGAGTGAAGGAGCTATCAGGTCAGTGTCAATGGTTGTTTCGGACAGTAGGTCCCTTTCATGCAATCAGGAAAATCCTCCAGTGCCGTTCGGTTAATTCGCTAGGACAGTTGCAGACAACACGCGTTGGTGGAACTGCACAGCGCGATCAACTGCGGGGGAGAACCCTCAGGGTGATGCTAAAGATGACTGATGAGGAACGCCCCGCTTTTGGCGATAACTGGGTCGCTGTTCCAGGAGGGTGGAAACGCTGCAAGGGTATAGATTTTGCCGATCTGGATGCTTACTGCAATGGCAATAACACCGATTTCAAGCCAATAAAAATGCCGGATGGCCGCATCTGCAATATTTATCCAACGTGTGAGTGATAAGGAGTTAAGCCATGTATTTGGACGCAAGGAAGCGATCCTTTTTCAGCGACAGTGCGCCAGCTTGTTCATTGCGAGGGCACTGGGTCAGCTTTTGCCTGGTCGATGAGCTCGGGGTTGGCGCGACGTATGGCGGCCTGCCATATACCGTCCGCGACAGTGTAGGACAGCAGTACAAGGGTAGATTGAATGGAGAAGGCTTTGCCAAGCTGGAAAATATTAATAGCGGCCCCGTCATCCTTGTTTTTGATGACCTGTATTCAGGAGCAGGGCAGCCATATCGTCGGTTAATGATGCGACCGACCTATCAGCTTCCAGTTACCGAGCTTCAAGTTCGTGCTGAGCAGACTGGATTTGCTATGGCCGATGGGCGTCGCGTTGAGGCTAATCCTGCACAACAACAAGCCAACCAATTCTACCAAGTCGAAGTCAGGGATCTAGTACGCCATGTTGCCCACTTACCTGCGATAACGCCTCGTGCCCATAGTCCCAAACGTCATGTACTGAAAATGATGGCCGACCTTGGATTCGGCCCACCCGAGCCAACGTTGTCAGGTATCGTACTGTTCCCCAACAACCACACTGTCCTCGAAGTACGACCACTACGGGCGTTGCGCCCAATGCTATGTATTGAAGACAGATTCAGTGCCCTGAACCTGTACCAGCTCGCATTGTTTGCCGCGTTGAGTTATTGCGATTTTGGGCAGGAACCCTCAGAAAGGCCTTTGCATGAAGTCCGGTTTCCGCTGGATCCAAGCGTTGGAAATTTATTCGCTGAACAGCTTTCGTTGTATCACGAAGCCTGGCGAATTGACCCGAAGCAAGTGCAGCGTTTTTATCCGCTCTATGAAGAGGTCCCTTATTCCAGCCGTTTCGAAATCCTGCCATTCGATCCTGAGTTGTATCCCCAAAACCGACCGGAACTGAAGGAAGAACAGGAGCACCCTGCGCGCTTGCACTTTTTCGATGACGAAAAATTCGGCACCGACACCCAGGCTTTCATCACTCACCACGATGAGGTAATCCTGATCGCTGTGCGAGGAACCGTCAGCCGTGCCGATGTGCTACGTGACGCAGACGCCCATCAGGTAGCGTTTGCCGAAGGCGTTGGAAAAGTGCATGACGGATTTTATCAAGCCTACCGGGCTATGCGTGATTTCGTATTGCGATACCTTGATCAGTTTCACACCGGCCAACGCATTGTAATTTGCGGCCACAGCCTCGGCGGCGCCATTGCATTGCTGTTGGCCGAAGGACTGCGCCGAACGCCGGACGCCCACTACAACATCCTCCTTTACACCTATGGGGCGCCCCGTGCCGCTGACTCCGAATTCACTGCCGGCGCTTCATCACTGGTCCACCACCGCATCGTCAATCACAACGACCCCGTGCCTAGTGTCCCCGCCCCGTGGATGAACACCACCGCCAAACTCTGGATACCCGGTGCCATCACCTTATTCAGTACTCCTGTACCCGGTGGCCTGTTGTTCGCCGCCGGGTTGGTGCGCATGGGGGGCAACCCCTATCAACATCATGGTGAACAACATCACTTCATGCCGATCACGCTCCCGGATGGCACCCATTCTTCGGTGTTATGGAAGCCGGGCTGTGAGTCCATCGAAGAGACGGGTTGTAATCGCGCATTGCAACTGCAGGGCGACATGCCCGACCGCGACAATCTATTGAGGCAGCTTTTTCAGGCCGGTCAACACTTCATGACCACCAGCTACATCCCTGCGGCCTGGGCTACATTGCGGCGCTGGCAACAAACCCTGGATAGCCAAGGCCCCTTGGTGACTCCAAGGGAGTTTGAGCTGCTCGACCAGGCTCTTGAGGACATGCGCGCGCAACTGCGGGCCAAACGGCGTGACCTCGCCCGTCTACGCCCTGCCAATGATCGCAGCCATGAAACCAACGATGCCTTGAACGCCGAGATCGACCGTTTGCACACCAGCCGTGAGCGTCTGGCCAGCCTGCGCTGGCGTCGCCTTCAAGCCCGCGATGTCTACGGCAGTCATGCGGGGGCTGCGCACCTGCACGCCAGCCTCAAACGCTGGTTCAGCCACCGTGAGAATCGCGAGCCTGCTCAATTTGCCAGCATCCCACCGCCTTCCCACGATGATCTGGCAAGGGCGCAAACACTGGATATCGACTCCATCGTCTAGCCACCGGGTTACATAAACTCCACCTGTGCCGGTTGCCGCTTCATCAGCACCTTGCCATTGCGGATCGAGTACAGCGGCAGGCCCTGGCTACGAATGACTTCGTAGTCGCTGTCGGCCGACAGGATCAGCAGGTTGGCGGGGCGGCCGGCTTCCAGACCGTAGCGGTCACCCAGGGCCATGGCCTTGGCACTGTTGTCGGTGACCAGGTCCAGCGCGCTTTGCAGGTTGCGGTAGCCGAGCATATGGCAGATGTGCAGGCCGGCTTCCAGCACGCGCAGGATGTTGCCATTACCCAACGGGTACCAGGGGTCGACGATGGAGTCCTGGCCGAAACACACGTTCATGCCGGCTTCGAGCAACTCGTTGACACGGGTGACGCCGCGGCGTTTCGGGAAGCTGTCGAAGCGGCCTTGCAGGTGGATGCTTTCGGTGGGGCAAGACACAAAGCTGATGCCGGAATGCCCCAGCAGGCGAAACAGTTTGGCGCAGTACGCGTTGTCGTAGGAGCCCATGGCCGTGGTGTGGCTGGCGGTGACGCGGGTGCCCATGTCGCGGCTGCGGGCTTCTTCGGCAAGTACTTCGAGAAAGCGTGAGTGAGGGTCATCGGTTTCGTCACAATGCACGTCCACCAGGCAACCGGTGCGTTCGGCCAGGTCCATGAGGAACTTCACCGAACTGACCCCTTGATCGCGGGTGTATTCGAAGTGGGGGATGCCGCCGATTACGTCGGCGCCCAGGCGAATGGCTTCCTCCATCAACTCGCGGCCATTGCGGAACGACTCGATGCCCTCCTGGGGGAAGGCAACAATTTGCAGGTCGATCAGGTGCGTGCTTTCTTCACGCACTTGCAGCATGGCTTTGAGCGCGGTGAGGTCCGGGTCGGTGACGTCGACATGCGTGCGCACATGCTGGATACCGTGGGCGGCGAGGGCCTGGATGGTTTTTTTGGCCCGGGCCTTGGTGTCTTCCTGGGTAATGGTGGCCTTGCGTTCCCCCCAGCACTCGATCCCCTCGAACAGCGTACCGCTCATGTTCCAGCGCGGTTCGCCGGCAGTGAGCGTGGCATCAAGGTGGATGTGGGGTTCGACGAAAGGCGGTATCACCAGGTTGCCGGCGGCGTCCAGATCGCCGGCCGCGAGCGTGGGAACGCTGGTTTGCGCAGTAATACTGGCGATCCGGCCGTGTTCCAGGTGCAGATCATGCAAGCCTTCACGGTTGCGCAGGCGGGCATTGATGATGTGCATGGTCAAGTTCCTCTTGGCTAAAAACAATCAGGCAGGCAGCCGCCGGATCCTCAAGGCGATATCGATGCCCCGGCGGTCATGATGCGTAGTATGGCGCTGAGCAACACGTAGGTCAGCGATGCGGCAACAATTCCCACCAGCGGCGCGACCCATGGCGAATTGAACGCCAGTACGGTACCCACCCCATACGCTACCAGACCCGGCCAGTTGAATGCCGGCAGGCGAGCATCCGCCAGGCGCGGGTATTGGCCCCCATAACGATAGAAGAAGTCCGCCATGATCACCCCGCCAATGGGCGGGATCACGGTGCCCAGCAGGATCAGGTACGGCACCAGCAGGTCGTACATGCCAAGCAAGGCGAGCAGGGTGCCGATTACTGCACCGGCCAGGGTCACCGTTTTGCGGCGCTGGGTGCGCAGCAGGTTGCAACCGGCGACGGCGAAGTTGTAGATGGTGTTGTCCTGGGTGCTCCAGATATTGAGCAGCAACATCGCCATCGCGGCCATGGCGAAACCTTGCAGCAGTAAAACCTCTACCACATCCGGTTGCTGATAGACGATGGCGCCATAGGCGCCGATCAGCACCATCAGGCCATTGCCGATAAAAAAGCCGATCAGGCTGGCCAGCACCGCGACCTTGGCCGAGCGCGAAAACCGCGTCCAGTTGGTGGCCTGGGTCGCACCGCTGACGAAGGTGCCGAACACCAGGGTAATCGCCGTGGACAAGTCCAGCTCTGCGGTCGGCACCACCGCCAGCAGCCCCGGTAGCCCGCCGACCTTCACCGTGGCGACCCACATCGACAGGATCAACAATAACCCCATTGCAGGCACTGCGATCCAGGACAGGATTTCCAGCCCGCGATACCCCACATAGGCGGTGGCGCAGAACAATAAGCCAAACACCATCATCAGCCCCAGCACACTGCCTGGGCTCAGTTGGAAATATTTGCCCAATACTACGGCCGCCGTGGCAGTGCCCCAGGCATACCAGCCGATCTGGGTAAAACCGAGGATCAAGTCGCTGAGCTTGCTGCCCACTTCGCCAAAACAGAAACGCCCCATCAACACCGAATTCAGGCCGCTCTTGAACGCGATGTAACCCAGGCCTGCGGCATAGATACCCAACAACAGGTTACCCAGGGCCACGACGCCGAGCATGTCGATGAAACTGAACGCCACCCCCAGCTTGCCGCCGGCAAACATGGTTGCGGTAAAAAAGGTAAAACCCAGCAACACCATGGCCGTGGACGCAAGGCCTTTGCGCGCATGCAGGGGGACTTCGCTGAGGGGGTAATCGTTGCCAGGTGGTTGCTGCGTCATGGGGGCTGCTCCCTGAGTAGTGACGCAGCTCGTTTGCATCGTGCGTGCCAACGCAGAGGCGGGTAGATATCAGCTAGCGCAAGCAAGCCCCTTCAAGTTACCCCAGCCCAATCCGGTGCAGAAGCAGTGCAGCGGTGAGCCAAACTGGCTCAGTCGAACAGCGTCTGCGTGGTCTCACCCCGATGAAACGCAAAGGCCGCCTCAAGATCACTTTCAATCGTGCGCCCGCGAGACAGGGGCGGCAGATCATCCAGTGTGAAAAAACCGACTTCGGTGGTTTCAAAACCTGCCATGGGCGCGAGTTGGTCCACCCGGTCACACAGGAAGTACAACTTGTAGAAATCCCTCACATCCGGCCGGTACAAGCCCTTGGCTTTGTGCGTCACGCTGTATAACGTCCTTGCGGTGACCGTCAGCCCGGCTTCTTCGCGGATTTCCTTGACAATGTTCTCGGCCGCCGACAAACCGATGTCGGCATAACCACCCGGTAATGCCCAGCAGCCATCCGTCGACTCCCGTACCAGCAAAATCCGCTCACCTTCGATCACTGCACCGCGTACATCGATCATTGGCGTCGAATATCTCTGGGCAAAATCCGAGACCAGGCCGTTGATACGCTCCAGCGGCACGTTGCCCAATTGCGCCAGCATGGTGTGGGCGATCAGGGCAATTTCTTCCAGACGTTCGCGCTCGAAATCATCGGTGCAGAAATGCAGCCCCGTGGAAGCCAGTGCCTGCAAGCGCTTGGCGTGGGCCAGCCAGGTGTTTTCCATCACGTTCTCCTGTAGGCATTTCCAAAAAAAACCACCCGCAGGTGGTTTTTCCAACACGCTACCGCTTACTCGCCGCGATAGATGCAGCCGCTGGTGCAAGTCTCATGGATGCGGATTGCACTGAGCTCCGGCAGCAGAGGTTTCAATTCATTCCAGATCCACTTGGCCAGCACTTCGCTGGTGGGGTTTTCCAGGCCGGGGATGTCATTGAGGTAGTTGTGGTCGAGGCGCTCATAGAGCGGCTTGAAAATCGCCTTGATCTCCGAGAAGTCGCGAATCCAGCCGGTATGGGGATCCAGGTCGCCGCTCAGGTGGATGGCCACCTTGAACGAATGCCCATGCAGGCGCCCGCATTTATGGCCTTCCGGTACGTGGGGCAGGCGGTGGGCGGATTCGAATGTAAATTCCTTGAAGATTTCCACAGTGTTTTCAGCTCGTTCAGGTGTCTGGCAGGCGGCGAGTTTAACAGTTTGATCAACCCTTGCGCATACCGCCCCTCGCCAGCAGGCCCTATGGGGTCAAAGGGCTTGCAAGTGTTCGCCCAATTTACCGTTATCTGCCAATGCCAGGAACTCATCCCCCAGCCGCTGGCTCTCGCTCATCGCGGTTTGCCAATATTTGTTGCGGCTCGGGTCGTCGCCCATAAAGCGCTTGAAGTCACTGCGGTCTGGCAGTTTGCCGTGGGGCAGGCGGGCCAGGTAGTCCCTGGATGGCGCCAGCAACAATACATCCTGCAAGCCTTGCGGGTTGCTGCGTCGCCACGGCAGGCCCTTGTCAAACCAGCCGGGGATGACTCGGTCGGTGAAGTGCGGGTACAGCACGATGTCATCGCCGTGATAGGGCAGGTCGAGGTGGTAGTCCAGCAGGCCGCCGTCGCGGTAGGTGCCGGCCCCGGCGCCGGGCAGGTCGCGCACGCCTTGCATGACCATGGGGATTGAGCCGGATGCCAGTAGCGCCTGGCGCAGGTTGCCCAGTTCCAGGTCGATGAAGCGCGAGGCAAAGTCCTTGAGCGGATGTACCGGCGGCGCCTGGCGCGGGTCGTGGATGATCAGCCGCTCGAAATGCCGCGACAGCCGGGCGCGGCCCCGCAGGTTATCGGCAATTACCGACGACAAGCCCAGCCCCAGCCGCCCACGGTGGTCATCGGCAAGCAGCCCGTGGCTCTTGACCACCATGATGTTCAGCCGGTAGTCGGGGTTGTCCAGCACCCGCGCATCACGGCCGGCCAGCAGGTCATCGAGCATCCGTTGGCAGCTCTGACTGACTTCGGCCATGGTCACGCCCTTGGCAAAGCGCTGCTCGTTATACAAGCGGCCCAGGTCCAGCAAGCCTTGCACCGGGTCGGGCAGGCAGGCGCTGGCAAACCGCCACGAACCAATGGAGGCGCCGATCAGCGCGCGTTCCCTTGGTGCGCGCGGCAACCAGTCACCGAACAGCGCCAAGTCCAGCCCTTGGATACCCAGGGCCTTGGGGCCACCGGCCGCACCGGGGAGGATACCCACGTCGGCAGGCGCAAGTCCCTGTTCGCGAATGTGGCTGAACGCACGTTTGCCTGCCTTGAGGGTCAAGGCAGGGAACTTGATATGGATGGCAGTCATACCGGTCTCTGTTGAGGCAAGCGGAGCATTATAGAAAATCTCGCTGGCAGTGGGGAAAACGGTCCGCTTGGAAATTGCCATGGTGGCAATTCAGTTTCAGTTAAGTTGCGACAGGTACCGTGACCGGCGTAGGAAAACATCATGTAACGGAGACTTATCATGAAGCGCCTCACTGTTCTGGGCGCCGCCGCTATCATCATCGTTACGGCGACCCAGGCCGCCGCGGCGGACCCTGACAAGCCACTGATCGTGCCCGCCACTGTTACTATTGTCGCTTTCGATCAATTGGAAGCCACGGCCCTGGCCCTTCACCCCGGTTCGACGCTACTGGACACCGACCTGGATGAGGAATACGGCAAGTACGTCTACGAAGTGGAGCTGCAAGATGCCGACGGCATTGAATGGGACGTTGAATTGAACGCGCTCACCGGGCAGGTTCTCAAGAATCATCAGGATACGTAATGAAGGTAAATTTACGCGTCGGCAGTCGAGTGGCGCTGTTGCTCATGATTTTTTGCTCCAGCCTGGCGGCCCGCGACCTCAACCAGGATGAAGCCCTGGCCCTGCGCCAGCAGGGCGTGATTCTGCCGCTGGAACAGCTGCTGCACCAAGCCATGGCGCGTTATCCCGGCTCGCGGCTGCTGGAGGCCGAGCTGGAAAAGAAACACGGGCAATACGCCTATGAAGTGGAATTGGTGACCACCGAAGGCGTGGTACGCGAGATCAAGCTGGACGCGACCAATGGTGTGTTGATCAAAGATGAGGAAGACTGATGCGCCTGCTTCTGGTGGAAGACAACGTACCCCTGGCCGACGAACTGCTGGCCGGCCTGCAGCGCCAGGGCTATGCGGTCGACTGGCTGGCCGATGGCCGCGACGCCGTGTATCAAGGGCGCAGCGAGCCGTATGACCTGATCATCCTCGACCTTGGCCTGCCTGGCTTGCCCGGGCTTGAGGTGCTGGCGCAATGGCGCGCCGCCGCGCTGGCCATCCCGGTACTGATCCTCACCGCCCGCGATTCCTGGGCCGAGCGTATCGAAGGGCTCAAGGCCGGAGCCGATGATTACCTGAGCAAACCCTTTCACCCCGAAGAACTGTACTTGCGCATCCAGGCGCTGTTACGCCGCTCCCACGGCCAAGCCAACCAGCCAACGCTGCAAGCCGCCGGCCTGCATCTGGATGAAGGTCGCCAGTGTGTACTGCGCGATGGCGCCGAGATCCAACTGACGGCCGCTGAATTTCGCTTGCTTCGCTATTTCATGCTGCACCCCGAACAGATTCTGTCCAAAAGCCATCTGGCCGAGCATTTATATGACGGCGAGACCGAGCGTGACTCCAATGTACTGGAGGTCCATGTCAACCATCTGCGCCGCAAACTGGGGCGCAGCGTCATCGAAACCCGGCGCGGCCAGGGCTACCGATTTGGCGCCACCCCGGCATGAAGTCGATCCAGCGGCGCCTGAGCCTGGGGTTGATCAGCGTGATGGTGATCGTCGGCGTGGTACTGGCGCAGACCAGCCTCTTGCTGTTCGAAGCAGGCTTGCAGCGCTACCTGGAGGCGGGCTTGCGCAACGACAGCGAGAACCTGCTGGTGGCGCTGGTGCGCGGGCCCAACGGCGTCCAGTTGGATGAACAGCGCCTGTCGCCGGCTTATCAGCGGCCGTTCTCCGGGCATTATTTTCGTATCGACTTTGCCGATGTCCATTGGCGCTCCCGTTCACTGTGGGATCAGGAGCTGCCCAGGCTCCCGGAGGCGGGGCTCAAGGGCAACCTGCAATTGGGCCCGGAAGGTCAACAGTTGTTGGTGTTGCGCTCGGACTACAAGCGCTTTGGCAAGTTGATTTCCATCAGCGTGGCGCAGGACTACACACCCGTGCGGGAAAGCTTTCGCCTGATGCGTCAGGTGGGCCTGGTGGTGGGGGTGGTGGCGCTGCTGCTGGTGCTGGTGCTGCAACGGGTCACCGTGCGTCGCGCCTTGCGCCCGCTGGAGACGGCGCGCAACCAGATCGCCCAACTGCAGCAAGGCCAGCGCTCCCAACTCGACACTCAGGTGCCGCAGGAACTGGAACCGCTGGTAGCGCAAATCAACCATTTGCTGGCCCACACTGAAGACAGCCTCAAGCGCTCACGCAATGCCCTCGGCAACCTGGGCCATGCGCTGAAAACCCCTATGGCGGTGCTGTTGAGCGCAGCCTCCAGTGATGCGCTCAAGGATCATCCGCAGTTGAGCCAGTTGTTGCGCGAGCAGTTGGAACAGGTGCAGCAGCGCCTCAATCGCGAGCTTAACCGTGCCCGCCTGGCGGGCGATGCGCTGCCGGGTGCACTGTTTGACTGTGAAAAAGAACTACCCGGTTTGTTGGCCACCCTGCGCATGATCCATGGTGAGCACTTGGACCTCGCCTATCATGTCGCGCCGGGTCTGCATTTGCCCTGGGACCGTGAAGACCTGTTGGAACTGCTGGGCAACCTGTTGGACAACGCCTGCAAGTGGGCGGATGCCGAGGTGCGCTTGAGCGTCAGCGAGACGCCCCGGGGCTACGTGTTAGCGGTGGAGGACGACGGTCCGGGCATTCCTCAGGCCCAGCGCGACCAGGTATTCAGTCGCGGCGCACGCCTGGATGAGCAGAGGGTCGGCCATGGCCTGGGATTGGGGATCGTGCGGGACATCGTTGAGGTGTGGGGCGGGGTGTTGCAGTTGCAGGAAAGTGAGCTGGGTGGGCTCAAGGTATTGATCGAGCTACCACGCCGCTAGCACTGACCCACCCCAGTTCAAAAATGTGGGAGCTGGCTTGCCTGCGATAGCATCGACTCGGTTTGCCTGAAATACCGAGGTGTTGCATCGCGGGCAAGCCCGGCTCCCACAGAAAAGCCTGGCTGCATTCAGACCCGAAACTGATCCATCAACCCCTGCTGCTGGTTGGCCAGGCTGTTCAACGCCTGGCTGACCCGCGCCGATTCATTGGCCTGTTCCGACAGCGACTCGGTTACATCGCGAATGGTCGCCACGTTGTTGTTGATCTCTTCGGCCACCGCGCTTTGCTCTTCGGCGGCGCTGGCGATTTGCAGGTTCATGTCGCTGATCACCGTGACGGCGTCGCCAATCTGGCGCAAGGCCGTGACGGCCTGGCCGACTTGTTCGACGCTGCCTTGGGCCTGGCGATAGCTGTTGCCCATGGAGCTGACCACGTCGGTAGTACCGTTTTGCAATTGTTCGATCACCAGGCGGGTTTCTTCCACCGACTCCTGGGTGCGTCGTGCCAGGTTGCGCACTTCGTCAGCGACCACCGCAAAACCTCGCCCGGCCTCGCCGGCACGGGCGGCTTCGATAGCGGCGTTAAGCGCCAACAGGTTGGTCTGCTCGGCGATGCCACGAATCACTTCGAGCACCGAGCCGATCTTCTCGCTGTTAGCGGCCAAGCCTTCCACCTGGGTCATGGCGGTGCTCATATCGGCGGCCAGGTCACCAATGTTGGCGGTGGTGCGGTCTATGACGGTCAAGCCTTCGCGCGTCGCCTGGTCGGCATCCTTCGCAGCTTGGGCCGCCTGAGCGGCACTGCGGGCGACGTCCTGGGCGGTGGCACTCATTTCATGGGACGCGGTGGCCACCTGATCCACCTGGCGATACTGCTGTTCCATGCCGGCACTGGTCTGCGTAGCAATCTCGGCGGACTGGTCGGCGGTGCCGCGGGCGTCCTGCACCGAGCGCTTTACCTCGGCAATGATCGGTTGCAGCTTGTCGAGGAAACGGTTGAACCAGCCAGCCAATTGGCCCAGTTCGTCCTGTTTGCTGTAAGCCAGGCGCCGGGTCAGGTCGCCTTCGCCGCTGGCGATGTCTTCGAGCATATGCGCCACGCCAAGGATCGGCCGAGTCACACTGCGCGCCATCAGCCACACCAGCACCAAGCCAACCACAGCGGCCAGCAGGCCCAGGCCCAGTTCCAGCAGGGTGCCCTTGGCATTGTCAGCGTCCAGCTGGGTTTTCAGCGCCTCGGCGGGGGCTACCAGAACTTTTCCCGGTACATCCAGCAATACGCCCCACGACTTGCCCCCTGGGATCGGCGCAAACGGCGCCAGCACCTTGAGTTGCTGGTCGGTGCGCAGGCTGTGGGTCTGGGTGCTGTCGGCCAAGGCACTGACCAACTGCGCACCGCTGGCGGTGTCGACCTGCTCCAGGCGCTGGCTGAGTTTGCTGGCATCCGGGCTGTAGCCGGCCAGCAAGCCGGTGGGGCTGAGGATGCTGACTTGGGTCTGGCCGTCGTACAGCTTCTGGCTGGCCTGTTGGCTCACGGCCTGCAAGCTGTTGAGGTTGATGTCCACCGACAGTGACGCAATGACTTTGCCATTGACCATCAGCGGGAACACGATGCTGGTCATCAGCACGTTCTGGCCGTCGATCACATAGAAATAGGGTTCGATCACACACGGCTTGAGGGTCGTGCGCGGGCAGGTGAACCAGGCGTTGGCTTTTTCACCGCTTGGGCTAATGGAGGTGTCGGTCATGTCGCTTTCAGGCAGCGCCATTGAGGTGATCTTGCCCGGCGTTGGTTGCGACCAATACAGGGCGAACCGGCCTTTGTCATTACTGCCCAGTTCCGCCTGGTTGGCGAATAGCTCGTCTTTGCCATCCAGCGCATTGGCTTCGAATACCAGGGACAAACCCAGCAGGTCGGGGTTGGCCTGTAAGGCGGCCTTGACCTGGCGGGTCAGGTCTTCACGGGTGTCGAAGGCATCGAGAAAGCGTTTCTCCGCCTGTTCGCGCAAAAACAGTACCTGGCGGGAAAACCCATGGCCGTATTGGTAGGCATCCATGAACTGCTGGCGAATGCCCAGCGCCTGCACTTCACCTTGGGCCTCAATGCGCGCCTGGGCGGCTTCGTCGAGCATCTTCATGCTGGACGCCTTGACCTGCTCCGAGCTCTGCGCCATGCGATACAGCGACAGACCCACCAGCAGGGTCACGATCCCAAGCAGGCACAGGCCCGCCAGCAGGGTGATTTTCCATTGAATGGAGAGCTGCCTGAGCGACATCGGGACATCCTTACCTGAAAGCACATGGAAACAGTTTATCGGCCGGCGCCCGTGGTTCTTTATTCAAACGCCCCATTTAAACCTCAAAGCGGCGTCGTTTTTTGACATGAGCGCCTGCCTGCTGCAAAGTGCGCGCCCTCTAATAAGACCTCTTTCAAGCCTGCACGCCGGCAGCTGTTCCCATGGGCCGTGCGCGGGCATGCCTGTCTTTTATGTTTTTGCTTGAGGTAACCATGATTAACGCAGTCATCGCCGCGGTCGGCACCATGCTCGTGCTCAGCCTGTCCCGCGTGCATGTGGTCATCGCCATCATCGTTGGTGCCCTGGTGGGCGGCTTGACCGGTGGCCTGGGGATCGACGCCACGCTCAAAGCCTTCAACGGCGGTCTGGGCGGTGGTGCAACCGTCGCCTTGTCTTACGCACTACTGGGCGCTTTCGCGGTGGCCATTGCCAAGTCCGGCCTGGCCCATGCGCTGGCAGACAAAGCCTTGCTGCTGGTGGACCGCCAGGAAGCCAGCGGCGGCAGCCATGTCAAATGGCTGTTGATCGGCCTGTTGTGGGTGGTGGCGATTGCCTCGCAGAACATCCTGCCGATCCATATTGCGTTCATTCCGTTGCTGGTACCGCCGCTCTTGTACGTGCTGACCAAGCTGCAACTGGACCGCCGCCTGATTGCCTGCGTGATGACCTTCGGCCTGATCACGCCGTACATGTTCCTGCCGGTGGGCTTCGGCAATATCTTCCTCAACCAGATCCTGTTGGCCAACGTGGCCAAGAGCGGCGTGGATATCAGCCAGGTCAACGTCACTCATGCCATGGGCCTGCCGGCACTGGGCATGGTGGTCGGCCTGCTGGTGGCGGTGCTGATCAGCTACCGCAAAAAGCGCGTGTACGATCTGAAGAAAATCGAGCGTGTCGAGCAAGTGGCGGTGCAGTACAACCCTCTGACCCTGCTGGTGGCCGGCCTGGCGATCGCCTCGGCGTTTATCATCCAGTTGTGGCTGGACTCGATGATCATAGGCGCCCTGGCCGGGTTCCTGATCTTCTCGGTGTCGGGCATCGTGCGCTGGAGCGACACCGATGACCTGTTCACCGAAGGCATGAAGATGATGGCGATGATCGGCTTCATCATGATCGCCTCGTCGGGCTTTGCCGAAGTGCTCAAGGCCACCGGTGACGTACGCTCACTGGTGGAAGCCTCGGCGGCGTTTATCGGTCATAGCCGCGGGGTAGGGGCGTTGCTGATGTTGTTGGTGGGGCTGTTGGTCACCATGGGCATCGGCTCGTCGTTTTCCACGGTGCCGATCCTTGCCGCGATTTTCGTGCCGCTGTGCGTACAACTGGGCTTCAGCCCGTTGGCCATCGTGTGCATCGTCGGCACCGCCGGTGCATTGGGCGATGCCGGCTCGCCCGCCTCGGACTCCACCCTCGGCCCCACCTCCGGCCTGAATATCGACGGTCAGCACCACCATATCTGGGACACCGTGGTGCCGACCTTCCTGCACTACAACATCCCGTTGCTGGCGTTTGGCTGGCTGGCTGCGATGACGCTCTGACGCAAGCACTGCACCTCTACGGTGGCGAGGGAGCTTGCTCCCTCGCCACACAAGCTCGCTCCTACAGAAATCACTTACCTGGCCGTTAACCTCTCAAGTCGCCACTAACAAGAGAGAAAAGCCATGCGTCTGAGTTTGAAGGCCAAAGTCCTGGCCCTTGCCGTTGTGCCGGTGTTGCTGTTTGCCGTGGTCATCAGCCTCACCACCGTGTGGATTCTGCAGGGCCAGGCCCGCAACGAAGTGGATGAAACCCGCCAGCGCCTGCTCGACGACGCCAAGGCCACTTTGCAAGGCTATGTCGAGGTGGCCATGACCACCATCAAGCCGCTCTACGACGCAGCCGCTCCCGGCGATAGCACGGCGCGGGCGCAGGTGGTCAAGTTGCTGTCCAACACCCGCTACGGCAAAGACGGTTATTTCTTCGGCTACGACTCCGAAACCATCCGCCTGTTCAAGGGCAACAGCCCGGACGGCGTAGGCAAAAGCTTCAAGGACAACCGTGACCCCAACGGTGTCTACGTCAATCGCGACCTGGTCAAGGTCGGCAAGGACGGCAGCCACTACTTGCAATACAGCTCGACCCAACCCGGCCAGACCGAACTGGTACCCAAGCTCGGCTACACCGAATACCTGCCCAAATGGGACATGGTTATCGGCACCTCTGTGAACCTGGACGGCATCGAGGCCCAGGTGGCGGTGGTCCAGGACAAGGTCGAGCAGCGTATGCAAGGCGTGCTGCTGAGCATCCTTGGCGTGGCTGTGGTGGTGTTGCTGGTGATTGCGGCGGTGGGCATGTTAGTCGCCAATACCATCCTGCGCCCGCTGAACCTGATGAAAGCCAACCTCGACGACATCGCTGCCGGTGAAGGCGACCTGACCCGCCGCCTGGCCATCACCAGCCAGGATGAACTGGGCGACCTGGCCGGCGCGTTCAACCGATTTGTCGATAAAATCCACGGCCTGGTGCGCCAGATCACCGAAATGACCGCCCAGCTCACCGGGCTGGTGAGCCAGGTGTCCGACCAGGCCCAGCGCTCCGAGCAGGCCATGGAACGCCAGCGTCACGAGACCGACCAGGTGGCCACCGCGATCAACCAGATGTCGTCCGCGGCCCATGAAGTTGCGCGCAGTGCCCAGGGCGCTGCGGTCGCCGCGCAACAGACCGACGCCGAGGGCCAGGCCGCCAAACGCGTGGTGGACGGTAGCATCGCGCAGATTCACGCGCTGGTGAACGATATCCGCAGCAGCGGTGTGTCCCTGGACAGCCTGCAGCAGGATGTGTCGTCGATTGTCAGTGTGCTCGGTGTGATTCGCTCGATTGCCGAACAAACCAACCTGCTGGCGCTCAATGCGGCCATCGAGGCTGCGCGGGCCGGGGAGGCCGGCCGCGGGTTTGCCGTGGTCGCCGATGAAGTGCGCGCCCTGGCCAGCCGTACGCAAAGCAGCACCCAGGAAATCCAGGGCATGATCGATCGCCTGCAAAAGGGCACCGAAGCCGCCGTTGACGCGATGCGCCGCTCCAGCGATGCGGGCGAAGGCACCTCGGCCCAAGCCAACGAAGCCGGGGCGTCCCTCGATACCATGGCCCAGCTGATCGGTACCATTAACTCGATGAACGCGCAGATCGCCAGCGCCGCCGAAGAGCAGACCGCTGTGGCCGAAGAGATCAACCGCAGCGTGCATCAGATTGCCGTGGCGGTGGACAGCGTAGCGGATGAAACCCAGCTCGGCGCCCAGACCTCGCGCAGCCTCGCGGACCTTGGCCAGCGGTTGGGGCAATTGGTCGGTCAATTCAGGATCTGAGGTTCTACAAATCGCGCATCAGTAGGCCAAAACGCAGGTCCATCTCGACCGGCAAGGGCACATACACTGTGTGCCCATCTCCCGGCGCCACCTCAATGGCTTGCCCCTTGGCGTTGTGCAAGGTGGCCAAGTCAAAGTGAAAGTTGCCGGCGGGCGTCATCAATTCCAGATGATCGCCCACGGCAAAGCGATTCTTTACCTTGACCTCGGCCAACTCCCCGCGACGTTCGCCGGTCAATTCCCCAACAAACTGCTGGCGCTCGGACACCGAGCTGCCGTTCTGGTAGTTCTGGTATTCGTCGTGCACATGCCGACGCAGGAAACCTTCGGTGTAGCCACGCTGGGCCAGGGACTCCAGATTGGTCATCAAGCCGCGATCAAATGCGCGCCCGGCCACCGCGTCGTCGATCGCCTGGCGATACACCTGGGTGGTGCGTGCGCAATAGAAATGGGATTTGGTGCGGCCCTCGATCTTCAATGAGTGCACGCCCATCTGCGCCAGGCGCTCCACGTGCTGCACGGCGCGCAAGTCTTTGGCGTTCATGATGTACGTGCCATGTTCGTCTTCAAAGGCCGGCATTTGCTCATCGGGACGGTTGGCTTCCTGTAACAGGAATACCTGGTCGGTGGGTGTGCCGACCCCCAGCGTCGGCTGATGGTGCTGGACGATGTCGCCGGTCGCGTTCTCCACTGCCGGCGTGGCCTGGTATTTCCAGCGACAGGCATTGGTGCAGGTGCCTTGGTTGGCGTCGCGCTTGTTCATGTAGCCCGACAGCAGGCAGCGCCCGGAATAGGCCATGCACAGGGCGCCATGTACGAACACCTCCAGTTCCATGGTCGGTACGTGCTGGCGGATCTCGCCGATTTCTTCCAGGGACAGTTCCCGCGACAGGATCACCCGGCCAATGCCTTGCTGCTGCCAGAATTGCACGCTGGCCCAGTTCACCGTGTTGGCTTGTACCGACAGATGAATCGGCATCTGCGCGAAATGCTGGCGCACCAGCATGATTAGCCCAGGGTCGGACATGATCAGCGCATCCGGGCCCATGGCGATCACCGGCGCCAGGTCCTTGAGGAAGGTCTTGAGCTTGGCGTTGTGTGGCGCAATGTTCACCACCACATAGAAACGCTTGCCTTGCCCATGGGCTTCCTGGATGCCGAGGGCGAGGTTGACGTGGTCGAATTCGTTGTTGCGCACGCGCAGGCTGTAGCGTGGCTGGCCGGCGTAAACCGCATCGGCACCGTAGGCGAAGGCGTAGCGCATGTTTTTCAGGGTGCCGGCGGGAGCGAGCAGTTCGGGGGCAATCATCGGAAGCATGGGCGTGGGTCGCAAAAAGGCGCGAGGGTAGTGCACGGGCGGTCACAGTTTATTGACCCAGGTCTAAACAAGCCGATCTATGCTTGTTCGATAAACAAGGGCACTCCCAGGTTTCGCCGCGGACTAAGCAACAGGGCTGACACCGGCCCGGCTTTCTCATATGGACCGGACATGAATCAAACCAACCTGCAATTCAAAACCCTGCTGCTATTGCTGGCGCTGGTGACCATCGCCTTTATCTGGATATTGCTGCCGTTCTATGGCGCGGTGTTCTGGGCAGTGATCCTCGGCATCATCTTCGCGCCGATGCAGCGCCGCCTGCAGCAGCGCTTCAGTTGGAACCGCAACCTGACCTCCCTGACCACTTTGATGGTGTGCCTGGTGATCGCGATTCTGCCCGTGATCATTACCAGTGCGTTGCTGGTTCAAGAGGGGGCCACGCTGTATAAAAACGTCGAAAGCGGCAAGCTCGACGTGGCCGGTTATATCGAGCAATTCAAGAACTTCCTGCCGCCGTACTTCCAGCAACTGCTCGATCGCTTTGGCATGGGCAACCTGGAAGGGCTGCGCGAAAAGGTGGTCAAGGGGGCGATGCAGGGCAGTCAGTTCTTCGCTTCCCAGGCGTTCAGCTTCGGCCAGGGCACCTTTGATTTCCTGGTGAGCTTTTTCATCATGCTGTACCTGCTGTTCTTCCTGCTGCGCGATGGCCCCGAGCTGGTGCGCAAGGTGCGCACGGCGGTGCCATTGGCCGAGCCGCAAAAGCGCCGCCTGCAACTCAAGTTCAACCGGGTGGTGCGGGCCACGGTCAAGGGCAACGTACTGGTGGCCGTGACCCAGGGTGCGCTGGGTGGTTTGATCTTCTGGTTCCTGGATATCCCCAGTGCGTTGCTCTGGGCGGTACTGATGGCGTTCCTGTCCTTGCTGCCGGCGGTGGGCGCAGGGATTGTCTGGGCGCCAGTGGCCGTTTATTTCCTGTTGAGCGGCGCCATCTGGCAAGGCGTGGTGCTGGGGCTTTTTGGCGTATTCGTGATTGGCCTGGTGGACAACGTGCTGCGTCCGGTCCTGGTGGGCAAAGATACCAAGATGCCGGACTACCTGATCCTGATCTCGACCCTGGGCGGCTTGTCGGTGTTTGGCCTCAACGGCTTCGTGATCGGGCCGCTGGTGGCGGCCTTGTTCATGTCGTGCTGGGCGTTGTTCGCCGAAACCAAGCCGCGGGTCAAGTTGCCCTTGCCTTAGGTCTCAGGCCTGGAGCCTGAAGTCGGCCGCCAGCCGGCGTTGTGTTTCGGCGTCAGACAACGAAGTGAGCGGGCCGCTGATAGGCTCGCCATCACGTACCACGTACCAGCAGGCAAGCAAGCCGAGCTTGCGCAGAGGGGTGGGAACGGCGCTACCGATGACAGACATGATTTGAACAGTGGGCATAAGGACCTCCAATCGCTATGGAGGCCACCTTAAGGGGTGTCGCTATCCAGGAAAAATCACCTGGCTCGATAGTCGACATCAACGCCAGACGTTAATCCACCACCTGGTCGAGCATGTTCACCACTTCGTGTTCACTGAGCAGCCCCTTGCGCACCAGGTTTTCAGCCAACAGCGCCAGGAACTTCGCGCTGCGATGGCCTTCAAGGTGCTTGAGCTCGGTCAAGGCGCTGTAGACCTTGCTGGACGTGCAGAGGCCGGCGGTGCGGTGCGGATTCTGGGTGGGCATGTTCGTTCGTCCTTAATTGTTATTGGTGGACCGGGTCGATAGTGAGACTGTTTTATGACGCAACCATGACAGCGCACGCCTGGGCCGATCAAGAGGATATGCGACTCTTGTACTGTGGGATTGTCGTCATAGCGACATTGGCAGGATTAAACCGGACGTTCCAGGCAAAAAAAGGCCCCGCATGTGGGCGAGGCCTGTTCCACTCAAGTCAATTGAAACTTACCAACCGTGCCGGTAGTAGCCGTGGGGAGGGCCGTAGTAGCCGCGAGGCGGGCCATAATAGCCACGGGGAGGCCCGTAGTAGACCGGCGCCGGGCGATAGTAAACCTGCTGCTGCACGTACACCGGTGGTGGCGGCGCGTAATAGACCGGCGGTGGGGCGGCATACACTGGCTGCGGTTGCACATACACCGGCTGTTGCACATAGACCTCACGAGGCTGGCTGGCAACCACGGAGCCGACGACTGCCGCGCCCACAAGTGCACCCAACACTGCCGGGCCACCCCAACCACCACCGTGGGCGGAGGCTTGGCCGGCCATCGCGAGTGCGCCGATAAGCAAGGCGATTCTGGGGATTTTACGCATCATGGTCATTCCTCGGTTAGCCCCTGCGCTTGTGGTCTGCAATCAATAGACCCAAGGATTGTCGCGGGGATACTTTTAAGACAACGTATTTCAAAAAAACAGCACGGCCAGTAGGTAAAGGTTGTGTAAGGTCTGTACCGATTTGCTTACTTAAAGGAGTTACCCATGCAGATGCATCCCAACAAGGACACCCAGCTGTGCATGTCGCTGTCGGCGCGCCCTGGGAACTTTGGCCTGCGTTTTCATAACCATCTGTATGAACAGCTGGGGCTGAATTTCTACTATAAAGCCTTCAGCAGCCAGGATTTAGCCGGCGCGATCGGTGGCATCCGAGCCTTGGGCGTGCGGGGTTGTGGGGTTTCCATGCCGTTCAAGGAGGCGGCCATCGCGCTGGTGGACGAACTCGACGATTCGGTTCAAGCCATTGACTCGCTGAACACCATCGTCAACACCAACGGTCATCTCAAGGCTTACAACACCGATTACATTGCTGTCGAGCAACTGCTGAAGAAGCACGCCGTGCCGAAAGATTCCACCTTCGCCCTGCGTGGCAGCGGCGGCATGGCCAAGGCGGTGGCCAGCGCCTTGCGTGATGGCGGTTATGCCAGCGGTGTGATCGTAGCGCGCAATGAGGTGGCGGGCCGGGCATTGGCCAGCAACCTGGGGTATGAGTGGCAGGCGGACCTGGGCGACCTGCGTCCACAAATGCTGATCAATGTGACGCCCATTGGTATGACAGGCGGGGCCGAGGCGGATGCATTGGCGTTCGATGCGGGTGCGATTGATCAGGCAGAGACTGTCTTTGATGTGGTGGCGATCCCGGCTGAAACGCCCCTGATCGTGCATGGGCGTGCCAAGGGCAAGCGGGTGATTACCGGGTTGGAAGTGATCGCGATCCAGGCGTTGGAGCAGTTTGTGCTTTATACAGGCGTGCGCCCAACGCAGGAGCAGTTCCAGGCGGCAGTGGCCTTCGCCCGAAGCTAAAGACTTACACAAATCCACTGTGGGGCTTGCTCGCGAATAAGGTGTGTCAGTCAATGGATTCTTAACTGATGCACCACTATCGCAGGCAAGCCAGCTCCCACATGTTTATCTGCGTTATGCCTGTTCCAACTGCGCCAGCCGTTCTTCCAGTGCGGCAATCCGCGCTTCCAGCTCTTCGATCCGTTCCACCGAAACAGCCCCCGCGCTACGCTCTACTGGATTGCCTCGCGCGGTCATGATCGCTTCAATATCCGCCGGATCCCCCAGCGCGTGGGTATACCGATCTTCCCGCTGGCCCGCCTGGCGCGGCACCAATACCGCCAACCCTCGGGCAATCAGGCGTTCCAACTGGTGAACGACCTGCTCGGCATCTTCAAAGTCATGCATACGCCCGCTACGGGTCAGCAACTCGTTGACCGTCTGCGGCCCCCGCAGAAACAGCAACCCGGTCAAGATCACTTGGGCCGGCACCAGTTCCAACGCCTTGTCCACACGGTGTTCCCAGCGGTCGGCACGGCTACCCATCACCAGGCGGGTAAAGCCTTGGCCCTCCAGCGCGCGCAGGCTTTGGCCGACCTGGCCCTGGCTGAGGTTCATCACCGGCTCACGGCTGGTTTTCTGATTGCAGGCCAGCACCAGAGCGTTGAGCGTCAGGGGGTAGGTTTCCGGGTGGGTCGCCTGTTTTTCGATCAGGCAGCCGAGGATGCGGATTTCCGTGCTGTTCAGGCGCGGCTCAGGGGTGTCGGTGTCATGTTCGGCGGTCATCGCGCGTTCCCTATGCAGTGAAGGTCACCAGCGTAATCCTCAAAAAATAAAAGACAAGCGCCGGGCATGGCTATAATCGCCGCTGGTTCCAACCCTGCCATTATCGTGAGACTGACATGACTATTTCCCTGTACGCCGCTTCTATCCCAGTCTTCAAGCAAATGCTCAACGCATTGAGCGATGTGCTGAACAAAGCCGAAGCCCACGCTACTGCAAAGAACATCGAGCCCAATGCCCTGCTGCAAGCGCGCCTGTTCCCGGATATGTTCCCACTGGTGCGCCAGGTACAGATCGCCGTGGACTTCGCCAAAGGCGTGTCGGCACGCCTGGCCGAAATCGAAGTGCCCAAATACGAAGACACTGAAGTCACCTTCGCCGACCTGCAAGCGTTGATCGCCAAGGTCCTGGCGTTTGTCGACACCATCAAGCCCGAGCAGATTGACGGCAAGGAAGGTATCGAGATCGTCACCCGCCCAGGCACCCCGAAAGAGAAGCGCTTCAGCGGCCAGTCCTACCTGCTGACCTACGGCCTGCCGCAGTTCTTCTTCCACGTCACCACCGCTTACGCTCTGCTGCGTCATAACGGTGTGGAAGTGGGCAAGCGCGATTACATGGGCGCGTTCTAAACCGGCAAGCATAAAAAAGCCCGGTGTCGTTCGTGATTGAACGGCACCGGGCTTTTTTTGCGAGGCGTTTAAGCTGCCTGTTCTTCCTTGCCCAGGCAGGCCGCCGCTGTAAACAACACATCGGTAGACGAATTCAGCGCCGTTTCCGCCGAATCCTGCAATACGCCGATGATGAAACCGACGGCCACCACCTGCATGGCGATTTCACTTGGAATGCCGAACAGGCTGCACGCCAGTGGAATCAGCAGCAGCGAGCCGCCCGCTACACCGGAGGCCCCACAGGCGCAAATGGCCGCGACCACGCTGAGCAGCACCGCGGTCGGCAGGTCCACGGCAATCCCGAGGGTGTGCACGGCCGCCAGGCTTAGCACGGTGATGGTGATTGCCGCACCGGCCATATTAATGGTGGCACCGAGCGGGATCGACACCGAATAGGTGTCTTCATGCAGGCCCAGGCGCTTGCTCAACGCCAGGTTGACCGGAATGTTGGCCGCCGAGCTGCGGGTGAAAAATGCAGTAATACCGCTTTCACGCAGGCACATCAGCACCAATGGGTACGGGTTGCGGCGCAGTTTCCAGAACACGATGGCGGGATTGATCACCAGCGCCACGAACACCATGCAGCCGATTAACACCACCAGCAGGTGCGCATAGCCGAGCAAGGCGCCGAAACCGGAGGTGGCCAGGGTCGAGGCCACCAGGCCGAAGATGCCCAGCGGGGCGAAGCGGATGACCACGCGTACGATCAGGGTCACGCCGTTGGACAGGTCGTCCAGCACCGTGCGGGTGGTTTCACCGGCATGGCGAATGGCAACGCCCATGCCGATGGCCCAGGCCAGGATACCGATGAAGTTGGCATTCATCAGTGCGCTGACCGGGTTATCCACCACACTGAGCAACAGGCTTTGCAGTACCTCGCCAATGCCGCCGGGAGCGCTCACCGTGGCGTCATGGGTGGCCAGTACCAGAGAGGAGGGGAACAACGTGCTGGCGACCACTGCGACCACGGCGGCGGAAAAGGTGCCGAGCAGGTACAGGAACAGGATCGGGCGGATATGGGTTTCCTGGCCATGCTTATGGTTGGCAATCGAGGCCATGACCAGCACAAACACCAGGATCGGCGCAACGGCCTTCAGCGCCGTGACAAACACCTTGCCGATAAAGCCCGTGGCGCGTGCGGCCTCGGGGAACAGCAAGGCCAGCACGATCCCGGCGATCAGGCCGATGACAATTTGTGTGACCAGGCTGACGCGCATTAAACGTTGCAACAGGGAAGGGGCAGCAGTCATAAAGAGTTGTCTCTAGTTTTTTTAGTAGGGCACAGCATTGCAGGCAGAAAGTACTGTAGGAAGCAGGCGCGAAGTCTAGCATGCTGTAGGACGCGTCTCGTTCGCTGCGGCATTCCGTCACCCGTTTACGTCGGATTTGGTCAAGTCCCGACATGTTCTGTTAAGATTCACCCCTCTCATCTTTCCTCTCTATCAGCGAGCCCTTCGGGCTGTCGTTGATGTCGCTGTTTCTGGAGTTTGCATGTTGTTCCCTATCTTGCTGCTGTCGGCAGCCGGTTTTACCGTGCTGACCACAGAATTCGTGATCGTCGGCTTGTTGCCCTCGATCGCCCGGGACCTGAATGTCAGTGTGTCCCAGGCCGGGCTGCTGGTGACGCTCTTCGCGTTTACCGTGGCGGCGTTCGGCCCCTTCCTGACCGCCTACTGCGCGCGGTTCCAGCGTAAGCGTCTGTTTATCAGCATCCTGATCATGTTTGCGGTGGCCAATACCGTGGCGGCATTGGCGCCCAATATTTGGATAATGTCCCTGGCTCGCTTGATTCCGGCGTTGGGCTTGCCGGTGTTTTGGGCCTTGGCCAGCGAAACGGCGGTGGACATTGTCGGCCCTGAATTCGCCGGGCGTGCCATTGAAAAAATCGGCTTCGGCATCGTCTGCGCCACCGTGTTCGGGATTCCGGTAGGCACGCTGATTGCCGATATGTTCGGTTGGCGCACCGCCTTTGCAGTGCTTGCGGTGATTGCCCTGGCCAAGGCGTTATTGCTGTTCATTTACCTGCCGGTGACCCAGGCAAAGAACGAGCAAGTCACCTTGCGCTCGCAATTCAAGATCCTGCGCAGCCCGGTGATGCAGGGCCACATCCTGCTGTCGATCCTGGTCTTCAGCGGCATGTTCACCGCCTATACCTACCTGGCGGATATCCTTGAGCGCTTGGCAGGGTTCGACGGCACGCTGGTGGGGTGGTGCCTGATGGGCTTCGGCGCGGTCGGGCTGATCGGCAATTCCCTCGGCGGGCGCGCGGTGGATCGTCACCCCTTGATTGCGTCCATAGTGTTCTGCGGGTTTATGATCGCGGGCATGGTGGCAGTGGTGCCGGCGATTCATTCCACCATTGGCCTGGCGGCAGCGATGGCGGTATGGGGCGTGACCCAGGCGGCGATGTTCCTGGTCAGCCATGTGCGATTGATGAAGGCGGCGCCCCACGCGCCGGCGTTTGCCGCCTCGCTGAATATCGCCGGGGCCAATCTCGGCATTGGCCTGGGTGCAATGGTGGGTGGGCATGTGATTGACACCCTGGGCCTGGGCAGCCTGGGCTTTGCCGCCTCAGGGTTCATCCTGGTGTCGATCCTGCTCGCACTGTGGCTGATGAGCGCCAAACCTCGCGCGGCCAGCGCCTGATCAAAGGGGCGTGCAGTTTTTTCAGGGCAGGGCGGTAAACAACTCGCGTCTTGCCCCTTCGGTAATCGCCACGATGCCGGGGTGCTTGACCTTGCGCTCCACCGAGATCGCATAGAACGACTCGGTCACCGCGTCGGTCTGGCCGATCAGCGCCACGCCGTATTGGCGCACCACCTCATCGGCAATCACGCTGGGGGCGATGAAGATTCCGCTGCCGGATTGCCCAAACGCTTGCATCAACGCACTGTCGTCGAATTCACCGATGATCCGCGGTTGAATCTGCTGCTCGGCAAACCAGCGCTGCAACCGGCTGCGCACTACGGTCTCTGCCCCCGGAATCAATAACGGCGCACCGTGCAAACACTGTGGGAAATCGCCGCCATGCTGGTCAGCCAACGCCTGGGTGGCGAAAAAACTGATGCCGCATTCCCCCAGTTTCTGGCTGTAGCCCTTGATATCCAGATGGCTCGGCATCGGGCTGTCGGAAATCACCAGGTCCAGGCGCTGGATCGCCAGGTCGGCGAGTAAACGTTCGAGTTTGTCTTCGCGGCAGGTGATGCGCAGCGGTTCGCTCAGCTCCATGGTGGGGGCGATCAGGCGGTAGACGATGGATTTTGGCACCACATCCGCCACGCCGACCCTGAACGGGATCTGTTGCTCATCGGGCTGGGCGCGCAGCATCGTCTCAAGTTCGTTGCCCGTCTGGAACATCTGCTCGGCGTAGGGCAGCGCCTGGCGCCCGGCTTCGGTCAGCTCAAGCTGGCGCCCCACCCGCTGAAACAGAGCAATGCCAAAGGTTTGCTCCAATAGGCTGATCTGCCCGCTGATGGTCTGGGGCGTGAGGTTCAGCTGTTCGCAGGCACGCACGATGCTCCCAGTCTTGGCCACCACCCAGAAGTAATGCAGTTGTCGATAATTGAGCATCGGGGTCTACACTTCGTAAAAATCGAAGTATACGCGAGAAAAATACGAATTTTCCTGAACTGTTCACCTGCATAGAATGCATCGCTATCGCGGGGCCACTATTTGGACCCAATGGTTCTAATGAGGAATACAGCATGAAACTCAATTCCCTGGGCGCGGCGTCGCTGCTTGCGCTTTCATTGGTGATGGTCGGCGGTTGTGATCAGGTCGAGAAAAGCGCGCAGCAAGTGTTGGGCAAAGCCAGCGAATCGGCCAAGCAAGCGATCGATGACACCCAGAAGGCTGCCGAACAGGCATTGAGTGAAGCGACCCAGGGCTTGATCAATCCGCAGAAGAAAGATGATCAGGAAGAAAAAGACGCTGAATCGAACACCCAAGAAACCTAATTTCCAAGCACTACCACGTCAGGACTGACCTATGGATTACCTTTTACAACTGGCCGCCAGCCCCACCGCCTGGGTCGCACTGGCTACCTTGATCGTCATGGAAATCGTGCTGGGCATCGATAACCTGATCTTTATCTCGATCCTCACCAACAAACTACCCGAGCAGCACCGGGCCAAGGCGCGGCGCATCGGTATCAGCATGGCGCTGGTATTGCGCCTGGGCCTGTTGAGCACCATCGCCTTCATCGTGCAGTTGACGGCGCCGGTGTTTGAAGTGTTCGGCCAGGCGTTCTCCTGGAAGGACATGATCCTGATCGCCGGTGGCCTGTTCCTGGTGTGGAAGGCAACCACCGAAATCCATCACAGCATGGACCCGGAGCCTGAAGAGAAAGCAACGGTTGGCAACACCGTGGCCATCGGCTTCGCGGCGGCCATCGGGCAGATCCTGTTGCTCGACCTGGTGTTCTCCATCGACAGCATCATCACGGCCGTGGGCATGACCGAGCACTTGCCGATCATGATCATTGCCGTAGTGACCTCGGTGATTGTGATGCTGGTGGCGGCCGAACCGTTGGCCAAGTTCATCAATGACAACCCGACCGTGGTGATGCTGGCCCTGGGCTTTTTGATCATGATCGGCATGACGCTGATCGCCGAAGGCTTCGGCGCCCACGTGCCAAAAGGCTACGTGTATGCGGCCATGGCGTTCTCGGCGGCTATCGAATGCCTGAACATCGCGCGGCGTAACCGCCACAAGCGTTTGCTCGCTGCCCGCGAGTAACCGCTGACCCAAAAGGCCGGCTGCGCTCACAAGAGCCCAGCCGGCCTTTTGCTGTCTGTTAGAATCGGCCCACTTGATAGCTTGAGGTCTTCCATGAACGAGCCGATTCGCCTTACCCAGTACAGCCACGGTGCGGGTTGCGGCTGCAAGATTTCGCCCCAGGTGTTGGAGGTGATCCTTGCCGGCAGTGGCGCACAGAACCTGGACCCCAACCTGTGGGTGGGCAACGCTTCACGCGATGATGCGGCGGTATACGCCATTGACGACGAGCGCGGCGTGGTCTCCACCACGGACTTTTTCATGCCGATAGTCGACGATCCCTTCGACTTCGGCCGCATCGCTGCCACCAATGCCATCAGCGACATTTATGCCATGGGCGGCGACCCCTTGATGGCCATCGCTATTCTTGGCTGGCCGGTCAACGTGCTGGCGCCGGAGATTGCCCGCGAAGTCATCCGCGGGGGCCGTTCGGTGTGCGACGCTGCCGGTATCCCGCTGGCGGGTGGGCATTCCATTGACGCCCCGGAGCCGATCTTTGGCCTGGCCGTTACCGGGATCGTGCAAAAGCGCCACATGAAGCGCAACGACACTGCCACTGCCGGCTGCAAGCTGTACCTGACCAAGCCTTTGGGCATCGGTATCCTCACCACCGCCGAAAAGAAGGGCAAGTTGCGCGAGGCCGACGTCGGCCTGGCCCGTGACTGGATGTGCACCCTCAACAAGCCTGGCAGCCGTTTCGGCAAGTTGGCCGGTGTCACTGCGATGACAGACGTTACCGGTTTCGGCCTGCTCGGCCACTTGGTGGAAATGGCTGACGGCAGTGGCCTGACGGCCCGCATCGAGTATGCAAAAGTCCCACGTCTGCCAGGGGTTGAGTACTACCTGGACCAGGGCTGCGTGCCGGGCGGCACCTTGCGCAACTTCGAGAGCTACGCCAGCAAGCTCGGGCGCGTGCAGGAGTTGCACAAGCGCGTACTGTGCGACCCACAGACCAGCGGTGGCCTGCTGATCGCCGTCACCCCCGAAGGCGATAGCGAGTTTCACGCGGTAGCCGCCGAACTGGGCCTGAACCTTGAGCCAATCGGCGAACTGCTTGAGCGACAGACCAACGCGGTAGAGGTGATTTGATGGCAACTGACATCACCGATTACCGCGACATCTTCCTTAATGACAGGCCGATGATGGATACCCGCGCGCCGGTCGAATTCGTCAAGGGCGCGTTCCCCGGCGTGGTCAACCTGCCGCTGATGACCGACGACGAGCGCCAGCGGGTGGGCACCTGTTACAAGCAGCAAGGCCAGCAAGCTGCAATCGTCCTGGGCCATGAGCTGGTCTCTGGATCGATCAAGGCCGAGCGCATCGAGCAATGGGCGCAGTTTGCCCAGGCTAATCCGGATGGCTACCTGTACTGCTTTCGTGGTGGGCTGCGTTCGCAGATCGTGCAGCAATGGTTGAAAACCGAAGCGGGCATCGAGTATCCGCGTGTCGGCGGTGGCTACAAGGCAATGCGTACGTTCCTGCTGGAGACCCTGGAACAGACGACCGCTGAATGCGATTTCGTGCTGCTTGGCGGTATGACCGGTACCGGCAAGACCGAGGTATTGGGTCAACTGCGCAACGCCCTGGACCTGGAGGGCCATGCCAACCATCGGGGTTCCAGCTTCGGCAAGCGTGCCACCGCGCAACCGTCCAATATCGACTTCGAGAACCGCCTGGCGGTGGACCTGTTGAAGAAACGCGCAGCGGGCATTGGCCAGTTCGTGGTCGAAGACGAGAGCCGCATGATCGGCAGCTGTGCGCTGCCACTGCCATTGCACAAGGGGATGCAGACGTTTGCGATGGTGTGGCTGGAAGACAGCGTTGAGGGCCGCGTCGAGCGCATCCTGAAGGATTACGTGGTCGACCTGTGCGCCGAGTTCATTGACGTGTTTGGTGAACGCGGCCAGCTATTATTTGCCGAGCGCCTGACCCAAAGCCTGGCCAATATTCACAAGCGTCTGGGCGGTGAACGTTTCCAGCGGCTGCAGGCGATTTTGCAGGACGCCCTGGCAGAACAGGCGCGCAGCGGTGCAGTGGACCTGCACCGCGTGTGGATCGAAGGCTTGTTGCGCGAGTATTACGACCCGATGTATGCGTTCCAGCGCGAGAGCAAAGGCGCGCGGATCGAGTTTGCCGGGGAGCAAGAGGCGGTGGTGGAATATTTGCGTGAACGAGCAGCTCGGGTGGGGTGATCTTTCGGACGCCATCGCAGGCAAGCCAGCTCCCACCTTTTGAAGTGTGAATACATACAAAGGTGGGAGCTGGCTTGCCTGCGATGAGGCCATCAGCCCCACTGAAAATCTAAAGAATCACCGCCCCAATCAACCCACACACCACTCCCACCAGCATGGTCAACCCGGCCACCGTCACCAGTACCCGTGCATCGAAATCCTTGCGCAGCATCAGCAGCGACGGCAGGCTCACGCTCGGCAGGGTCATCAGCAGGGCAACGGCCGGGCCGGTGCCCATGCCCAGGGTCATCATGGTTTGTACGATGGGTATTTCTGCCGCTGTAGGAATCACGAATAACGTACCGACGATCGCCAGCGGCACCAGCCACACCAGGCTGTTGGCCATCGCCCCGTCCACATGGGGGAACAGCCACACCCTTGCTGCACCGAGGATCAATACCGCCAGAATGTACACCGGGATGGTGCTCCAGAACAGTTGCCACAAGGTGCGCAACCAACGGCTCAGGAAGGGTTGCGACTCCAGGGTGCTTACTTCGGCGACAGCCTCCAGCGCCGCTTCCGGCACTTGATCAGGGCGCGCGATACGCTGCGCTACCAGAGACACCCCCACCACCAACACAATCCCGGCCACCAGCCGCAGCGCGGTAAAGTCCCAGCCCAGCACAAACCCCATGAACACCAGCGTGGCCGGGTTCAACACCGGGTTGGCAATCCAGAACGCCAGCGCCGCGCCCACCGACACCTGCTGACGGCGCATGCCCGCCGCCACTGGCGCTGCACAGCAACTGCACATCATTCCCGGCAAGGCAAATAGCCCGCCGCGCAGGGTCGAGCCCAGCCCGGCGCGGCCAAACAGGCGCAGCAGCCAGTCGCGAGGGATCAGTACTTGCAGTAATGAACCGAGGATCACCGCCAGCACTGCGGCTTTCCAGATCGCCAGGAAATACACTTGGGCGTAGGCCAGCGCCGCTGTCAGGGGCGAGCTTTGCTGGTCATTGAGAATCGAGGCGCCAATGCTGTGGTTGTCCGCCGCTACAAACGCCTTGAGGTAGTAGGGCGACCATTTCACATAGTAGAGGCCGATGCAGGCCACCAGCAGAAACAGGGCAGGCTTGTACCAGAACGACCAGCCCCGATTGGGCTGGGAGGACGCGAGGTTGGACATGAAGAGGATCCGCAGGTGAGTCGATAGCCGGGCATCATACGCCCCTGCGGCTCACGCTTCAGATATCTGCACTGACCTGGGTCGGATCCGGGCAGGTTTCATCGCCGTTATTCAGCCCCTGCTTATAGTTGCGACTGAGCAGCGAGGCCTTGCCGTTGTGCCAGGTCAGCGTCAATACGTACAGGGAGTCATAGTCATTGCCAGACCAGTCATCGGTGAGGGTGTGCTTTTCTCCGGACGCTTCGCTGGCGACTTTGTTGATCAGCTCCGGCAGATAACCATGGGACCAGGCCGTGTAGATCGTCGCGTTGCGGTACTTGTCCTCGACCAGTTCTTCGGCCAGGGCGCTGGTGTCATTCGCTGAGAATTCGATGTTCACCGGTAGGCCAAGCTTGATCGCGCTGGGGCTGATGGTAATCAGTGGGCGAATGTAGCTGTAGGAATTGTCCAGTTCGCCTTCCTCGACATTGCGTGTCGGGTTGGCGGCAAACACGTAGTTGGCCTTGCCAAACTTCTCCGGCAGGACAGTAGCCAGGTTCATGGCACGGTTCAGGCCCTGGCAATTGAGCTGGCCCAGGCCACCGGCCGGTTTTTCGCCGTGGCGCAGGAATACCAGGGTTTGCACGCCGTCCACGGGTTGGGCACGGCTTTCACGGGCGTCGAGAGCGGTGACGATGGCCGCGCTGACCAGCAGCAGCGGCAACATCATGTATGAATAACGTTTGAATCGTTGCACAAGGCGCAGAGGCTTGATCTTCATTATAGGTTCGAGTCTTCGTGCGTCGGGTTAAGGCGGACAGGCCCGGCCCCAGTGACGCGGCAAGCGTCCTGCGGTATTCCCTGTCGATATAGCAAGGTGCCTCCATTTACCCTTCGGGCGCTCTTAAGAGTGCAATCGGGCGTTTTGGTTCGCCCAGAGGGGATACTAGTGGGCAAATGTTGCGCAACGATGACCCATGCACGGTGGCGGGCAGATGACTATCATGAGGGCTTTCCGTCCAGGGGGTTCTCGATGAACGCACTCGCCGCTTTCCCGATCAACAGCAAATGGCCTGCCCAGCACCCGGATCGCCTGCAGTTGTATTCGTTGCCCACGCCCAACGGCGTCAAGGTGTCGATCATGCTCGAAGAACTGGGGCTGCCCTATGAAGCGCACAAGGTCAGTTTCGACACTCAGGATCAGATGTCCCCGGAGTTCATGTCCCTGAACCCCAACAACAAGATCCCCGCGATCATTGATCCTAACGGCCCGAGCGTGCAGCCGCTGGCGCTGTTCGAGTCCGGCGCGATCCTGATCTACCTGGCGGAAAAGACCAGCCAGTTGCTTTCCGAAGACCCGGCCACCCGCTATGAAACCCTGCAGTGGCTGATGTTCCAGATGGCCGGGATCGGCCCGATGTTCGGCCAGGTGGGGTTCTTCAACAAGTTCGCCGGCAAGGCTTATGAAGACAAGCGCCCGCGTGACCGCTACGCCGCTGAAGCCCGGCGCTTGCTGGGCGTTCTGGAAAAACGCCTGCTGGGTCGCACCTGGATCATGGGGGACGAGTACAGCATTGCCGACATCGCCACTTTCCCCTGGATTCGCAACCTGATCGGTTTCTACGAATCCGGCGACCTGGTGGGCATTGCCGATTTCCCTAACGTACTGCGCGCATTGGACGGCTTTGTCGCACGTCCGGCGGTCATCCGTGGCCTGAATATTCCGAGCTGAAGCATGCCGACTTTCGAGTTCCAACAACTGGATGTATTCAGCCGCGTACCGCTTAAAGGTAACCCGTTGGCCGTGGTGCTCGGCGCCGATAGCCTCACTGACCAACAGATGGCCGACTTTGCCAACTGGACCAATCTCAGCGAAACCACGTTTTTGCTGACACCCAGGGATCCACGGGCCGACTACCGCGTACGCATTTTCACCACCCTCACGGAACTGCCGTTTGCCGGCCACCCGACGTTGGGCAGTTGCCACGCCTGGTTGCAGGCCGGTGGCGTACCCCGAGGCGAGGAGATTGTTCAGGAGTGCGAAATCGGTCTGGTGCGCATCCGCCGCCAAGGTGATGAACTGGCGTTTATCGCGCCGCCGTTGTTGCGTGCAGGGGCCGTGGAGGCTCCGTTGCTGGAACGCGTGCGTCTGGCATTGAAGCTGGCGCCCGAGGCGATTGTGCGCAGCCAGTGGGTCGACAATGGTGCCGGGTGGCTGGCGGTGATGCTGGCTGATCGTGACGCGGTGCTCGCGTTGCAACCGGACTATGCGCAACTGCTGGGCCTGGCCGTGGGGGTGATCGCTCCCTGTGATCCGGTGCGTGACGCGGTAGACGCGCAATTTGAAGTGCGCGCCTTTATCGCTGGCGACGGCGCCCCTGAAGACCCGGCCACCGGCAGTTTGAACGCAGGTGTTGCCCAATGGCTGCTCGCCGAGGGCTTGGCGCCCAGCCGTTATGTGGTCAGCCAAGGCACGGCGATGGGGCGAGCAGGGCGTATTCACATCGAGCGCCAGGGCGATGAGGTGTGGGTCGGCGGCGCCGTAGCGCTGTGTATCCAAGGGCAGCTACAGCTCTAGATCAATAAATTGTTACGCGCCTGGCAATACACTATTGGCCCCTTGGCATTTGTGTTGCCGGGACTTGGGGGCATAAGCTTTGGCCCCAAAGATTTCAGCCATTTTTCAGGAAAGCCATGACCAGTCAGTTCCCCCAAGCCCGCCCACGTCGCCTGCGCCGCTCCCCGCAACTGCGTGGCTTGTTCCAGGAAAGCGAATTCACCCTTAACGACCTGGTGTTGCCGATCTTCGTTGAAGAAGAAATTGACGATTTCGTACCGATTACCAGTATGCCGGGCGTGCTGCGTATCCCGGAGAAGAAACTGGCCGGCGAGATCGAGCGTTACGCCCGTGCCGGCATCAAGTCGGTAATGACCTTCGGCGTGTCCCACCACCTCGACGCCAACGGCAGCGATACCTGGAAAGAGCGCGGCCTGGTTTCGCGCATGTCCTCGATCATCAAGGACGCAGTGCCGGAAATGATTGTGATGTCCGACACCTGCTTCTGCGAATACACCAACCACGGCCATTGCGGCGTGATGCACGGTGCCCATGTCGACAACGACGCAACCCTGGTCAACCTCGGCAAACAAGCTGTGGCCGCTGCCCGCGCCGGCGCCGACGTGATCGCTCCGTCCGCCGCCATGGACGGCCAGGTCCAGGCCATCCGCCGTGCCCTCGACGACGCCGGTTTCACCCACATCCCGATCATGGCCTACTCGACCAAATTCGCCTCGGCCCTTTACGGCCCCTTCCGCGAAGCGGGCGGCAGCGCCCTCAAGGGCGACCGCAAAAGCTACCAGATGAACCCGATGAACCGCCGCGAAGCCGTGCGCGAATCGCTGCTGGACGAACAGGAAGGTGCCGATGCGCTGATGGTCAAGCCAGCCGGGGCTTACCTCGACATCATCCGCGACATCCGCGAGGCGTCACGCCTGCCGGTGGCGGCATATCAGGTGAGCGGTGAGTACGCGATGATCAAGTTTGGCGCACAGGCGGGGGCGATTGATGAGGATCGAGTGGTGCGCGAGACATTGGGGTCGATCAAGCGGGCGGGGGCGGATTTGATTTTTACCTACTTTGCGATGGATTTGGCGTTGGCGGGGATCTAAAGGCATCTCTGAACCTGTGGCGAGCGAGCTTGCTCGCGCGGGGCTGCCTAGCAGCCCCGTATCTCGGCCAGAAAATTATTTAATGGCGTTCTTTAATGCTAAGGCAACATGGTTTAACCACGTTTCCCCATCATTCCATTCATTAGGGTAATAGTAATAACAGCCGATATCAGAGAGTAAAAAGTCTTGAAGCTCTTGCTCTGTTTTTTTGGCTGATACCAGTTTTTCTAGCTCTAATAGCACTATTACTATCGTATCTTCAGACGATTCCGAGATAAAAAAATCAATTACGTCGTTTGCGCTTTTGTGATCATCAACCCAATCTTGATTGAAGTACCCAGCAAGAAATTGCTGTAGCTCGGGGTAGTCTTTGTTCATGGGTTTGGAAAGCCTGTGTGAATTCGATATCCAGTATGCATTTTTTGGTCTCTGCGAATAATTAAGTAAATTTCTTTTCCGGGTACAGATGTCGTAGTGTTCTTTCTGAAACTTGTGCCTATTGGCTCTTGGGATGGTTGAGTGATGACTATCTGCTGGTTGTTTCCTTGTAGGAAGTCTTTGATTTTGTCTTGATTGTTATCCAATACCTTTGAAATGGCGAGTTCAGCTGTTGCGCGATCATGAAAAGTAGAGGCTGCCGGGATATGTGGTTCCCGCCTCAAGCGGTCAAGCAATTGTTGATCCGTTCTACCGACATGCTTTTCCATAAGATGTCCTCCTGCCGCCTCATGTGCGGCTAAACCTCCTCCTGGAACGATTACGCTATAAGGCCCTTCAGGGCAGCTTGTTTTTTTACAGCTTAGTCCCAGCGGATCCACCCACCCTGTGGGATTGGGCACGTACTGGTACGCGTTGATCCCGCCCGCCAACTTCACCGGGTCCGGCGTCAGAT
>NZ_SPKL01000003.1:0-19508 GCF_023127755.1 Pseudomonas sp. W2Aug9 | reverse complement strand
CTGGCAGCCGGTGCAGGCCTCACCGGCGGCGGCGCCGCCTCGGCGGCGCCACGTCATCCTGTGTGAGTGGCCTGGAGAACGGTCGGATCATCCAGGGTGGCAGGTGCTGACGCCAAAGGGCTTGCCGACAGAGCGCTACGTGCACTGTGTCGGGCAAATTGCTGAGCATTTGCGCCAGATCATTGTCGATGCGGCGCACGAAGTTATCTCGGTACAAGTGGTAATACCCGTCAATCGGTCTGCGTGGCTGAGTGGCATTCATGGGCTGCTGAGGTCGGCGCAACTTGAAAGCAGCAAGCTGCGAACGCAGTTGGTTGAAATCGACCAGAGCTTCACTTTTACGCAGGTTCGGCACGCCGTGGAGCAGGCTGCGGCCCTGGAGGTTCATCCGTGGTTGCGGTTCGACGCTCAAGGTGGTCATGCCCGTCAGTGGACGCAGGCGACAGTACTGGATGATACGCACCGCTGTAGGTGGAAGAACGCGGGTGTCTATCTGCTGACAGGGGGAATGGGCGGGTTGGCGCAGTGTTTCGCCGCCGATATTCTCAGCCGTGTCGAAGGCGCAACCGTGGTACTGGTGGGGCGCTCCCCCTTGGGCCAGGCCGGCCAGGATCGGCTGGATGCCCTGCGGCGCATGGGCGGCAAGGTCAGCTATGAGCAAGTCGATATCAGTGACGAGGCGGCTACCGAACGGCTCGTGGCTGATGTGCAAGCCCAGTACGGTGCGCTCAATGGTGTGCTGCATTGTGCAGGAACGCTGCACGATGAGTTCTTGCGTAATTTCAAACACCAACACGGCGATGGGGTGCTGGCGGCCAAGGTGGGCGGTACCTGGTCGATCGATCAGGCGACGCGTCACTGCGACCTGGACTGTTTCGTGCTGTTTTCATCCGCCGCGGCAGCCGTCGGGCACCCGGGCCAGGCGTTCTACGCGGCGGCCAACGGCTTCATGGATGGGTTCGCCGAACAGCGCACCCAGCAGGTCCAGATGGGCGAGCGTCGAGGCCGAACCGTTTCGATTGCCTGGGGGCTGTGGCGCGACGGCGGGATGCAATTGGATGCACAGGCCAGTGCGTTGCTGGAGCGTGAGTCGGGCATGATCCCGTTGAGTCGCGAACACGGCGTTGCGGCGTTTCATCAAGTGATGGACAGTGATGCGTGCCGAATCGTGGTGATAGAAGGGGATGAACAGCGCCTGCGCCGGCGTCTGCATCCGCTGTCGAACGAGGCGACGCTGCCCGCTGATACACGCATGCTTGACGTGGTGAAAAGGTTGGCGGGGCAAGTGCTCGGCATCGCGACCAGCGAGCTTGAGGGTGACCACGACTTTGATAGCTATGGGTTGGATCAGGCGCGCTTTAATCAATTGATCCAGGCACTTGAGCGCGAATGCGGGCTTGAGGTGTCGCCATTGGTTTATCGGCAAGTGCGTTGCCTCGACGATTTGGTGGCCCACCTGCCTGCCCAGCCACGCGCCGGCACTGCGCCGCGTGCCGTGGCCGGCACCGCCTCAGCGCAAGTGCTGCTCGAGCATGCGTTGCAAGTGCTCAAACGGGTGCTATCCCCTGTGGTGCAATGGCCGGAGGATCGTCTGGACAGTGATGAGCCGCTGGAGCGCTACGGGCTGGACTCGATGATGGTCATGACGATCACCGCCGCGCTGGAGGCGCAATTCGGCGCGCTGCCCAAAACCTTGTTCTTTGAGTATTCGACGCTGCGCGCCTTGGCCGCATACCTGTGTCGCGAGCATGCATCGACGTTGGTGGCGCTGGTCGCCGACGTAGCGGGCACGCTGGCGTCAGGCCCCGATGAGGCGCGGGTGGCCGGTATTGCCAGCCACGACCCCGTGCCTGCCGACGCCGCGCAATCGCCTGCATCCGCCAAGGAGACGTCGCAACGCTTTGACGTCGCCATCATCGGCCTTGCCGGGCGCTATCCCCAGGCCCGCACCCTGGAAGAGTTTTGGCAGGTACTCAGCCAAGGGCGCGACTGTATCAGTGAGATTCCCACCGAGCGCTGGGACCACTCCCGTTATTACAGCGCTGATGAAGACGCGCCGGGCAAGACCTACGCGCGCTGGGGCGGGTTCATTGATGGAGTGGCTGAATTTGATCCGGCGTTTTTCGGTATCTCGCCGCGTGAAGCGATGGCCATGGAGCCCCAGGAGCGCTTGTTCCTGCAGACCGCTCACGAGGCCATTGAAGACGCCGGTTATACCCGCCAGGGCCTGGCAGCCAGCGCCCGTCACGAAGATGCCGAGGGCATGGTCGGTGTATTCGTCGGCGTAACGTACGAAGAGTACCAACTGTATGGGGCGCAACAGACTGCCGAGGGGCGGCCGCTGGTGCTGTCCATGAGCCCATCGTCGATTGCCAATCGCGTTTCGTTCGTCAACGGTTTCCATGGGCCAAGCATGGCCATCGATGCGATGTGTGCGTCCTCACTGACGACTATTCACCTGGCCTGCCAGAGCCTGCACAGTGGCGAATGCCAAGTAGCGCTGGCCGGAGGCGTGAATGTATCGATTCACCCCGCCAAGTTCCTCATGCTGGGGGCAGGCAAATTTGCCTCCCGACGTGGCCGCTGTGAAAGCTTCGGTGCCAGTGGCAGCGGTTACGTGCCCAGTGAGGGTGTGGGGGCTGTACTGCTTAAACCGCTGCATCAGGCCCAGGCCGATGGCGACCGTATTTATGGAGTGATTCGCGGGAGTGCCATCAACCATGGCGGGCGAACCAACGGTTATGCAGTGCCTAATCCGGCAGCCCAGGCCGCGGTGATCAGCCGTGCCTTGCGCCAGGCGAACGTGCAGCCGCGGCAGATCGGTTATGTAGAAGCTCACGGCACGGGTACGGTGTTGGGCGACCCGATCGAGGTGGCCGGCCTGTCCCGTGCGTGGCGGGCTTACACGCCGGACCGGCAGTTCTGCGCCTTGGGGTCGGTCAAGTCCAATATCGGCCATTGCGAAAGCGCTGCGGGCATCGCCGGGTTGACCAAGGTATTGCTGCAAATGAAGCACGGACTGCTGGTGAGCTCACTGCACGCTGAAACGCTCAATCCCAATATCGACTTCAGCGAAACCCCCTTTCGTGTGCAGCGTACGCTGGCACCCTGGGAGCGCCCGCTCGGCTCCGATGGCGTCCCGGGCCTGCGCATGGCTGCCATTTCCTCCTTTGGCGCCGGCGGGGCCAATGCTCACCTGATCGTCAGCGAGGCGCCGCTGGCCCAAGCTGCTCACGCGGCGATGACAGTGACTGCGCCGTTACCCATCGTTCTCTCTGCACGCTCTCGCGAAGCCTTGCTGGAGGTGGCGCAGCAGCTCGTGGACTGGTGGTTGGACGCTGCGGCCAATCGCGAGCCGGACCTGCAAGCCCTGGCCTACACGCTGCAAGTGGGGCGCGAGGCCTGGGAGTGGCGGGTGGCGCTGTTGGTCACTTCGGGCGACGAACTGGTGCGTGAGCTGCGCGCCTTTATCGATGGCGCGCTAGAGGGGCCGTCCTGGTGGTCCGGCTGCCTTCCCGAGGCGCACAGCCTGGCGACGCGTCCCAGTGAGCAAGCCTGCGCCGCCATTCGGCAGATGTTCGACCAGGCTGACTTGGGGGGCATCCTGCGTCGCTGGGTGCAAGGCGAAGCGGTTGACTGGTCACCGCTGTATCACTCGCACCGTCCAGCGCGCCTTGGCCTGCCGACGTACCCGTTTGCCCGGCAACGTTATTGGGCGCCGAGTGAGGTGGCGGTCTCGGTTGAGTCTGTGGCGTCCGTGGCGCAGGGCGGCAAGATTCGCCTGCGTGCACTGGATACTTTGCCTGTGGCTGATAGCGCACCCATCGTGCCGCCCGCGCCGCGGATACTCAGCCAACCCGCGCCTTTAGCGGCCAAGGCGGCGCCGGTCGTCCCAGTGGCCGACGACGAATGTGCACAGTTCCTGCGCCAGAGCCTGGCGGCCATGCTGTATTGCGAGCCAGGCCAAATACGCGACGGCAGCCGCTTCCTGGAGTTGGGTCTGGACTCGGTGATCGCCGCGCAATGGATCCGTGAAATCAACAAGCACTACCAGTTGAAGATTCCCGCCGACGGCATTTATACCTATCCGGTATTCAAGGCCTTTACGCAATGGGTGGGCACCCAGCTTCAGCCAACTCAAGCAACGGCTGCGCCGGTCCAGCGCGAGCCAGTGGCATCGGCACCGCAGCCTGGCGCGCAGGCAAGTGCGCAACGCGAGTCGATCCAGGACTACCTCAAGCAAAGCCTGGGTGAACTGTTGTTTCTCGACCCTGGGCAGTTGCGCAGTGGCGCGCAGTTCCTGGACCTGGGAATGGACTCGGTCACAGGCACACAATGGATGCGCGGGGTCAGCCGGCACTTTTCCATTCAACTAGCGGCCGACGCGATCTACACCTGGCCCACGCTCAAGTCCCTGGCGGATGAGGTCGATCGCCGGGTGCAGGTTGTACACAGCTCCGATGACTTGCTCGATACGATCCTGAACCAGGTGCAGAGTGGCGCCTTGGCGGCTGACAGCGCTTGCGCAGTGGTCGAAGACGTGTTGGCGCAGCGGTAGCAACATGACTTTGAATGTCGCAGGTAAGTAACGATGAGAACTGCCTATTTGGCCTCCACCGCCTATGTCTTGGGTGAACAGGCCCATGATTATCGCGACGCGGCTTCTTTCGAGGCGGTGTGCAAGCAACACAGCATGCCCGATTTCGCCAGTGTGTTTGGCTGGGGCACCTACTGGCGTACGACACGCTCGGTCGGCGAACTGCTGGTTGAGTCAGTCGCCAGCACATTGGCCAGCAGCGGCTTACGGGGCTGTGACATTGATGCGCTGGTGGTGTGCAGCAGCAATTTCGAGTCGGGCCAGGTGGTGGACTATCTGCCGCTGCTGCGCGAGCTGCAACTGGCTCGCGCCTTCCCGCTGGGCGTGACATGGGGCGATTGCACCATGCTGTTGGCAGGCCTTGAGGTCGCCCGCGCCCAGGTATTGGCCGGGCTGGACAATGTGCTGGTGGTCTCGGCCAATCGTATCGAAGACGAAGCTTTCCGGTTCCAGCATTACGCGTTGTTCAGTGACGGTGCTGCCAGTTGCCTGGTGACTTCAGGGCGCCGCCGCGGCTTCGAGATGCTCGGCAGCCTGGCCAGGTCAAATGCCGGGCTGGCACACGACCCCAAGGAGGATGACACCCGGCTGTTCCGTGAGGTGCATGAGCAGTTTATGCACCGCCAGCAGATTAATACGGCGGACCTGGAACAGGTGGTGTGCAGCAACGTGTTCCTGCCAGTGCTCAAGATCAAGGAAGGCCGGCAGGGGGTGAGCGGTACACAGTTGTATGTGGATAACGTGACGCGGGTGGGGCATTGTTTTTCCGCTGATTCGCTGATCAACCTGTGCGATTACCAGGCGCGTGCGCAGCAGGTGCATGGCGGCCTGGTGATGTTGACTGCCAATGCCGATGGGCTGCGCTGCCAGACATTGTTGCAACGGGTGAGTGATGCCTGAAACCGGCGGGCTACCTTGGCCGTGTGGGCAAACCTATAACCGCTCATAGGTTTGGTCAGGATCGAATTCTTGTAAGTTGAGAATGATGTGGGGTCGCCTGGCGGCCATTCCTCAAGAATTCTCCAAGGGTCGATACTGAACATGGTCAAAGACTTCGACAGCAATGAGAATGCCGGCAATGCGTCCGGGTCGGATACCCACCCGCATGCTTTCGACATTGCGATTATCGGGCTGGCGGGCCGCTATCCCCAGGCCGAAAATATCGAGGAGCTTTGGGAAAACCTCAAGCTGGGTCGCGATTGCATTACCACGGTCCCTTCGCAACGTTGGGACCACGACGCGATCTATGACCCATCCAAGGGTGTCTCCGGCAAGACCTACAGCAAGTGGGGCGGCTTCCTGCGTGGAGTCGATGAATTCGATCCGCGCTTTTTCAACATTTCACCGCGTGAAGCCGAGATCATGGACCCGCAGGAGCGCCTGTTTCTGCAGTGCGCCTACCACGTGCTCGAGGACGCCGGCTACACACGCCAGAGCTTGAGCGCCAAAGGCCGGGTTGGCGTCTATGTTGGCGTTCAGTACACCGAATACACCGCCTTCAGCACCGCACAGACGCTGGTCGCCGCACTGCCTGCCTCCATCGCCAACCGCGTGTCATTCTTCTGTGATTTTCGCGGCCCCAGCCTCACGCTCGACAGCATGTGCTCATCCTCGCTGACCACTATTCACCTGGCGTGTCAGAGCCTGCGCAGTGGCGAGTCGGAGTACGCCATTGCCGGTGGCGTTAATGTGTCGATCCATCCCAACAAGTACCTGCTGCATGCCCAGGGCCGTTTCGCGTCCAGTGTGGGTTGCTGCAAGACCTTTGGCCAAGGGGGCGACGGCTATGTGCCGGCCGAAGGCGTGGGCGCCGTGTTGCTCAAACCGTTGCCCCAGGCCATCGCCGACGGCGACCGTATCCATGCAGTGATAAAGGGCAGTTCAATCAACCATGGCGGACGGGCGACCGGGTTTACCGTGCCCAAATCGTCGGCCCAGGCCGTGGCCGTGCGTTCGGCGTTGCACCAGGCCGGCCTGGCGTCCAGCGACCTGAGCTACATAGAAGCGCATGGCACCGGCACGGCCCTAGGCGACCTGATCGAAATCGAAGGTTTGCGCACCGTGTTCGAAGCTGACGGCTTTGAACCGCAAACCTGCGCCATCGGCTCGATCAAATCGAATATCGGCCATTGTGAAAGCGCCGCGGGGATAGCCGGCCTGACCAAGGTCTTGTTGCAGCTCAAGCACCGCCAGTTGGTGCCGTCGCTGCACTCCACGCAGCTCAATCGCAATATTGATTTTGCCGGCAGCCCGTTTCACGTCCAACAAACCCTGGAGCCCTGGCTACCCAAGGGCGCCGCCGATGCTGTGCAACCGCGCCGTGCAGGTATTTCGTCATTTGGTGCCGGCGGTTCGAACGCGCACCTGGTGGTCGAGGAGTATTCCCCCCAGGCGCAGGCCCACACCCACGTACCGACGTTGCCGAGCGACGTCCTCATCGTGCTGTCGGCACGCACGCATGAGCGCCTGCAGGCGGTAGCGGCGCTGTTGCTGGGGCGCCTGGAGCAAACGCCACTGGCCTGCGACCTGGCGGGTTTGCATGATCTTGCCTACACCTTGCAGGTGGGCCGCGAAGCCCTGGACGCGCGGGCCGCGTTCACGGCCCAATCAGTGCAGGTGCTCAAGGAACGCTTGGTTGCGTTGGCAGACGGGGCCCAGCATCCCGACGTGCTCATCGGCCAGGCGCTCAAGCCGGTACGCCTGCGTGCGGGCGAAACGGCGGTGCCAGTGCAATCGCCGGCCATGGACGATAACCAGGCGGTGATGCGTCACTGGGTCAGCGGCGGTCAGGTCGAGTGGGCGCAGTTGTATCAAGGGTTCCAGCCGGCCCGAATCAGCCTGCCGCTGTACCCGTTCGTTCGGGAACGCTGCTGGGTGCCACCTGCGCCGCAGACTGCAGTGCTCGGGCGCTTCGCTGCACCCGGCGACGGCCCGCATCCGCTGCTGTCACGACAGATCACGGCAGGTGACAGCCAGCAATTTGAAGCGCAGTTTTGCGGCGACGAATTTTTTCTCGACCACCACCGTGTCAACGGGCGCAAGGTGCTGCCGGGCGTGGTCTACCTCGAAATGGCGCTGGCGGCGCTTTCGCGGGTTTCTGGGCAAGCCGACCTGGCCCTGAACAGCATCCTGTGGGTGCGCCCCTTCGAGTGCTTTAACGATCCAGTCACCCTTACCCTGGCTGTGGAACAGGCTCGTAAGGGCAGCGGTTGGGAGTTCGAGTTCTTTGCCTGGCTTACCCGTGAGCCGGGGGGCGAACCGGTGCGCCAGGTCTATTGCCGCGGCCAGGCGTCGGTGCCTGCAGAGCCCGCCCCCCTGGCCCACCTGGACGTGAACGCACTCGCGGCGCTGGCGCAAGGCGCGGCGTCGACCACCGAGTTCTATCGCCATTTTGCCGCCGTTGGTATCGAATATGGCCCTGGCCATCAGGGCCTGCATGCCTTGCGTGGCGGCGCCGAGCAAGTGCTGGGGCATGTGCGCTTGCCAGACTTCCTCAAGCCGGGTGATGAGTTCCGCTTGCATCCTTGTCTGCTCGACAGTGCACTGCAGGCAGCCATGGGTTTCACCACAGGCAGTGAGTCATCGCAAGGGCCCCAGGTGCCTTTCTCCCTGGAGCAATTGACTCTGGGCCGTTCCAGGCGCACACCCGCCTGGGTGAGGCTTACTGCACACACATCGGGTGGCGGTCGTGGCAGCTTTGCCTTCGATGTGGAGGTGTTCGACGCTCAAGGCGAGCCCTGTGTGCATCTGCATGGCCTGCGCTCACGGGTCATGGCACGAGCGCCTGCGCCGCCCAGCCTGGCCTTGATGACACCCGGCCTTGAGGCATTTGTCGAACCTGCTTGGGCCGGCCTTTCACACGCTCACCGGATTTACCTGTGCCCGGGCAGCGAAGCTTACGCCGCCCAGGTTGCCGAGCACTTTCCCCAAGCCCAATGCGTACTGCTCGAATCCGGCGATGATCAGGGGCTGACATTGCCTGAGCGCTACTGCCGGGCCGCGCAAGCATTGAGCGAGCACCTGCGCCAATTACCGCACGACGGGCAAGGTTGCCTGGCGCAACTGGTCGTCGCCGACGACGATAGCTCAGGCCTGTTCGCCGGGTTGTTCGGGCTGCTGCGATCATTTGCCCGCGAGCAAACTTCATTGCGGGTGCAACTGCTCCACCTGCAGCCGGGCGATGCGTTGCCGCCACTGCTGCAGAGCGCCTGCACCGCAGATGCGGAACTCGCCCTGCACCGTCGTGATGGTCAACTGTTCAGCGCCAGCTGGCAGCGCCGGCCTGACGAACAACTGCCGGCCGAGCCGGGTGCCGCGCCGTGGAAACCTACGGGGGTTTACCTGCTCACGGGAGCTTCTGGCGCCCTGGCACGCAGCATCGCGCTGGATATCGCCCGCGCAGCAGAGGGCGTGAGCCTGGTACTGGTGGGGCGTGGAGTGCCGGATGACGACATGGCGGCCCATATCGAGCAACTCGAGAGCTTGGGCGCGCAGGTGTTGCATCGCACGGCCGACCTCGCGGACGCGACAGCTTTACGCGCACTTGTGCAGGAAGTATCAGCTCGCGTGGGATCGCTCACGGGTGTGCTGCACATCGCCGGCTGTCGTCAGGATGGGTTGCTCAGGAACAAATCGGCCGAGCACCTGCGCCAGGTGTTGCTGCCCAAGGTTGACGGCCTGTGGAACCTGGACTGCGCGACGCAAGACCAGCCCCTGGAGTTCTTCCTGGCCTTTGCCTCCATCGCGGGTGCCTTGGGTAATGCGGGTCAAAGCGACTATGCCTGCGCCAACGCGTTCATGGATCAATTCGCTGAATATCGTAATCGACAGGTGGCTGACGGCACTCGACAGGGCCATACCATCGCGATCGACTGGCCGCTGTGGGAGGACGGAGGCATGCAGTTGAGCCCTGAGCACATGGGCGCGATGACCAAGGCAACCGGCCTGCGGCCTTTGGCGACGACGCAGGGACTACAGGTGCTGCGCCATATCATCCACCAAGGCGGCGCACGCTGGTTGGTACTGCCAGGGCAGGGCGCCACCTTCGAGGCACTGGTAGCCGGGCTTGGCGTGGGGGTTGCCGCTGCCGTGGCACCGCGCAGTCAGGTGGACCCAAGCGATACTTTGCGTGGGCTGGTCGGGCAGATCCTCAAAGTCGACGCGCAAGAGATCGACGACACCACGGCATTTGCGGACATGGGCTTTGACTCGGTGATGCTGACCGAGCTGGCAACCGCCATCAATCGCACCTACACACTCGAACTGGGTACCGCGGCGCTGTTTGAGCATCCGACGCTGCAAGCACTGGCGGCGCACCTGCAAGGGGCGCGGATGGCCGAATCGCAGCCGCCGGCACCGGGCTTGACCCGGGCGCAGGTTGCCCAGGGCGTGCGGGAAGTGGTCGCCGAGGCCCTCAAAGTGCGTTTGGAGGACATCGGCGATGATGATCCCTGGAGTGACTACGGGATGGACTCGGTGAGCAGTGTCCAAATGACCGGGCTGCTCAACGAACGCTTCGATATCCAATTGGCCGCCGATACGTTCCAGGCTTTTGGCAACGTGGTTGAATTGACCACCGCGATTGCCGACATCCAGGTGGTGATGGCGTGTGCCGATATCGAGCGCCAGCCCAGCGCTGGCGGTGGGGTAATTGCTGATACAGCGCTGCTCGATGAGTTGGTGGCATTGGTGTGTCAATCGTTGAAAACCGTCGCGGGCGATATCGACCCGCACACCGATCTGCATGACTTCGGTTTCGACTCGGTACTGCTGACTCAACTGTTGGCACAGATCAGCAGTACCTACGGCGTCGAACTCGACCCCGGGAGTGTTCTGGAAGATGCGACCGTGGCCGGTTTGGTGGCTCAGGTACAGGCGCAGCGCCATGGCGCAGAGCCGGCTTCGCTGCGGGTGCCGCAGGTGCAGGAGCGCCCGGCTCCTCAACGCGTGGTTACCCTGGCGGAGCCTGAGCAACGGGCCGACCGGCAAAGCCCGGTCGTGGTGCTGTTATCGGCCGGCAGTGCGGCGCAGTTACGGCAGGTGGCGGACAACTTGTTGCACCTGATCGACGGCCAGGCCGACCATGACGTGGACCTGCACACCCTCGCCAGGGTGACCCAGGCCGGCAGTGGCTTGATGCCCGTACGGTTGGGGCTCAGTGTGGTCAGCCTGGAGGCATTGGCCGAGCAGTTGCGCGCCTATCTGCAAACCGATGAGCACAGCGCTTACGCTCAAGTGGGTAACGCCGAGGTCGATGCCAGTGTGCTCAATCGCGTCATGGCATTGCCAGGCCTGGCCGATCAAGTGCAGGGCTGGCTGGATCAAGGCGGCACCTTGCCGTTATTGCAGCTGTGGTCCCAGGGCCTGGACGTGGATTGGCGTTCGCTGGCGGGCGCGGACTCGCCAGCGTCCGCGCTCAGCCGCATGCCTGCGTCGCCGTTGCGTGAGCCCGCCCCGGTCGTGACGCTGCTCAATCACGCTGGCGAGCAAGGGCTCTTCTGTTTCCCCGCCGCGGGTGCGGGCGCGCAGTCTTTTCATGCATTGGCCGCGGCCCTTGGCGATGTCGCGCAGTTGCAGGTGCTGGAGTACCCACCGCTGGATACGCAGGCACCGCCAGATCTGTCGATGCAGCGCATGGTCGCTGCGCATGTTCATACCGTCACCCGTCGCTGCCCCGCTGGTGTCGTCCGTTTGCTCGGACACTCTTTTGGGGCCAGCGTGGCTTTCGAGGTGGCGGTTGAACTCCAGGCACGCGGACGCCAGGTGCAGTTGTTCATGCTCGACAGCTTTTTCTATGTGCCTCAAGAGCTTCAAGGTGAGGTGTTGACCAGCGCGCAGTTGCGCTACTTCCTGGGTGATACACCGCTCTGCGCACGCCTGCTGGACGCCCAGGACAAAGGCGCCGTGGTGTCCCTCAAGCAGGTACGCGAGCTGATGCGTGATGCCAGCCTCAACCAGGGCCCCGCACAGGGTCCGGGTGCATGGCTGGCGGCGCAGATCGCCATGAGTGTCGACTATCGCCCCACCCACACCTTCACCGGCGACACCTGCGTGATCATCGCGGCGCAAAGCATTCTCGGCGCAAGCAGTCTTCCCCACACCCTGGCGCGCTATTGCGCCTACCTGACCGCGAGCCCCCATGTGGCCACGGTGGACGGTGGCCATATGTCGATGCTCAACCCGGGCAACGTCCATACCTTGGCGCGTGCGCTACGCCTGCACCTTGATACACCGGGTGGTAAGTCCCAAGGGCGACGCGCAGGCGAATTCTGAAGGTGGAGCGGCAAGGCTCCGCCTCAAGGGCGCGGCCGTGCCCGGGTTTGAGCAGTTCATAGGAGAAACCAGCGTGTCCATTGTTTTTATGTTTTCAGGACAGGGGTCGCAATACCGTCACATGGGGCGGGCGCTGTATGAGCGGCACGCCGGGTTTGGCCGGCACATGCGCGCGCTGGATGAGGTCGTGCGACAAACCGGCGGGTATTCGGTGCTGGATGGGTTGTATGGCGACCAGCCCCAGGCAGCGGCGCTGGACGACATTCTGGTGACGCACCCGGCCATCTTCATGGTCGAGTATGCGTTGGCGCAGTCGCTGATCGAGCACGGTGTATACCCCGACCATGTACTCGGCTCCAGCCTGGGAGAAGTGGCTGCGGCGGCTGTAAGTGGTGCGCTTGACGCCGAGCAGGCGTTGGGCTTTGTGGTTCGTCAGGCTCGATTATTCCATGAGCATTGCCCGGCGGGAGGGATGACCGCCGTACTGGCCGATATCGCCGTGTTCGAGCAATTGCAGGCCGACGGCATCGAGGTTGAGCTGGCGGCGATCAACTATCCGCAACATCTGGTCATCAGCGGGACAGTCTCTGCATTGGCGGCGGCGGAAATGCAGTTGGCGCGGCGCAACGTGGTGTTTCAGAGGCTTGATGTGAACCGCCCATTTCATTCTTCGCACATGGATCCATTGCGCGACGCATTCATTCAAACCAGCCAGGCATTGCAACTGCGCACACCGCGGATGGGCTATGTCTCGTCAACCCTTGGCGGCCCCGTCAGCCAGTTCGCCCCCGAGCACCTGTGGCATGTGGTGCGCTCGACACTGCAGTTGGCCCCCGCCATTGAATACCTTGAAGGCCTGGGCCCCCATGAATACCTCGACGCCGGCCCGTCCGGATCGATGGCCAATTTCGCCAAACGCTGTCGCAGTGCCCACTCGGCATCCACCGACAGCCTCATTCTGAGTCCCTTCGATACCTCGGCACGCTCCTTCGAGCGGCGCATCACTTCTTCGGCACAGCGCGTTGTCAGCGCGGAGATCATGGCTATGAAACAAAGCAAAACGGTGTACATGTTTCCCGGGCAAGGCTCGCAGTTTCGCGGAATGGGTGAGGGCTTGTTCGAACGCTTTGCCGAACTGACGGCCTGTGCCGATCGCGTGCTGGGCTACTCGATCCGTGAGCTGTGCGAAAACGATCCGCGCAACGAACTTGGCCAGACCCGCTTCACCCAACCTGCCCTGTATGTGGTCAATGTACTGTCGTACCTGGCTCAGGCTGGCGATGCCGCGCCCCCCGACTATGTGCTCGGGCACAGCCTCGGCGAGTTCTGCGCTTTGTTTGCCGCCGGCGCCTATGACTTCGAAACCGGATTGCGCCTGGTCAAGCGGCGCGGCGAACTCATGTCCGAGGCCACCGGGGGCGGCATGTCGGCTGTGCTGAATCTGGATCTTGCGACGATCAAACAGGTGTTGCGCCAGGCTGGGAGTACACAGCTGGATTTCGCCAACTTCAATGCCCCGCAACAGACCGTATTGGCCGGACCGCTCGACGCACTGGAAAGCGTGCGTACGCAGATTGAAGACGCCTCGGGTATTTGTGTCGCGTTGAATGTCAGCGCGCCTTTCCACTCCCGCTACATGCGTGGCGCCCAAGAAGCGTTTGCGGCTGAGCTGGCCCGTGTGACCTTCAAGCCCCTGACGCTGCCGGTGATCGCCAATGTCGACGCACGCCCTTATGAGCAGGAAGCTATCGCCAGCCAGTTGGCGCGGCAAATGACGTCATCGGTGCAGTGGGTCGAAAGCATCGAGTATTTACTGCAGGCCGGCATCACCCAGTTCAAGGAGATCGGCCCCGGCAATGTATTGACCAATCTGCAAGCGAAAATCGAAAAAAACCGTTCGCCAGCCCCGCCAGTCGTGGCATCTGCCGTGGTTGCACCGCTGCCTTTGGCTGCGCGGCATGACGACGGCGTGCCGGGCCTGGCGCTGACAGCCGAGGGGTTGGGGAGCGCCGCATTCCGCCAGGCCTACAACCTGCGGTATGCCTATATGGCCGGTGGCATGTACAAGGGCATCGCGTCGGTGGAACTGGTGGTCAAGCTTGTCAACTCAGGGTATCTGGCGTTCTTCGGCGCGGGCGGCTTGAGTACCGCAGCGGTCGAACAGGCCATTGTCGAAATCGCTCAACGCACCCAACCGCGCGCTTTCGGCATGAACCTGGTCTGCAACCTGTCCAACCCCCACAAGGAAATCGAGCTGGTCGAGTTGTTCATGCGTAAAGGCGTTACGGTGATAGAAGCCGCGGCCTTCATGCAAATCACCCCGGCGCTGGCGCTGTACCGGCTGCGCGGCCTGATCAAGGTGGGTGACCGGATCGAGGCGCGCCACCGGATCGTCGCCAAAGTCTCGCGGCCGGAGGTGGCCCAGCAGTTTCTTGATCCGGCACCTGCGCGGGTGGTGGAAAAGCTGCTTGCGCAAGGGCTGGTGACGCCCGAGCAGGCGCAGTGGGCGCAGTCGGTGCCGATGGCGGACGATCTGGTCGTAGAGGCCGATTCCGGTGGGCATACCGACATGGGCGTCACCGTGGTCTTGCTGCCGACGATCATCCGTTTGCGTGACAGCCTATGCCAGGCTGCCGGGTATACCGAACGGGTACGGGTGGGGGCCGCAGGCGGCATCGGCTCACCCGAGTCTGTGGCGGCGGCCTTCATGCTGGGGGCCGACTTTGTGGTGACCGGTTCGATCAACCAATGCACGCCCGAGGCCGGTACCAGCGATGTGGTGAAGACTCTGCTGCAGGACATCAACGTGCAGGACACCGATTACGCGCCTGCCGGTGACATGTTCGAACTGGGTGCCAGGGTACAGGTACTCAAGCGCGGGGTGTTTTTCCCGGCACGGGCCAACAAACTCTACGACCTGTGGCGTCGTTACGACTCACTGGACGAGCTGGATGAAAAGACCGCCCGGCAGATTCAGGACAGTTTCTTCAAGCGTAGCTTTGATGAAGTCTTCGAAGAAACGCGTGCCTACTACAGCAAGGTTGCGCCGCAGGAAATCGACAAGGCTCTTAGCAACCCCAAGCACAAAATGGCGCTGGTGTTCCGCTGGTATTTCATTCACAGCACACGCTTGGCCATGACTGGCAGCGAGGCGCAGCGCGTTGATTACCAGGTGCATTGCGGGCCCTCGATGGGCGCGTTTAACCAATGGGTCAAGGGTACCGACCTGGAGGACTGGCGCAACCGGCACGTCGACCTCGTGGCCGAGCGGCTGATGAACGCCGCCGCCGCTTATTTGAACACCCGCTTGCGCGCCATGCTGACGCCCGCAGCGCCGGCGCAGACGGGGGGGCGGCCCGCCTACGAGGGCGCCCCCTTACGCATGGCCGGGAGTGTGCGGACATGAAGAATCGACTGTCATCCTTGATTCGTCGTCTGGCCGGGCACACGCACACTGAGGGAGGCGTCGGCGATGCCGCGGAGGCCGGCAAGCATCGTCACCCCGGTGATATCGCGATCATCGGGATGGCCTGCCGGGTACCGGGCGCGGGCGACTACCAGCAGTTTTGGGAGAACCTGGCGAACGCGCGGGACAGCGTCACGGAGATTCCGGCGAGCCGTTGGGATTGGCGAGCATTCTGGGGCGACCCCACGAGTGAAGACGATAGAAGTCACGCACGTCACGCCGGGTGCATCGATGCGGTCGATGCGTTCGACGCACGCTTCTTCGGCATCGCGCCTGCCAGTGCGCGGATCATGGACCCCCAGCAACGCATCATGCTGGAGCTGAGCTGGGCCTGCCTTGAAGACGCAGGCGTGGTGCCGTCCGCGCTGGCCGGCTCGCGCACCGGGGTGTTCGTTGCCGCGTTCAATTATGACTACAAGCAACTGCTGGAAAGCGCCGGGTTGCCCATCGATGCCCATCACTCCACGGGCAACGCAGCGGCCGTGATTGCCAACCGTATTTCGCACTTCTACGACCTTCACGGCCCCAGCGTGCTGGTGGACACCGCCTGTTCCGGTTCGCTGAGTGCCATCCATCATGCCGTGCAGTCACTGCGTCTGGGTGAAACCGAGCTGGCCCTGGCTGGCGGGGTCAACCTGCTGCTGACACCAACCCGGCATATCGCGTTTGCGAAAACCGGCATGTTGTCCCCCACGGGGGCCTGCAAGAGTTTTGATGAAGCGGCGGACGGATATGTGCGCAGCGAGGGCGCCGGTTTGCTGCTGCTCAAGCCCCTGGCCAAGGCGCTGGCGGACGGTGATCCGATCCACGGCGTGATCAAGGGCAGCGCGGTCAATCACTGTGGCAAGACCCATACGCTGACCTACCCCAGCTCTGCGGCACAGGCGCAGGTGATAGAGCAGGCGCTTGGGGATGCGCACATTCCGGCGTCGAGTGTCAGTTATATCGAAGCCCATGGCACCGGCACCCCCAAGGGTGACCCTATCGAGATCCAAGGCCTGCGCCAGGCATTTTGCCCGCAGGCAAGCGAACCGCAGACCTGTGGGGTGGGCTCGGCCAAATCCAATATCGGCCATTTGGAGGCGGCGGCGGGCGTCGCGGGGGTGATCAAGGTCTTGCTCTCGTTCAAGGCCGGGCAACTGGCTCCCCTTTGCCATTTTTCTGCACTCAGTTCGCGGATCGACCTGCAAGGCAGTCCCTTCTACCCGGTGACCCGCCTGCAGCCTTGGGAACCAGCGTCAGGGGTACGCAGGGCAGGGGTCAGTTCCTTCGGATTCGGGGGGACCAACGGTCACCTTATCCTGGAACAACCTCCCGCGTGTGCCGAGGTCGACGTGGCGGCCCGTCCCGGCTGGCTCATCGCATTATCGGCCAAGACACCGGCCAGCTTGCGCCGCCAATGCAGCGCGTTGCATGACTGGCTGCAGGGTGCCGGCGCATCTGCCAGCCTGGCGCAACTCAGCCAGGCATTGCTCACCGGCCGCGAACACCTGGCCTGCCGGCAGGCCTGGGTGGTCAGTGATCGCGACACGCTGATTGCTCAACTACTGGCTGCCTCGCAGGCCGAGGTCCAGGCACCTGAGATGGACGAGGAGGGCGCAGCGGTGCGCCAACTTGATGCCGCACGCCTGATCAAGGCACTGCCGACGCTGGCACACGAGCCGTCGGCCTACCTGGCCCACCTGCAAACGCTGGCCGAGCATTATTGCTGCGCGGTGCCGGTGAAGTTCAGCGTGCTGTTCAGTGACCAGACGCGCCACCACCTGGGCCTGCCGAGTTACCCGTTCGCCCGTGACCGCTTCTGGTTGCCCACCGCGCCGACCGATCTACTGGAGTACCACCTGCAACGGCATGACCCGTCGATTGGTGACCATGTGATTGCCGACCAGCATCGGGTCGCCGGGGCTGTGACGCTGGCGGTCGCGGCTCGCGCCTGGGGGGCGCTGCCGGCGGGGGGCTGGTGCGCCAGCCAGGTGGCGTGGCTGCAGGCCCTGGACGTGCCGCTACAGGGTGCGCTGCTGCGTGTGAGCCTGCGACCAGCAAGCGCCGGGGCAACCGATTTCGAGGTGCGCGTCGAGGGCCTGGTGCATCCGTTGTGCAGCGGCACACTGGCGCCCGGCCAGACTGATGAGGTGCGGCGTGACGTGCACGCGTTGAGGCGGGCTCACCCTGACGCCTGGCTGACGCGGGAGGTGCTGTATGAGCAATTACGCAACGTCGGCATGGCATATGGGCCAACATACCGGGTGTTGCAGGACAGCCACCTGCAAGGTGATCAATCGTTGCTGGCGTTGGTCGTGGTGCCTGCGGGTGCGGCCGATGACCTGCCGTTTTCTCCCGCCGCTGTCGATGCGGCTTTTCAAGCAGCGGTGCTTTTGGCCATACGTCAATCCGGTGAGCAAGCCAGGCTGGGATTTTCGGTCGGCCAGTTGCAGCTGTCGGCTCCGTTGCCTGAGCGCTACTGGGTGCATGTCAGCGCTGCCACGACGGGCGCGCAGCAGTGCCGATTCAATATTGAATGGATCGCCGAGGACGGACGCGTTTGCGCCACGGCCAAAGATTTTGTACTCAAGGCCACCCCAGTCCAACAAGAGCAATCGCCCAAGGCCAAGGTCCACAGCGTCGAATGGCGTGTGCTGCACCCTGTTGAAGAAGGGCATGCAGAGGCACAGCGCCGCACGTTGATTATCAGCGCCGACCCGGCACAGGCACAGGCCTGGTCAGCTGGCAGCACCCAGGCCAGCGTGCTGGCAGGCCAATCGGATTGGTCGGCAGAGCAATGGCGGGACGCGCTCGGCAATGCCGGCGCTTTCGAACGCCTGATCTGGCTGGCCCCGATCCCGAGCGGCGAAGCCTGGTCTGCACAGGCTGCCACTGCTGCGCAGGAACACGGGGTAATGGCGCTGTTCGCGCTGTGCCAGGGGCTGTTGATGCTGAAGGTGCGCGAGCACCCGCTGGAGTTGCTGGTGGTGACTCGCCAGGCACTGCAGGTGCTGCCGGGCGAGCGCCATGACCCCACGCATGCGCCCGTGCACGGTCTGGCGGGCACGCTGGCGAACGAGTGCCCAACGTGGCAGGTCCGCGTGGTGGACCTGCCCCTGGCGCCGATGGCGGCTTCACCGTCGCTTGCGCCACTGGCTGCCCTGCCGGTAGGCGCGAGCGGGGCGTGGCGCGAAGGTCAGTGGTATTGCCAGGTGCTGCGGGAGGTCAATTATTGCGCGGCGCCTCCGGTCTACCGAAAGGGTGGGTGCTACATCATCATCGGTGGTGCCGGCGGGATCGGTGTGGCCTGGACGCGACGCCTGATCGTCGATTACCAGGCTCAGGTGTACTGGATAGGCCGGCGACCTCTGGACGAAAACATCCGCGCCGACATCGAGCGTCTGGCGAGTGAAGGGCCGGCCCCGATTTACCTGCCTGCCGATGCGGGCGATCCGCAAGCGTTGCGCGAGGCTCTGGACTGGGTGCATGGCCAGCACGCCCAGGTGCATGGCGTGATCCATGCAGCCATGGTCATGCGGGGCAAGAGTGTTCAACGTATGAGCCGCGAGGAGTTCAGCCAGGTGCTGGCGGCAAAGGTCGCTACCGGCGCGGCGCTGGAGCAGGCGCTGCAACGACCGCCCTTGGATTTCCTGGTGTTTTTCTCCTCGATCAATGCCTTCGAGCGATCGCCCAATCAGAGCAACTATGCAGCCGGGTGTTGTTTCATCGATGAACTGGGCGGCTATTTGGCGCAGCACTTGCCTTGTGCGGTCGCCGTTATCGACTGGGGTTACTGGGCGGACGCAGGCGCATTGGCCGGTTCGCCTGCTCTGCAAGTGCTACGTGAGAAAACAGGCGCCGGCTTGATCGGTTTGTCGGCGGCAATGGAGGTGGTTGACCTGGCGTTGTCTCGGCCATGGCTGCGCGTTGCAGGGACGGGGCGGGAGGCGCGCACGCCGCTGGCATTGGAATGCCCGCGGCAACTGATCAGCGTGATGCCTTGCGAAACACAACGGATGGCAAACATGCTCGCGCTGTTTGCCATGGCCGTCGAAGGTCGTGGCTCGCTGCAATTGCGTGGCGGGCTGATGCTGGAGCCTTTGCAGACACTATTGTGCCAGGTGCTGTTGGTGCAATTGCAGGCAGCCGGGCTGTTCGACCAACCCACACCGCAGACCACCCAAGCCCTGT